>NZ_AVPU01000007.1 GCF_000768355.1 Lysobacter daejeonensis GH1-9
CCGGCTTTGACGCGGCGGCTGCCCGCGCGCAGGCCGGCGCCGGCCAGCTGCGGCCGGCTGATTGCGCCACGCTGCGCTGAGGCGTTTGCGCGCGGCTCGGGTAAACTGTGGGTTCAGTTGCCGGCATAGCTCAGTTGGTAGAGCAACCGCCTTGTAAGCGGTAGGTCGTCCGTTCAAATCGGACTGTCGGCACCATTGAATGGAATCCCCGCCGCGGGAGCCCGCCGGGCCGTCGCGCGGACCTGCCGGAGCTGTTGCCGCATGAGCCGACGTTATCCCCCTGTTTCCCTCATCGGCGCGCCCACCGACGTCGGTGCCGGCCACCGCGGCGCCCGCCTGGGGCCGGAGGCGCTGCGCATCGCGGGGCTGGGCGAGGCGCTCGTGGCCCGTGGGGTCGACGTGGTGGACCGCGGCAACCTGGACGGCCCGCGCAACCCCTGGCAGAAGCCGGTGGAGGGCTATCGCCACCTGTCCGAAGTGGTGGAGTGGAACCGCCTGGTAATGGAGGCCGTGCTCGCCGAGCTGCGGCAAGACCGTCTGCCGATCATGCTCGGCGGCGACCACTGCCTGGGCCTGGGCTCGATCACTGCCGTCGCGCGCCATTGCCGCGAGACGGGCAAGCAGCTGCGCGTGCTGTGGCTGGACGCCCACGCCGACTTCAACACCAGCCAGGTGACCCCCTCGGGCAACATCCACGGCATGCCGGTGGCCTGCCTGTGCGGCATGGGTCCGCGTGAGCTCACCCACCTGGGTGGCGACGCCCCGGCCATCACCCCCGACGTGGTGCGCCAGATCGGCATCCGCTCGGTGGACGAAGGCGAGAAGCGCCTGGTCAAGGAATACGGCCTCGACGTCTACGACATGCGCTACATCGACGAGGTCGGCATGAAGCGGGCGATGGAGGAAGCGCTGGAAGGGGTGGACGAGAACACCCACCTGCACGTCAGCTTCGATGTCGACTTCCTCGACCCGAGCATTGCGCCGGGCGTGGGCACCACCGTGCCCGGCGGCCCCAACTACCGCGAGGCGCAGCTGGTGATGGAGATGATCGCCGACACCGGGCGCATGGCCTCGCTGGACATCGTCGAGCTCAATCCGATCATCGACAAGCGCAACCGCACCGGCAAGCTGGCCGTGGACCTGGTCGAAAGCCTGTTCGGCAAGTCGACCCTGATGCGCGACTGACCGCGAACGGCACGCGGCTCCGTGTGGCGACTTGCGTCGCAGTAACCGCGCGCGGGCTGCCGGGAGTGGGGCGCCGGTCCTGCCAGCGCGCGCGCCGCTGTGATAGCGTGCAGACCCGACATCCTCCCTGCCAGATACACCCGGAGAGCCCCATGAAGCGTTCCACCTTGCTGCTGCTGATCGCCCTGCTTGCGACCACCGGCCTCACCGCCTGCAACACCGTCAAGGGCTTCGGCCAGGACCTGCAGAAGGTCGGCGGGAAGATGGAAGAGAAGGCCGACAAGTAAGGCCTTGCGTCCAGGTGTTATCCCCCAAAGGGCCGGAGCGATCCGGCCCTTTCGCGTCTGACAGGGGGGCTTGCCAGTGCCCTGGCGGGGGAAGGCCCAGGGTGGGTGCAGCGCGACGCAAGCGTGAACAGGGCCTGATTGCGCCCAGGTTCCCCATACATGGGTTTCACATCCCGGCGCGTTAGATGCGGATACGGGCGGCGCGCCGTAGCGGCCACCCCAGCGCATGGCGCGACCCAATCAATGATCGAAGGAGATGACCCATGAAGCGTATTGTTGCCTTGATGCTGCTGGCCGCGTTCTCGACCAGCGTGCTCACCGCCTGCAACACCATGGAAGGCGTGGGCCAGGACGTGCAGAAGGTCGGCGAGAAGGTGGAAGACAAGGCCGGCGATTGCAAGGACGGCAAGTGCTGAGCCATTACTGATGCCGTCAACGCACAAGCGGAAGTGGAAGGGCCGGTTCTCTCCGGCCCTTCTGCTTTTTCCATCCTGTAGGGACATCAAGTCGCCGGAGTACGCAATGGCGCATCGACGACCGACGTGCTGCAGCCGGCATTCAGCGCTTGTGCATTGCGGGCCTGCTCATGCATCTGAACGCGATGCATTTCACTTGGTGCGAATGCCCGCGTAACGCCGCGGTGACCGGATGCGAATGCGCACATTGCGACCCTGTGCGTGCGGCACAGCAGAGCCGCATTTCCCCCAGCAGAAAGAGGAATCACGCAATGAACAAGGACATCATCGCCGGCAAGTGGACGCAGCTGAAGGGCAAGGCCCAGGCCAAGTGGGGCGACCTGACCGATGACGTATTCGATGTTCGTGAGGGCAACGCCGAATACCTCGCCGGGAAGTTGCAGGAGCAGTACGGCTGGGATCGCGACCGCGCGCAGCGTGAGGTCCGTGACTTCGAGAAGTCGCTGCACTGATCGCCATCAGGCAGTGGATCGGGGCCGCACTGTTGCGGGCTGGTCGACCACTGCGGGTGTTGGACACACGGGCCGGCGCTGCCGGCCCGTGTTTGTTGCCGGCGGAGTGGGCACAAGGGGTGGCGCTCTCCATGCGCCGATACGGCCCTCGTGCTCAGCGCTGATACGGCGGGTCGGCAACGAATCCCTGTGGAAACGCTCGCGGCGCATGCGGCGGCCGGCGGCCATCGCGTGGCAGGATGCCGCGCGCGACCAGCGCACTGCGATCGTCATAGCGCAGTTCCACCACCTGCTGTGGGCGCTGCGAGGCCCGCACGAAATCGGTGTGCGATACCGGTGACCATTCGCGCTCGCCGTGACCGGTGCCGATGCTCTGCGGCATGGCTTCGGCACTGGCGGCGTCGGCCTGCGCTGTGGCCGAGCGCTCCGACTTCAGTGCGCTGCCTGCGATCGGCGCGGGCGGGTACAGCGGACCAGGCAACGTCGCCGGCCGCGCTTCGGCAAACACCGCAATGCCGATCACGCCGACGTTGTCGGGCCGGCCCGTGCGCGCGGCGTAGCTGTCCGGCAGGTCGGTGAATACGAACTGCGCCACGTCATCCAGCGACTTGCGCCAGCCATTGACCTCGGCGCTCTGCCACGGGCCCAGCACGTAACCGGCCTGCGACGGGTGTGCGGTCTGGCCGGTCACCGCGTTGACGCCGTCCACCGACAGCACGACCAGCACGCGCTCGCTGCTGGTATTGCTCAGTCGCACGCTGTAACGGTGGCCCGGCGTGCCGGCGATCCAGTCCTGCCCACGGTGGCGAACGGGTGCCAGCCAATCGCCTTCGTCGCGGTCGATCACGCTGATCTCGACCCGGGGCCGGGCGGGGGCGGGCAGGGAGCAGGCGGCGAGCAGGGCCGCGGCCAGCAGCAGGATGGGGCGCAACATGGGCGTGTCTCCGCTTGGGGTACGTGCTGGAACGCCCGAACGTGCCCGGCGGGGTTGGCCCGCGCCGGGTAAAATGCGGGTTCGTTCACCCCACGGTTGCCTTCTGATGTCCCGTACCCGCGTCCTCACCGGCATCACCACCTCCGGAACGCCACACCTGGGCAATTACGCCGGTGCGATCCGTCCGGCCGTGGCCGCCAGCCGCGCTGCCGACGTGGAGAGCTTCTACTTCCTCGCCGACTACCACGCACTGATCAAGGTGCAGGACCCGGCACGCGTGCAGCGCTCCACGTTGGAAATCGCCGCGACGTGGCTGGCGTGCGGACTGGAGCCGGACAAGGTGTGGTTCTACCGCCAGAGCGACATCCCCGAGACCACCGAACTGATGTGGCTGCTGACCTGCGTGGCCGGCAAGGGCATCCTCAACCGCGCGCATGCCTACAAGGCGGCGGTGGACAAGAACCGCGAAGCGGGCGAGGACGATGACGCGGCGGTGACTGCGGGTTTGTTCATGTACCCGGTGCTGATGGCCGCCGACATCCTGCTGTTCAACGCGAACAAGGTGCCGGTGGGCCGCGACCAGATCCAGCACATCGAGATGGCGCGCGACTTCGGTCAGCGCTTCAACCACCTCTACGGCGAGGCGGTGGGGCGCGAGTACTTCGTGCTACCCGAGGTGCACATCGAGGAGCAGGTGGCCACGCTGCCTGGCCTGGACGGGCGCAAGATGAGCAAGAGCTACGACAACACCATCCCGCTGTTCGTGCCGCGCGAGCAACTGCGCAAGCTCATCGCCGGCATCGTCACCGACTCGCGGGCGCCGGGCGAACCCAAGGACGCGGCCGGCTCGCACCTGTTCCAGCTGTACCAGGCGTTCTCCACCGATGCCGAGGCCGCGGCGATGCGCCAAGCCTTCGCCGATGGCATTGGCTGGGGCGATGCCAAGCAGGCGCTGTTCGAGCGCATCGATGCCGAGATCGCACCGCAGCGCGAGAAGTACGAGGCGCTGATGGCGCGCCCGGCGGACATCGAGGACATCCTGCGCGATGGTGCGCGTCGCCTGCGCGTGCAGTACGCCACGCCGCTGATGGCGGAGCTGCGCGAGGCCGTGGGCCTGCGTAACCTCGCCGCGGTGCCGGTGACTGCGGCCAAGGCCGTGGAGAAAGCGTCGCTGCCGGTGATCAAGCAATACCGGGAGACTGACGGCCGCTTCTACTTCAAGCTGACCGAAGGCGACCGCGTGCTGCTGCAAAGCGTTGGCTTCGCCTCGCCGCGCGAGGCCGGGGAGCTGATCGGCGCGTTGAAGGCCGGCACGCTGTCGGTATCGGCGCTGGATGCGCAGGCCGCGCTGGGCGACGGCGTGGCCGTCGACGAGGCACAGGCCGCACTGGATGCCATCGTGCAGGCGGCGAAGGACAAGGAAGCCGCGAAGGCCTGACCGCTGCGACCAAAGCCGCATCGTGGCGCCACACCCGTCTGCCTAGACTGCGGTTGAACTGAAACCGAGAGGTCACCATGGGCGCAACGCACGGCATCCACACCATCGACACCGGATTCCAGCGGCCGCAGTTCGATGCCGCGTTCCTGATGGTGGAACAGGGCCGCGCAGCGTTCATCGATTGCGGCACCAACCACAGCGTGCCGGCGATGCTGGCCGCGTTGGCTGCGCAGGGCCTCGGGCCGGAAGCGGTGGACTGGTTGATTCTCACGCACGTGCACCTCGACCACGCCGGTGGCGCGGGCCAGCTGATGCAGCACCTGCCCAACGCGACGCTGGTGGTGCACCCGCGCGGCGCACCGCACATGATCGATCCGTCCCGGTTGGTGGCCGGGGCCGCCGCCGTATACGGCGAGGCGGAAATCACGCGCAGCTACGGCGCCATCCAGGCGGTGCCCGCAGAGCGTGTGCGGGAAGCGGCCGATGGCGCCGTCATCGACCTGGCGGGCCGCCCGCTGCTGTGCGTGGACACGCCCGGCCATGCGCGCCATCACTTCTGCGTGTGGGACGCGCGCAGCCACAGCTGGTTCACCGGCGACACGTTTGGATTGTCGTACCGCGAGCTGGACGTGGACGGCCGTCCGTTCGTGATTCCGACCACTTCGCCGGTGCAGTTCGATCCGGAGCCGTTGAAGGCGTCGATCCGCACCTTGCAGGCGCGTGCGCCGGAGGCGATGTACCTGACCCATTACGGCCGCGTCGGCGACGTGGCGCGGCTGGGCGCGGAGTTGGCGGAGCAGGTCGATGCGATGGTGGCGCTGGTACGCGAGGCCTGTGCCGCGGACGATGGCGACAACCTGCGGCACGCCCGGCTGGTCGACGGGTTAACCCGTTACTACATCCAGCGGGCGCGTGCGCATGGCGTGGCCGATGCAGCGGCCGTGGTGTCTGCGGTGCTGGGTATGGACATCGAACTGAACGCTCAGGGCTTGCTGGTTTGGCAGGCACGGAATGCCGCGGCGGCGATTGCCACCCCCCTCTGAGCGGCGCAGAATGCGATTGCCGCGCAATGCCGCGGCAGGGGCGGTGCCAGGACGAGCGCCGCCATCCCCATGCGCGGGCTCCCGCGGAGCCGCCCCGCGCCGGATGAGGGCCGTGTCATGCCCAGATACATCATCGAACGCGAATTCCCCGGTGCGGGCAAGCTCGGCGCCGCCGAATTGCAGGCGATCGCGCAGAAGTCCCGCGACGTACTCGACAACATGGGGCCGTCGATCCAGTGGCAGGAGTCGTACATCACCGACGACAAGATCTACTGCGTGTACATGGCCCAGGACGAGGCGGCGCTACGCAGTCATGGCGAGTTGGGCGGTTTTCCGGTGGATCGGGTGGCGCAGGTGCGTGCGGTGATCGATCCGACCACCGCCGAACCGCACTGAGCGTTGCTCAGGGCCAGTGGTTGGGCGGCTCGCGCCGTGTGTCCTCGCGCATTGGCACGACGCAGAACCGCTGGCCGGTCGGCGCTTCCATCACCCACCAGCGCTCGCGCACGAACGCGAGCTTCTTCGCGCCCAGTGCCTCCAGGCGCGTGGCTTCGGCGTTGACGTCGTCGGCCTCGATGTCCAGGTGCACGCGCGAGGCGTGCTCGACCTTCTGCACCTCCACGTGCAGGCCGCCGGGCGCGTCGCCGAACTCGGCGTAGAGGCCCAGTCCGCCCGAGTCCGGGTCGGCCACGCGCAGGCCCAGGGCCTGGCTCCAGAACGCGGCCGCGGTGTCGAGGTCCTTGGTCTGACAGTCGATGATGAAGCCGGCCAGGCGGCTGCGGTGGGCCATGGCGTTGTCCTCAGGGGCGTGGGCGCGCCATCGCCTGCGAACCTCGCAGGATCATGCGTACCATCTGGGTGAGCTGTTCGACCAGCTCCGCATCGCGTTCGCGCGGCAGGTCGAGGGCGGCGGTACCGATGGCGAACACCAGCCGGGTGATGGCCTTGGCCACCAGCGCCGGCTCGTGCAACGGCAGGTTGTCGGCGGCGGCCAGGCGCACCAGATCCACGCGCAGCTCTTCCTCGAAGAAGTCGAGCTGGCGGTCGACCGCGTGCTTGAACGCATCCGAGCCGGCAGTGCCTTCGCGCAGCAGCACGTGCAGCAAGCGATCGTCGGCGCGTACCTGCTCCATGAACGCGCCCACCGAACTGCGCACCACGCTGCGCCCGCTGCTGGCGCGCCGCCGCGCCTTGCCCACGATCTCGCGCAGCGACTGGCCGGCGAGGTCGATCAACGCCACGGCCAGTTCGTCCACGTCGCGGAAGTGGCGGTAGAAGCTGTTGGGCGCGATGCCGGCCTCGCGTGCCACTTCGCGCAGGCTCAGCGATGACACGCTGCGGTGCGGCCCGATCAGCCGCAGCGCGGCCGCAGTCAGGTCTTCCCGCGAGATCGTGGCCTTGCGCCCAATATGGAACTCGGTGGCGAGATCGGAGGGTAGGGTCACGGGGCGGGTCGCTGGGCTCGGAGCCCCATCATAGCCAAACGGTTAATATACACGTGTATATACATTTGTGTGTCCGCGTGTATAGTGACTCCCCATGAGTGCCGTTTCCCTCCCCCCCGCTCCGGCCCGGCCCGGTCGGCTCCGGCGGCTGGCCCGCACGTGGGTTTCCCCGGCCTTCATCGATTTCTGGGTGTCCCACGTGGCGCCGACGTGGTCGCTGGAGCGGCCGCTGGCCCGCATCGTGGGCCGCCGGCAGGAGTCGCATGACGCCGTGACGCTGCTGCTGGCGCCGAACCGCCACTGGCGGGGCTTCCAGCCAGGCCAGCACCTGAGCCTCGGCGCCGAGGTCGATGGCGCGCGGATCAGCCGCAGCTACAGCCTGTCGGACGTGCCACGCGCGGATGGAAGGCTGGCCGTCACCGTGCGCCACGTACCCGGCGGCAAGCTCAGCACCCACCTGTGCCACCACGCCCGGGTGGGCGACGTGCTGGAGCTGGGACTGGCATTCGGCGAGATGACGCTGCCGGCCGCACACGCGGCGCCGCTGTTGCTGCTCGCCGCGGGCAGCGGCATCACCCCGCTGATGGCGATGGTCCGCGCATTGGCGGCGCAGGGCATGCCGGGGCTACTGACGCTGGTGTACGCCGCGCGCACCCGCACCGACCTGTGCTTCGTTGATGAGCTGCGCCGCCTGGCGGCCGCGCATTCCAACTTCAACGTGCATTTCGCGTTGAGCCGCGAGTCCGCAAGCGCGGAGGATGAGTCCAGTGGCCGCATCGATGCGGCGTTGCTGGATGCCGTCGCACCCGGCTTGGCGCAGCGCAAGGTGTATGCGTGCGGCCCCGGTGGATTCGTCGCGCATACGCGCGAGTTGCTCGCGGCGCAGGTGCACTCCTTCCAGGCTGAAGCCTTCACCCCGCCGCCGCGCGTGGTGGACGACACCGGCGACGTGCAGGTCACGCTGGCCGGCAGCGGCCGCACGCTGACCGTGCCGCGCGGCATGCCGCTGCTGGATGCGCTGGAAGCGCAGGGCCTCAAGCCCGCGCACGGCTGCCGCATGGGCATCTGCAACACCTGCGCCTGCGGCAAGCGCAGCGGTACCACCCGCGACCTGCACACCGGCGACGCCATCGCCGAGCCGGTGTCCGCGTTGAAGCTGTGCGTGCACAGTGCCGCCAGTGACCTCGTCATCGATCTTTGAGTCAGTACCGCATGTCCCGCAAAACCCTCAATCGCGCCTTGGGCGTCGCCGAACTGGAACGCTTTGGCGCAGAACTCGATGCCTTGCGAGCCCGCATCCTTGCCTCGTTGGGCCAGCGCGACGCCCGTTACATCCGCCGCGTGGTGAAGGCGGTGCGCTACACCGGACTGGCCGGACGAGGCCTGTTGTTCCTGGGCGCGGTGGCGCTGGCGTTCGACACGCCGGCCCTGATGTGGGGCGCGTGGATCGGCGGCGTGCTGCTGCTGGCCCTGTCCAAGATCCTCGAGAACATGGAGCTGGGCCACAACGTCATCCATGGCCAGTACGACTGGATGCGCGACCCGCACCTCAATGGCCAGAGTTACGAGTGGGACATCGCCGGTACCAGTGACAACTGGCGCAAGTCGCACAATTTCCGCCACCACACCTACACCAACGTGCGTGGCATGGACGATGACATCGGCTACGGCCTGCTGCGCATCTTCCCCGAGCAGCGCTGGCGCCCGTACTACCTGCTGCAGCCGCTGGTGGCGATGGGGCTGGCGCTGATGTTCCAGTGGGGCGTGGCGATCCAGGAGCTGAAGCTGGACCGCTGGATGTTCGGCCGCACCACCACGCGCGCGATGTGGCGCAAGTTCCGCCCGGTGGGACGCAAGTGGGTGCGCCAGCTGGGCAAGGACTACGTGGTGTTCCCGGCGTTGGCGGGGCCGTTCTTCCTGCCGGTGCTGCTGGGCAACCTCGTGGCCAACGGCTTGCGCAACCTGTGGACCTTCACGGTGATCTTCTGCGGCCACTTCACCACCCACGCCGAGACGTTCCCGCAGAACGTGGTGAAGAACGAGTCACGCGGGCACTGGTACCTGCGACAGCTGCGTGGCTCGTCCAATCTGAGTGGCGGGCGCTGGCTGCACGTGCTGACCGGCAACCTCAGCCACCAGATCGAACACCACTTCTTCCCCGACGTGCCGGCCAACCGCTACGCGGAGATGGCGGTTGAAGTGCGGCGCATCTGCGCGCGCTACGGCCAGCACTACAACACCGGCTCGATGGTGCGGCAGTTCGGCCAGGTGGTGTGGCGCATCCTGCGCCATGCCTTGCCTAGCCGGCCCCGGAGGCTGCAGCCCGCGACGATGTCGGCGGGCTGAGATAAGTCCAGACTCGCCGGGCCAAGGGCCCGGACCGTCCAGAAAGAAGGGCGGCGCCGCCCTTTTTCTTGCTGCGATGACGGCGCCAGTGCGTGCCGTTCGTCGTGGCTGCTTACTGCGGCAGCGCCATGTCGTCCAGCAACGCCTTGAGGAAGCGCGCGGCCTCGCCGCCGGTGCAGGCGCGGTGGTCGAAGGTCAGCGAGATCGGCATGCGGCGGTGCACTTCGATGCCGCCGATCACCGCGACCACGTCGTGCGACAGCTTGCCCGCGCCAACGATGGCCACGCACGGCGGCACCACCACCGGGGTGGCGTAGCGCCCGGCGAACATGCCGAAGTTGGACAGCGAGATGGTGTAGCCACTGAGCTCGCTGGCCGGCAGGCTGCGTGCCTCGACCTGCGAGCGCAGGCGGTTGATGCCCTCGCGGATGCCGCGCGCGTCGAGCATGTCGGCATTGCGCAGTGCGGGCACGAACAGGCCGTCATCGGTGTCCACGGCGATGCCGATGTCCACGTTGGGATGCATGGTGCGGCTGAGGTTGTCGCCGTCGAACCAGGCGTTGAGCGCCGGTACCGTCTTGCATGCGGTGACGATGGCGCGCACCAGGCGTGCGGTGATGTCCTGCTTGCCCAGCCAGGCGTGCAGGTCGGCATCGTCGCACAGGGTGGTGGGCACCACCTTGGCGTGCGCGTCGGCCATCACGCGCGCCATGTTGCGGCGCACGCCCTTGAGCTGTTCCGGCTGGCCGCTGGCGGCCACGCCCGGCGGCTGGGTGCGCATGGGCTTGCCGGACTGGGACAGCGTGCTGCGCACCGTGTTGTGCGCCACCTCGCTCCGGGTTTCCGGCGGCAGCGCGCGGAAAGCCGGTGACGTCTCCAGCACCTCGCGCACGGCAGGACGCACGCCGGGCTTGGCGCTGCCGTCGGCGGCGGCACGCTTCACGTCATCCATGGTCACCACGCCATCGGCGCCGGTGGCGCGCACGCGGGCAATGTCCACGCCCAGCTTGCGCGCCGTCGCGCGCACCGCAGGCATCGCCTTGACCCCGCCCACCGCGACCGCCTGCTCGCTGCGCACCGCATCGGAGCTCTGCATCGCACCAACCACGGTGCCGGCGTCGTCGCGTTTTGCCGGCGCCTCGGCACCCGCGCTGATCGCGCCGCCATCGTCGGAGGCGACCACCTTGTCGCCATCGCTGGGGGCGTGGCTGCCCACGCCATGGCTCGGGCCATGGTGGTGGCCGGTGTCCTGGCCTTCGGCGCGCTGCGGCAGCGACGGGTCGATCTCGAATTCGGCCAGCATCGTGCCGGTCACGATCACGTCACCGGGGCCACCGGCCAGGCGCAGTACCTTGCCCGACACCGGCGACGGCACGTCGACCACCGCCTTGGCGGTTTCCATCGACACCAGGTTCTCGTCCAGGCGGACGACATCGCCTACCTTCACGTACCACTCGACAACGGTGGCGTCGGGCAGGCCTTCGCCCAGGTCGGGGAGCAGGAACGTCTTCTTCTCACTCATGCTGGATCCTCGTGGGACGCCGTGGCGTCCTCGGTGTGTTCGGGGTGGGGCGCACGTATCAAGGCCGCGCGCCCGACGCTGCAGGCGTGCTCAGCCGGCCGCCAGCGTGCGCTTGGCCGCAGTCACGATCCGCTCCACGCTGGGCAGGTACTTCATTTCCAGGCGGAACAGCGGGATGTGGGTGTCGTAGCCGGTGACGCGCTCGACCGGCGCGAGCAGGTCGTACATCGACTCCTCGGCCAGGCGCGCGGCGATCTCGGCGCCGAAGCCGGCGGTCTTGGGCGCCTCGTGCACGATCACGCAGCGGCCCGTGCGGCTCACCGACTCGGCGATGGTGTCGAAGTCCAGCGGGCGCAGCGTGGCCACGTCGATGACTTCTGCGCTGATGCCCTCGGCAGCCAGCTTGTCGGCGGCTTCAAGGCACTCCTTGACCTGCGCGCCCCAGGTGACCAGGGTGACGTCGGTGCCGTCGCGCAGCACGTAGCACACGTCCAGCGGCAGCGCCTCGCCGTCATCCGGCACGATTTCCTTGTACGCGCGGTAGATTCGCTTGGGCTCGAAGTAGATCACCGGGTCCGGGTCGCGGATCGCGGCCAGCAGCAGGCCGTAGGCGCGCTGCGGCGACGACGGCATCACCACGCGCAAACCGGGCACGTTGGTGAAGATTGCCTCGTTGGCCTCGCTGTGATGCTCGGGCGCGCGGATGCCACCGCCCCACGGCACGCGCAGCACCATCGGGCAGGTCAGGCGGCCGCGCGTACGGTAGCGCAGGCGGGCGGCGTGGCAGACGATGTGGTCGACCATCGGGTACATGAAGCCGTCGAACTGCGCCTCGGCCACCGGGCGCATGCCCTGGCTGGCCAGGCCGACGGTGAGGCCGGCAATGGTGGTTTCGTCCAGCGGTGTGTCCAGCACGCGGCCACTGCCGAACTGTGCATGCAGTCCGGCGGTGGCGCGGAACACGCCGCCGTTGACGCCCACGTCCTCGCCCAGGACCAGCACGCGGTCGTCGTTGCGCATCTCGTACGCAAGCGCCTGGGTGACGGCTTCGATCAGGGTGATGGCGGCGGGGGCGTTGGCTTTGCTGTCGATCTGGGTCATGGTCTCGGCCTTGTTCACGCGCGGCCCTCCAGGGCGAGCGCGGCCGCGCGCTGCTTGCGCACGTCCTCGGGCATGTCGGCGTACAGGTAGTCGAACATCGCCTCCACCGGCTGCACCGGGGTGTTGAGGTAGGCGTTGATTTCCTCGTCCACGCGCTTGCCGCACTCTTCGATCCACGCCGCCTCTTCGGCCTCGTTCCATGCGCCCTTGGCGGTGAGGTACGTGCGCAGGCGGGTCATCGGGTCACGGGTCCAGGCGTCCTTGACCTCCTGCTCGCCGCGGTAACGGCGCGCGTCGTCGGCGGTGGTGTGGTCGTGCAGGCGGTAGGTCATGAACTCGATGACGCTGCCGCCTTCGCCGCTGCGCGCGCGTTCGCTGGCGCGGCGCATGCCTTCCAGTACGGCGATCAGGTCGTTGCCGTCCACCTGCAGGCAGTGCAGGCCGCCGGCCAGGCCCTTCTGCGCCAGCGTCGTGGCGCCGGTCTGCGCCGAGCGAGGCACCGAGATCGCCCAGCCGTTGTTGACCACGCACAGCACCAGCGGCAGCGAATAAGCGCCGGCCGAGTTCACCGCCGCGTAGAAGTCGGTCTTGGAGGAGCCGCCGTCACCGCATACGGCCACGGCCATGTTCTTCTCACCGCGCAGCTTGAACTTCAGCGCCGCGCCAGCCGAATACAGCATCTGCGTGGAGATCGGCACGCACCACGGATAGTCCTGCTTGGGCCCGGAGAAATCGTTGCCGCGTTCATCGCCGCCCCAGTACAGCAGCACCTCGCGCGGCTTCACCCCGCGCATGAACTGCGCGCCGTACTCGCGGTAGCTGGGAGCAAAGGTGTCGTCGGGCTGCATCGATGCGCCGATGCCCACGTGGGTGGCCTCGTGGCCCAGGCAGGCGGCATAGGTGCCGAGCTTGCCGGTGCGCTGCAGGGCGATGGCCTTCGTGTCGAAGGTGCGCACGAACAGCATCTGCTTGAACAGCGGCAGCAGCGCGTTCGGGTCGGCGAGGTCGGCGGGCGGCTCGGCGACGAGGGTGCCATCGGGCCCCAGGTATTGCAGGTACTCGATCTCGTATCGCGCGGCGATCGTCATCGCGGGGACTTCCTCGGCTGGATCAACGGTTGGATCAACCCGACCATGATAGGCGCGCGGCCTTAAAGTCCCGTTGCGCGCTGCGGCATGACAAAACGAAAAAAGCGCGGCATGTGCCGCGCTTCCTTCGTCCCGGGCCATTGGCTGGCCGGTGGCGACGTCAGGGTACGCCCACGATGCGGTTGGCGTACTGGGTCGTATTGTTGCCTGCGTCAGCCTCCGGCGTGCCGGTGGTCACGCTTGCATGTAACCGCAGGAAGCCGGTGCTGTCCGGGCGCGCGGGCACCCGCAGGTGCGCGGTGATCCGGCTGGTGCCGTGGGCCGCCAGCGCGCCGGCCAGGCGGCATTGCGCGTCGAACCGCATCTCGTCGCCGGTCACGAGGCAGGTCCAGCCCGTCGGTGCATCCAGCGCCACGTTCGCCGCCGGGGCGTCGCCGTACAGGCTCAGCGTCGGCTGCCAGGCGGCGTCCGGGCCTGCGTTGGCCACCTCGATCGCGAACGGCACCACGTCGTCGTAGTGCAGCTTCTTCGGCATGCGCTTGGTGTTGCCGTCGTCGATGGCAACAGCCAGGTTGGCAAGGGCGTCCACCGCGACGGATGCTTCCGTCTGGTTGTCGGCATTGGCCGGATCGGTGATCTGCGAGCGGACCGCCGTGACCAGGCGCAACGATTGGCCACCCAGCGCGTCCAGCGCCGTCACGCGCACCGCGAAGGAAGCCTCGCCGTCCACCACCAGCGCGGCCGTGATGCAGCTGACGCTGGTGGTCCCAGCCTGGGTCACCGGGGCGTCGCACGTCCAGCCGGCGGCCGGCGCGACAACGGGCACCGCACCGCCTTCCACCGCGAACGCCACCGCTGCGAACTCGGCCGCCCCCGGCCCGGCGTTGCGCACCCGCACGTCGAACTGCGCGTCGTCGCCGACGTGCACGCGCGGTGCGGCGGCGGACGCGATAACCGACAGGTCCGCACTGCGGAAGGCCGGCACGCTGATTGCCACGCGCACCGGGTCATGGTCCGACACGCGCAGCGGCAGGCTGGCGTCGCCGAAGTGGTGCACGCCGAAGTCGGCGTTGATGCGCGCATGGTCCACGCGCAGGTCGCGGGCGCCCAGCAGCAGCGCCTCGTTCACCAGCACATGGTCAAGGGTCTGGGCGTTGCCTTCGTAGACATACGAGTAGCGTGCACCGGGATCGGCAATCAGCTGCGAGCCGTCGACCAGCAGCGTGGTGAGCGGGCTGGCCACGTGGTCGATGACCTGGTCCTCGGCCGCGGGTTCGCCCTTGATCACGCCGAGCACGTCGACGTAGCCATCGTTGAACTCGAAGGCATTGAAGTCGCCGACCAGCACGATGTTGCGCGTGGGCTCCGACGCCTGCATCGACTGCACCAGCCCGGCGAGGTAGGTGGCCTGGGCGCCGCGCTTGGCGCGCACGCGGGCACCGCCGGTGCTCCAGCCGTTGCTGCCCGGCGCGGTATCGTCGATGTCGTTGAGCGAGCGCAGGTGGTTGTTGATCACCGTGACGTCATAGGTGGCGCCGTTGTCCTGCTGCACGCGGGCACGCAGCGCCAGCGGCGGCCGGTCATTGAGCAGGCTGGTGGTGCCATCGGGATTGGCCAGCGTGGTGTCCTTGCCGGACTGGCTCACCGATTCCACCGTCACGCGCGGCTGGCCGGCGACCAGGCGCTGGCTGACCAGAAAGCCGACGTTGATGCCGCCCACGTCGTTGCCCTGCTCCAGCAGTGGTACGTAGGCCGGCGCACGCGCACACCCGCTGTTAATGCGCTCGGCCAGCAGGCCCAGCACGCGCAGGTTTTCCACTTCCACCACGCCCAGGATGTCCGGCGCCTTCAGGTAGTCGCAGATCGCGCTGGCGGTCTTGGTCAGGCGCTTGTCCAGCGCGTCCGCGTTCAGCGTCGGTGCGCCGTTGTTGTCGGCGATCTCGTCGAAGAAGCGCAGCAGGTTGAAACCGGCCACGGTGACCGCGTCGTAATCGGCGTCATTGACCGCCTCCGGCAGGCGACCGCCGATCACAGTCGGCGCCGGCGTGGCCGCAGTCGGCGGATCGGGCAGCAGCGCCCACGTGCCGGAGTTGTAATCCAGCACGCCCACCAGCCCGGTGACTTCCGCGCCCACGTCCACCGCCAGCAGCGTCGCGCCCGCCTGGCCGCGACTGCGGATCATCAGGCGCTCGGGGTTGGTGTCAAAGCGCGGTGGGTTCTTGCCAGCCGGAATCGGAATGACGTCCAGTGCCCCCAGGCCGGGCTCGCGGAACGGCCGCGCCACGTCCGGCAAGGTCACATGGAAGACGCCGTTGCTGGTGGACGTGGCGGTGCGTTCGGTGATGGTGCCGTCCGCGGCCCCGACCACGACCGCCCGCGTCACGCTGACACGCATGCCTTCCAGGCGTTCCAGCGTGCCCGGCAGTGCCTGGGCGCCCAGTTCGTCGACGGTCAGCGGCACCGCGGCCGGCAGTGCCGCGCCGCTGGCCAGCAACTCCACTTCCGGTGCGGTGATCTCGGTGACGCTGAGCTGGTTGGGATTGGACGGCGTGTATTCCTCCACCTTGCCGGTCACGCGCACGCGGTTGCCCACGCGTACCGTGGACGGTGGCGCGCTCTGGGTGAACACGAACACCGCCTCGGACGTGGCGGCATCGCCATCGTCGTTGGCGGCCTGCAGGAAGAAGCCGTTGTTGAAGCGGATCGCGGTGACCACGCCTTCGGTGACCACCCGCTTGCCCACATGGGGAGAGGTCACGCCAGCGCCCTGGATCTGCGCGATGGTCAACGGGATCGCCGGGTCAGGCGGTGGCGGCGGCGTGCTGCCGCTGTTGCGCGGATTGGGTGTGCCGACAAGGAAATCCGCAGCGTTGTCGCCGGTATTGGTGGCGCCATCGTTCTTGCGCAGCGCTGCGGTGGTGTTCGACAGCGTGCCGGTAGGCGCGGCGCCCTTGAAGCAGTTGGCCGAACTGCCGAAGCCGACGAAGTCCTCAAGGTTCGCGTCCGCCAGCGGGCAGGCGCCGCTGAGCGCGGTGGAGGTGCGCACCAGCGCCACCTTGCCCGACGAGGAGGACATGGCGATGTTGCCGCTTGCATCGGGCGTGGGCAACGCCGTGGTGCCACCCGCGCCGGCGGCCTGCTGGATGAGGTAGTACCCGCCGGCCGCGATGGTGCCCGACAGCGCGGTGCGGCTGCCCCAGGACGTGCCCGCGGAGGACGTGTACTGCACGCTCCAACCGGTCAGGCTCACGGGGGCGCTGCCGAGGTTGCGCAGCTCGATGAAGTCATTGCGGTAGGTGGCGCCGGTGTTGCCGCCGCCGCCATAGACCTGGCTGATCACCACTTGGGCCTGCGCGTGTCCGGCGCAGGCGAGCACGGCAAGCGACAGCACCACGGCCGCGGCGCGGCCGATTCGGTTGTGCATGGTTTTCCCCTATTGACGGCCGACGGCCGGAGCGCGTCGGGCATGGTGGCGCGGACAGCCTGCCCATACGGTATGGCAGGGAGATGACGAACGCATGTCGCGCTGCGCCATCGCCGGTGGGCTGGAGTACCCTGTTGGGCTACCCCGAGGCGTACCGATGACCGTCGACAAGAACCAACGCGAGCTGGAAACCGGTATCCACACCGACCTGTCCGGGCGGATGACCTACGGCGGCTACCTGCACCTGGACCGATTGCTGTCGGCCCAGGCGCCCCTGTCCAACCCGCCGCACCACGACGAGATGCTCTTCATCATCCAGCACCAGACCTCGGAGCTGTGGATGAAGCTGATGATCCACGAGTTGCGCGCGGCCATTGCCCACCTCGGCCGCGATGAAGTGTGGCAGACCCGCAAGGTGCTGGCGCGCTGCAAGCAGGTCATGCGCCAGCTGACCGAGCAGTGGTCGGTGCTGGAGACGCTGACGCCGTCGGAGTACATGGGCTTTCGCGACATCCTCGGGCCGTCGTCGGGGTTCCAGTCGCTGCAGTACCGCACCATCGAGTTCCTGATGGGCAACAAGAACGCGGACATGCTCAAGGTGTTCGCGCACGACGCCGACCTGCAGGCCGGGCTGGCCGATGTGCTCAACGCCCCCAGCCTGTACGAACACTTCCTGCATTACCTGTCGCGCTTCGGCCACGCCATCCCGGCGCACCACCTGCAGCGCGACTGGAGCCAGCCGCACGCGGCCGATCCGGCGTTGCGCCCGGTGTTCGAGCGCATCTACGAAGACACCGACACCTACTGGCGCGAGTACGCGCTGTGCGAGGACCTGGTGGACCTGGAAAGCCAGTTCCAGCTGTGGCGCTTCCGCCACATGCGCACGGTGATGCGCATCATCGGCTTCAAGCGCGGCACCGGCGGGTCCAGCGGCGTGGGCTTCCTCAAGCAGGCGCTGGAGCTGACGTTCTTCCCCGAGCTGTTCGAGGTGCGGACCTCGATCGGGCCGCAGGGGGGCTACGGCGGCGCGCCCGGCTGACGCCGCGCGTGGCCGAGCCCAGGGCGGGTCGCGGCGCCTTGCACGAGGCGTTTGCCAGGGGATCATCGGGGCGCTTCGGCCGCCTATGGTGCGTCGCAGCAATGCGCCGCCGGTTTGACGTGGCCACCGGCAGCCGGTAAACCTCCCGGGTCCCGTGCCGGTTGCACGGGGTGCAACTTCTTTTTTCGAACCACACAGGGGACCCCGCATGAGCGGAGCCGCAGTACCTAGCCAGGGCAACGAAGCGCCCATTCCCGAGTTCCAGCAGATCCTGGGGCATCCCAAGCCCCTGTGGATGCTGTTCATGTCGGAGTTCTGGGAGCGCTTTGCGTTCTACGGCATCCGCTGGGCACTCGTGCTCTACATCGTCGCCCAGTTCCACGGCGGCGACCCCTCCGGCCAGGCGCCGGCCAACCTGACCTACGGCTCCTACCTGGCGCTGGTCTACGCGGGTGCGATCTTCGGCGGCTACGTGGCCGACCGGGTCATCGGCTACCAGCGCTCGATCCTGTTGGGTGCGGTGTTCATGGCCGCGGGCCTGTTCATGATCTCGCTGCCCAACCAGCAGATCTTCAACTTCGGCCTGGCCACGATTGTCGTGGGCAACGGCATGTTCAAGCCGAACATCTCCACGATGGTCGGCAAGCTCTACTCGACCGGTGACGAGCGCCGCGACTCGGGCTTCACCATCTTCTACATGGGCATCAATGCCGGTGCGTTCATCGCGCCGATCCTGACCCAGCTGCTGGCGCAGAAGGTGTTTGGTACCGATGCCATGCCGGCGTACCAGATCGTGTTCATCGCCTCGGGCATCGGCATGCTGATCAGCCTGGTGTGGTTCTGGTTCGGTCGCCGCCAGTTGCAGGGCATCGGCCGTCCGCCGGAAGAGGCGCCTGGCAAGCACCGCGTGGCCTACGTCGCCCTCGGTGCGCTGGCCGCAATCCCGTTGGTGTACACGCTGCTGGCGATGGGTTCGGCCAAGTTGCAGGTGATCCTGACCGCGCTGTTCATCGGCCTGGCCGGCATGCTGCTGGTCGAAGGCTTCCGCAACGGCGCCGTGGCCCGCGACAAGGTCATCGCGATGCTGCTGATCTTCGCGTTCAACATCCTGTTCTGGATGTTCTTCGAACAGGCCGGCAGTTCGTTCACCTTCCTCGCCGACCAGATCGTGGACCGCAACCTCAACGGCTGGGAGTTCCCGACCGCGTGGTTCCAGTCGGTCAACTCGGTGGCCATCATCACCCTGGCCCCGGTCATTGCCTGGATCTGGGTGAAGCTGGGCAAGGCCAATCCGTCGATTCCGCGCAAGTTCGGCCTGGGCCTGATCTTCAACGGCCTGGCGTTCCTGCTGCTGATGTTCGCGCTGTCCAGCCTGCTGGACCCGGCCACCAACAAGATCCCGTTCTGGACCCTGTTCGCCGTGTACTGGATCCAGTCCGTAGGCGAGCTGTGCCTGTCGCCGATCGGCCTGTCGATGGTGACCAAGCTGGCCCCGGTGCGCCTGGTCGGCCTGGGCATGGGCGGCTGGTTCCTGTCCACCGGCATCGGCAACAACCTGTCGGGCATCTTCGCCGGCCACGTGAGTGGCGAGGGCGGCATGACCACCGCCTCCGCGTTGGGCGGTTACACCTTCGGCTTCTGGGCCCTGGTGGGCGCGGGCGTGGTGCTGTTCCTGGTGGCGCCGCTGATCCAGCGTCTGATGCACGGCGTGAAGTAAGCCTCCAAGGCGGCCCGCCGAATGCGGGCCGCAACTCCCGGCGTTGCCAGTCAGCACGCGGGAAATGAAAACGGCGACCTCAGGGTCGCCGTTCTTCTTTGGCTCTCGCCCTCGTGCCGGATGCCCTCGCCAAGCGGGACCGCACGGCACGGACGGAGCGCCGCGCTATGCCGCCGCCGTGCCCGGTCAGCCCCTCACCGCGTTGGCGGCCTCAACCTTCAGCTCCAGCTCGTCCAGCCGGTCGAGCACGCGGAACAGCAGGGCGCGCTCCTCGGGGGTCATGTCGCCCAGCAACTGGCGCTCGAAATCCAGGGCCAGCGGCGCGATCTGGTCATAGATGCGCATGCCTTCCGGCGACAGGCGCAGCACCGAGCGGCGGCGGTCGTCGTCGTGCATCTCGCGGGTCAGCCGCCCCGATTCCAGCAGGCGAGCCACCGCGCGGCTCACCGCCACCTTGTCCATCGCCGAGCGCTGCGCCACTTCGTTGGCCGACAGGTCCGGATATCGGCCCAGGATGGCCATCACCCGCCATTCGGTGATGGTCAGCTGGAAATGGTCGGAGTAGATCTGTGCCACCGAGCTGCTGATCCGGTTGGACAGCACCGACAGGCGGTACGGCAGGAAGCGCTCCAGATCGAGCTGGGTGTGGGGTGCCATGGGGTCGGTTGCCTTGATCTTGGTTTCAATTGAAACTATAAAGCCTCATCCCTCACGCCGACCCCGCCGGGGCCGGCCGCGACAACGGAAGCATGCCATGAACGCGCAGCCCAACCTCGGAATGCAGGTCACCACCTTCGAGAACCCCCTCGGCATCAACGGCTTCGAGTTCGTCGAGTTCGCCGCGCCGGCCGGGCAGGGTGAACTGCTGCACGACTATTTCCGCCGCATGGGCTTCAGTGCCGTGCTGCGCCACAAGAGCCGCGCCATCACCGTCTACCGCCAGGGCGGGGTGAACTTCCTGGTCAACGAGGAGCCGGACAGCTTCGCCGCCGACTTCGCCGCCAAGCACGGGCCCAGCGCCTGTGGCTTCGCGATCCGCTTCCGCGAGCCGGCCGCCAAGGTGTTCGACACCGTGGTCGGCAACGGCGGCGAGGCGGTGGCCGACAAGGCCGACAGCAAGGCGGTGGACGCGCCGGTGGTCAAGGGCATCGGCGACTGCATGCTGTACCTGGTCGATCGCTACGGCGACAACGGCAACGTGTACGAGGACTACGTGGCCATCGAAGGCGTCGAGCAGGACCCGAAGGGCTTCGGGCTGACCTTCATCGACCACCTGACCCACAACCTGTACTTCGGCAACATGCAGAAGTGGTCGGACTACTACGAGCGCCTGTTCAACTTCCGCGAGATCCGCTACTTCGACATCAAGGGTGCGAAGACCGGCCTGGTGTCGAAGGCGATGACCGCGCCGGACGGCATCGTGCGCATCCCGCTGAACGAGTCCAGCGACCCGAAGTCGCAGATCAACGAATACCTGGACGCGTACAAGGGCGAGGGCATCCAGCACATCGCCTGTTTCACCGACAACATCTATGACACGGTGGAGGCGATGCGCGCGCAGGGCATCGAGTTCCTGGACACGCCGGACACCTACTTCGACGTGGTCGACCAGCGCATCCCCAACCACGGCGAGGACGTGCCGCGCCTGGCCAAGAACAAGATCCTGATCGACGCCGATCCGGAGACCAAGACCCGCAAGCTGCTGCAGATCTTCACCCAGAACGCGATCGGTCCGATCTTCTTCGAGATCATCCAGCGCAAGGGCAACGAGGGCTTCGGCGAAGGCAATTTCCAGGCGTTGTTCGAGTCGATCGAGCGCGACCAGATGAAGCGCGGCGTGATCTGAGGTTTGGCGGTGCGGCGCCACGTGCGCCGCATCGCCCTGTGTCACTTCTTCACCACACGGCACATCACCACCTGACCATCGCTGGTCCCGGCCGGGGCCAGCACCCACATCGACGGGCGCATGCCATGGCACTGAGCAGTAACGGCTACCAGACGGGTTTCGGCAACGAGTTCGCGACCGAGGCGGTCGCCGGCGCGCTGCCGGTGGGGCGCAACTCACCGCAGCGCGTGGCGCACGGTCTGTACGCCGAGCAGCTGTCCGGTACGGCGTTCACCGCGCCGCGCCACGCCAATCGTCGCAGCTGGCTGTACCGCATCCGCCCGGCGGCGATGCATGGCGAGTTCAAGCCGTACGCACAGCCGCAGTTCCACAACGCGTTCGGTGAAGGCCCGGTCACGCCGGACCAGCTGCGCTGGAACCCGCTGCCGATGCCGGCGGCGCCGACCGACTTCATCGACGGCCTGTTCACCAT
This sequence comes from Lysobacter daejeonensis GH1-9, assembly GCF_000768355.1. Taxonomy (GTDB): domain Bacteria; phylum Pseudomonadota; class Gammaproteobacteria; order Xanthomonadales; family Xanthomonadaceae; genus Aerolutibacter; species Aerolutibacter daejeonensis. The sequence continues at coordinate 21,816 of NZ_AVPU01000007.1, forward strand.
GGCCGGCAACGGCGGCCCGGCCGCGCAGTCGGGCGTGGGCATCCACCTGTATGCCGCCAACCGCGACATGCACGGGCGCTACTTCTACGATGCCGACGGCGAGCTGCTGATCGTGCCGCAGCACGGTCGCCTGCACATCGAGACGGAGATGGGCGTGCTGGACGTGGAGCCGCAGCAGATCGCGGTGATCCCGCGTGGCGTGCGCTTCAGCGTGTCGCTGCCCGATGGCGAGGCGCGCGGCTACGTGTGCGAGAACTTCGGCGCGATGCTCAAGCTGCCGGACCTGGGCCCGATCGGCAGCAATGGGCTGGCCAACCCGCGAGACTTCGAAGTGCCGAACGCGGCCTACGAGGACGTCGAGGGCGACTTCGAGCTGGTCGCCAAGTTCCAGGGTCACCTGTGGCGCGCGTACATCGGCCACTCGCCGCTGGACGTGGTCGGCTGGCACGGCAACTACGCGCCGTACAAGTACGACCTGCGTCGATTCAACACCATCGGTTCGATCAGCTACGACCATCCGGATCCGTCGATCTTCCTGGTGCTGCACTCGCCCAGCGACAGCGAGGGCGTCAGCAACCTGGACTTCGTGATCTTCCCGCCGCGTATCCTGGCAATGCAGGACACGTTCCGTCCGCCGTGGTTCCACCGCAACATCGCCAGCGAGTTCATGGGGTTGGTGCACGGCGCGTACGATGCCAAGGCAGAGGGCTTCGTGCCGGGCGGCTGCTCGCTGCACAACAGCATGACCGGCCACGGTCCGGATGCGGCGACGTTCGAGAAGGCCAGCAGTGCCGACCTCAGCCAGCCCGATTACATCAGCGGCACGATGGCCTTCATGTTCGAAACGCGCGCCGTGATCCGTCCGGCCATGCAGGCGATCGAGGCATCGCACCGCCAACGCGAGTACCAGGCCTGCTGGGCCGGGCTGAAGAAGCACTTCCGCGCGCCGGGCTGACCGAATGGGGCCGGCCTAGTCGCCGGCTTCACCGCCGACTGCGATACTGGACCACCCCAGGAAGGAGTGGTCCATGCGAAGGATGTCCCTGTTGTTGCTGGCTGCAACGATGCTGGCCGGCTGTGCAGATGAGCGCGCGTCGGGCGATGCGGTAACCGCTGGCACGCAAGCGCCGCAAACGGTGCCGCAGGATCGGACACCGCCGGCGCAAGCGTCGACTGGCGCTGCCTCCAGCATGCCCTCGGCCGCGGCGCCAGTGACAACCCCGCCTCCAGTGCCGGACGGCGACGCGCCAACGCCCGTCCCCGACGGCGACCTGAACCTCGCGCGCTTCAGCGGCTACGGCGACATTCCGTTTGGCGCGCCTGTCGCGGACATGACGCGACTTTGGGGCGGTGAGCTCAAGGTCATCGGCAAGGATCTCAATGACCAGTGCTACTTCATGGCCCCAACATGGTCGAAGCGGCCGGCGGACTTCAGTTTCATGATCAGCGAGGGCCGGTTTGCGCGGTTCTCCGTCGAGAGCCGGAACTTCGTGGCGCCCGGCGGGGCACATGTGGGCATGACCAAGGCCGAGGTGGTCCGGCGCTATGCCGGACGCATCGAAGTGCAGCCGCACAAATACTCCGACGGCCAATACCTGCGGGTGAAGGACCCGGCCGGTGGCAAGGCGGTGCTGGTCCTGGAGACCGACGGCAAGGGCGATGACGCCCGCGTCACCGAGTGGCGCGTGGGCGTGCCACCCGAAATCGATTACGTCGAAGGCTGCTCCTGACGCGTTCCGATGCTCAGGCCGCCGAGCAGGCGGTCGCATCGATCCGCAGCGAAGCAGCCAGGCGCGGCACGAATTCCTCCGGCAGCACTTCGCCCAATCGCGTGGTGACGCGGGTGTAGTAAGACTCCGTCGCAACCGACCGCAGATGGCGCAGGCTTTCGACCAGGCTCGCCAGGACCTCGTCGCCGCTGCTGCTGGACTGGATGGCCACCTTGAGCGTTGCGGCTTCCACGCTGCGCTGCAACTGCAGCATGTCCAGCATGTACATCTTCGCCGCGGCCGTTGAGCGCCGCGGACCGACACGCGGCACGGGCGGTGGCGGAGGCAACGCCGCCACCTGCTCGGCCAGGGTGCCGGTGGGCGCGGGCGGTGCAGTCGCTGCCGGTGCGGCGGTAGCGGCCTCGATGGCCGCCTGTGCGCGCTCCTGCACCCGCGTGGCCAGGTCGCGTGACGCCCGCAGCAGCGCGCCCATGCCCTGGCCGGCCGCTCCGGCCACCTGATCGGCCCCGCGCTCCCCCGCGGCGGCTTGCAGATACCCCTCGCGCAACAACCGGTCGATCGGTGCCAGCGTCGCCGGGCCCAGCATCGACACGATGTCGTTGAGGCTGCGCTGGCCATTGCTCACGATGAGGATGTGGCGGTCCTGCGCGCTCAGCCCGGCATCCCGGTTCTGGATGGCGGTGCGCGCCTTGTCGGTCTTTGCCAGCAGCATCGTGAGCCCTCCTCCCAAGGACTGCGGCACGATACGTTGGCTGTATGAATGCGTGATGACATGCTCAATCCGGGCCTCGCGTGGTCTCCGTCCCAACCGGCGGGACCTGTCCCCGCGCATCCTTCACCGGGCCGGGCATAGAATCGGCCGTCACATCAGGGGGGAAGGGCAATGCTCGCAGCCGTTGGGATGTTCCTGTTGGGCTTGGCGCTGCTGGCGCTGGGTGGTGATTCCATCGTCAAGGGCGCTTCCGGCCTGGCGCAGCGGTTGGGGCTGACGCCCTTCACTACCGGTCTGCTGCTGGTGGCCTTCGCCACCTCGTTGCCGGAACTGGCGGTCAATGGCCACGCCATCGTGCGCGGCCAACAGTCGTTGGCGCTGGGCAATGCCGTCGGTAGCAACGTGGTCAACTTCGGCCTGACGCTGGGCGCGGCGGCACTCGCCGCACCGCTGCTGGTGCGCTGGCGCGCCTTGTCGCCGCTGCTGGTGGTGCTGCTGGTCGGCACGGCGGCGGTGATGGGGTTGGGGCTGGATGGCGTGCTCTCGCGCGGCGATGGCATGGTGCTGTTGGCGGCGTTCGTCGCCGTGGTGGCCTTCTCCCTTGTGCGCGGCCGTAACGAAACGCCTGAGCTGCAGGCCGAGATCGAAGCCTTCGCGCGAACCCGCACCGACCTGGCGCTCAACGTGGTGCGTTTCGCCATCGCCGCCGCACTGCTGTACTACGGCTCGCGATTCGTGGTGGTGCACGCGCCGGTGTTGGGCGCTGGCCTGGGCATGAGTCCGCTGCTCACCGGCCTGTTGCCGGTGGCGATCGGCACCGCATTGCCGGAAATGGCCGCTGCCATTGCCGCCGCGCGCCGCGGCCAGGGCGATCTGGTGGCCGGTCATGTCATCGGGTCCAGCCTGTGCAACCTGTTGCTGGTGGTCGGTGGCATGGCGGCCTTCAACCCTGTGCCGCTGCCCGAGTCGTTCGTGCGCTTCGAGCTGCCGGCGGCCCTGGTGTTCGCGCTGATGATGGTGCCGATGCTGCGGGGCGACCTGCGGGTGAGCAAGCGCGAAGGCGGCGTGCTGCTGTTGGCGCTGGTGGCTTGGGTGGCGTTCGAGCTGGCCTGGCTTCACGGCTGACCCGGCTCAGTCGCGGGTAGCGGCTGAGCGGCCCGCTGCTGCTTCCGACGTGGGTGTTGGCGGCCGCAAACCGGGCGCCAGTCGCAGCGCCGCGCGCGCCATCACATGGGCGCTGATTGGCGCGGTGATGAACAGGAACACGGTGATGAGCACCTCCCGTGCCCCCAGGCCATCGCCCAGCCATGCGTGGAAACCGATCGATGCCATCAGGATGCAGCCCACGCCCAGCGTGGTGGCCTTGGTCGGTCCGTGCAGGCGTTTGAAGAACTCCGACAGCTTGACCAGGCCCAGTGAGCCGACCAGCACGAAGCCACTGCCGATCAACAGCAGGGCGGCAAGCAGTGATTCCAGCACGACGTTCATTCCATGATGTCCCGTCGCAGCACGTACTTGCTCAGTACCACCGTGCTGACGAAGCCCAGCATGGCGATGACCAATGCCGCTTCGAAGTAGATCGCCGTGCGCTGTTGCATGCCGAACAGCATCAGCGCGGCGATGGTGTTCACGTATAGCGTGTCCAGGCCGAGGATGCGATCGGGCACCGAGGGTCCGCGCAGCAGCCGGTACAGGCTCATCAGCATGGCCAGCGCGACGGCGCCCAGCGCGGCGTCCAGGGCGAAGTCGAGGATCACGGGAAGATCTCCTTCAGTGGGGCCTCGTAGCGATGCTTGATGTCGGCCACGGTTGCTGCTGCATCCTTGAGGTTGAAGCAGTGCACGAGCAGGTGGCGCTGGTCCTCGGACAATTCGGCCGACACCGTGCCCGGCGTGAGGGTGATGATGCTGGCCAGCGCGGTGATGCCGTGGATGTTGGTCAGTTCCAGTGGCACCCAGACGAATCCCGGGGTCAGTGCGCGCTCTGGGCCAAGGATGCGCCGTGCCACCTCGATGTTCGACAGCACGATGTCCCCAGCCACGCGCAGGGCGAGCCGCAGCAGGACGCCATGCCGTCCGAAACGTGCACGCTGGGGCATCAGTCGGCCCGACAGCAGCGGCAGGCCAATCGCGAGGCCTAGGCCGAGCAGCAACTGGCCCCAGGTCAGGTCAGCCACCAGCAGCAGCCACAGCAGCAGCACCGACAGGCTCTGGGGCAGCGAGGGAATCCAACGTGTCATGGCGAGGGCTCCCGCAACCGGGGCAAGGTGGCATGCGCCGCCTCGATGTAGGCGGAGGGATGCAACAGTTGCAATGCAGCCGCGCGGGTGTAGCGCATCGCGGGGTCTCCAAACACGCTGAGCGCAACGCCGTATGCCAGCAGCAGGGCCGCTGCGGCCATGGCGACCGGGGAGGGCGCGGGCGGGAGCGGTGTGCCAGTGGGCCAGTCAGGCGCATTCCAGAACACCTGCGTGGACGTGCGTGCGAACGCGACGATCGTCAGCAGACTGGTGACCAGCACCACCGACCACGTCCAGGCCACCGCGCCAGGAGGTACCGCGGACAGCGCCAGCACCTTGCCCAGGAAGCCCGACAGCGGCGGCAGGCCGGAAACGGACATCGCCCCGATGGCAAACAGCAGGCCCAGACGGGCACGTCGATGCAGCGCGCCCGACACATCCAGGAGGTCGCCGATCTCGCCACGCTGCTGGCTGACCAGGTCGAAGACCAGGAACAGCGCCGCCGCGGCAAACGTGCTGTGCACGAGGTAGAACAACCCGGCCGCGACTGCATCGGGAGTGGCCAGTGAAAACGCCGTCAGCAACGTGGCCGCCGAGGCGATCACCAGGTAGGCCGCAAGCATCCGCAGCGACGACGCGGCCAGCGCGCCGAGCGTGGCCAAGCCAAGCGTAGCCAGCGCGGCGGGCCACAACCACTCCCATGCCCAACCCGCCAATGCCCCCGCGTCGTCACCGAAGACCAGGGTGAAAACGCGCAACACCGCGTACACGCCCACCTTGGTCATCACCGCGAAGAGGGCCGCCACCGCCGCGGGGGCCCGCGTATAGGTATCGGGCAGCCACAGGTAGACCGGGACCAGCGCCGCCTTGGAGCAGAACACCACCAGCAGGATGCCGGACGCGGCACGGATCAGGGGCAGGTCCGCCGCGTTCGCCTGCGACACCCGCAGGGCCATCTCCGCCATGTTGAGCGTGCCCAGCGTGCCGTACAGCAGGCCCAGCGCGATCAGGAACAGGGTGGACGCGGTGATGTTGAACACCACGTAATGCAGGCCGGCGCTCAGACGCGGGCCGCGGCCGCCGCTGAGCAAGAGTCCGTACGAGGCGATCAGCATCACCTCGAAGAACACGAACAGGTTGAACAGGTCCCCGGTCAGGAACGCGCCGTTCAACCCCGCCAGTTGCAGCTGGAACAACGCGTGGAAATGCAGCGCCTGGCGGTCCCAGCCACTGGCGGCGTGCAGCAGGCACGCACCTCCCAGCAGGGTGGTGGTCAGTACCAGCAGCGCACTGGTGCGGTCGGCAACCAGCGCGATGCCCAGCCGCGCGGGCCAGTCGCCCACCAGATAGAAGGTGATGGCATCCGTGTCGGCCAAGCTGACCAGGGCAGCGGCGATTCCCAACATGCCAGCCATCGAAACCGCAGCCAGTGCCCGCTGGAGCGCGACGCCCCGGCGTTCGACCAGCAGCATCACGGCCGCGGTCAACATCGGCAGCAGGATGGGCAGCACCGGCAGGTGGTCAGTCAGGCTCACGTGGCGTCCTCGTCGCCCGCGTCCACGTGGTCGCTGCGGTTGTCGGAGCGGCTGCGCATGGCAATGACGATCGTCACCGCGGTCATGGCGAAGGCGATCACGATCGCGGTCAACACCAAGGCCTGCGGCAGGGGGTCAACGTGCTGTGCGAGGGTGGCGGCGGCACCGTCGCGCAGCACCGGAGGTGCGCCCACCCGCAGCCGTCCAGCCGAGAAGATCAGCAGGTTGGTCGCGTAGGAGAGCAATGTCAGCCCCAGGATCATGTCGAAACTGCGCGAGCGCAGCAGCAGGTACACGCCAGCCGCGGTGAGTACGCCTACGGCACTGGCAAAGACTAGTTCCATGATGTCCGCTCCATGTCAGTCGCTCTCCCGGTCGGACGGTGACTGAGTCTCGGTGTCCGCCGGCGGCTTGATGGTGCCCATCATCGACAGGATCAGCATCGCGCCCCCGAACACCGCCAGGTACACGCCCGTGTCAAAACCCATTGCGCTGGTTAAAGGCAACTTGCCGACCAGAGGCAGGCTTGGTTCAGCGTGGCCGCTGGTGAGCAACGGGTAGCCCAGCAACATGGGCGCGACCGCGGTGGCCAGCGCCACCAGCAGGCCCGCGCCGATGCAGCGTACGTAGTCGAAGCCCAGTCGGGATTCGACGAAGTTCGAACCCTGCAGCACGTACTGCAGCAGCAGGGGGATCGCCAGCACCAGCCCGGCGATGAATCCGCCGCCGGGGGCGTTGTGGCCTCGCAGGAAGAGGTACACCGAGACCGCCAGTGCCAGCGGGAACAGCAGGTGGCTGAGGTGGGCGGGCATCGGCAGGGGTTGTGGTCCGCCGGGTAGCACTTCCTCCGCGGCAAGGCGCACGCGGCGCAGCAGCGCGTGCACTACCAGTCCGGCGATGCCGAAGACGGTGATCTCGCCCAGCGTGTCGAAGCCGCGGAAATCGACGAGGATCACGTTGACCACGTTGCGGCCGTACCCCTCGGGCAGCGAGCGTGCCAGCAGCTCGCCGGCCACCGTGTCCAGCGGGCGGGTCGTCATCGCATAGACCAGCCCGCCTACGGCGAGGCCGGATACCAATGCGATTGCGCCGTCGCGCCAGCGGCGCGCGCGAAGGTTGGTCTTCACCGAGGTCTGCGGCAGGTAGTTCAGGGCCAGCAGCATCAGGGCGATGGTGACCATCTCCACCAGCAACTGGGTCAGGGCGAGGTCCGGCGCGGACAGGAACACGAACGTCAGGCTCACCGACAGGCCCACCGCACCCACCACCAGGAGTGCCAGCAGCCGCTGACGGTGCAGAGCCACGGTGGCCAGAGTGCCGCCCACGAGGATGGCCCACAACCCCCAGCCCAACAGCGGCATCGGTTGGCTGGCCGCACTGGCGGCACCCGCCAGCGTCGCGGCGACCGGGCCGGCGCTGACTGCCACCACCGCCACGAGCACCCACCACAGCGAGCGCTGCACGCTGCCATCGGTCACGTGCAAGGTGACCCGCCGCGCAGTGGTCAGCAGTGCGCGCGTGTTTACCCGGAACAGGTGCCTGCCCAGGGCGTATCGCGCAACTGCGTGCAGGTCGATCAGGCGGCGGAGTCCCAGGTACAGCAGCCCGCCACCCAGCACACCGCCCAGGCTCATCAGCAGCGGCAGGTTGAAACCGTGCCAGATCGCCAGGCTGTACTCGGGCACGCGGTCGCCCAGCACGCCGTGCGCAGCGGTGGCCAGTACCGGCGCGACGGTCCAGGCCGGCACGATGCCCACGGCCAGGCACAGCGCCACCAGCACCCCGACCGGGATCCGCATGAAACGGGGTGGCTCATGTACGTCACCCGCAACCGCGCGCGGCCCGCTGCCGAAAAAAGTGTCATGAACGAAGCGCAGGCTGTAGGCCACGCCGAATGCACCGGCCAGGAATGCCACCAGCGTCATCGCCACGCGCATGGTGTCGTGGCCCTGCACCTCGAGCGCCTGCGCGAAGAACATCTCCTTCGACAGGAAGCCGTTGAGCAATGGGATGCCGGCCATCGCCAAGGCCGCAGTGATCGCCAGTGCGCTGGTGACCGGCAGGAAGTGGCGCAGGTTGCCCAGGCGCCGCATGTCGCGCGTGCCGGCCTCGTGGTCGATGATGCCCGCGGCCATGAACAGCGACGCCTTGAATGTGGCGTGGTTGAGGATATGGAACAGCCCCGCCACCACCGCGAGCGGCGTGGACAAGCCAAACAACAGGGTGATCAGGCCCAGGTGCGAGATGGTGGAATAGGCCAGCAGGCCCTTCAGGTCATGCTGGAAGATCGCGTTCCAGGCCCCCACGAGCAGCGTGGCGGCACCCACCGTGCTGACCACGTAGAAGAACAGGTCGGTACCGGCCAGCACGGGGTGCAGCCGCGCGAGCAGGAACACCCCAGCCTTCACCATGGTGGCCGAATGCAGGTACGCCGATACCGGCGTGGGCGCGGACATGGCGTGGGGCAGCCAGAAGTGGAACGGGAACTGGGCGCTCTTGGTGAAGATGCCCGCCAATACCAACGCAAGGATGGCCGGGTAATGGGGATGGGTGCGGATCGCGTCGCTGGCCGCAAGCACGGCATCGAGCTCGTAGCTGCCCACCACCTGCCCGATGAGGATCACGCCGCCCAGCAGCGCCAGACCGCCCGCGCCGGTGATGGTCAGCGCCATGCGCGCGCCCTCGCGCGCCTCCTTCTGGCCTCCCCAGAACCCGATCAGCAGGAATGAGGTGATCGAGGTCAGTTCCCAGAAGATGGCCAGAAGCAGCAGGTTGCCGGCCAGCACCATCCCCAGCATCGCACCCATGAAAAGCAGCAGGTAGCCGAAGAACCTGGGCGCGTCCTCCTCCTCGCCCATGTAGTAGCGCGCGTACATCACCACCAGCACGCCGATGGCCAGCACCATCAGTGCGAACATCCATGCCAGCCCATCCAGGCGCAGCGAGAAATCCAGGCCGATCTGCGGCAGCCAGGGGTAGGACACGCCCGGCACATCGCCCCCGAAAACTGCGGGCGCCTGGGCCAGCAACAGGAGGGTTGATGCGAGCGGAGCGCTGGCCGCCATCCACGCACTGCGACGCAGGGTGGTCGACCGGTCCAGCAGCAGCCAGGTGGCTACGATGAAGGGCAGTGCTAAGAGGAGTACCAGCATCTCGCTCCAGTGTCGCGTGGTGGCACGCGTTGAACGGGCGCTCGGGCCGAGGCACACGCGATCAGTCATTCTAGCGGATGCCAGACGTGCTCCCGAACCCTGGCTTGGGTATGCTGGCCCGCCGGATTGGCCGCGACGGCGTCACCCGAGAACCCATGCCTTGCCGCCCTGACGTATTGCCTGATCGCTGTTTCATGCAATCAGGTTGGTCGCGCTGATGCGCCACGCTCTGGTGTTTGGCGCCTCGGGCCAGATCGGCCGGCCGCTGTTGGCACGTCTGTCGTGTGCGGGGTGGCGGGTCACTGCGCTGTCGCGTGATCCACAGCCCGACCGACCGGGTCTGGCGTGGTTGCAGGGCGATTTTTCCCAGATGCCCGCATTGCCCGGGCAGGTCGACGTGCTCTTCAGCGCCGGGCCACTGGATGCGTTCGCCAACTGGTACGCAGACTCGACCATCGCATGCGCTCGCGTGGTGGCGTTCGGTTCCACCAGCGTGGACACCAAGCAGGGCTCGGCGGACGCGCACGAGCGTGACGTCGCGCGGCGCCTGCGCGAAGGCGAGGCCGGCGTGTTCGAGGCTGCCCGCCAACGCGGCGCTGCAGCGACGATCCTGCGGCCCACGCTGGTGTACGGTGCCGGCCGCGACGCCACCCTGACCCGCATCGCGATGCTGGCCAGGCAATGGGGCCGTTTCCCGCTGCCGCGCAATGCGCGGGGGTTGCGGCAGCCGGTGCACGTGGAGGACCTCGCGCAAGCGGCGCTCGATAGCGTCGCGGGGCCAGCCACCCACGGTCGCGCCTACGCCTTGCCTGGCGGCGAGGCGCTGCCCTATCGCGACATGGTCGCCCGCGTGCTGGCCACGCTGCAGCCACCGCCGCGGCTGGTCGAACTTCCGTCGCCGTTATTCACGGCCGCGTTGTTCGTGGCGCAGCTCACCGGGCGTGGCACCGGTCTGGGTGAAGCGGCGGTGCGGCGTATGCGCAGCAACCTGGTGTTCGATATCGCGCCGGCCGCCCGGGATTTCGGTTACGCACCGCGGGCGTTCAACCCCACGGCTGACATGTTCGATCCGCGTCCGGCAGGCGAAGAAGGCTGATGCCAGCTATCCGCCGCCACGTGCGGCTTGCGTCGCGCCCGCCGGCGACAGTCGCGCCTTCGCCAGCGTGCGCAGCGCGATCACCAGCACGCCGCCCAGCACCATCGCACCGCCGATGAACAGTCGCGGCCCCGGACGGTCGCCCCAGAAGGCGATGCCCAGCCCCACCGCCAGCACCGGCACCAGCAGCAGCCACGGGGTCACCTGCGCCACCGGATGGCGCTGCACCAGCACGTAGTACAGGCCGTGGCCGACCAGCGACGACAGGAACGCTGCGTACAGCGCGCCGACCCACGCTACCCAACTTGCGTCGGGTAGCCGTCCGATGGCGCCCGGTTCCAGCACCGCGCTTGCGACGAACAACGGCACCACGCTGATCAGCGCCGTCCAGCCCTGCTGGCTGTAGGCATCCAGCCCGCGCAATCCCTTCATCAGCACCGTGCCCAGCGCCAGGAAAAGCGCCGACACCACCATCATCAACAACGCCATCGGGTGGTCCAGCACCATCGGGTCCAGCCCCAGCACCAGCACCCCAGCGAAGCTGATCGCGATGGCCAGTCCCGTGCGCCAGGCAAAGCGCTCGCCCAGCATCAGCCACGCCAGCAGCGCGGTCATCGGCACATAGCTCTGTAGCACGATGGCTGGCGAGGACAGGTCGCCCGCCAGCTTGAGCGCGGTGAAGCTGGTCGCGAAATGCAGCACGCCGATCAGCAGGCACACGGCCGCCAACCGCGGCCACTGCCCGCGTGCGGGGCGCTTGAGGAAAAACAGCATTGGTATCGCCAGAAGCGCGAAGCGCAACGCGGTGAACAGCACCGGCGGAATCTCGCGCAGCGCCAGGGCGGACGTCAGGAAATTGCCGGCCCAGGTCAGGCAGACCAGCAGGACCAGGACTAGGTCGCGAGGGGGCATCGACGATCCTGAGGAATCGGCGCCCTATTGTGCGCCTGCGCGCCGTCGCTTGCCTGCGTCCATCTGGCGTTTGGATCGCCGGGCTGGCGGCGAGGCCAGGGCGGTACTGCGTCGGTGGTGGTCGAGGCGCGTGGCGTCAGTAGGCCCAGCCCAGCCGCCGGTACAGCTTCGCCAGCACCCATGCCGGCCCGATCAGCAGGTAGGTCAGGTCGGTGAGGAAGCTGGGCTTGCGGCCCTCGATCTTGTGGCCCACGAACTGGCCGATCCACGCCACCACGAACACGCCGATGGCCAGCGACAGCAGCGCCTGCGCCCCGAATGTGTCGAACAGCCAGCGCGTCAGCAGTCCCATCAGCACGAACACCGCCACCATCCCCAGTCCCAGCCGGCGCGTGTGGCGGTAGTAGAACAGCGCGGCCACCACCATGGCCGCGCCCGCCCAGAAGCCCGGCTTGAACCAGGTGCCGGGTGCGGGGATGCACCACAGCAGCGCGATCACGCTCCACAGGATCGCCGGCACGCAGACCACATGGATCAGCTGGTTGGTCGGGTTGCGGTGGTCGCCGGAATAGCTGGCAAACCAGCGGTCGATCGGTCGTTCGCTCGTGTTCATGGCTGTCCCCTGTGCCGATGGGCCGAGTATCGCGGTGGGCAGTGCCAAAGTCATGCCGCGACTGCACGCGGCTGGCCGGCTGCGTGCTGGCGAAGACGGCCCTCGCAGACGAAGAAGGCGCCCCTTGCGGGACGCCTTCGTTCGGATCGCAGTGCAGCGGCAGTCAGTCGACGCTGATCCCGGCCAGCTTCTGCAGCGCTTCCGCGTACTTGGCGCGGGTCCGCTCGACCACCGCGGCCGGCAACGTCGGCCCTGGCGGCGTCTTGTCCCAGTCCAGCGTTTCCAGGTAATCGCGCACGAATTGCTTGTCGTAGCTCGGCGGGCTGGTGCCAACCTGATACTCGTCCGCGGGCCAGTAGCGCGAGGAGTCCGGCGTCAGCACCTCGTCCATCACGTACAGGCGGCCATCGGCGTCGGTGCCAAACTCGAACTTGGTATCAGCCAGCAGGATCCCTCGCTCGGCGGCATAGTCACGCGCGAACGAATACAGCCGCAGCGTCGCGTCCCGAACTTGTTCCGCCAGATCGGCGCCGACCAGTCGCACCGCCGTATCGAAGTCGATGTTCTCGTCGTGGTCGCCTACGGCGGCCTTGGTCGACGGGGTGAAGATCGGCTCGGCCAGCTTCTCGGCCTGGCGCAGGCCATCGGGCAGGGTGATGCCGCTGATGCGGCCCGTGCGCTGATAGTCCTTCCAGCCGCTGCCGATGATGTAGCCGCGGGCGATGCACTCCACCGGCACCGGCTTCAGCCGCTTGGTCACCACCGCGCGCTGGGCGTACAGCGCCGGGTCCACGCCGGCGGGCAGCACGGAGGCCACGTCGATGCCGGTCAGGTGGTTGGGGATGATGTGCGCGGTCTTGCCGAACCAGAAGTTGCTGATCTGGCACAGCATCTCGCCCTTGCCCGGGATCGGGTCGGGCAGCACCACGTCGAACGCGCTGAGGCGGTCGGTGGCGACCATCAGCAGGTAGTCACCCGCGGGCGTGCCCGCAGGCAGGCGGTCGGCGGGGATGTCGAAAACGTCGCGGACCTTGCCCCGGTGGCGCAAGGGCAGGCCAGGCAGGTCGGACTGAAGCAGAGTCGTGGACAACGTGAAGCCCCCAACAAGGTGTGCACGGACCCCCGCCGCAGCACGCCTGGCATCGGCGCCGATCACCGGGGATGTCCGCCGGGGAAGGGCCTCGACCCGTGCGCGGGCGCGACCGGGCCGGGCAGTGTACGACGGTCCGGGCCGTCATTGCAGGTAAAATGCGTGACGGCCCGCACCGGTGCCGCCCGAGGCCCCCCGCATGACCGCAAGGACCCCCGCATGAAGCGCTGGTACGGCAAGTTGCTCGGTTTCTTCGCCGGCGCCGCCCTGATGCGCGGCAACCCACCGCTGGGCGCGCTGATCGGCCTGCTGATCGGCCACGCCTTCGACAGCGACTGGTTCAAGCTGCGCCGCGATAATCCCTACGCCGCACTCGGCCTGACCTCCGATGCCACCGACGCCGAGGTCGACCAGGCCTACCGCCGGCTGATCTCGCAGTACCACCCCGACCGCATGGCCGGCGCCGCGCCGGAACTGCGCGAGCAGGCCGAGACCAAGGCGCGCGAGATCAACGCCGCCTACGACCGCATCAAGACCCTGCGCAAGCGCTAGACCCCGCCACCGTCCGCGCGGCCCCGGCCGCCGACCCGCCTTCCCGCCAGCGAGCCCGCCATGCAGCCCACCGTCATCGCCCCGTCCATCCTTTCGGCCAACTTCGCCAAGCTTGGCGAGGAGGTCGACAACGTGCTCAAGGCCGGTGCCGACTGGGTGCACTTCGACGTGATGGACAACCATTACGTGCCCAACCTGACCATCGGCCCGATGGTGTGCGAGGCACTGCGCAAGCACGGCGTCACCGCGCCGATCGACGTGCACCTGATGGTGGAGCCGGTCGACACGTTGGTCCCGGAGTTCGCCAAGGCCGGCGCAACGATGATCACCTTCCACCCCGAAGCCAGCCGCCACGCGCATCGCACCATCCAGCTGATCAAGTCGCATGGCTGCCAGGCCGGCCTGGTGCTCAACCCGGCCACGCCGCTGGAAGTGCTGGACTGGGCGCTGGGCGAGCTGGACATGGTGTTGCTGATGTCGGTCAACCCCGGTTTCGGCGGCCAGGCGTTCATCCCCAGCACGCTGGACAAGCTGCGCCGCGTGCGCGAGATGATCGACCGCGTCGGTCGCCCGATCCGCCTGGAGATCGATGGCGGGGTGAAGGCCGACAACATCGCCGAGATCGCCGAGGCGGGTGCGGACACCTTCGTCGCTGGCTCGGCCATCTTCAACGCGCCCGATTACGCGGACGTCATTGGCCGGATGAAGGCGGCGGTGGCTGGCGTCCGCGGCTGATTCCCGCAGGGGCGGCCCACTCAAGCCTCCCCCAGGAGTGCCGGTGCGGAGGCTGTCATGTCCGCCCCGTAAAAAGTTCAAGGCCGATGCCCGTCCCGGGCACCGGCCTTGGTTGTTTTGGAGGCAATCCCGCCCCCGCCCGTCGTCCCTGCTATGGCCTTCCATGCTCCACACGGACGGTGACAAGGTCATGACAGGGCAGGGCATTCACGGCGATTTTCCCGCGTCCGGCTAGCCTGCGCGGATGCCATCACTGTCGCCGAGTTCCCCACCGCATTGGTTGCTGGTAATCAACGGCAAGTCCGCCGGAGACGAGTCCCTGCGCGCGGCCGTACTGCGCTTGCGCGCCGAAGGCGTGCGTGCCGATGTGCGGGTGACGTGGGAGGCCGGGGACGCCCAACGCTACGTGGACGAGGCCCTCGCCGCCGGCGTCACCACGGTCGTGGCCTGCGGAGGCGACGGCACCTTGAGTGAAGTCGTCGCGACGCTCGCCCGCCACGAGGCCGATGCGTCCACCTTGCCCAGCGTCGGCCTGGTGCCCATGGGCACCGCCAACGACTTTGCCACCGCCGCTGCGCTGCCACTGGAGCCCGAGGTCGCATTGGCGCTGGTGCGCGAGTCGGCGCCGGTGGACGTGGACCTGCTGCGGGTTGAAGCGGCCGCAGGCGAGGTCCACTGGTGCGCCAACCTTGCCAGCGGCGGCTTCGGCACCGAAGTCACCGTCGAGACCGACGAGGGCCTGAAGAAGATGCTTGGTGGCCTGGCCTACCTGGTCACCGGCATCGCGCGGCTGGGCCGCATCGAGCCGGTCCAGGCCCGCATCGAAGCCGACGATTTCACCTGGGAGGGCGGCTTCATCGCGCTGGGGCTGGGCAATGGGCGCCAGGCCGGGGGTGGCCAGCAGCTGTGCCCGGATGCCTATATCGACGACGGCCTGCTCGACCTCACCGTGGTGCCGGAACTTTCCGGCGAAGTGGGCGCCACGGTCGGCACGCTGGTCGCGGAAGGACGCCAGGCCGCCCTCGAACGCGTCGCGGTGCGCCACCGCTGCCGCCAGTTGCGTCTCTCCGGCCCCGCGCCGCTGATGCTCAACCTCGATGGCGAGCCGTGCGAGGCCGATCACTTCGATGTCACCTGCGTACCCGGGCGCGTGCGTATGCACTTGCCTGCCGGCTGCCCGCTGCTGCGCGTGCCCGGCAACCCCGAGCCGTTGCTCGATACACCTGCGCCCGAGCCCGGCCTGGACGGTGCGGTGCTCGCCTGAGCCCGCCGTTTGCGCCTGCAACCCTCGCGCGTACGGGACTGAAACGATAGAGTGAAGGCATGACACTCCGGGCGGACCCGCATTCCCTTCTGGCCAACGTGGGTTGGCGATGGTGGCCCTTCGCCGCCGTCGCCACCGCCCCGTCGCTCCATGAGGAATTCCCGCGTGATGTCCCCCGCTTCGCTGCAGCCGCAGGCCACTGACACCCACACCCATGTCCCCGTCGTGCGCGAGGTGCTGTCCGACCTCGACACGCCGCTGTCGGTGTACCTGAAGCTTGCCGACGGCCCGCACACCTACCTGTTCGAATCGGTCGAGGGCGGCGAGCGCTTTGGCCGCTATTCGATCATCGGCCTGCCCGCGCGGCGCGTGTATGCCTTCGCTGGCCATACCCTGTTCGTGACCGAGGACGGCGAGCTGGTCGAAAGTCGCACCGTCGAGGATCCGCTGGCCGAGGTCGAGCGCCTGCGCGCCGCTTATTCCGTGCCGCAGGTGCCCGGACTGCCCGGCTTCACCGGCGGCCTGGTGGGCTGGTTCGGCTTCGAATGCATCCAGTATCTGGAGCCGCGCCTTGCCGCCGCCAGCGAGGATGATCCGCTGCCCGACGAGTTGGGCACGCCCGACATCCTGCTGATGCAGAGCGAGGAGGTCGCGGTATTCGACAACCTCAAGGGCCGCCTGTACCTGATCGTGCACGCCGAGGCGAACAACCCGCGCGCCCTGGCCAAGGCCAACCGCCGCCTCGACGAACTGGTGCACCGGCTGCGCCAGGGCGGGCCCGGCTACCCACAGTCGCTGGAAGGACAGGCGCTGGACGAGGCCGATTTCGTCAGCGGCTTCACCCGCGAGGGCTTCATCCAAGCCGTCGAGAAATCCAAGGAGTACATCCGCGCCGGCGACATCTTCCAGGTGGTGCTGAGCCAGCGCCTGAGCGTGCCGTTCAAGGCGCGCCCGGTGGACGTGTACCGCGCCCTGCGCGCGCTCAACCCGTCGCCGTACATGTATTTCCTCGACGTGGGCGACATGCAGGTGGTGGGCTCTTCGCCGGAGATCCTGGTGCGCCTGCAACACGACGCGCAGGGCCGTGGCGAGGTGACCGTGCGCCCGATCGCCGGCACCCGTCCGCGCGGCGCCACGCTGGAAGAGGACGACGCACTCGAGGCCGAACTGCTGGCCGACCCCAAGGAGCGCGCCGAGCACCTGATGCTGATCGACCTGGGCCGCAACGACGTCGGCCGCGTCAGCAAGCCCGGCACCGTGCAGGTGGGCGAGCAGTTCGTGATCGAGCGCTACAGCCACGTCATGCACATCGTCAGCGAAGTCACCGGCGAGTTGCGCGACGGCCTGAGCTACGCCGACGTGCTGCGTGCCACCTTCCCCGCGGGCACGGTCAGCGGCGCGCCCAAGATCCGCGCGCTGGAGGTGATCCGCGAGCTGGAGCCCACGCGTCGCAACGTCTACGCCGGCAGCATCGGCTACCTCGGCTGGAGCGAGCCGGGGCGCAACGGCGATGCCGACACTGCCATCGCCATCCGCACCGCCGTGATCCAGGATGGCCGGCTGTACGTGCAGGCCGGCGCCGGCATCGTCTACGACTCCGACCCGCAGAAGGAGTGGGAGGAGACGATGAACAAGGGCCGGGCGCTGTTCCGGGCGGTGGCCGAGGCCGCGCGCGGGCTCTGAGAGTCTTCCAGGCAGGGCAGGCGGTCATCGGTAGCGGACGACCGGTGGCCCCGTGACGACCGTCACAACGTTTTCTTCACATAAGCGGCCCTTCAATGGGTCGGGGGAATCCATGCGGCATCGGTGACGTGACCCAAAGGGGGGCTGCCATGCAAGTGGTCCACGAGTCGAAGGTCCTGGCCCGTTTTTCCAACGGCCATCCGCAACAGATCGAGCTGGTGTGCCCGCATTGCCTGCGCGAGGCCACCTTCAGTCCGGTCGCTTGGCACCAGCACGCGCGCCTGCTGGCGGTGGCCGAGGCCGCGTGTCCACGCTGCAGCGGCGACGTGATGTTCCTGCTCAAGTTCGACCGCCACGATGATCAGGTGCCACCCATCCTCTACATTGATCCGCCCGCTAGCGGCCGCGAACTTGTGGCCGGGGTGGATCACCTGCGCACCCTTTCCGCCCCGCTGGGCCGAACCTACGAATCGGCGGTCAAGCTGTTCAACCATGCCGAGTGGGGCGCTTCGGCGATCACCCTGCGCCACTTCCTCGATGGACTGGCCAAGCGTCTGCTGGGCCCCGACAAGCGCGAGCTGCCGCTCACGCGGCAGCTGGATGCCCTGGTCAAGGACGTCGACCTGGCCAAGCCACTACAGAACATCGCCCAGCTGTTGGCCCCCAGCGGCGCCATTGGCCACCGGTTCGAGGATGAAGCCACCATCGACCGCGAGGTGGCGGTGCAGCTGATCGAACTGACCGAAGGGCTGGTCAGTTACCTCGTGGTGCTGCCGGCCATGCTGGCCGAGACCAAGGCCAGCATCGGCAGCACGCCGGTGCCGCTGCGTCGCGAGGACGTGGTGGAGATCCGCTCGCGCGGCTGACCGGGCGACGCGCACGGTCGAGCCACCGCGGCCGGCTTGCCTTGGGCAGCCGGCCGCGCTGTTTCTGCCTTCCTGCGCGCCCGGTTGCAGAAGGAACCAACCGGATGCGGCACAATGGGCGTCTGCCACCGCGGCAGGCGCGCGATACCGCGCGCGGGGTACGGGAGCGGGCCGCCACGGCGCCTGGGCCGGCCACGATGTACGCGGGATCCCGGCCGGAGGCGCGCCATGCTGTTGATGATCGACAACTACGACTCGTTCACCTGGAACCTCGTCCAGTACCTGCAATCGCTGGGCGCCGAGGTCAAGGTGGTTCGCAACGACGAACTCACCGTGCCGCAGATCCGCGCGTTGGCGCCGGAGCGGATCGTCATCTCGCCCGGCCCGTGCACGCCCAACGAAGCCGGCGTTTCGGTCGACGTGATTCGCGAACTGGGCCAGGACACGCCGGTGCTGGGCGTGTGCCTCGGCCACCAGAGCATCGGCCAGGCCTACGGCGGCGACGTGATCCGCGCGAAGAACATCATGCACGGCAAGACCTCGCGCATCCGCCACGAGGGACGCGGCGTGTTCGCCGGCCTGCCCGATGCCTACGAGGCCACGCGCTACCACTCGCTGGTGGTCGACCGCGGCACGTTGCCCGGTAGCCTTGAAGTCACCGCCTGGACCGAGAACCCCGACGGTTCCTTCGAGGAAATCATGGGCCTGCGCCACCGCGAGCATCCAGTCGAAGGCGTGCAGTTCCATCCCGAGTCGATCCTCACCGAGCACGGCCACGCGCTGCTGCGCAACTTCCTCGAGCGCACCTGAACCGCGACGCGATCCAGACCCGGAGCCCCCATGCCGATCACCCCGCAGGAAGCCCTGCAGCGCACCATCGAGCACCGCGAGATCTTCCACGACGAGATGGTCGACCTGATGCGCATGGTCATGCGCGGCGAGGTCTCGCCGGTGATGACCGCGGCCATCTTCACCGGCCTGCGGGTCAAGAAGGAAACCGTCGGCGAGATCGCCGGCGCGGCCACGGTGATGCGCGAGCTGTCGCGCAAGGTCCACGTGGCCGACCGCAACCATCTGGTGGATATCGTCGGCACCGGCGGCGATGGCGGCAACACCTTCAACATCTCCACGGCCAGCACCTTCGTCATCGCCGCGGCCGGTGGCAAGGTGGCCAAGCACGGCGGACGCAGCGTGTCGTCCAGCTCGGGTAGCGCCGACGCTCTCGAAGCGCTGGGCGCCGCCATCGAGCTGCCGCCCGAGCAGGTCGCGCAGTGTCTGGACACCTGCGGCATCGGTTTCATGTACGCGCCGCTGCACCACCCGGCCATGAAGGTGGTCGCGCCGGTGCGCCGCGAGATGGGCGTGCGCACCCTGTTCAACATCCTCGGCCCGCTGACCAACCCGGCCGATGCGCCCAACATCCTGATGGGCGTGTTCCACCCCGACCTGGTCGGCATCCAGGTGCGCGTGCTGCAGGAGCTGGGCGCACAGCGCGCGCTGGTGGTGTGGGGCCGCGACGGCATGGACGAGATCTCGCTCGGTGCCGCCACCCTGGTAGGTGAATTGCGCGACGGCGTGGTGCGCGAGTACGAGGTCCACCCGGAAGACTTCGGCATCGCCATGGCCGCCAGCCGCAACCTGCGCGTGGCCAATGCGCAGGAGTCCATCGCGATGGTGCGGCAGGCGCTGGACAATGAAGCCTGCCTGCCGCGCGAAATTGTCGCGCTCAATGCCGGTGCGGCCCTGTACGTGGCCGGCATTGCCGATTCGATTGCCGATGGCATCGCGCGCGCGCGTGAGGTCATCGCCTCCGGTGCGGCGCGCGCGCGCATGGAGACCTTCGTGCGCCTGACCCGCGAACTGGCCGGAGCCGCCTGAGCATGAGCGCCGATCGCTTCGCCCGGCTGCCGGAGCCGCCGTACTACATGGTGGCGTTCACCTCGCTACGCACCGACGCCGACGACACCGGCTACGCCGAGGCCGCCGAGCGCATGCTCGAGCTTGCGGCGCAGCAGCCCGGCTTCCTCGGCGCCGAATCCACCCGCGATGCCGACGGCTTCGGCATCACCCTCAGCTACTGGACCGATGAGCGCGCCATCCTCGCGTGGAAGCATCAGGCCGAGCATGCGGCCACCCGTGCCATCGGCCGCGCGCGCTGGTACAGCCACTACGAATTGCGCGTGGCCAAGGTCGAGCGCGCCTATGGATTTGGACGAACCGCATGAGTGACATCCTCAACCGCATCCTCGCCCGCAAGGCCGAGGAGATCGAGCAGCGCAGCCGGGTGCGCCCGCTGGAGGAGCTGCGCGCCCGCGCGCAGCAGCAGCAGCCGGCCGCACGCGGCTTCGTGCGCGCCATCCAGCACAAGCTCGACGCCGGCGACGCGGCGGTGATCGCCGAGGTCAAGAAGGCCAGCCCGTCGAAGGGCCTGATCCGCAAGGACTTCAACCCGGCCGCGATCGCGCGCAGCTACGAGGCCGGCGGCGCCGCGTGCCTGTCGGTGTTGACCGACGTCGACTTCTTCCAGGGCAGCAATGCCTACCTGACCGAGGCGCGCGCCGCCTGCGCGCTGCCGGTGATCCGCAAGGACTTCATCATCGATCCGTA
This sequence comes from Lysobacter daejeonensis GH1-9, assembly GCF_000768355.1. GTDB lineage: Bacteria > Pseudomonadota > Gammaproteobacteria > Xanthomonadales > Xanthomonadaceae > Aerolutibacter > Aerolutibacter daejeonensis. The sequence goes on from NZ_AVPU01000007.1 coordinate 42,602, forward strand.
CCAGGTCTACGAGGCGCGCATGATCGGCGCCGACGCCATCCTGCTGATCGTTGCCGCGCTCGAGGACGGGCCGATGATCGAGATGGCCAATCTTGCGCACGAGCTGGGCATGGACGTGCTGGTGGAAGTGCATGACATCGACGAGCTCGAGCGTGCGCTGCAGACCGACTGCCAGCTCATCGGCGTCAACAACCGCAACCTGCGCACCTTCGAGGTATCGCTGGACACGTCGTTGGAGCTGAAGGCCGCGATGCCCGCCGACCGCATCATGGTCACCGAGAGCGGCATCGGCAGCCGCGAAGACGTGGCCCGCATGCGCGGCGCCGGCATCCACACCTTCCTGGTCGGCGAGTCGTTCATGCGCCAGCCCGACCCGGGCGCCGCGCTCCAGTCGATGTTCACCGCATGAGCAGCGACGACGCGATGTCCGCGGCGCCGCGGACCTACCCCGGGGTACGTGCTGACGCCCCGCTGGTGGTGTTCGATTTCGACCACACCCTGTACGACGGCGATTCCGGCACGCACCTGTTCGCCTGGCTGGTGAAGCGGCAGTGGTGGCGTCGCGCGCTGGCACTGCTGCTCGCGCCGGTGTTCGCGCCGCTGATTGCCTTCCTGCCCACGCGCCGCCGCGGCATCTCGGCGTTCGTCTGGGCCGGCTCGCTGGGCATGCGCGGCGTCGCGGATTTCAACGCGGCCATCGACCGCTATGTCGCGCTCCACGCCGACGAAATTCGTGGCCGCCTGCTGCCTATCGCATTGGACGTGCTGCATCGCCACCGCGAAGCCGGGGACCAGGTGGTGGTCGCCACCGGCGCCCCCCCCGAACTGGCCCGCGCAATCCTCGCCTTCGTCGCCCACGAGGACGTGCCGGTGGTCGGCACCGAAGTCGTGCCGCGTTTGGGGGGCGTCGGCCCGCGCCGCCACTGCCACCACGCCATGAAGATGGTGATGCTGCGCCAGGCCGGTTTCACCGCGCCGGTGGCGATGGCCTACACCGACAGCAGCGCCGACCTGCCGCTGCTGCAGGCGGCGGCGCGGCCGGTGGTGGTCAACCCTAAGCCCTCGCGCGTGGCGATGTTTCGCCGGCTGCTGCCGGCCGGCACGCCCATCCTCAACTGGGGATGCCCGGGCCGCGCGGGCGACCCGGTGACCTGACTCAATCGCGCTGCGGCGCGTCCAGGTCGCGGAAGAACTCCGCGAAGGTGTGCTCGGCGTAATCGCGGAACTCGCCGGCATCGTAGAAGCGCCCGTAGCAGCGCTTGCAGCTTTCGAACCAGATGTGCGGCTGCTGCGGGTCCACCATGCGGATCAGCGGGCTCTGCGGGCAACTGGGGCACTTGATCCGGTCGACATGGTTGTACTCGGCGCCCACCTCTGCGTCGCCGGTGTCGATCGTCTCGGCGTCGTCCTTCAGCCGCTCATGTTCCAGCATTTCGAACCACAAGCCGCGGCAGCGGGTGCAGCGGTCGGCATGGCCGTTCACGTGGGCGACGCGCTCCATCGGCGCGCCGCACTTGGGGCAGAGCAGGGCGTCGCTCATGACGCCTCAGCGGGTGCCGTACAGCACCACGGTCTTGCCGCGGGCATGCAGCTTGCCGTCGGCCTGCAGCTTCTTCAGGACGCGGCCGGCCATCTCGCGCGAGCAGCCCACCAGGCGCGACAGCTCCTGGCGCGAGACGCGGATCTGGGTGCCGTCCGGGTGGCTCATCGCTTCCGGTTCCTTCGCCAGGTCGTGCAGGGCGCGGACGATGCGGTCGGTCACGTCGAGGAAGGCCAGGCGGCCTGCCTTGCGGCTGGTGTCCAGCAACCGGCGCGAGATCTGTGCGCCAATCGCGTACAGCAGCTTCGGCGCATCCGCGGCCATGCGGGTCAGCAGCAGGTCGTAGAAGCGCTCGTGGCCGATCTCGGCCAGCTCGCAGACGCTGCGTGTGCGCAGGATGACCTCGCGCTGGGTGCTCTCGATGAACAGTCCCAGCTCGCCGACGAACTCGCCGGCGCCGAAGTAGCCCAGCACGAGTTCGCGGCCGTCTTCCTCCTCGGCGATGATGCTGACCGAGCCGGAGACCACGTAGTACAGCGTGCTGGCCGGGTCGCCCGGACGGAACACGTCCGTGCGCGACGGGTAGCGGCGGCGGTGGCAGTGGGCGAGGAAGCGTTCAATGGTGGCCCCGTCAGGCATGAGGGGGCTGGTTCGGCGCAGGACTGTCACGGATTCGTCGACCGGTCTGTTGGGCATTGAGTCAGGATTCAGCTACATGATGGAGCTTAGGGCCTACCGGGCAATGTCGCAAATGGTCAGAACCTGTCCTAGTGCGGCAAGCGTCCCGGAACGGTGTGAAGACGGTCGCGTTTCACCCCCGGGGGCGAAATTGCCCCATAATTGCCCCCCTTCCTCGCCTCACCGGGACAAAGACCGTGGTCAAGCCGTTGCCGCGCTTGCGGCTGCAGGGTTTCAACAACCTCACCAAGGCCCTGTCGTTCAACATCTATGACGTGTGCTACGCCGCCTCCGAAGACGAGCGTCGCCGCTACATCGAGTACATCGACGAGGCTTACAACGCCGACCGCCTGACCCAGATCCTGACGGATGTGGCCGAGATCATCGGTGCCAACATCCTCAACATCGCGCGCCAGGACTACGACCCGCAGGGTGCGTCGGTCACCATCCTCATCTCCGAGGAGCCGGTGATCGACAAGAAGGCCGCGGGCAAGGACGTGATTTCCGACGCCGTGGTCGCGCACATGGACAAGTCGCACATCACCGTGCACACCTATCCGGAAACCCATCCGGACAGCGGCATCGCGACCTTCCGATGCGATATCGACGTCGCCACCTGCGGCGTGATCTCGCCGCTGAAGGCGTTGAACTACCTGATCGAGAGCCTTGAGTCGGACATCGTGATCATGGACTACCGCGTCCGTGGCTTCACCCGCGACATCAAGGGCAAGAAGCACTACATCGACCACAAGATCAACTCGATCCAGGATTACCTGGCCAAGAACGTGAAGTCGCGCTACGAGATGCTCGACGTGAACGTCTACCAGGAAAACATCTTCCACACCAAGATGCACCTGAAGGAGTTCGACCTCGACAACTACCTGTTCGAGGAGAAGGCCAAGAACCTCTCGTTCAAGGACCGCATGAAGATCGAGGCGCGCCTCAAGCGCGAGATCGAAGAGCTGTACCACGGCCGCAACCTGGCCGACTGATCAGGATCGTTGGTCCAAGGCAACACCCAGAAGCGCCGGCCATGCCGGCGTTTCTGCGTTTGGGGTTCAGAACAGCGTGCCAAAGGAGTGGGACTGCCATGGCGTTGCGGAAAAACGCGCCATGGATGGCGCGTGGCCCGACTCGCGGCAGGATGCCGCGATGGAGGGCTGGAGCAATGCCATGGCAGTCCCGCTCCGTCCCGTAGCGAAGCGCTCAACCCGGCGCGCCGCAGCGATGCTCAGACCCGATAGGCAATCGCCTTCATCACCTTCGAAGCCGCCGCCATCAGGCTGGGCACCGGCACCGGCAACACCCGCGCCCCCGCCGCCTCCGCCTCGTCCGCATGGCGCGCCTCGTCGGCCTTCATCACCTCAAGGATCGCCCGGCTGCGTCCATCGCCCGCGGGCAGCGAGGCCAGGTGCTCGTCGATGTGCGCTTCCACCTGGCGCTCGGTCTCGACCACGAAGCCCAGGTTCCAGCCATCGCCGCGCAAGCCCGCGAGCGCGCCGATGGCAAAGCTGCCGGCGTACCACAGCGGGTTGAGCAGGCTGGGACGGCTGTCCAGCTCGCGCAGGCGGTCGGCGCACCACGCCAGGTGGTCGGTTTCCTCCTGCGCGGCTTCCAGCAGGTGCGCGCGGGTGGCGTCGTCGCGCGCGACCGCCGCCTGGCCGCAATACAGGGCCTGGGCGCACACCTCGCCGACATGGTTGATGCGCATCAGCCCGGCGGCGTGGCGGCGCTCCACCTCGTCCAGCACGACGTCCGCTTCCATGGCGGCCGGATTGGCGCGCAGCGCGGGCGGGCTGCCCAGTACGGTTTCCAGGGCGCGCTGGGCCTCCACGGCCACGCGGTCGAACGGGGTGAGGGCACGGTTCTGCATGCCGGCAGTCTAAGGTGACGCGGGCGGCGGATTCTTGATCCGTGCCAAACGCAGCAGGAATTCCAGCGGATGTTCAACCGGGATGGTGGTGCCGCCCGCCAGGTGGAGGCGGCAGCCGAGATTGGCACTGAGTAATCGAGTGGCGCCGCAACTGGCCAGCTGGTCGAGCAGCGGCTGCCGGTAGCCCGCGGCGCGTGCAGGATCTTCCAGCATCGCGGTGCCGGCGGCGCCGCAGCAGCCCGTGCCGGCGGTCAGCTCCAGCGCCTGCAGCCCGGGCACCGCATCCAACAGGCGGCGCAAGGCCGGGGTCGAGCGGACCACGTTGCGCTGGGAGCAGGGCAGGTGCACGGCCACGCGATCGGGGCAGGGCGCCCACTCCAGTCGGTCCAGGTGGCGCGCGAGGAAGGCCAGGGCGTCCTCGGCACGCCCGTCCGTGCCGACGGACGCGGCCACCGCCTCATGGCAGCCGGAGGCGAGGGTCAACACGTGGTCGATGCCGGACAGCGCACGGGCATTGTCGGCCGCCAGACGCGTCGCCGTGTCGGCGTCGCCGGCGTGGCGGTGCAGGGTGCCGCAACAGGTCTGGCCGGGGGCGTCCACGACGCGGTAGCCGAGCGCATGGCACAACGCGCCGAACTGGGCGCGCAGCGGTGCCTCGAAGCCGCGCCCGGCGCAACCCGCGAACAGCGCCACGGACGGGGCATCGGCCAGGAATGTGCTGGTCGAAGGTGGGTGGGTGCCAACCGCGGGCACGTTGCCTCGCGGCGCTGGGGTGGTCGTTGTTGCGGGCAGTGGCTTGGGAGGGCGTCCTCGTGGCGCGGCGGGCGGCCGTGGCAATCGGCGCATCGCGACGGGCAGCAACGGGAACGTCCATCGATACAGCCGCAGCAGCGCGGTCAGCTGCCGCGGGTGTGCCGCCAGCGCCTCGGTAATCCGCTGCAGGGCCCGTAAGGGCCGTCGCGCCCGTTGCCGGCTGCGCTGCAGGCTGATCAGGGCGCCATACTCCACGCCCGCCGGGCAGACCGCTTCGCAGCTGCGACAGGCCAGGCAATGGTCCAGGTGGGCGTCACCGGCGACGCTCGGGGCGATGCTGCCCAGCGCCAGCCCGCGCGCGATGGCGATGCGGCCGCGGGGCGATTCCGCTTCCAGGTGGTCGCGCGCGTAGGTGGGGCAGGCGGGCAGGCACAACCCGCACTGCACGCAACGGTCGGCCAAGGCCACCAGCGGGTCGGTGGAGGTCGGAGGAGCGGCGGGCATGGCCGGATGCTATCATTGCCGGCTGCGGACTTGCGGTGGCGCAACTGCCCCGCTACAATCCCGCTTCTTTCGTTCCGCCCTTACATCGCGCGGCGAAGTTCCGCTGGCCCGTCCGGCCCGCGGAACCAGCCCGACCATGTACCCATCAGTAGAGCAGTCATGAAGACTTTCAGCGCCAAGAATGAGACCGTCCAGCGTGACTGGTACGTGGTCGATGCCTCCGGCAAGACCCTCGGTCGCCTCGCTTCCGAGCTGGCCCGCCGCCTGCGTGGCAAGCACAAGCCGGTGTTCACCCCGCACGTCGATACCGGTGACTACCTCGTCGTGATCAACGCCGAGAAGATTGCCGTCACCGGCAACAAGCTGCTCGACAAGAAGTACCACCGCTTCACCGGGTACGTCGGCAACCTCAAGACCGAGAACCTGGCCCAGGCGCTTGAGCGCCACCCGGAGCGCGTGATCGAGATCGCCGTGAAGGGCATGCTGCCGAAGAATCCGCTCGGCCGCGCCATGTATCGCAAGCTCAAGGTCTACAAGGGCGCTGAGCACCCGCACGCCGCCCAGCAGCCGCAGCCGCTCGATTTCTAAGGTACTGACACATGGCACTCCAGCAGAATTACGGCACCGGCCGCCGCAAGTCGTCCACCGCCCGCGTCTTCCTGCGCAAGGGCGACGGCAAGATCACCATCAACCAGCGTTCGATCGAGGATTTCTTCGGTCGTGAGACGGCCCGCATGATCGTGCGCCAGCCCCTCGAGCTGACCAAGAACACCGACACGTTCGACCTGACCATCACCGTCGCCGGTGGCGGCATCACCGGCCAGGCCGGCGCCATCCGCCTGGGCATCGCCCGCGCGCTGGTCGAGTACGACGAGTCGCTGAAGTCCGAGCTGCGCAAGGCTGGCTTCATGACCCGCGACGCCCGCGAAGTCGAGCGTAAGAAGGTCGGTCTGCACAAGGCACGTCGCGCTACGCAGTTCTCCAAGCGCTAATCCTTGGGTTACAATCTGTTCCATAGCCCCGTCGCCAAGCGGTAAGGCATCTGACTCTGACTCAGACATTCGGAGGTTCGAATCCTTCCGGGGCTGCCAATACAGAACAAAAGACCCGCCGAAAGGCGGGTTTTTTGTTGCCTGCGTTCCGAGGGGAGTGATGCCCCTGCATGACCTGCCGGATCTTGCAGGTGCCCAGCAAGGCGGCCTGCCGCTACCTTGGGTCCACGCTTCAGCCGGGATTGGTTGGAAGAGGAATTCGGGGGGTTCTGTGTTCGGTCTGATCAAGAAAGTGCTGGGCTCGGAATCCGAGCAGTCCCAACGGACATTGGTGCAAGAAACGAGTACGACGGTACGCAGCCCGCGTGCGATCGCCTATGACGCCGCGCTGGTGCCGTCGCTCAAGCGCGACCACGGCGATCTGGTGCGCCTGTTCACCGAGATCGGCAACCAGGCCGCGGATCGCCGGTATGGCAGCGTGCCGGCCATGCTCACCACGTTCAAGACGCACTTCGAAGGCCACCTCATCGCCGAGAACGTTCGCTTCTACAACTATGTGGAGAACGCGATGCAGGACGACCCGGAGAACCTGATGCTGATCCGCAGCTTCCGCCGGGAAATGAACGCCATCGCGCGCGGCGTGGTCGACTTCGTCAAGAAGTACCAGATCAACCATTTCGACCAGCGCACGCACGAGGCATTCCTCGAGGACTACCGCGCCGTGGGCGCTCTCCTCGCGCAACGGATCGAACGCGAAGAAGCCAGCCTTTATCCGCTGTACCAGTCGGCCTGAACCGGCCTCCTTCCCACGCACGCAACCGGAGTATTACTGACATGGACGTCGATATTGTGCTCACCCCCCAGATGCAGGACCTGCGTTCCCGGCTGGAGCGGCACCGGGTCTTCGATGGCATCACCGACATGGCGTCGTTACGCGCCTTCATGCAGGTGCACGTCTTCGCGGTCTGGGACTTCATGTCGCTGGCAAAGCGCCTGCAACGCGACCTGACCTGCGTCACGCTGCCTTGGATGCCGCCCGCGGATCCGGCCGCCGCGCGCCTGATCAACGACATCGTGCTGGCCGAGGAAAGCGACATCGATGCCCACGGCAGCCCCGCCAGCCACCTGGATCTGTACCTGGTCGCCATGCGCGACGTGGGCGCGTCGACCGCGCAGTTCGAGGTGTTCCTGGCCAGCCTGCGTGCCGGGATGGCGCTGGCGGATGCATTCGAGGCCGCGAGTGTGCCGAGGTTCGTGCGGCGATTTGTGTCGCACACGCTGGACACCTGCCAGCACGGCTCCACCGTGCAGGCCATGGCGAGCTTCTTCTACGGCCGCGAGAACGTCATTCCGGGCATGTTCCAGGGCCTGCTGGACCGTTGGGGTCTCACCACCGCGGAGGCCCCGGGCTTTGTCTATTACCTGCAGCGTCACATCGAGCTGGATGGTGACAGCCACGGTCCCGCCGCGAGCCGCATGATCAGCGCTGCCCTCGGGCGATCCCCCGACGCCCTCGAGGAGGCGCGTCATGCGGCTCGCGACGCCCTGGTCGCCCGCCATGACCTGTGGGATGGCACGGCCGAGCTGCTCGGCGCCCACCGCAGCACCCCTTTCATGGAAGAGACCGCAACGGCCCTGGCCTGATTGCGTGGCGGTGGCAGCCCCCCTGGCTGCCACCGCCCCATGGACTGGGCTCACGCGGCGCGCGCTTGGCGGATGGCCGGGCGTGCGCCCACGGCCGCCAGGTTGCGCGCATGCAGGGGCAGTCGGAACGCCAGGCTCATCACCCGGCCAATGCGTCGCGGCGTGCCAAGGACATCGACCTGCAGGCCCAGCTGCATCAGCATCCGGGCGAAGGCCGCGCTGGTCACGCCCACCAATGCGCTCAAGTCGCGCTCCGCGCCAAACCGCAGCGACTCGGCCACCATAGCGGCAGGCAGTGCGCTGAAGCCGACGCCGCCCTGTGTATGTGCTTCGGCCACTGCGAATCGGCTGACCTCCCACTCCTCGTCGCTGGCCGGGACGGGGGCGCCATCGAGCAGGTCCGGGAACACGTCGCGCAGCATGTTGGGCCCCAGGGTTGGCAGGAGCCGACAACAGCCGAGCGCGGTGGTAGTGTCGCCGGGCGCGCGTGCGACGAGGTAGTGCGGGCCGATGAGATCGAACCAGTCGTGCTCGCGACCGCCCTCCACACGTACATCCCAGCCCAGTCGGCTGTGGAAGACATCGGCGCGTAGTCGGAACATGCTGTCCAGCAGCGGGGCGTGGAGGCCGGCTTCGCCGGCGCGGGCTACGGTGATGCGGGTCATGCGTCTCTCCTTGATGCGATGAAGGAGAGACAAGTGAGCGCGTGACCTGTCGCTTACGGCAGCTGCCGGAATTGACAGGTTCGTCGCCGTCACGGTTTTGACGTTGCGACCCGCTCCTGGGGTGGGGTGGCCGAGATCATGCCCAGTGAGATCGCCCGTGCCACGGCGGCCTGGCGCCCGCATACCCCGAGTTTCTGCGCGGCGTTCTGCAGGTGGAAGATCACGGTGCGTTCCCCGATCAGCAGCAACTGCCCGATCTCCCAGCTGGTCTTGCCCTGGCTGGCCCAGAACAGGCATTCACGTTCGCGACGGGTCAGGGGCGGCAGTCGCAGGGGCAGGTTGGGCCGGGCGAAGCGCCGGGCGGCCTCATGGGTAAAGTGAGCGACAAGGTGCAGTTGCGGCAGTTGGTTGGCCAGCAGCGCCCCGCCCTGCGTTTCTGTGGCGAAGGACATCAGGCCCCAGGCGAGCCCGGGGCCATGCAACGGCACGCTGATGCCGGCGCCCAAGCCGAACTCGTTGGCTTCGCCGAACATCTGGCGGATCTTGCGCTGGTGGGGGTTGCCGGCAAGCCGGCCGACCGGTTGCACGTCCTGCCAGAGCAGGGGCGTGGCGCGATCGTGGCAGTGGGCCACGATAGGGTCGAGCTGCAGGTAATCGCGCTCCAGGTAGCGCGCCACCCAAGCCTGCGGGTAGCCGCCCAGGGTGAACTGGCCGCGGGCAGCATTGGCCAGGGGCAAGTCGGTGGCGTACAGCCAGTGGCATACCCCCAGCGGGCGGACCAGAGTGTCCACCGCCGTGGTAAGCGCCTCGGGGCTATCGCATTCGGCCAGGCGCTGGAGCGCACGCAAGTCGGTCAGCATCCTGCTTTCCGTTGAAACTGGCCGCTAACATTAACAGGGCCCGGGCCTGTAAGGTCGTGACCCACTGCCGCGTGGCCATCGACAAAGTTACAATTGAAACAATTGCGCACAGGCGCACCCAACCGGATTACGCAATGAAACTTGGATCGCTGAAGGAAGGCGGCCGTGATGGCACGCTCATCGTGGTGTCCCGCGACCTGACCCGCGCCGTTCGCGCGACTGGCATCGCCGACACGCTGCAGCGCGCGCTTGAGGACTGGTCCAACACTGCGCCGCGCCTCAATGCGCTGTACGACACGCTCAACGCCGGCAACGCGGACGGCGCCTTTGACGTGGACATGGCGGCGCTGGCCGCGCCGCTGCCGCGTGCCTACGAGTTTGTCGATGGCAGCGCCTACCTGCCGCACGTGGAGCGCGTGCGCCGGGCGCGCGGCGCCGAGGTGCCGGAGAGCTTCTATGTCGATCCGCTGATGTACCAGGCGGTCAGCGCCGGCTTCTACGGCCCCCGCGACCCGGTGAAGGTGGTCAGCGAGGACTACGGCATCGACCTGGAGGCCGAGGTGGTGATCGTCACCGACGACGTGCCGATGGCCGCCACGCCGGAGCAGGCCGCGGGCCACATCCAGCTGGTGGGCCTGGTCAACGACGTCAGCCTGCGCAACCTGATCCCAGGGGAACTGGCCAAGGGCTTCGGTTTCCTGCAGTCCAAGCCGCGTTCGGCATTGAGCCCGGTGTTCGTCACGCCGGACGAGCTGGGTGACGCCTGGCAGGACAGCAAGGTGCACCTGCCGCTGCTGACCCACATCAACGGCGAGTGGTTCGGCGCGCCGGAGGCCGGCGTGGACATGCAGTTCAACTTCGCCCAGCTCGTGGCCCATGCGGCCAAGACCCGGCCGCTGTCGGCCGGCACCATCGTCGGCTCCGGCACGGTGGCCAACGAGGACACGTCGCTGGGCGCTTCGTGCTTCGCCGAACGCCGCACCGTTGAGACCCTGGAGCAGGGCAAGCCGGTGACGCCATTCATGAAGTTTGGCGATCGCGTGCGCATCGAGATGCTGGATGCCGACGGCCGCAGCGTGTTTGGCGCCATCGAGCAGCGCATCGAAGGTCCCACGTCCTGACGGGCCTGGCCTGACCAGTGGCCCCGGGGGCCGACCGAAGGTCGGTTGGCCTCCCTCCGCGGGCGTAACGTTCGCGGGACTGGTGATGGGGAACCCGGAATTCCAGCGTGACCGACATTCTCAAGCTTTTCAGCTATTGGCGCTCCAGCGCCGCCTACCGCGTGCGGATCGGCCTCAACCTCAAGGGGTTGGCGTACGAGATCGCGCCCGTGCACCTGCTACGCGATGGTGGGGAGCAGCATGGCGCCGCCTTCCGCGCGGCCAACCCACAGGGGCTGGTGCCGGTGCTGCAGCACGGCCAGCGGATGCTGCGCCAGTCCGTTGCGATCCTGGAGTATCTGGACGAGACCTGGCCCGATCACCCGCTGCTGCCGGCTATCGCGCGCGACCGCCAGCGCGTGCGCGCCATCGCCCAGGTGGTGGCGTGCGACATCCACCCGCTGAACAACCTGCGGGTGCTGCAGTACTTCGATCGAGAATGGCACGTGCCGCAGCCGGAGCGCGACGAATGGGTGCGGCACTGGATCGTCGAGGGTTTCCGCGCGGTCGAGGCGATGCTCACCGACCATCCCGCGACCGGCCGCTTCTGCGAGGGCGACCGCCCCACGCTGGCTGACTGCTGCCTGGTGCCGCAGGTCTACAACGCGCGCCGCTTCGGGGTGGATCTCAACGCGTTTCCGACCATCGCGCGGATCGAGGCGGCGTGCCTCAAGCTGCCGGAGTTCGACGCGGCCCGGCCGGAGCGCCAGCCGGATTGTCCGCCGCAGTAACGGGAAAGCGCGTGGTCCCGCGCAAACCAAGCCCCGGCTCGTGCTGCCCTGAACGTCAAAACGCCCGCATTGTGCGGGCGTTCTGCATTTTCACCAGTGCTTCTGTGGGCGGTCCAAGGCCGCGCCGGGCCTCAGTGCGAGGATGCGGCGTCGAACACGTCGGCGTAGGGGTCGTGCTCGCCCGAGCCGCCTTCGGACAGGCGGAACTTCAGCGCCAGGCCGTCGCGCGAGTCAGCCGCGCGCAGCGCTTCTTCCATCTCGATCTTGCCTTCCTTGTGCAGGCGGAACAGGCACTGGTCGAAGGTTTCCATGCCGTCCTCCAGCGACTCCTCCATGGCCTGCTTGATCTCGTGCACTTGGCCGCGGCGCATCAGGTCGCGCACATGCGGGGTGTTGATCAGCACCTCGGCCGCGGGCAGGCGACGGCCGTCGGTACCGACCACCAGGCGTTGCGAGACCACCGCCTTGAGGTTCAGCGCGAGGTTCATCAGCACGTTCTTGTGCGCCGATTCGTGGAAGAAGTTGAGGATGCGCTCCAGCGTCTGATCGGCGTTGTTGGAGTGCAGCGTGGCCAGGCACAGGTGGCCGGTTTCGGCGAAGGCAATCGCCGCCTCCATCGTGGTGGCGTCCAGGATTTCGCCGATCAGGATGACGTCAGGCGCCTCGCGCATCGCGTTCTTCAACGCGTTGTGGAAGGCGTGGGTATCCAAGCCGACCTCGCGCTGGTTGACGATCGACTTCTTGTGTCGGTGCAGGTACTCGATCGGATCCTCGATGGTGAGGATGTGGCCGCTGGAGTTACTGTTGCGGTGGTCGATCATCGACGCCAGCGTGGTCGACTTGCCCGAGCCGGTGGAGCCGACGATCAGCACCAGGCCGCGCGGCTCCATGATGATGTTCTTCAGTACCTGCGGCAGCTGCAGCTCCTCGATCGAGGGGATGGTGCTGCGGATGGCGCGGATCACCATGCCCACTTCGCCGCGCTGCTTGAACACGTTGATGCGGAAGCGGCCGGAGTCGGGCAGGGCATAGGCCATGTTCAGTTCCAGGTCGCGCTCGAACTGCGGGACCTGGCCTTCCCCCATCAGCGAATAGGCGATCTTCTTGACCATGCCGGACGGCAGGCCGGTGCTGCCCAGCGGGTGCAGCTTGCCTTCGATCTTGATGTACACCGGTGCGCCGGTGGTCAGGAACATGTCCGACGCGTTCTTGTCCGTCATCAGCTTCAGGAAATAGCCGATGTCCATGTACAACTCCCTCGGTGGCGATGGCGTACCGTTGCAAGGCGGCCATCCGCTAATGACAATGGCCGCGCGAGCCCACTCAATCACGGCACCCCTTGATGAATCCTAGCTTCGCACACTTTCGATTTCCGCTGCTGGTCGTTTTCCTGATCTGTGCGCTGGGTGCATGCGCGTCGCTGCCACCGCCGACCCAGGAACTGGCGAATGCCCAGCAGGCGGTCACCCGGGCCGACGGGGCGGATGCCTCGCAGCATGCTCCCGACCAGTTGGCCACGGCCCGTGACGCCCTCGGCCGTGCCCAAGCAGCGATGGCCGCGGGCAAGGAGGACGATGCCCGCCGCATGGCCCTGGCGGCCGCGGCCGAGGCCGATCTGGCCTATGCCAGGAGCCGCGAGGCCGTGACCCGCGCCGAACTGGCCCAGCGCCAGGCCGAGGTCGCCGAACTGCGGCGCCGACTGCAACTGGAGGAGGGCCCGTGATGCCGCGTCCGATGATGCTTGCCGCCGCGTTGGGCGCCCTGCTGGCTGCTGGACCGGGCTGGGCCCAGGACCCGGCCAATGCCCTGGCCCGCCTCAATGAGCGGCTGGTGGCGGTGGAAGCCAATGCCCAGTACAGCGGCCTGGCCGCCTACGAGCGCCTTCAGGCCCGCCAGGCGCTCGATGCGCTGGCCAAGGCCCCTGGCCGTGAACGCGAAGCCGCCCGCTATGTGGCCGAACGCAGGGTGGAAGCGGCCGAGATCGTGGCCCGAACGCAGGCCCTGCAGCGGGACGTCGACCGGCTGGACCGCGAACGCGCCGAACTGATGCTGGAAGCCTCGCGCCAGGACGCGGCCCGGGCCCGCGCCGAGGCCGAGCGCCTGCGCATGGAAGCCCAGATGCAGGCCGAAGAGGCTGCGCGACTGCGCGCCCAGGCGGAGGCCGACGCCATGGCCCGGCAGGACGTGGAAACGGCCCTGGAAGGCGTCACCGGCGCGCAGGAGGCCAAGTTGAATGCGGCGCGCGCCCGTGAACTGCAGTTGGCTCGCCAGGAAGCCGAGCTCATGGCGCGCGGCAAGCTGCCGCCCTCCAAGGTCGATGCCCGCGGTGAGGTGTTCACGCTGGCCGGTGACGCTTTCACCTCCGGCAAGGCGACGCTGACCCCGACCGCGGCCAGCGCGGTCCGGACCCTGTCGGTGTATCTGCAGGCGATCGAAGGCGGCCGTGCCCGGGTCGAGGGCCACACCGACAGCCAGGGCAGCGCCAGTGCCAACCGCAGCCTGTCCCTGCAGCGTGCCAACGCGGTGCGCGATGCGCTGCTTGCAGCGGGTTTGCCGGCGGTGCGGGTACAGGCCGTGGGCCGTGGCGCCGACCAGCCGGTCGGGGACAATCGCACTGACGCCGGACGCGCGGCGAACCGCCGCGTGGAAGTCATCGTATTGTCAAAATAACGTTATTTATCAGCTACTTATGTACATAACTGCGGGACGGGCCCGATGTCCCGGGGCCTCCGCCTCGCGGGCCGGTCGGCCATCCGTCGGCATTCGACCATCGCCTATTGCCGACCCCCGGTGGCAGGAGTAGGGTCGGTTATCCAAGCGGTCCTTTTTCCGCTTGGCGATGAGCCAGGCCCATGAAGCAGGTGTCGACTTCACAGGATCCCGCCGCCGGAAAGCCGGTGCCGGGGCCGTGTGATCCCGGCCCCCGGATGGATCTGGCCACCATGACGACTCCCCGCGACGCCTCGACCGCCCGGTCGGGGCGTTTGCATTTGTGCTGAAGGAGGCACTCATGTTCGAAGGTCAACCGCAGTTGGAAATCGACGCGCTTATCAAGAGCGACCCGGAGTTCAAGCAGCTCTATCAACGCCACCAGCTCCTGGACAAGAAGGTCATGGACGCCGAGTTGGGCGTGCTCCCCATCGATGACAACACCCTGCACCAGATGAAGCGCGAGAAACTGGCTGCCAAGGACCGCCTCGTCAGGATGTACGACGCCAGGCCCCACTGACACCCGCCGACGGGCGCCGTAGGCCATCCTCGTCGGCCTGCGGCGCCCGCGGCCGGTTACACTTCGCGGGTCAGCCGCACGGTTGCGGCCGCAGGATCCGCATGTCCATCCACGCCTCCGTACTGGAACTCATCGGCCAGACGCCGATCGTCAAGGCGCGCAACCTCGATACCGGGGTGTGCGAGCTCTACTTCAAGCTGGAATCGCAGAACCCGGGTGGTTCGATCAAGGACCGCATCGGCCTGAAGATGATCGAGGCCGCCGAGGCGCGCGGCGACATCAAACCTGGCGACACGCTGGTCGAGGGCACCGCCGGCAACACCGGCATCGGTCTGGCGCTGGTGGCCCAGCAGAAGGGCTACAAGCTGATCCTCGTGGTGCCGGACAAGATGAGCCGCGAGAAGATCTTCAACCTCAAGGCGATGGGCGCCCAGGTGGTGCTGACCCGTTCGGACGTGGCCAAGGGCCACCCCGACTACTACCAGGACATGGCCGAGCGCATCGCGCGGGAGACCCCGGGCGCGTACTTCATCAACCAGTTCGGCAATCCGGACAACCCCGCGGCGCACGAGTTTGGCACCGGGCCGGAGATTCTCGCGCAGATGGCCGAGGTCGGGGGGCTGGACGCCATCGTGTTCGGCTGCGGCAGCTCGGGCACCATGACCGGCCTGTCGCGCTGCTTCGCCGCGCACTCGCCGCAGACCGAGCTGATCCTGGCCGACCCGGTCGGCTCGATCCTCGAGGAATACATCAACCGAGGCACGCTCAGCGACAAGTCCGCCAGCTGGATGGTGGAGGGCATCGGCGAGGACTTCCTGCCGCCGATCTCCGACTTTACCCGGGTGAAGAAGGCCTATGCGATCAGCGACAAGGAAAGCTTCCTGACCGCGCGCATGCTGCTGGAGCGGGAAGGCATCCTCGGCGGCTCGTCCACCGGCACCCTGCTGGCCGCGGCGCTGAAGTACTGCCAGGAGCAGGCCACGCCCAAGAAGGTGCTGGTGTTCGTCTGCGACACGGGCAACAAGTACCTGTCGAAGATGTACAACGATTACTGGATGCTGGACAACGGCTTCCTGGCGCGCGAACCGTACAACGACCTGCGCGACTTGATCCTGCGCCCGTTCTCGCAGCGCGACACGGTGGTGGTGGGGCCGAACGACCTGTTGGTCACCGCGTACCAGCGGATGAAGCTGTACGACGTCAGCCAGCTGCCGGTGATGGAAGGCGACCAACTCGTCGGCATAGTGGACGAAAGCGACGTGCTGTTGCACGTGTACGGCGATGAGTCGCGGTTCCGCGATCCCGTGTCCACGGCGATGGTCAGCAAGCTGGACAAGGTCGATGTGCGCGCGCCGATCGAGGCGCTGCTGCCGGTGTTTGACCGGGGGCACGTGGCCATCGTCACCGAGGGCGAAAAATTCTTGGGGCTGATCACCCGGATCGACTTGTTGAACTATCTGCGGCGCAGGGTGCAATAGGCGTCACGGTTTGGTGCGTCCTGTGCTGAACAGGGCGCGTCCGCGAGGGTCGTCGCCCGGGTTTCAAGGGGGTTTTGCAGTCTGGCCGATGCGCGGCCGATGCTAGAATCTGCGGTCGCCCACCGTGGGCGCAGGGAGCATCGCAATGGCCGAACCGTCATCGGGGAATTCCGCCCACAAGCCGGGTCTTGGGACGCTGGCGATCCATGCCGGGCAATCACCGGATCCGAGTACCGGCGCGGTGATGACGCCGATCTACGCGACGTCGACCTACGTGCAGTCCAGCCCGGGCGTGCACCAGGGGTTTGAGTACTCGCGCAGCCACAACCCCACGCGCTTCGCCTACGAGCGCTGCGTGGCGGCGCTGGAAGGCGGCACCCGTGGGTTCGCCTTCGCCTCGGGCCTGGCGGCGACGTCCACCATTCTGGAATTGCTGGACGCCGGCAGCCACATCATTGCCATGGACGACGTGTATGGCGGTACCTACCGCCTCTTCGAGCGTGTGCGTCGACGTACGGCGGGCCTGGACTTCAGCTGGGTGGACCTGAGCGACCTGGCCGCCTTTGAGGCAGCGATTCGGCCGGAAACGAAGATGGTCTGGATCGAGACGCCCACCAATCCGCTGCTGAAACTGGTCGACATCGAGCAGATCGCCGCGGTGGCGCGCAAGCGCGGGCTGATCGTGGTGGTGGACAACACCTTCTGCTCGCCGATCATCCAGCGGCCACTGGAACTGGGGGCGCACATCGTCATGCACTCGGCCACCAAGTACCTCAATGGTCACTCCGACATCGTCGGCGGCATGGCGGTGGTAGGCGACGACGCAGAATTGGCCGAGAAGATGGCATTCCTGCAGAACGCCATCGGTGGCGTGCAGGGACCGTTTGACAGCTTCCTTGCGCTGCGTGGGTTGAAGACGCTGCACCTGCGGATGAAGGCGCATTGCGAGAATGCGATGGCGTTGGCGGAGTGGCTGGAGTCGCACCCGGCGATCGAAAAGGTGATCTACCCAGGGTTGAAGTCGCATCCGCAACACGAGCTGGCTCAGCGGCAGATGGACGGATCTGGGGGGATGGTTTCGGTCTATCTCAGGGGGGGCTTTGAAGCCGCCAAGCGCCTGTGCGAGAACGCCGGCCTGTTTTCCCTTGCCGAGTCGCTGGGTGGCGTGGAGAGCCTGATCAACCATCCGGCCGTGATGACACACGCATCCATTCCCAAGGAGCGGCGTGCACAGTTGGGGATTGCCGACAGCCTCGTGCGGCTCAGTGTCGGCGTCGAGGACGTCGCCGACCTGCGCGAGAGCCTGGAACAGGTGATTGGCGTCGGGCGCTGAAGTGCCCGTGTATCGAGGAGTGAAGTAGTGAGTCAGTATCGGCACCGCGCCGCCAGCCCGCTTGGGCTGGTCAGGTCGCTGCGCGACAACAGGGAACTCATCGTCGCGCTGACTCGGCGGGAAGTCGTGGGTCGGTATCGTGGCTCGGTCATCGGCCTGGCGTGGTCTTTCCTCTACCCGCTGTTGATGCTTGCGGTTTACACGTTCGTGTTTTCGGTGGTGTTCAAGGCGCGCTGGCCCGGTGGGCAGGGATCCAAGACTGAGTTCGCGCTGGTGCTGTTTACGGGCTTGATGGTGTACAGCGTCTTCTCGGAATGCGTGAACCGTGCTCCAAGCCTGGTGTTGAACAACGTCAACTACGTCAAGAAGGTGGTCTTCCCGCTGGAGATCCTGGCCGTCGTCAGCTTCCTGTCGGCGTTGTTCCACATGCTGGTGAGCGTGCTGGTCTGGACAGCCTTCTATCTTTGCTATTTTGGCATCCCGCCTGTCACCGCCTTGTTGCTTCCCGTCGTGCTCGCGCCGCTGGTGCTGTTGACGCTGGGTCTGAGTTGGCTGCTCGCATCGCTTGGCGTCTATCTCCGTGACGTGGGACAGGCGGTGGGTATCTTCACGACGGTGCTGATGTTCATGTCGCCGATCTTCTATGCAGTGGAATCGCTGCCCAAGGAGTATTGGCCCATCATGCACGCGAATCCTCTGACCACCACCATCACCCAGGCGCGCCAGGTCATGATTTGGGGGCAGGGTTTCGATCCAGGCGCTTGGACCATGGCGTTGGTACTTGGTGGCCTGGTGGCGTGGATGGGGTATGCGTGGTTCCAGGTAACGCGCAAGGGTTTTGCCGATGTCCTCTGATGCGAGTGTCATCCGGGTTGATCGCGTCGGTAAGCACTACCTGATGTTTGATTCACCGCGGGCGCGGTTGAAGCAGTTCGTCGTGCCGCGATTGCGCCGGATCCTGGGATTGCCCGACAAGCGCTACTACAGCGATTTCCACGCACTGACCGATGTGTCCTTCCATGTCGCTCCGGGAGAGACCGTGGGGATCATTGGCCGCAACGGCTCGGGCAAGTCGACGCTGCTGCAACTCATCTGCGGAACGTTGACGCCGACAACAGGGAAGATCGAGACCAATGGCAGGATCGCAGCGCTGCTTGAACTGGGGTCCGGCTTCAACCCCGAGTTCACCGGCCGCGAGAACGTCTACCTGAATGCGGCCGTGCTCGGCCTCGGCGCCAAGGAGATCGACGCGAGGTTCGATGACATCCTGCGCTTCGCCGACATAGGCGACTTCATCGACCAGCCCATCAAGACGTACTCCAGTGGCATGGTCGTCCGTCTCGCGTTTGCCACGGCGATCCATGTGGATCCCGACATCCTGGTGGTGGACGAGGCGCTGGCGGTAGGCGACGCCGCTTTCCAGCAAAAATGCCTCGATCGCATTCGCCAGTTGCAGCGACGGGGAGTGGCTATCCTCCTGGTGACGCACTCGACGAACGCCCTGATCGAATACTGCGACCGCGCCATATTCCTCAAGAAGGGCACGTTGGTCATGGACGGCGATTGCCGCGACGTGGTCAAGGCCTATGCCGATGACCTGGTGCTCGACGAGGGTGGCGAACTGCTGGACCTTGCCGTGGAGCCAGAATGCCATGAGCCGCAGGTTGCCGTGGTGGTCGATGACGATGCCGCTTCGGTGAGTGTCCCGATCATGGTGGAGTCGGTTGCGCTGACGGATCCTTCGAACCGGCCATGCTCCACCGTGGCGTTCTCTGGGATCCTGCGCGTTCGCGTCAGCGTGCGGGTCAATGGTGTCGTGCCAGAGCCGTGCTTCGGCATCCAGCTGTCGAGTGTCGACGGCATTTCGCTGTGGAGTGTCACCACCCAGATGATGGGCGTCCAACTGCCCGCTCTTGATCCGGGGGTCTACCACTATGAGTGGGAATTGCGCACACCGTTCTCAGGCAATCGATACGTCGTGGCCATTGGTGTCGGCCAGATCATGAACGGTGAATACCGTCGGGCGCACCGGGTGAGCTATGCCGGGCATTTCGACGTACTCTCGCAACCTCATTCGGGGGCAGGTTGGCTCGCGCCGTCTCCCGTGTTCCATGTACCCAGGGTAGTGAACTCGTGAGTACCTCGGATGAACATGTGCGCGTGCTCGCGACGGGCTGGTATGGCGCGGGCAATGTCGGCGATGAGTTGATCCTGCGCATATTGGCCAGGTGGTGCGAGGAAGCCGGCGCGCGAGTTACCACGCTGAGTCCGTTTCCCCGCCATACCCGCAGCATCCATGGCCTGGAAGCGGTGGACGCCTTCGACTTCAGCGCGGCGGCGGAGAGCATGCTCGACGCAGATCTGTTCGTTCTGGGAGGCGGAGGCCTCTTCCAGACCCACCATGGGTTCACGGTGCCGGGGCTTTTCGACTACGCGCCTGGCGACATCTCTGCGTACGCCCGTCCGGCATTGATGGCCCACCAGATGGGGGTGCCCACGCTGTTGTGGGCACAGGGCGTTGGTCCGCTCAATGGCGATCACCCCAGGGAGATCGTCAGGGACGTCTTTTCCAAGGCGTCATTCGCCAGCGTGAGGGACGAGGTCTCCAATCGCACCCTGCGCGAGATCGGGGTGGGGCATGACGTGCTCGTTGCTCCGGACCCTGTCTGGGCGTTTCCGGTGGACCGCAGCGGGCAACGCAGCATCGGCGCCACCCGTCGTCTCGGCTTGGTATTGCGCGAATGGTCGTTCCAGCCGGGCTGGGAAGACGCGTTCGTTGCCGCGATCAGAAGTGCGGCTTCACCGCAGAACGAACGACTCGTCTGGATTCCGTTCCAGGTAGGGGAGGAGGGCGCGTCAAGCGCGGATATGGTCCTTGCCCGTTCGCTGATGGCCCGCTTGGGCGAGTATGAGCACGAGGTGGCAGCCTCACCAGATCCTGACGACATGGTGGCTGTGCTGGCGGGCTGCGATCGCCTCGTGTGCATGCGGCTTCATGCCCAGATCCTGGCGTTGAAACTGGGACGTCCGGCGCTATGCATCGAGTACGACCCCAAGATGAGTCGCGTCTCCGAAATGTCCGGCTTGCCGGAGTCGCTGAGGTTGATGCCGTCGGCGCCGCCGGAAGCGTGGCGAAATGGCATGCGCACGCTGCTGGAGACCGATCGTCCACTTGTTTCGATGGAGCGGATATTCGAGTTGGAGGCGGCGGCGCTCGCGCACAAAGTCTTGCTGCATTCCGCGATCGATTCCGTGCGCGGACGTGAATCCTCGAGGCGCTGGTCCAGCGACAGGTTTGATTGGGTTGGCACGTGGAGCGACAGCACGGCGCAGCGTGCGTTCGCTCGCCGTGAAGCGGCCCTCGTGGCCCAACTCGCGCGATCTGAAGGCCAGGTGACCGCGCTTGCTGGTGCAATGCGACAGCACGAGCTTGCCGTCAGTACTGCAGAGCGCGCAGTGGCCTTGTCCGAAGGCATGGTCGCGGCAAAGGAAGCGGAACTCACTGCACTGCGTGCGCAAGTGGCGACCGGGGCTGAACGTCTGCATGCGTTGCAGGCGGACGTCGATGCCTGTCGCGCAGACGTTGCGGGCCTGCGAGAAGAGCTCGACCGCAAGGACCGCCAGCAATTGGCGTTGCGACAGGAGCGGGAGGCCTATTCCAGTGAGTGCCTTGAGCTCAGGAAGGAGATCGAGTCGCGCATCACCGTCACGAACGCCCTGATGTCCGAAGTCTCCCAGCTCCGCGCCGACCATGACGTGGCAGGGCGTGAACGCGACCGCATGCAGGGGTTGCTGGCCGAGCGCTCCGCTGAGCTTGATAAGGTCGTGGGGAGCTGGACGTGGCGTTTGACGCACCCGATCCGCTTGGGCCGCGCGTTGCTTGTGTTGCCAGCGCACGAGCGCCGAGCGTTGGCCTATAGCGCAATGAGGTCGGCGTTCTGGGCTATGCCGCAACCCTTGCGCCTCAAGCTGGACAGCCTTCGTCACCGGTTCGTGCAGCGCGCGAAAGTGGCTGAGGAAGTGGAACTCCCGGCTTCCGACGCTGGCCTCGATTGGATCGCCCTTGTCGACGCTGCGGGGAAGGTTGCGATCGTGCCGAGCGCATTTGAGTTCGAGGAACTTGCCAACCAGCGTCCGATCAATCTTGCAAAGTACCTCGCCGGTCGCGGCTACACCGTCCTGTTTGCGGCCTGGCAGTGGTCACGCGACGAGCGCTTGTCGAAATCCAACCAGCAGGTTCATCCGGGCATCTGGCAGATCGACCTGTATTCGCTCATTGACAACGTTGGGAAGCTTGCGCGGCGCCAGGATCCCAGCTCGATCTACGTCTTGACGCTTCCCGCGCCTGAGCTGGTCAACCTGCACCAGGCCGTGCGCAGGAGCGGCTTTGCGGTGGTGTATGACATCCTCGACGAGTGGGAGGCTTTCAATGCAGTAGGGCAGGCGCCGTGGTACTCCAAGGCCCATGAGCACGAAGCGGTAATGGCGGCAGACGTGGTCGCTGCCGTTTCGCCGCCATTGACTGCGAAGTTCGGCCACCTGCGGGGCGACATGCATGTTATCGGTAACGGCTATACGCCAGCCGTGCTCGGACTCGACAACAAGTTCTGCGCCGCAGGCGCAAGGAATGACGGGAAACAGCTCCGCATTGGTTACTTCGGCCATCTGACCGATGCTTGGTTCGACTGGGGCCTTGTCCTCGATGCCGCCCGGCAGCTCCCGGACTGCCGGTTCGAGATCATCGGTTATGGCGAACCCCAGTGGGTGCGGGACGCCGCGAGCCAGGTGCCCAATCTGACGCTGTTGGGAAAGGTTCCACCATCTGATCTGTGGAAGCATGCGCGACACTGGCACGCGGGCCTCGCGCCGTTCAGGCCGGGTCCGCTTGCAGTGGCCATCGATCCCATCAAGGTCTATGAGTACATTTACCTCGGTTTGCCCACCGTGTGCACCGGCATTCCGCACCTTGCCGACCTTCCTGGCGTGAGTGTCGTAGAGGGCCTTGGGGCGTTTGTGGAAGCTTGCCAGGCCCAACTGGAAATCCAGCCGGACTACGAGGCCATGGAGCGATGCTTGGAGCAGACGACGTGGGAAGCCCGGTTTGATTCGATGCTCAGGCTCGTGGATGCCGATGGGCTTCGGGGGATGTATGGCTCGTAAGGTCTGTTTTGCCTACCAATGGGCGACTTATGGCGGAGTGGAGCGCGTCTTCCTCAATCGTGCGCACGCCTTCGCGGCCCACGGGCGGGACGTCGAGATCGAGGTTTATTATGGATCCGACGGCGGGGGCCTTGCCGCATTTCAAAGGACGATCGTCGACCTGGGCTTGGACGACCGGTTGCGCGTCACGCCGCGCTTCGATCCGGCGCGGTACGACGTCGTGTTCGCCATCGACTCTCCTGCACTGCTCCCAGCGCGCCTGACCGACATCACCAAGTGGGTAATGGAGTGCCATACCCCGTACGCAGCGGCCCGGAGCTATCTCGCTCAACTGCCGGACGAGATCGCTCAAGTCACGGTTCCCTCGATGACCTTCGAGAAACTGGTGCGCGAAGAGCATCCCGAACTGGGGTTGCGTATCCGCCTGCTTCGCAATTGCGTGTCGCCCCATCAGGGCAAGGCCGCCCCGCGATTGCCGGGATGGAAGCAGCAGCCGCTGCTGTATTTCGGGCGCCTGGACGACCTGAAGAATCCACAAGGCTTCATAGAGCTTTTCCTTGAGCTCGATCGGCGGACGCCAGGTCGGTACTTTGGCCTTGTCGTGGGTCCCGAGGTGCCGGGTTACGACATGGCGCACAGGATCGAAAAGGCCGGGCTGCGCGGCAAGGTGCTGCAGTTGCCTCCGTTGCCTTTCCTGCAGACTTCGGCATTTCTCGGTGCCTTGCACGAGCTGCAGGCGGTGATGGTCTCCCCGTCGTTCGGCGAGTCGTTCGGATTGGCCGCGGCCGAGAGTATTGCTGCAGGCGTCCCTGTGCTGCTGTCGGCCTTGCCCGAGCATTCGGAGCTGGTTGGCGGTGACGACAGGCACCTGTACGTGCCAGCGCAGGTCGGGCTTGGGGCCGACAAGCTGGAAGCGATAGTTGACGATTACCTGTCGGCATCCGATCGGATGACCAGCTGTGCCAAGGCGTTCAGCGACGGGGCATTCCTTTCAGATTGGGACAGCTTGATGCATGACCTTGGATTGGCCGGTGCCGATCCAGTGTGGGCGGTGAGCGAGGAAATGGGGTTGTGAGCAACAAGAAGAAGATTCTGATTGTCGTAGGCACCAGGCCAGAAGCCATCAAGATGGCGCCCGTGATCCTTGCCCTCCGTGCGGAGCCATGGGCGGAGGTCACCGTGCTGGCCACCGCGCAGCACCGGCAGATGCTCGACCAGGTCATGGCCGCATTCGCGATCAGTACGGACATCGACCTGAACCTCATGCGGCCGAACCAGTCGCTGACCGAGCTGACGGCCAGGATCCTGCATGGGATGGACGGGGTCTTCGAAGCGCGTCAGTTCGATGCCGTTCTGGTCCAGGGGGACACCACAACCGTGATGGCCGTCGCCATGGCTGCCTTCTACCGTGGCATTCCAGTGGGCCACGTTGAGGCGGGACTACGTACCGGTGATATCAGGAATCCTTTCCCCGAGGAGATGAACCGGGTGGTGGCGGGCAGGTTGTCGCGCTGGCATTTCGCTCCTACGACGAGTGCGCAGCAGAACTTGATTCGCGAGGGCTACCCGGCGGCTGACGTCCATGTCACCGGAAACACGGTTATCGACGCGTTGATGGCGGTTGCATCGCGTGAGCTTGACATGGGCGTGGACATCCCCGTCGGCAAGAAACTCGTTCTGGTGACCTCGCACCGCCGCGAGAACTTCGGGGAGCCACTGCGGGGAATATGCCTTGCCGTGCGCGACCTGGTCGAGCGGCATGGCGATATTCACGTGCTGTATCCGGTCCATCCAAATCCCAACGTGGTGAACACGGTCAACGAGATTCTGGCGGGTCATCCCGCCATTACGCTCAGCCAGCCGTTGGACTACCTCCCCTTTGTCGCAGCGATGAAGCGAGCGCACCTGATCCTCAGCGATTCCGGGGGAGTTCAGGAGGAAGCACCTGCGTTGGGCAAGCCCGTGCTCGTGATGCGGCGGGAGACCGAGCGTCCCGAGGCCGTAACCGAAGGCGTCGTGCGTCTCGTGGGGCCCGACCGTGACGCTATTGTCAGGAACGCCAGCTTGCTGCTGACCGATGACGACGCATATGCGCACATGGCGCGGGGGGGCTCGCCTTACGGCGATGGCCAGGCGTCACGCCGAATCGTGGCGATACTCCGCGAAGGCTTGGCCGCCTGAATCCATGCAGATTCTGTTGATTGCGCACGACTACCCTCCACTGGAGTCGCCCCAGGCGTTGCGCTGGCATTACTTGACGCGCCAATTGCTGGCAGCTGGTCACGAGTTGACCGTGCTGTGTGCGGCCCTGCCGGGACACCCGGGGAATGTGCGGGAGGCGGCGCCTGGTGCGACTGTGATCAGCGTCGCACCTGCCAGCCTGCATTCCTGGGCCGTGAGAGTGGGAAGGCACTTGCGTCTGGTGGGATCGCGATCCGTTGGCGCTGGCGCGAGCCGTCCAACGTCCCGGAATTGGCGCGGCACCGTCAACGAGTGGATCAAGCGTGGGTTGGGCGCGACGGTATTTCCTGACGTGCGTTACGCCTGGTTGAAGCCGGCCGAACGCGCTCTTCGAGCATGGCTGCAGGCCAACAGGCCGGACCTGGTCATTACGTCCCACGAGCCGGCAGTCAGTCCCATGCTGTGGTTGCGGTGCCGCCTGCAAGGGGTTGCCTGGATCGCCGACCTGGGCGATCCAGTGCTATCGGCCTACACGCCAGGGCGATGGAAGCGCAGATCGTTCGCGCTGGAACGCGATATCCATGCCCATGCCGATGCACTCGTCGTAACCAATGCGACCACCAGGGACCTGCTCGCTCGACGACATGGACCACACGCGCGCATCGAGGTCATTCCGCAAGGTTTCGATGCCACGCCTCCGCCGCAAACGCCATGCCCGGATGCAGCGGGGCCGCTGACGCTCCTGTACACCGGAAGGTTCTATCCGTTCCGTGATGGAAGGAGCCTGTTTGAAGCCGTCGCGCGCACGCCGGGGATTGTGCTTGAGGTGGCGACAAACTCGAGCGCGACCCTGTTGGAGTCGTTTGCCAGCCGACACCCTGGGTCTTTCCGCCTGCTTGGTGAGCTTTCCCACGAGCAGGCGCTGTTGGCGCAACGGCGCAGCGACGTGCTGGTGTGCCTTGGCAATGCGGACCCGGTACAGACGCCTGGAAAGGTATACGAATACCTCGGCAGCCAGCGTCCGATCCTGTATATCCGGCAGGGTGCGGGCGATCCTGTCGGGGCTTGGCTGGAAGGGGAGTTGCGGAGGGGCTGGCAATGCGACAGCAGCGTCCCTGCGATCAGTGCGATGCTCGGGGAGCTTGCAGCCAGAAGCCAGTCGCGGATGCTGCATGCCGGCCTTGACCTGAACGCGGACGGGGCGGCGGAGCATTCGTGGCAGAGCCGGGGGAAGGTGCTCACGATGCTCTGCCAGGAAATTGTCCGAGCCCAAGGCGGGTCTGCGAAAGCGAGGTCCTCGACGTGAAGAATGACACCTCCCAGGCAGGTGAATATCCGGCCCAGGTCCATGCCCGAAGGTCGTACGCCGGCGAGCTGCTGAAGCTGCTGATATCCATCGGGATGATCGTCGCCCTGGCCGTCTGGGTTGACTGGGGCAGCATGACCCGTGCGGTGGCCCATGCCGATGCACGGTACCTGCTGCTGGGCCTGCTCGTCATGGCGCCGACCGTCATCCTGTCGGCGTGGCGTTGGAGCTTCGCGGCCCGCGCCTCGGGCATCGACCTCCCCCTTGGCTTCTATGCAAAGGCAACATACTCGGCGTTGTTCGTGGGGCAGTTCCTGCCTGCGGGAATCGGGGTGGATGCAGCCCGGCTTGCATACTTTATGCATCGACGCGCAAGGCTTGCCCATGCCGTGCAGTCCCTGGCGCTGGATCGCCTGGTGGGCGTGGTGAGCGTGGTGCTGGTGCTGGCGCTTGGCCTTCCCTTCATCTGGGCAGAATTGCCCAGCGTGCTCAAGCTGTTTGCCCTGCTATTGGTGTTGGCCACGATCGTCGGCATCTGCACGATCCTTTCATTGCACCGGATAGGTATCCTGAACCGATATGCCGGCTCCGGAAAGCGGCGCAAGATGATCGACTTGTTGCTTGCCCTGCGCAGCAACATCGCATCGGTCGAGTCCACCAAGGCATTCGCCATCAGCATCGCGATCTACTGCCTGATGATCTTGGGCGTGCATATGATTGCGGCGGGCCTTGGCGTGCAGACGCAATACTTGTCGCTGCTTGCCGTTACTGCGTTGGCCGTGTTTGTCTCGTTGCTTCCAATTTCCGTGAACGGTTGGGGCGTTCGGGAAGGGGCCATGGTCGCGGGCCTCGCAGCGGCTGGGGTGCCGAAGGAAGCTGCCTTGGCAACGTCACTGCTGTTTGGATTCGCCAACGCCCTGATAACCGTGCCTGGCATTTTTGTATGGCACTCCCGTCGCAGGCATCATGCGGCGCCGGCGATCGATTGATTTGTCTTTCAAGGAGTAGGTGCGTGAGGAATTATTTCTACCGGCTGCTGTCGACCTACCTGAGGCTCTATGCGCGACCGAGCGATCGCGTCATCGAAGTCGACGCGGTTTCTGGAGAGTTGCAGGAGATCCTCGGCTCCACGGAGTCCGTGAGCAGTGCGCAGCTGCGCGACGCGGGGGGGGGCTCCACCGCCGACTACGTCATCCTGAATGGAAACCTGCATTATGAAGCAGACATCCAAGGCTATCTGGCCGGCATCCGGACTTCGTTGCGGGAGGACACCCGACTGCTGGTCGTGACCTACAGTGCGTTGTGGCGGCCGTTCATCCAGCTGGCGACCATGCTGGGCCTGCGTCGCAAGACGCTTGAGTCCAACTGGCTGGCCGACGCGGATATCGCCAATTTCCTGCGTCTCACGGATTTCGAGTTGGTCAGGCGCGATAGCCGGGTGCTGTTGCCGATGTACATCCCGCTACTGTCCTCGGTGGTCAACCGTTATCTGGCGCCACTTCCCGGCCTTCGTGCCCTGGCGCTCGTCAATGTTTACGTGGCGCGGCCGGCACGCGTCGAGCGCACCACTTCGCGCCCCTCGGTGTCGGTGGTGGTTGCCGCGCGGAACGAGGCCGGCAACATCGACAACATCGTCCGTCGGGTGAAGAACATGGGGCCCGATGATGAACTGATCTTCATCGAAGGCGGTTCTTCCGACGATACCTGGGATCGCATCGTCCAGGCACAGAAGGACAACCCGCATCGCAATATCGTGATTGGAAAACAGGATGGAAAGGGCAAGGGCGACGCGGTGAGGAAGGGGTTTGCCATGGCGTCCAAGGACATCCTGATGATCCTGGATGCCGACCTCACCGTCCCGCCAGAGGACCTTCCGAAGTTCTATGACGCCCTCGTCAGCGGGAAGGCGGAGTTCATCAACGGCTCCCGGTTGGTGTATCCAATGGAGAAGGAGGCCATGCGCTTCCTGAACATGCTGGGCAACAAGTTCTTCGCAGCGGCCTTCTCTTTCGTGCTGGGACAGCGCTTCAAGGACACGCTTTGTGGCACAAAGGTGCTTACCCGTGAGAATTACCAGCGACTTGCGAGGAACCGGTCGTATTTCGGGGAGTTCGACCCGTTTGGCGACTTTGACCTAATCTTCGGCGCATCGCGAATGGGGCTGAAGGTGATTGAAGTGCCCATCACCTATCGCGAGCGGACATATGGCGAGACAAACATTTCTCGTTGGCGCCACGGTGCGCTGCTCCTGGTAATGCTGGTGTTCGCAAGCCGCAAGCTCAAGTTCATATGAGCACCCCAGGCGCGGTGGACTCCATGCGCACATCTCCGGCACTGCGTCAGCCCAGGGAGATCGTCGCTGCGTTCGGGATTCTGGTGGCATCGCTGGTCACCCACCTCTGGTTGCCGCTCCTGCATCCGACGCCGCTGATCTCCGATTTCCTGGGGATCGTGACCTTTGCCTCCGATCTGGCGGAGCACGGGCCGTTCGCGCCCGGCTGGTACTGGAACTTCTTCAGCGCGGGGACCCCAACGTTCCTGTCGATTCCCCTGGCACTGTCGGGCGCTGACGACGCGACGGTTGCGAGGGTGGTTACCGCTACAGTCCTGGCAATGCTGCCGTTGATCCCGCTGCTGGTGCTGCGTGGGGTGTTGCCCTTGTGGTCACGTCTGCTGGTGGCGGGGATCCTGACCCTGTTGCCATCCCTTGTCGTGTTTTCGGGTGTGGTGGCCCAGGACAACTGGGTGCAGCTGCCGACACTGGCATTGGCCAGCCTGGCAGTTCGGAACGCCTGCGGGGAGGGTCGTGGTTATCCGGTATGGAGTGCCTTGCTCTGGTGCGTGGCGCTGTATGTCCGGCAGGAGATGCTGGTGGCGCTGTTGCCGCTTGCATTGCTGGCGGCATGGCCCGTGCGCCATCCGCCGGCCGTGCGTTCATTAGTCCTGTTCTCGGGTGTCGCGCTGGTACTGATGCTGGGAGTGGCCAGCCAGCGACAGATTGCGACCGGCGATTTCTCGTTGGCGTCCCGACACGGCGGGTCTTCAATGTTGGGATCCTATGTGCCCGGTGCGGGCTTCGGCTGGATCGCCCACGACGACTTCATCGCCTGGCGGGAGCCCGCATTGTCGGGCGACGCCGAGCGTGTCCGCGCAGAGGCGGGCCGGTTGGCAATTGAAGAGATTCGCGCGCGGCCATTCTTTCACCTGGTGCGCCGCGCCGGTGCAGTGCTGGACACCGCGACCACACGGGATGGGACACTGCAGTATTGGGCGTTCGCCGCCGACGACGGGGTTACGGGCGGCCGGAGTCCAGTCGAGGCCGCATCGGCCGCGCGCCTAGGGCAGGTTTCGTCGAAGCCCGTCCTTTACGCGTCCATCCTCTTGCACGCGTTGTTCCTGGGAGCTGCGTATCTTGGGTTCAAGACGCGTGATCGGGCGCTGATGGCCATCGCGATTGCGGTCCTGCTCAAGGTCGGAATCCATTTCGTCGTGGCGGTCCAGGCCCGGTTCTTCCTGGTGGTGTTTGTCCTGGAGGCCTTGGCGATAGGCGTGGCGGCCGCGCGACTGCATCACTCGCGAGCGTCGCTGCGTGGCACTGGCATCGTCGCACTTGCGTCAGGGCTTCTGCTCTTGGGGGCGACCACCGGACTTGATCGCCTGAATGAATGGGTTCGCGCCCAGGATGCCGCCTGGGTGACGGCGGGCAAGCGTCAATACCGGGTACGGTTGCCGCATGCCGTTGCAGATTGTCAGTTGGAGGGTGGCCGGGTACTGTCGGCCGGGCCTTCAGGATTCATGTTCGCCGTCGAGCACTCCGATCCCGAGCCCGGCGAATATGCGGAGCTTCGTTGCCAGCTTGCTGCCTTGGGCGATGGCGGCGAGGTAACGCTGGAGGTTGAGGACCGTTACGCACCGGGTGGATTCCTTGACCGCATGTTTCAGGTTGTGGAGATCGGGGATGCAACAGTGCGCAGGCACG
Source organism: Lysobacter daejeonensis GH1-9 (assembly GCF_000768355.1). GTDB lineage: Bacteria > Pseudomonadota > Gammaproteobacteria > Xanthomonadales > Xanthomonadaceae > Aerolutibacter > Aerolutibacter daejeonensis. The sequence continues at coordinate 72,668 of NZ_AVPU01000007.1, forward strand.
ATGTCGCAGCCGAGGCAGGGTCGGGTTGGTGGCGCCAGCGGATCCCGGTGGCGGCGGGCACGAGGCAGGCCGTGCGCATCCGGGTTGAAGCGCTGCGTCCCGACAAGGGGCCTGGCTGGGGAAATGCCGCTCAGACCTCGGTACGGTTCACCGAGGCCCAGTAGTGCTGCTGGCCAGGGGCTTCTGCAGCACTGCCAGCATTCGCGTGGAAAATAGCCAAGGAAACGCATCCAGCATGCGGTCCAACGACCGCATGGCCGGATACGCGTTGTCGGGATACAACTGGCGCTTGGAGTAACCACCTGACGCAACATAGGACAACTGTGCGAAGCGCTTCAGTGCAATCTGCTCCAGGCCTTCGACAGGCTCTGTCATTGCCGAGCGTGTGAATATCCTGGACGCATTGCCTTGCGCGGCGTAATAGTCCACGTCATTCGGAGTCCAGCCGTCGGGGGCAAGCCAGCTGATCCTTTCGCCGAGCGCGATGGGCTCGTGATGGAACAGGCCGAACACTGCGCGACCGAGCAGGCCCATGGCGGGCTCGTAGATGAGAACGCGACCGCCGGGCACAAGTACACGTGCGAGTTCGCGCAGTGCGGTGCCGGGATATCTCAGGTGGTGGAAGACATCAAACAGGATGAGGTTCGCGACAGACTGGTCAGCGAATGAGAGCGCATACGCGTTTTCTGTCTGGTCAAGCCATGGGTTGGGGAACAGGTCGGTGCGAAGGCAGTCGGGGATGACCTCCTTGATGTTGCCAATCCCAGAGCCGATTTCCGCGGTCAGTCCAGGGACACTTGCCAGTTCCTTGGCGATTTCCTCGTGCATGTCGCGGTAGACGCGCCAAAGCAGGGGCTTGGCATGCCAAGCCTCCAGATTGGCCTCGACCTCACGATTGTGTTGTGCGACTTCAGTCACATTCTCACCCTTGCTGGCAGTGTCTGACTCCGCAGGACATTCATGTCGTGCGGCGGGGGGCCCGGTTCAACCAAGCGCAGGCTTTCGGGCCTTGAACGTCCACGTTGGCTCAACGAAGTGGTGTGCAAAGTCCGTCATATCGCCGAGGATCGAGGCTGCGCCATACGCGGCAAGGAAGCGCTGCCCATAGTCCGAGAATGCGCGCGACAACTCCCGCCGAGTGAACCACGACAGGGAGCCGTGGGCGAGAAGGTAGTCAATCTTCCCGCACGCTTCGCCGAACGTTGAAAGCGCACGTGAAGGGTCGCTGGCGCCTGGTTCCAGGGAAACCTCCAGGCCGCTGGATCTCATGCGAGCCACATAATGCGCCGAAGGCAGATGTTCACCCATGTGTTCATAGGGGTCATCCCAGCCTTGCAGCTGGCGCTTGAGCTCTCTGCCTTCCTGCCGGCTGAGCAAGGTGAGGCCGGCAATGCGGAAGTGCCCATCCGCGATTACCTGGTGAATGCTGTCTTTGTTCGGCACCTGGAGCACAAACGTGCCGCCCGGGCGAAGCAGTCGGGCGGCGATCGCGACCATGGCGTCGGGATCGCCGACATGCTCTATCACGTCGCTGCACAGGATCAGGTCGAACGTTCCCAGCTCATCCAGGTTGCACGTGAGTACATCCAGGCATTTGATGCGGTCGCCTTGCGGGCCGAGATTGAGACGGGCGTACTCGGCCAGCGTCGGGTCAATCTCGATGCCAATCGCGTCCCGGCCGGCAGCGGAAAACGCCCGAATGGCTCCCCCTTGGCCGCATCCGATGTCCAGGACCCGCTGATGCGGTGCGCGGGGCCCGACGTCGAACTGGCGACGCACGGACTCACCTCGTTGGTTTGTCGACAGGGCGTAATCGAGGTATAGGCGCTGAGTTTCTCCCAGGCCACCAAGAAACGAATTCACGTCAACAGTGGGAGCGTGGGCGAGCCGGTTGTCGGCGATGTAACGGGAGCAGAACTCCGTGCTGATTCCATAGCGCTTGGCCAGCGCGGAAGCCAATTCTTGCTGGTTCATGTTCTAAGCCTGCTCTCCTGGTGCATCCGCCGTTCCTTGCCTGACACCAGGCGCCGACCACGGGGATGCCTCGAAGCTTATAACAGTTCGTCATGTTGTTCAGGTGGACACCAGCGGGGTCCAGACGGCGACCGGCCCATGAATGAAAACGGCGCCGTAACGGCGCCGTTTCATCTTCAACAGTAGACGCCTGGGTCAGGCACTGAGCGCGTCCTGCAACTCCGGCAACAGCGCAAACAAATCGCCAACCAGCCCGATATCCGCAATCTCGAAAATTGGTGCATCGCCATCCTTGTTGATCGCCACGATCGTGCCTGCATCCTTGATGCCAGTCAGGTGTTGGATCGCGCCCGAGATGCCGACTGCGACATACAGCTCCGGCGCGATGATCTTGCCGGTCTGGCCGACTTGCAGCTCATTGGGCACGTAACCGGCATCCACCGCGGCACGCGAGGCGCCCACGGCGGCGCCCAGCTTGTCGGCCAGGTCGTAAATGATCTTGAAGTTCTCGGCCGAGCCGACGCCACGACCACCGGAAACCACGCGCTTGGCGCTCTGCAGGTCCGGGCGGTCCGACTTGCCGGCGGCGAGCCCGACATAGCGGGTGTGGGCGGGCAGGGATGCGTCCGGTGACGCCGGTTCAATCGCGGCATTGCCGCCCTTGTTGGCTTCGGGCCAGGACGCCGTACGCACGGTGGCGACCACCGGTGCGTTGGCCGGGGCCTCGACGGTGACGATCGCGTTGCCCGCGTAGATCGGGCGCTTGAACGTGTGGCTGCCTTCCACGGCCATCACGTCCGACACCTGCGAGACGCCCAGCAGGGCGGCCACGCACGGCATCAGGTCCTTGCCGAAGGTGGTGGAGGGACCGAAGACGTGGCTGTAGCCGGCGGCCAGCGCGGCCACCTGCGGCGCCTGCACCTGGGCGATGGCGTTGGCGTTGGCGGGGTTGGTTACCGTCAGCACCCTTCGCACGCTGTCGATCATGGCGGCGTCGGCGGCGATGGTCGCCGGGTCGGCGGCCAGCACCACGATGTCGATGGCGGCGGGGTTCAGGGCTTTGGCGGCGGACACGCACTTGGCGGTGGAGGGGTTGAGCTTGCCGTCGAGGTGCTCGGCGACGATCAGGACGTTGGACATGTCGTAATTCCTCGAACTCAGAGCAGGCCCTTGGCCTTCAGTGCCGCGACCAGTTCGGCCGCATCCTTCACCATGACGCCCTTGCTGCGCTTGGCCGGCGGGGCGTAGTGCGTGGTCTTAAGGCCGTCGCCTTCCTGCACGCCGAGGTCGGCGAACGCGATGGTCTCCATCGGCTTGCTCTTGGCCTTCATGATGTCGGGCAGCTTGATGAAGCGCGGCTCGTTCAGGCGCAGGTCGGTGGTGACCACGGCCGGCAGGTCCACTTCCAGCGTCTCCAGGCCAGCGTCGACCTCGCGGGTCACCGTGGCCTTGCCGTCGGCGACCTCGAGCTTGCTGGCGAAGGTGGCCTGCGGGCGCCCCCACAGGGTGGCCAGCATCTGGCCGGTCTGGTTGGCGTCGTCGTCGATCGCCTGCTTGCCGAGGATCACCAGGTCCGGCTGCTCCTTTTCGACCAACTTGAGCAGGGCACGGGCGGCGGTCAGTGACTGTAGCGGTCCATCGGCGACCACGTGGATGGCGCGGTTGGCACCCATGGCCAGGCCGTTGCGCAGGTGGGCCTGGGCGTCGGCAGGGGCGATGGTGGCGACCACGACCTCAGTGGCGATGCCCTTGTCGCGCAGGCGCAGGGCCTCTTCCAACGCAATCTCGTCGAACGGGTTGGCCGACAGCTTGACGCCGTCGGTGACCACGCCGGAGCCGTCCGGCTTGACCTGGATGCGGACGTTGTAGTCCACCACGCGCTTGTAGCCAACGAGGATCTTCATCGTGCGGGAATTCCTGGTGGGAGAGGGCCGGGAGCCATGAACCGCCCATTTTAGCCGGTTGTGATAGTTTCCGTTGATCTCCATACCTTAGCGCATGGGCGCGGAAAGAGTCTCCGAACCGGAGGGGACGCCAAAGCTACAATGATCGGTCGCATCAGCGGAATTCTGGAGCAGCATGGCAACGTGGCTAGTCACCGGCGGCGCCGGTTTCATTGGCGGCAACTTTGTGCTGGAGGCTATCCGGGCGGGCGTGAAGGTGGTCAACCTCGATGCCCTGACCTACGCAGGCAACCTGGACACCCTGGCCACCATCGCCGATAACCCCCGTCATGCCTTCGTCCAAGGCGACATCGGCGACGCGGCGCTGGTCGAGCGCCTGCTGCGCGAGCATCGGCCCGGGGCGGTGATCAACTTCGCCGCCGAGAGCCACGTCGACCGCTCCATCGACGGTCCGGCGGCGTTTGTCCAGACCAATGTGGTCGGCACCTTGGCACTGCTGGAGAAGACCCGCGATTACTGGAAGTCGCTGGACGCGCCGGTGCGCGATACGTTCCGTTTCCTGCACGTGTCCACCGATGAGGTGTACGGCACGCTGGGTGACACCGGCAAGTTCACCGAGACCACCCCATACGCGCCCAATTCGCCGTACTCGGCGTCGAAGGCCGCCTCCGACCATCTGGTGCGCGCCTTCCACCACACCTACGGACTGCCGGTGTTGACCACCAACTGCAGCAACAACTACGGCCCGTACCAGTTCCCCGAGAAGCTGATCCCGTTGGTGACCGCCAAGGCGCTGGCCGGCGAGCCGCTGCCGGTGTACGGCGACGGCCTGAACGTACGCGACTGGCTGTACGTGGGCGACCACTGCGCGGCTATCCGCCGCGTGCTGGAGGCGGGGTGCGTGGGTGAGACCTACAACGTGGGCGGCGACGCCGAGCGCACCAACATCACCGTAGTGAAGGCCATCTGCGCGCTGCTCGACCAGCGCCGCCCTTTGGCCGATGGCCGTGCGCGTGAATCGCTGATCACCTACGTCAAGGACCGCCCCGGTCATGATCGTCGCTACGCCATCGACGCCAGCAAGCTGCACAACGAACTGGGCTGGTCGCCGTCGGTGACCTTCGAGGAAGGCATCGCCCGCACCGTTGACTGGTACCTGGATAACCAGCCGTGGGTGCAGCGTGTGCTGGACGGCAGCTATCGCCTGGAACGCATCGGGGGCGCGGCGTGACCGCGCGCGCTCCGGTGGCGTCCACCACCGGTCGCAAGGGCATCATCCTCGCCGGCGGTTCGGGCACGAGGCTGTATCCGATCACCCAGGCCATCAGCAAGCAACTGCTGCCGGTGTACGACAAGCCGATGATCTATTACCCGCTCAGCGTGCTGATGCTGGCGGGCATCCGCGAAGTGCTGGTGATCAACACCCCGCACGAGCAGGCGCTGTTCAAGGCCTTGCTGGGCGATGGTTCGCAGTGGGGGATGAAGATCGAGTACGCCGTGCAACCCAGCCCCGACGGGCTGGCGCAGGCGTTCCTGATCGGGCGCGAGTTCCTGGCCGGCAGCCCGAGTTGCCTTGTGCTGGGTGACAACATCTTCCACGGCCCCGGCCTGACCGCGATGCTGCGGCGCGCGGACGAGCGCTTGGACAGCGCCACGGTGTTCGGCTACTGGGTCAAGGACCCGGAGCGCTACGGCGTGGCCGAATTCGATGCCGAAGGCCGCGTGGTGGGTTTGGAAGAGAAGCCGGCCAAGCCACGCTCCAACTATGCGGTGACGGGCCTCTACTTTTACGACGGCCGCGTCAGCGATCTCGCCGCGGACCTCAAGCCATCGTCGCGTGGCGAGCTGGAGATCACCGATCTCAACAAGTGCTACCTCGACGAGGGCGCGCTGCATCTGGAGCGCCTGGGTCGCGGTTATGCCTGGCTGGATACCGGCACGCACCAGTCGCTGCTGGAGGCATCCAACTACATCGAGACTATCGAGGCGCGGCAGGGCTTGCGTGTGTGCTGCCCCGAAGAGATCGCCTGGAACAACGGCTGGATCGGCAACGACGATCTGGTCCAATTGGCCAAACCGCTCAGCAAGAACGGCTACGGCCAGTATCTGCTCAACCTGATCGATCGCGGCTACGTGCCCTGAGGCGCCATGAAAGTCATTGAAACGGATCTTGCGGGCTGTCTGGTGTTCGAGCCTCGCGTGTTCGGCGACGACCGCGGCTACTTCTTCGAATCGTTCAACCACGACAGGCTGGCACCGCTCGGTTTGGCGCCACAATTCGTGCAGGGCAACGTCTCGCGCTCGGCGCGGGGCGTGCTGCGCGGCTTGCACTACCAGTGGCCCAATCCACAGGGCAAGTATGTGTCGGTGCTGGAAGGCGAGGTCTGGGACGTGGCGGTGGATGTCCGCCGCGGTTCGCCCACGTTCGGCAAGTGGACGGCGATTCTGCTGAGCGCGGAGAACAAGCGCCATTTCTGGATTCCCGAAGGGTTTGCCCATGGCTTCGTTGCCTTGAGCGAGCATGCGCTGTTCACCTACCTGTGCACGGCGACCTACGATCCGGCGGCCGACGCGAATCTGCGCTGGGACGACCCGGCGCTGGGCATCGACTGGCCGGTTGCCGAGCCACGATTGTCGGCCAAGGATGCGGTGGCGCCGTTGCTGGCGGACATTCCCCTGGATCGTCTGCCTGCCTACCAGGGCGCGTGACATGCGCATCCTGCTGATCGGCGGCAACGGCCAGGTGGGCCACGCATTGCGGCGTAGTCTGGCTCCGCTCGGGCAGGTGGTGGTGACCACCCGTAGCGGTCTCCTGCCGGGTGATGCGACATGCGAATCGCTGGACCTGGCTGTGCCCGGCGATGCAGCGCGCGCCGTGCATCGGTTGTCGCCGGACTTCGTGGTGAACGCCGCGGCCTGGACCGCGGTGGACAAGGCCGAGACCGAGCCCGATGCGGCGTTTCGCGCCAATGCGGGCGCGGTCGGGGAAATCGCCGGCGCGTGTGCCGAGCGTGGCGTGCCGCTGGTGCATTACTCCACCGATTATGTCTTTGATGGCAGCGCATCGCGGCCCTATCTGCCACAGGACCCGACGGCGCCGCTGGGCGTGTACGGGGCGAGCAAGCTGGCCGGCGAAACGGCTGTGCGCGACAGCGGCGCACGCCACCTCATCCTCCGTACCGCTTGGGTCTATGGCCTGCATGGCCACAACTTCCTGCGGACCATGCTGCGACTGGGCGCCGAGCGCGAAGAGCTGCGCGTGGTGGCCGACCAGGTGGGGAGCCCGACGCCCGCATGGTTGATCGCAGACGTGACCGCAACGATCCTGCGGCAGGGCATCGGTAGCGGCGGAACCCACCACCTGGTGGCGGCCGGTCAGACCAGTTGGCATGGCTTTGCCGATGCGATCATGGAGGAGGCGGTGGCGGCCGGATTGCTGGCCAGGCGCCCGCGGGTCGTGCCAATCGGCACGGCCGAATATCCGACACCGGCTGCACGGCCCGCATGGTCAGTGCTCGACACGGGCTCGTTGCGGCAACAGTGGGCGGTTTCATTGCCCGATTGGCGAGGTGCGTTGGCGGTCACGCTGCGGCCGCCCGAGGCCGTCTGATACTTGAACGCATGGTGGGTGGAGGTCGTAGGCGATGTTGCCGACGGCCCTCCATGCCCACTCGTACAGTGTCGGCGGCAGTGGCGCACCGGTAAACTTGGCGCTCTCCCGCATGGAGTTGTGCCCCATGGCCGAAGCCGCCGCCGTGTCTTCCACGGCCAAGAAGAGCAAGGTGTTCCCCAGTGCCGCTGCCGCCCTTGATGGGCTGGTGGCCGACAACCAGACCCTGGCGGTCGGCGGTTTCGGTCTGTGCGGCATCCCCGAGGCGCTGATCGCAGCGCTGCGCGATTCCGGCGTCAAGGGCTTGACCGCCATCTCCAACAACGCTGGCGTCGACGGTTTCGGCCTCGGCCTACTGCTGGAAACGCGGCAGATCCGCAAGATGATTTCGTCCTACGTGGGCGAGAACAAGGAATTCGAACGCCAGTACCTTTCGGGTGAGCTGGAACTGGAGTTCAACCCGCAGGGCACACTGGCCGAGCGCCTGCGTGCGGGCGGCGCGGGCATCCCCGCGTTCTTCACCGCTACTGGCTACGGCACGATCGTGGCCGAGGGCAAGGAAACCCGCGAGATCGACGGCAAGCACTACGTGCTGGAGACCGCGCTCAAGGCGGATGTGTCGCTGGTGAAGGCGTGGAAGGCCGACAAGGCCGGCAACCTGGTGTTCCGCAAGACCGCGCGCAACTTCAACCCGGCGTGCGCGATGGCTGGCAAGGTCTGTGTGGCCGAGGTGGAGGAACTGGTGGAGGTCGGCGCTCTCGACCCGGACCATGTGCACCTGCCCGGCATCTACGTCGACCGCATCGTGGTCAACGCCACGCCCGAGAAACGCATCGAACAGCGCACCGTGCGCGCAGGAGGCAAGTGATGGCCTGGACCCGCGACCAGATGGCGCAGCGCGCCGCGCAGGAACTGAGCGATGGTGCCTACGTGAACCTGGGCATCGGCCTGCCGACGCTGGTGGCCAACTACATCCCCGAGGGGATGGACGTGTGGCTCCAGTCTGAGAACGGACTGCTCGGCATCGGTCCGTTCCCGACAGACGACGAGGTCGATGCCGACCTGATCAACGCCGGCAAGCAGACCGTAACCGCGATGCCGGGCGCCAGCTTCTTCGGCAGCCATGACTCGTTCGCGATGATCCGCGGCGGTCACATCGACCTGGCGATCCTGGGGGCGATGCAGGTGACCGACAAGGGTGATCTCGCCAACTGGATGGTGCCCGGCAAGATGGTCAAGGGCATGGGTGGCGCGATGGATCTGGTGGCCGGAGTGAAGCGCGTGGTGGTGCTGATGGAGCACACCGCGAAGAACGGCGAGCACAAGATCCTGCCGGAGTGCACGCTGCCGTTGACGGGGGTGGGCGTGGTCAATCGCATCATCACCGAACTGGCGGTGATGGACGTCACGCCGGAAGGCCTCCGGATCGTCGAGACATCCCCTGGCGTCACGAGGGAAGAGCTGCAACAGAGGACGGGCGTCCCGTTGGTTTGAACGGGTTACCTGGCGGAGGGCGCCGCGTTGTTCCGCGGCGCGCCTGTGCATGGGTACTCGCCCGGCTGTGTCCTCGCCTGGATCAGCGCCTTGGCCCGGTCATGGCCCAGCGCGGCTGCGCGGCAGTAGTACTCGGTGGCCTTGACCCGGTCCTTCGTCACGCTCTCGCCGTTGGCGTGCATCGTCCCGAGCATGAAGACCGATTCCGGATGGTTGCCCATCGCGGCCTTCTCAAACCATCGACGCGCAGTGTTGAGGTTTCGGTCAACGCCTATGCCATCGAAATACAGGTAGCCGAGCGCGTGCTCGGCGCGCACGTCCCCTCGTTCAGCGGCCTTGCGCATCCAGCCCAGGGCCGCGGAGGGGTCTTTGGGCATGCCATTGGCGCCTTCCAGTAGCAGCCTGCCCAATTCGTACTGAGCCGGTGCGAAGCCCGATTCGGCTGCGCGGCGCAACATGCTGGCGCTGGCATCGACGTCCCTGGCAATGCGTGTGCCATCCCGAAGCAGCACGGCATAGTCAAACATCGCCGGCCCATAGCCGGACTCAGCGGCTCGCTTCAACCAGGCGCCGCCCCCTTTGGCGTCGCCAGTGCGGAGCAGGATGGAGCCCAGTTCATGCTGTGCGCTTGGTAATCCCGCAGTGGCCGCTTTCCGCAGTGCTTCGTTGTTGGACGACTGGGGGCCCTGCCGATTGTTGGGGTCATTCAACGCCGCGATTTGATACACCGCGTCTGGCTCTCCGTTTCGCGCAGCCAGTTCGAACCATTGGCGGGCCGCCGCTTCATTCTTGGGCACGCCCATTCCAGTCAGGTACAGCCTGCCCAGCAGGAACTGGGCGCGGCTGTGGTTCTGCCGGGCGGCCTTCGTGAGCCAGGATCGAGCGGCAGGCAGATCCTGTGGGATACCTCCTGTCCCGTCGCCAGACAGAACGCCGAGGGCGAACTGGGCATCGGCATAGTTTCCATCAGCGGATTGGGTCAGCCATCGGGCCGCTTCGCGTGATGACGCAGGCAAGCCGTCGCCCTGCAAGTACGCAATGCCAAGGTTGTAGGCAGCCCGGGCGTGGCCACCCTCGGCCGCGCGCCGGTACATGTCATTGGCCTGCGCCCGGTCACGGGGAACTCCCTTGCCTTCGGCGTATGCCGTTGCCAGGAAGTACTGGGCGTCCAGATTGCCGGCTCCGGCCAGCGGGCGCCAAATCTCCACGGCCTCCTTGGCTTTCCCGTCCTGATACAGGCCGACAGCCCTGGCGATGCGTTGGTCGTCACTGCAAGCGCTCAATGCAACCCCGATCAGCAAAACCAAAACACTGGTGCGCAGCATCTGATCCCCTCTCCCAGTCAACACGTGCCGCCATGGCCGGCGCGATTGGCATCCATGACGTCCGGTGATCCACGCGCATCGACGATCGACCGTGAGACGCTAGTTCTAGACCAGGCCACACCCCGGTTCAAGTGTGCGCGTCCGGGGCGGCCTCACCAGGGAGCCCCCTGCGGTTCGTGCACTGCCGATGGCCGGTGCGAAGGGGGGGGCTCGTTTATTGCTAAGCGCGGACCTCAGTCCCGCATTCCGGGAAAAGGGAGGGGTGGACCGTGATGTCCAGAAAGTCTATTTGTGTCGCCATGGTGGCCTCGGTGCTCGCCATCGCGTCGCCAGTTTCGCCCGCGGGGGAAATCTACGGCCTGGGAGGCCAAGGCCTCTACATTCCGGCGTCGGCGTTCACGTCAAGCGAGCCGGCGTGTGCGTTGGCCTACTATGCGAACTACTATTACTACCGGCCGGGCGGGGCCGGCGGTTGGTGCGGCACGTACGAAGCCGGGCTTGACCTTCCGGAGGGGGCAAGGATTGCCTCCTATTCGGTCTTCTACTACGACAATGACGCCAGTCTGAATCTGGCGGTCTCGATAGAGCGTAGCAACGCCTATTACGGTGACGGTGGAATTGCCAGCTACGCGTCTCTGCCCAACTCCCTTTTCACGTCGGCCAGCACCTCGGCGGACTACAGACTCGGCACTACGTCCGCTGCCATCAACCACACCGTGGACAGCTATACGGACGACTCCTATCACCACGGATACTCCGTTCGCCTTGAAATGCCGACCGGCAGCACGGTCCGGTTTCGCGGCATATGGGTGTTCTGGGCGCGCCAAATCGCCCCTGCGCCGGCATCCGCATCGTTCGCGGATGTTCCCGTTGGGCATCCGTTCTTCAACGAAGTCCAGCAGCTAGCCAAGTCCGGCATCACGCTGGGGTGTGGCGGCAGCAATTTCTGTCCTGATCAGGCAGTCACCCGCGGGCAGATGGCGGCGTTCCTGAGTCGCGCCATGGGGCTGCATTGGGACTACTACACAAGCGCACCTTAACGGTAACGGGTCCACCTGGCGGGTGCAGCGCTATGGCATCCGCCAGGTTGCGGATGCCGTAGACCCGCGTGCGCGCTGCATGAACAGCATGGCCAGAGCAGGATTTTTTCTGGCTTGACGCAGGGTAATGACCGCTCGCGAGGTGCCCACTACGTAATACGGGTACAGGGGTTTGCTTGAGGGGACGTTCCCGTTAGGAGGGCACATGCGCATCGTGTACCTGATGCTGGCAGCTGGCATGGCGCTGGTCATGGCGATCACGTGGAATCGCGTTGGAGGCATGGCCGCGGGGGATGGCGCGGGCGCGGTCGATCACACCAACCCTCCCGGTCTGGCTTGGGCGAGCAACCGAGTTCGTGCGGGCGGGGGTATCGCCGCTCATGGCGACGCCGGACAGCTTTTCAGCAATGACCCCGTGCGCGGTGCAGTGCGGAGCGGCGCCTCCAACTGGCGCCCGGTGAAGGTCAGCGAGGCGCACGCCTTGCAGGCGATCGCCGACGGCGTGATGTCAATCCAGGCGCCGGACGGCCAGATGATCCGTCTTCGTTACGAGCGACATTTCGAGCACGCCGATGGAAACTGGACCTGGGTCGGCCGAGAGGTGGGCGCGGCGCCTGGCGCCGAGACAGTCCTGACGTTTGGCGAAAAGGCCGTCTTCGGCCTGATCCGGCATGGGAACTCGGATCTGCGGCTCACGACGGAAGCAGGTTCGGTTTGGCTGGTCGAAACGGACGGCAGCGGCTTCGATGCCAGCCGGGTTGCCGCGAGTTCTCGCGACTTCCTGGTGCCGGATGGACTGCCCGCGGCGCTCGCCTCGCGTGCGCTGGGCAGTATCCAGAGCGCTGCGGTCGCGGGGGGCGTCGAACTGATCGCTACGCCGCCGGCCACCCAAGCCTTGGCGTGGACTCCAACGACCGTCGACATCCTTGTGGGTTACACCGCCGGATTTGCCGATCGGCTTGGCGGGCAATCACAAGCCCAGACAAGGTTGACGTTCCTGGTCGACCTCGCGAACCAGGCCTATCTGCGCAGTGGCCTCAATGCCCAGATCCGGCTGGTGAAGACATTGCGGGTCGACTATCCCGATGCGACTTCGAACGATGCGGCACTGATGGCGCTCACTGGCGTGTACTGCGAGCCGGATCCCAACGGCAACGTCTACGTTCCCGACTGGCGCCTGGGCTGCACGACGGTGCAGCGGCCGGCGGCACTGCAACCGTTGGTGGACGCGCGCGAGACGTACGGTGCGGATCTCCTGGTGATGGTCCGCAAGTTCGAGGATCCCGAAAACGCCAGTTGCGGCGCGGCCTGGATGCTGGGTGGCCAACAGACCCCGATCGATGCCGGCAGCTCTGGTTTTGGCGTCTCGGTGGTGAGCGATTCCAGCGGTGACATGTTCCCGGACAATGCCCACACTTGCCCCGAACTGCATCTGGCGCACGAGTTGGGCCATAACATGGGTCAGCAACACGATGTGTTGACCGCACGCGAGACCGATGACACGGACGGTGATGGCAATACGCTGGATCCGGAAGAGTACGGCGCGCATCCCGATTCGTTCTCGTACAGCACCGACGGAACCGGCAACGACATGTTCACCATCATGTCGATTCGACGCGCCGGGCAAACCCAGTACCGCGTGTTCGCCAACCCGTCCCTCAACACCTGCGGCAATGCGCCATGTGGGGTTGTCGGCCAAGCCGATAACGTGCGGTCGATGGGGCAGACCATGGCGGCCGTCGCGGCATTCCGTGCAACGCAGGTCGAGTTCTGGGATGTATCGGGCGACTACTGGGCGTTTGACGCGATCAGGCGCCTGGCGAATGCCGATGTGACCCAGGGGTGCGGGACCGCCCCACCCTTGTATTGCCCTGATACGCCGGTGACCCGCGACCAGATGGCAGTGTTCCTGCTGCGCGGAAGGCACGGCGGCGCGTACATTCCCCCGCAAGTGGCGACCAGCAGGTTCGCCGACGTGCCCAATGGGTTCTGGGCCCTGTCATGGATCGAGCAGTTGGCCCAGGAAGGCATTACCAGCGGGTGCGGTATGAATCCTCTGGTCTACTGTCCGACAGCCTCCGTCACCCGGGACCAGATGGCGGTGTTCCTGTTGCGAGCCAAGTATGGGGCGAACTATGTGCCACCGCCGGCCACAGGTGTTTTTGCCGATGTCCCGCTGTCGCATTGGGCGGCGCCCTGGATTGAGAAGCTGGCGGCCGATGGCATTACCGACGGGTGCATGACTGCGCCGAAGGCGTACTGCCCGGCCAGCGCGGTGACGCGTGACGAAATGGCGGTCTTCCTGGTCAGGACTTTCGGACTTTGATCCCGGCAGGCGCCATGGATGGCGCCTTGGGTCCGGGCCCGCCGCCGTCCGGATACGGTGTGCTCAGAGGTTCTGGTAATTCGGCCCGCTGCCACCTTCCGGCGTGACCCAATCAATGATCTGGTACGGATCCTTGATGTCGCAGGTCTTGCAGTGCACGCAGTTGGCGGCGTTGATCTGCAGGCGCTTGCCCGCCTCGTCATTGACGATCTCGTACACCCCCGCCGGGCAGAATCGCGTGCACGGGTTGTCATATTCCTCCGCGCAGCGGGTCACGCACACAGAGGTGTCGTGCACGCGCAGGTGCACGGGCTGGTCCTCGTCGTGTTCGGTGGCTGCGAAGTACACGGATGCCAGGCGATCACGCGGGGCGAGCGTGCGTTCCAGATAATCGCGCTTGGGCTGTTCGTGCGTACCCACCTTGTCCAGTGAAGACCAGTCGGGCTTGTTCTTCAGCGTCCAGGGCGACAGGCCGCCGGTGGCGGTTTCCCACGCGGCATTGAGCATGCCGAACCACAGCCCGCGCTTGAAACCCGGCTTGATGTTGCGGACCTTCTTCAGCTCGGCCATCGCGTCGGAAGCGCGCAGCTTGGCATCGAAACCTTCCGGTGCCAGCTGCGAGCCAACCAGGTGCTCGGCGGCGAGCATGCCGCTGCGGATTGCCTGGTGGGTGCCCTTGACCTTGGGCACGTTGAGCAGGCCGGCGGTGTCGCCGATCAGCAGTGCACCGGGCATTTCGCACTTCGGCAGCGACTGCCAGCCGCCGGTGACAATGGCGCGCGCCCCGGCGGAAACGATGCTGCCGCCTTCCAGCAGCGGCTTGATCATGGGGTGGTTCTTCCACTGCTGGAAGGCCTCCCACGGCTTGTACCCGGGGTCCTTGTAGTCCAGGCCGCTGACGTAGCCCAGTGCGATGCGGCCCTTGTCCAGGTGGTACAGGAAGCTGCCACCGTAGGTGTGGCTGTCGGCCGGCCAGCCGAAGCTGTGCACGATCTTGCCCGGCTGCACGCGGTCCTCGGGGACCTGCCACAGCTCCTTGATGCCGATCGAATAGCCCTGGGGATCGCTGTCCTTGTCCAGTTCGAAGCGCTTGATCAGGCGCTTGGTCAGGTGGCCGCGCGCACCTTCGGCCAGCACGGTGACCTTGGCGCGGATGTCGATGCCGGCGGTGTAGCCGGGCTTGTGCGAACCGTCCTTCGCCACGCCCATGTCGCCGATGCGCACACCGATGACCGTGCCGTCGGCGTCATGCAGGGTTTCGCTGGCGGCGAAGCCGGGATAGATCTCCACGCCCAGTGCTTCGGCCTGCGGTGCCAGCCACGCGCACATCGCGCCGAGGCTGACGATGACATTGCCGTGGTTGTTCATGCCCGGGGGCACCGGTAGCTTGCGTCCGCCGTCCTTGCTCAACAGCCAGAACTCGTCTTCGGTCGCGGGCACGCAGATCGGCGGCGGGTTGTCGCGCCAGTTGGGCAGCAGGGCGTCGAGCGGGCCGGTCTCGATCACCGCGCCGGACAGGATCTGCGCGCCGATGGTGCTGGCCTTCTCGATCACGCAGACCGAGATTTCCGGATTGAGCTGCTTCAGGCGAATGGCGAACGACAGGCCCGCCGGGCCCGCGCCCACGGTGACGACGTCGTACTCCATCACGTCGCGTTCGATCTCAGACATATTGTTCTCCAGAAGATGACCCAGTCCCGGGCTGCCCGACGCGCAGTCGACGGGGGCGGAAAGTGGTGTAAAGTTTATCGTCAAACGCGTATGGCAGCCTTGGGGGAAAGGCCGCCGGGTGGCGGAAAGGCGGGGTGGGGGCCTCCGCGACAGCCCGAGGTCGACTCAATGGCGGTCGCCGTTATGTATGCGCGGCGGCGACCGTGGGGTCACCCTAAGGGAATCTCAAAGGAGTAAACGATGCAAGGATTCAGCCGTCGGTGGGTACCGTTTGTCCTGGCGGGAGTCGCGGCCTCCGCATTTGCCTGCATCGTGGCCACAGTCGTGCAACCGACCGGCACGGAAGGTGGGGCGCCCCTCCAAAGCGGGACCGACGCTGCCGCGGTCGAATCCGTGACGATCCCGGTTGTTCAACCCGACGGGTCGTGGCCTGCAGACGCTCGGGTTCGGTTCTCCGACTGGGTGTCCATCGAATCGGACACTCTGCCAAGTGCCGCCGTGGACGTGGTCTCCGCCGGTGGGCGCCTGTATACGCTTGGTGAGTTTGGTGCCATCTATCAATCCACGGACGAAGGCGGAAGTTGGCGGCAGGTCGCACACGTACAGCAGCCTCAGGCGTTGAGCCTGAAGCAGTTGGCGGCGATTCCCGAGACGGCCGCACGCCCCGTCGTCTTTTTCGCGACGGATTCCACGAGTTCGGCGCGCCTCTATCGGATCAGTGATGGCGAAACACAGCCTGTTACGCTGGGCGACCCGCGGAAGCCGTGGGAAAACTCGGTATGGCGTATTGCAACCATTGGGCAATACGTCTACGCGGCGGCCGAACTGGGTGTGTACCGTACTGACGACGCCGGAGCAACCTGGACGCGTCTGTTGGCCACGACTTCCCGATGCAAGGATATCGTCGGCGCCGGCGACAGGCTGTACGCATCCTGTGACGGCCTCTACAGGAGCACAAACGGTGGCGCATTCGAGCTCGTAGATGATCAAAGCGAATTGCGTGGCGCCAGGTTGGCGATGTCGCCGGCAAGTCAGGATTTGCTCTACGCCACGAGCTACTTTGGCGTGTTTCGTTCTTCCGACGCTGGACTGAGTTGGAAGAAGACCATCGACTTCAGCGATGAAGCGAATCCGGTCCACCTTTCGCTCTTTGGAGAGCTTGAGGCGATCTGTGCCAGTTCGTCGCCCGCGCCTTGGTTCGAGAACATCGCCTTTGCCGTTGACCCTGATAACCCTTGGGTTGTATGGCTTGGATACAAGCAGTTGTATCGATCCGACGATGGGGGTGAGCACTTCGGGCGCGCCAGTGTCAGCTTGGGCAGCACCGCGGTCGAGCACAGGCTGCCTCAGCGGATTTCGAAATTGCTGTTTCAGCCGACGGGTCTGTACGTTACCACCGCGCGTGGCATTTATCGCTCGACCAATCGCCATGCAGCCGTGCAGTTGGGCGATGATTCGATCTGCTCGCGTCCGGACGACACACCCGAAGTGGCTTGGGCGCCAATGCGCTTGGGAATCAACGGGCAACAGTTCAGGCATGTCTCGGTTGCCGGCGATGGCAGCATCCTTGCCACGACTTCGACGCATCAAGGATTCTACTTCAGCGATCTGGATGCTCCGGGGGACTGGCTGCAGATGGCGGAACAGCAACCCTATAGGTTCTTCGTGAGCACGTCCGGCGGCATCGATCGTTTCTACGCGTCGCCTTGCCAGACAGGAACCACGTGCAGATTCGACGCGGACGAGACGCAGTGGTCGACCACAAACGTTGCCGAGTTCGGATTTGGTGGTCTCGCTTACATTGCGCCAGATCCCTCGGAGCCAGCCCGCGCGTGGGCCGGAATTGGTTCGGCGATTTACCGTAGCGACGATGGATTGGCCACGGGAACTTTGATCGGGTATGCGCCCGGCTGTTCACCAGCCCGTCTGATTGCGGTATCGCCCGTGGATTCGAATATCGTGCTGGTTGCAACGCCTTGTGCAGTGTCGCGTCGCAGCGACGCGCTTTCGTTGGATGGCGAAGCCTCATGGGCCGCGCAGACGCTGCGACCGAGCCCGGTGACATTCAACGACATGTTGTTCGATCAGGCGGAGCCGCGCAGGGTGTTCCTGACCGCCCGTGGCGAGCCTGCGGTGTTCCTCAGCCAGGATGCGGGCATCAGCTGGCGTTCTCTCGATGCGCCCGGCGCGGCCGACGGACTGCCCGATGGCAATGTCAGCGCCATTGCCATCGACCCCGTGTTGAATGACATCGTCTACCTTGGGACGGAGCAGGGCGAACTCTACGTGGGCTGGAATGTCGATGCGACGGATGCGGGGACGCGCGTTTGGCACGCAGTCGCATCGCCATTCCGGGGTGCGCCAATCGTGAAACTTGCGGTCTGGCAGCGGGTTGATGGCTCCAAGGGCCTGTACATCTTCACTGCAGGCGCGGGCATGTGGAGCGTCACGTTGGACAGCGCGCCCTATGCAGACGTGGGTTTTGATGATTGGTCTTTCGACTACGTCCGGCGACTTTCCGAAGCCGGCGTGACCAACGGCTGCAGCAAGTACCCGTCCTCATTCTGTCCGGAGCAGCCGGTGCTCCGAGAGCAGATGGCGGTGTTCCTCCTGCGGGCCATCCACGGCTCCGCCTATCGGCCGCCGTCTGCGACAGGCCATTTTCTCGACGTGCCGGTGGAGCATTGGGCATCGGAGTGGATCGAGCAACTGCGTCGCGAGGGAATGACGAACGGCTGCAGTCTGGATCCGCCCAACTACTGCCCGAGTCAGGAAGTACCTCGCGAGCAGATTGCGGTATTCCTGCTTCGCGCCAAGCATGGCGTTGCATACCAGCCACCGCCGCCGACAGGACTGTTTGAAGACGTGCCGACGAGCCATTGGGCTGCTGCCTGGATTGAGCAGCTTGCGCGGGAAGGAATCGCAAACGGTTGCGCGGCCGCCCCCGCGCGATATTGTCCCTCCGAATCAGTTACGCGCGAGCAGATGGCGGCTTTTCTGGTTCGTACGTTTGGAATGTAGTGGTGGGGCAGCCGGCGGTTGACTCGCTGTTGCAGTTGTTGCGCAAAGAAAATCCAGGAGCAGGGAGAGCTGATGGGGCACCATGGTTCGCTACGACTGAGGCATTGCTTCTCGGTGCGGGGGTTGCAGCTGTTTCTGCCGCTGCCTTTCATCTGGACGAACTGGATCGGTTGGTTGGATCGCCTACGCCCGCGCTTGCGACGTTGGAGCTGGATGTTGCTTCCTTCACCTCCGCCGGTCCAGCTTCGCTTGGACAGGCGGGGCGGCCAATACCCGGATGGACTTTTCCGGGGCCGCATGATCTAGGTGGCCCGACCAGCAGCCTAGCCATCAGTACTGTCCGTCGAGCAACGTGACGCGTGACCAGATGGCAGTGTTCTTGGCTCGCGGATTTGGTACCTGACTTCGGTCAGGTCGCCGCATTTTCACGGGAGCGACAGGCTGTCCGGATATGGGAGGCGGCGGACACGTCTGCCATCGCTCTGGCGCCCGGGCTGACGATCTCTAGGCGGGGCCGCAGGGCAGGGCGATGTCCAAGGATGAGGGCGTTCTTGGACCGCGGTAATTCAGCGATGCGCCGTTTGGTCGTGCAATGCTCCCGCCTTGAGTGTCCACGAAGTCAGTGCACTACCTGTCTTCGCCAAGGTCTGCTCGAAAGCGGCGACCACCGCGGGTATCGAAACGTCCGTCGCGGGTGTCCTCTCAACCAATGTGCGAGAGGCCACAATTTTTTGGTCCGCCGCATGTAGCAGCATCGCGTTGACTTCTACCGTTGCCGTTGGCGTACCAGTAGCGTAGTCCGATTCGAAACGGCGGACCTCCAGCATGAGCCTGTATTCCGTGCTGACCCCGCCGCCAACGCGGGCAACCGCCGATAAGCGACCGGACTCTTCGAGCGCTCGAAGTACGGTGTCCCCCACCATCTCGCTTGGCCGACGGGACCATTGTGCCCCTTTGTACACCTGTAACTCATGCGATGTGGGACGGACTGCAATGCGCAGGCCATCGACTTGCCGTGAGGCGGCTCCAGCCCCAACGGCCAATTGCCAAGGGACGGTAGGCCAGCTTGGATCAGCGGTAATGAGCGGGTCCACAGCATAGGTGGTGACTGCGCGTTGCCCAGTCCGCAACAGGCCACATCCCGCCAGGGAGCCAACGACTAGAGTTCCCACCAGTGCAGTCCGCAAGACTGACGTCGCACGGGTCAGCACGCTGTGGGCTTCCGTGCTAATGGATCCGTATAGGTTCATTTTGGCTCAAACTCCTTTGGCGCGTCGCGTCCCAACAGATACCCGGCCGCTCCCGCGTCAATGCCGTCACTGATGCGCCGCAGGTCGCGGACCAGCACCCGCAACTCGGTCAGCGTGGGGCCGATCTGGCCAAGCCCGTCGCTGGTGAAGCTGCGGATCGCGCCGCGGTTCTCGTTGATCAGCGCGTCCGCGCCGCCCACCGCGCCGTCGAGCTTGGTGAGCGTGTTGTCCAGCTTGGCGATCAGCGGCGGCAGCTTGCCGATCAACTCGCGATCCAGGTCTTCCACCGCGCCCTGCGTGGTCGCCAGGGTCGCGGTGAGCTGTTCGCTGGCCTTGCGGCCATTGACGATCAAGGCGCGCAGGTCCTCGCGCTGGTCCGCGACCGAGCCGGTCATGGATTCAAGGTGCGCCAACGTGTCGGAGATACGTTTGACGTTCTCCTCGCTCAGCACCTGGTCCAGCCTTGCGACCAGCCGATTGGCGGTGTCGGCGATGTTCTGCAGGGCCGACGCCTCGGTCTGGATCACCGGCACGTCGCGGCGGTCGGTATCGATCAGCGATGGGCTGGTGGGGCTGCCGCCGGTCAGCTGGATGAAGGGCGTGCCGGTGATGCCGGTCATCGACAGCTTGGCCCGGGTGTCCGACTTGACTGGTGTGTCGGCCTGTACGCGCAGCGCGGCGATCACCCGACGCGGGTCGTCGGGCGCCAGCCGCAGCGTCTTCACCGTGCCCACCGAGATGCCGTTGTACTGCACCGAGCTGCCTTCGCTGAGGCCGGTGACCGGCTCGTTGAAGATCACCAGGTAGTCCTGCCAGCCGCGTTCGGACGAATACTTCGCCGCCCACAGCGCGAACAGCAGGATGAACAGCGTCACCACGATCGAGAACGCACCGATGAGGACGTAGTTGGCCTTGGTTTCCATGGGTCAATGGTCCCGGTTGGCGGCGTGGGCGTCGCGCGCGGCGCGCCCGCGTGGGCCGTGGAAGTACGACTGCACCCACGGGTGGTCCAGTTGCTCCACCTCGGCGACGGGCGCGCAGGCGATCACCCGGCGATCAGCCAGCACCGCGATGCGGTCGCAGATGGTGTACAGGGTATCCAGATCGTGGGTGATCAGGAACACGGTCAGTCCCAGCGCACGCTGCAGGGTCAGGATCAGTTGGTCGAAGGCCGCGGCGCCGATCGGGTCGAGCCCGGCCGTGGGTTCGTCCAGAAACAACAGCGGCGGGTCGAGCGCGAGCGCCCGCGCCAGGCCCGCGCGCTTGCGCATGCCACCGGACAACTGTGACGGCAGCTTGTCCACCGCATCGGCTGGCAGGCCCGCCAGCTTGACCTTGAGCAGCGCCAATTCGTAACGCAATGAATCGGGCAGGTCGCGGTGGTACTCCTTGAGCGGCACCTGCACGTTCTCGCCCACGGTCAGCGAGGAGAACAGCGCGCCGTCCTGGAACAGCACGCCGGTGTGCCGCTCGATTTCGCGGCGCTGTTCCTGATCGGTGCTGCGCGCGTCGATGCCGAAGACCTCGATCTGCCCCGCCGCCGGCTCCTGCAGGCCCAGGATGGTGCGCATGAGGACGGACTTGCCGCTGCCCGAGCCACCGACCACGCCGAGGATCTCTCCGGGGCGTACGTCCAGTTCCACGCCATCGTGCACGATCTGCTCGCCGAAGCGGTTGACCACGCCACGCACGCGGATGATGGGGCTCGGGTCGGGGGCGAGGACGGCGTTCAGAAGTTCAGCTCCATGAACCAGATGGCGGCCAACGCGTCGAGCACGATCACCATCGAGATCGCCTGCACCACGCTCGAAGTGGTGCGCTCACCCACCGACTGAGCGGTGCCCTGCACCTGCAGGCCTTCCAGGCAGCCGATGAGGGCGATCACCACCGCGAACATCGGCGCCTTGACCAGCCCGACGATGAAGTGACGCACCTCCATCGTGTCCTGCATGCGCGAAAGGTACTGCGGCGGCGGGATGTCGAGGCCATAGGCGCCCACCGTCAGGCCGCCCAGCAGGCCGAAGACCATCGCCACGAAGGTGAGTAGCGGCAGCATCACCACCAGGGCGAGCAGGCGCGGGATCACCAGCAGGTCGATCGGATCCATGCCCAGGGTGCGGATGGCGTCGACCTCCTCGCGGCTCTTCATCGCGCCGATCTGCGCGGTGAACGCGCTGGCAGTGCGGCCGGCGAGAATGATGGCGGTGAGCAGCACGCCGAACTCGCGCAGGAAGGAAATGCTGACGAGCTCCACCACGTAGATCACGGCACCGAAATCGCGCAGCACGTTGGCGCCGAGGAAGGCGACCACGGCGCCTACCATGTAGCAGAGCAACGCCACCAGCGGCACCGCATCCAGGCCCACCTGTTCCATGTGGTGGACGGTGGCGGTGGGGCGGAAGCGCGTGGGCTCGCGCACCATGCGCACAATCTTGGACAGCACCTCGCCTAGGAAGCCGATCAGCGCCGTGGATTCCTTGAAGTTGTCCACCACGGAGTGGCCCATGCGTTCGAGTGCTGCGTTGACGCCGTACTCGCGCTTGCGCCGGGGGCGGTCATCGGCCACGTCCTCGATGGCCGCGACAAGCGCGCGGTGACGCTCGTGGAAGTGGAAGTGGCTGAAGTCCAGGTCGCGGCGCCGCGCGAACCGCATCAGCTGCAACACGCCCAGCGAGTCCAGTCGATCGACCTGGCTGACGTCCACCGCGGTCGCCTCGGGCGGTGCGTCGGCCAGTTGCTGGCGAATCGCATCGGCGTGGTCGAGCGTCCAGCCTCCGGCGAGGCGGAGCTGTGAGGGCTGCTGCGGTTCGAAGGTGAGCTCGGGCAGTCGCACAGTGGGGGGATGGGCGGCAGGGTCGGGCGCTGAAGGCGAGCATACAGGCTCGGTGCGATGACGTGTCCGGATCGTGATGAAAACGCTCATGGGGCGCTATCGATGCAGGGACTTGCATGCGATGCTTGCGGCCATGTCGACCCTCGCGCCGCCCAGTTCCGCCAGCTACGCGGACCGCATCAACTTCCTCATCGAACTGGCCGAGCGCCTGCACCTTTACGGCACCACCGCGCAGCGGCTGGAGGGCGCAATCACCGCGACCGCGCAGCGGCTGGGCGTGGAGTGCGAGCCGTGGTCCAACCCCACCGGCATGATCCTGACCTTCAGCGACCCCACGCGGCCGCCGGGCGAGAGCGACACCACGCGCGTCATCCGCCTGCCGCTGGGTCAGAACGATCTGTACCGGCTGGCCGAGACTGATCGGATCGCCGAAGAGGTGATCGCCGGTCGCATGGGGCTGACCGAAGCCCACGCCACGATGAGCGCGCTGGATCGGCCGCCGGGGCGGCGCGCGCGGCTGATGGAGCTACTGGCGTTTGGACTCGCAGCCGCGGCCGTGGGTGGCCTGTTCCGGCTGCCGTGGTTGGATATCGGGGTCGCGGGCGTCAACGGACTGCTTACCGGCTGGCTGGTGCAGTATTCGGCGTCACGGCCACAATTGCGCGAAGCGCTCGACGCAGTGGCAGCGGTGATGGTTGCGACGTTGGCCATCCTCGTCGCCAGCCTGGTGGCGCCACTCAACCAGAACACGGTGATCATTGCGTCGTTGGTGGTTCTGTTGCCGGGATTGGCGCTGACCAATGCGGTCAACGAGCTCAGCAGCCAGCACTTGATGTCGGGCACGGGGCGTTTCGCTGGTGCGGTCACCACCATCATGCAATTGGCCGTGGGCGTGGTTATCGCCCTGTATGTCGCTGATCTGTTCGGTTTGAAGCCGCAGGTGCGGGCGCTGCGCCCACAAAGCGATTGGGTGGAATGGGGTGCGTTGCTGGTGGCCGCGTACGCGTTTGCCGTGCTGTTCAAGGCCCATCGCCGTGACTACCCGCGGGTGATGCTGGCAGCGGCGTTGGGCTACCTGATCTCCCGGTTCGCGGGGCAAGCCTTTGGCAGTCCGGCGGGTGTGTTCCTGGCGGCGTTGGCGGTGACCGCGGCAGGGAATGCCTATGCGCGCTGGTGGCATCGCCCCGGCGCCATCATCCGCGTACCGGGCATCATCATGCTGGTGCCCGGCAGCATTAGTCTGCGCGGCCTGTTGAGCCTGCTGCAAACCCAGGACGTCAATGCTGGGCAGGAGGCGGTGCTGGCGGTGATCAACATCCTGCTGGCGCTGATCGCCGGTCTGCTGTTCGGCAACCTGTTGCTGTCGGCGCGGCGTAACCTGTAGCGGCCCTGGCGGCGCGTGCATCCCGTGCGTGCCGCACTGACCTGCAAGCTGCAAACGATGACGCCGGCGCGCGGCCGGCGTCATTTTGGCGTGCCGCGGGCCATGGCATCAGCCGGGCCCGCAGTGCCTCACTTGATCAGGAACTCGTCCAGGCTGCGGCCCGATGCGGTCAGGGTGGCCAGCCAGCGCGGCTGCTTGCCGCGACCGGTCCAGGTTTCGGTGGAATTGCCAGGGTTGCGGTATTTCGGTGCCACCTTGCTACCGGCGGTCGACTTGCGCGGAGCGGCCTTCCTGGGAGCGGCGGCGCGGGGTGCGCTGCTGCCGGTGCCGAACAGTTCGGCCACGGTGTAGCCTTCGGCCTTGATCAGTGCCATCACCTTCTTGCGAACGGCGACGAGGGGCTTGCGCTTGGCCAGCGTGGTCTTGCGCTTCTTGGCCTGGGTGATCAGGGCCTGCAGTTCCTTGGCGGACAAGGCGTCGAGATTGATCGACATGAAACCTCCGGTAATGGTCGGGATTATCTCGGCTATGGGGGCTAGATAATCGTGCCGCGGAATGCGGCGTACCGGGGCGATGGTAATGCGCCCAACCCGGGCGGTAAATGTTACGGGTGATTGGCACGATAATATCCTCGCGCTTGGTACTGCAAAAGCATCGATGTCTTCGTAGAAGAGGGCGGTTCCGGTGGCCACGTTTCCCCAGGGTTTGGCCCGGTTCGGCTGACACGGGCGCAAACGAAAGCCCGGTCTTTCGACCGGGCTTTCGTGTATGGAGGACATTCGCCGGTCGGCGAGGCGCGGTTATCAGCCGGCCAGCCCCAGCTTGATGCGCAGACCCGCGCGATCGAGGTTCTCGGCCTCGCTGGCGCGACGGTGGCGGTATTCGAAGCTGCCCGCGGCCACGACGCGCTCCGACACCACCACGCGATGCGGAACACCGATCAGTTCCATGTCCGCGAACATCGCGCCGGGGCGCAGGCCGCGGTCATCCAGCACCGTCTCGATGCCGGCGGCGTTGAGTTCGCGGTACAGCGCCTCGGCGGCCTCGGCCACGGCGGCGTCCTTCTTCGGGTTGATCACGCAGACCGCGGCCTGCCACGGCGCCATCGCCTCCGGCCAGCAGATGCCGTTGTCGTCGTGGTTCTGCTCGATGGCGGCGGCGACGATGCGCGAGACGCCGATACCGTAGCAGCCCATCAGCGGCACGGCGGCCTTGCCGGTCTCGTCGAGCACGGTGCACTTCATCGCCTCGGCGTACCTGCGACCCAGCTGGAACACGTGACCGACCTCGATGCCGCGGGCGATCCCCAGCGTGCCGTGGCCGTCCGGCGACGGGTCGCCTTCGACCACGTTGCGGATGTCGGCGACCTCGGGCTCCGGCAGGTCGCGGCCCCAGTTGACGCCGGCCAAGTGGAAGCCGTTCTCGTTGGCGCCGACCACGAAATCGGCCATCGCCGCCACGCTGCGGTCAGCGACCACGCGGATCGGGCGCACGGCGTTGACCGGGCCGAGGAAGCCAGGCTGCGCGCCCAGGTGCTCCACGATCTCGGCCTCGGTGGCCAGGCGGTAGTCGCCAAGGCCGGCGAGCTTGGCCAGCTTGATCTCGTTGACGACGTGGTCGCCGCGCACCAGCGCCAGCACGAACTGCGGGTTGCCTTCCGCGTCGGCACCCATGATCGCCACCGACTTGGCAGTGCGCTCCAGGCCGATGCCCAGCAGCGCGGCGACGTCCTCGCAGGTCTTCTGCGTCGGCGTGTCGACCTTGCGCATGGCCTCGCTGGCGGCCGGACGCGGACCCGGCGCCACGGCTTCAGCCAGTTCGACGTTGGCGGCATAGTCCGAGCCGGTGGAGAAGGCGATCGCATCCTCGCCGGAGTCGGCCAGCACGTGGAACTCATGCGATGCATTGCCACCGATCGCGCCGGTGTCGGCGAACACGGCGCGGAACTTCAGCCCGAGGCGGGTGAAGACACGGCCGTAGGCGTCGTACATGTTCTGGTACTCGCGCCCCAGGCACTCCTCGCTGATGTGGAACGAGTAGGCATCCTTCATCAGGAATTCCCGCGCGCGCATCACGCCGAAGCGCGGACGGATCTCGTCGCGGAACTTGGTCTGGATGTTGTAGAAGTTGACCGGGAGCTGCTTGTAGCTGGACAGCTCGCTGCGCGCGAAGTCGGTGATGACCTCCTCGGCGGTGGGGCCGTAGCAGTAGCCTGCTTCCTTGCGGTCCTTGATCTTCAGGAGCTGGCCGCCGAACTTCTCCCAGCGTCCCGTCTCCTCCCACAGCTCCTGCGGCTGGATGGTCGGCATCAGCAGCTCGATGGCGCCGGCGGCATCCATCTCCTCGCGCACCGCGCGCTCGACCTTGCGCAACACGCGCAGGCCCAGCGGCGACCAGGTGTACAGGCCGGCGGCGAGCTTGCGGATCATGCCGGCCTTGAGCATCAGCTTGTGGCTGATGATCTCGGCGTCGGCCGGGGTTTCCTTGGTGGTATGGAGGTGGAACTGCGACAGGCGCATCGATGGGGCTTCACGCGGAGGGAAGCGGCCATTTTGCCATGGGTACGCGATGGCCACCGCCGGGCGTTGGGCGGGCGGGCGTGCGGAGCACGCTACACGGGCTGCGGGGGCCGTCAGGAGTCGGGCGCAGTGCCGCTGCCGGCATCATCGATCCGACGATGGTCTCGACGCGTGGCCCTCAGCGGGCCGGCATGACGGGGCCGCCTTCGCAATAGGTCTTCACGGCCTCCTCGGCCCTGGCGGTGCGCTCGGCGCGCTCGGCCGGGGTCAGTTCGCGTTCGTGCTTGCCGTCGCGGTCTGCGTCCAGCCCCACCGGGCCGCTGCCCTTGAGGATGGTGAGGTTGCTGCGCGCGTTGCTGCAGTCGGCATTGACCACCGGCTTGGCCGGGGCGACGGGTGCGCGCGGGTCGAGGGTGCGGTCCGTGACTTTCTGGCCCGGCGGCGGGGAGTCGGCGTAATGGGTCACCCCATTGGCGTCCTTCCACTGGTAGACCTTGCTGGCGGCAGCCGGCAGCGCCACGGCCAGCAGCGCGGCGGCGGCCAGGCCGATGGGCAGGGCGGGGGCGCGGTGGGTGGGGCGGGGCATGCGGGGCTCCGGTGGGGAGGGGACGTCGAGCTGATTGCAACACCGTGCCGGGGGGCAGGCAAGCGCTAAACTGCCGGACATGGATCGACCGCACATGCCACGTCCCCGCCACCGGGGCATCTACCTGCTGCCCAACCTGTTCACCACCGGCGGCATGTTCGCGGGCTTCTACGCGATCATCGCCGCAACACAGGGGCATTTCGCCGATGCCTGCATCGCGGTGTTCATCGCCGCGGTGCTGGACGGGGTGGACGGCCGCGTGGCGCGCCTCACCAACACCCAGAGCGAGTTCGGCGTGCAGTACGACTCGCTGGCCGACCTGATCAGTTTCGGCCTGGCGCCGTCGATGGTGATGTACCACTGGGCGCTGGCGTCGATGAAGCTGGATGGCGTGACGCCGGGAAAGATCGGTTGGATCGCCGCCTTCCTTTATGCGGCCTGTGCGGCACTGCGGCTGGCCCGCTTCAATTCGCAGGTGGGGCAGGTGGACAAGCGCTGGTTCATCGGTTTGGCCAGCCCTGCCGCCGCCGGGCTGGTGGTGAGCTTCGTGTGGACCTTCGATGCGTTCGGCTTCACGGGTACCGAACTGCGCTATGCCGCACTGGCGCTGACGGTAATTGCAGCCCTGCTGATGGTCAGCCGGATGCGCTACTACAGCTTCAAGGGAGCCGGCCCGCGCCATGACCGCGTGCCATTCCTGGTGCCGGTGGTGGTCGTTGCGGTGCTGGTGGCCATCGCCATCGATCCGCCGACCGTGTTGCTGGCGATCTGCGCGGTGTATGCGCTGTTCGGCCCGGTGTATGCGATGTGGCGCCGCCTGCGCCGTCGTCCCGAGGAAGTGACGACGTGACACCGTTGTGGTCAGCCGAGCAACAGGCCTGGTTGAAGGCCTTGGGGCACCGGGTCTTCGTGTTGGCCGGCGATGAGCCGGGGGTCGATGCGCCCCTCGGGGACCCGCTTGGCAACGCCCGGTCCGCGGCCCTGCCATCGCGTGACGAGGGGCACCAGGGCGTCCGTGAGCGAGGGTTTGCTGCGGCAGCCCCTGCGGCCGACAGGGCGCGTCCACGTCCGCCGATGCCGCCTGCCGGGGTTGAGGCGAATTCGCGCCCCGAAGCTCCTGTGAACGTTGCGACGCCCAGCCCGCCGCGTACCGCGCCATCCCGTGCTCCCGACGATGCGCTCGAACGCGCGCTGCTGCGCGCCACCGGCCAACGCACCCGTTCGGAGGCCCGTGCCGTGCTTGAGCGCTTGGGCATGGACCTGCAGGCGCTGCGCGGCAACCCAGCCGCGAAGCGCGCGTTGTGGCTGAAACTGCGGCCGTTGCGGCCGAGGTTCCGCCCGTGAGCGCGCTTCCGCGCGATACGGCGCCTGCGCCCGCCAGCCTGCGCCCCATGCGCGAAGACGACCTCGTCGCCGTGCACGCCGTGGAAGAGCGCGCGTACGAGTTCCCGTGGACGCCGGGCATCTTCCGCGACTGCCTGCGCTCGGATTACCCGGCGTGGGTGCTGGAGGAGGCCGGCGTGATCGTCGGTTACGTGCTGATGAGCGTGGCCGCTGGCGAGGCGCACATCCTCAACGTGTGCGTGGCGCCCGAGCACCAGGGGCACGGACTGGGGCGCAAGCTGGTGCGCGCGATCATGCACGTCGCGCGCGGGCGCGGAGCGGAGCGCGTGTTCCTTGAAGTCAGGCCGTCGAACGTCGGCGCCATTGCGCTGTATCACGACGAAGGCTTCAACGAGATCGGGCGGCGGCCGCGCTACTATCCCGCCAAGGACGGGCGTGAGGACGCCATCGTCATGGCAATGGAGATTTTCAGGGAGGAAGGCTGATGTTCGTGCGAAAGGCGTTGGTGTTGTGCCTGTTCATGGCGGCGACACGCGGATACGCAGGTGAAGCCGCATCGTCGGAGCCGGCCGCGGTATTGGACGCGGTTCCCGGGTGTGTCGAGGCTAAGATGGGGCGGGTGTCGGTCTCGATCGGGTCGAAGGACACGCGAGCCGCGCGTGGCGTCAGCTATCAGCAGGCGTTCGGCAAGCTCGCCCATGCGGCAGCGGAACGTGGCGGCAATGCGGTGGTACTCCGCCAAAACGAGGCGGCCTATGTCACGCGTTCCAAGAGCATCGATCCCCGGCCGGGCTACATCGCGCTGGAAGGGCTGGTGATTCGCCTGCCCACCGATGCGACGGCCTGCACGTGGACGCCCATTGATGTGGATGCCTTCGCCGAACGGGCGGCCAGCGCCCAGCGCGAAGACATCACCACCGAGAACAAGAGTTTCTGAAGCATCGCGGCGGGTTTCCCTGAAACCCGCCGCCTCTGCGTCAGCCCAGCTTGGCGCGCTGCGCCGCCAGCGCATCGCGCTGCACGTTCCAGTCGAGCAGGCGCTTGCGCTCCTGCTCGACCACGGCGGCGGGGGCATTGGCGACAAAGGTCTCGCTGGCCAGCTTGTTCTGGCACTTGGCGATTTCGCCTTCCACGCGCTTGAGTTCCTTGTCCAGCCGGGTGCGTTCGGCTCCGAGGTCGACGAGGCCTTCCAGCGGTACCAGCAGCTTCAGTTCGCCGACCACGGCGGCAGCGGCGGCGGGCGCCTGATCGGCGCTGGCCAGCCATTCGATGCGCTCCAGGCGAGTCAGGAAGCGGAGCTGCGAGTCGAAGCGCGCCGCGCGCGCACGGTCCGCCTCCACGCCATCGGCCAGCAGCAGCGCCACGGTCTTGCCCGGCGCCACGTTGAGCTCGCTGCGCACCTTGCGCAGCGCCGAGACCATCGCCTTCAGCCACTCCACGTCGGCTTCGGCCGCGGCGAAGTCGCCCGCGGCGTCGCCGGCCTGCGGGTAGGGCTGGCGCATGACCGTGCCGGACAGGCCCAGCTTGGGCGCCACGGCGAGCCAGAGTTCTTCGGTCACGAACGGCACCAGCGGATGCAGCAGGCACAGCAGGCGCTCGAGCACGTACAGCAGGGTGTGGCGGGTGCTCTCGGCCGCGGCGGCGTCATCGCCATTGAGCGCCGGCTTGGCCAGCTCCACGAACCAGTCGCAGAACTGGTTCCAGGCAAATTCGTACAGCGCCTGCGACAGCAGGTCGAAGCGGTAATCGGCGAAGTGCTGCGCGGCCTCGGCGGCGGTGCGCTCCAACTGCGCCAGGATCCAGCGCTCCGCGTCGGTCACCGGCTGCGGCACCGCTGGCGCCTGTCCGGCCGGCAGCGCTTCGCGCGCGGCAAAGCCTTCGGTGTTCATCAGCACGAAGCGCGCGGCGTTCCACAGCTTGTTGCAGAAGTTCTTGTAGCCTTCGGCGCGGTTGAGGTCGAACTTGATGTCGCGGCCGTGGCCCGCCAGCGCGGCCATGGTGAAACGCAGCGCATCGGCGCCGAACGCCGGGATGCCGTCGGGGAACTCCTTGCGCGTGGCCTTCTCGATCTTCTCGGCCATCTTCGGCTGCATCAGGCCGGTGGTGCGCTTGGCGACCAGCGCGTCCAGGGTGATGCCGTCGATGATGTCCAGCGGGTCGAGGATGTTGCCCTTGGACTTGGACATCTTCTGTCCGTCCTTGTCGCGCACCAGGCCGGTCACGTAAACGTCGTGGAACGGCACTTCGCCGGTGAAGTGGTCGGTCATCATGATCATCCGGGCGACCCAGAAGAAGATGATGTCGAAACCGGTGACCAGCACCGACGACGGCACGTAACGCTCGTAGCCGCGCTTGGCCATCGCGTCGGCGTCCGGCCAGCCCATCGTGCTGAACGGCCACAACGCGGAGGAGAACCAAGTCTCCAGCACGTCGTTGTCCTGC
Source organism: Lysobacter daejeonensis GH1-9 (assembly GCF_000768355.1). Lineage (GTDB taxonomy): Bacteria > Pseudomonadota > Gammaproteobacteria > Xanthomonadales > Xanthomonadaceae > Aerolutibacter > Aerolutibacter daejeonensis. The sequence continues at coordinate 103,391 of NZ_AVPU01000007.1, forward strand.
GTCAGTGCGACGTCCGGACCGAGGTTGTTGAGCGTGCGCACCTCGGTTTCGCTGCGGCCGACGTAGGCCTTGCCCTGCCCGTCGTACCACGCCGGGATGCGGTGGCCCCACCACAGCTGGCGGCTGATGCACCAGTCCTGGATGTTCTCCATCCAGTGGCGGTAGGTGTTGATCCAGTTGCCGGGCACGAACTTGACCTTGCCGCTCTCCGCGAGCGCCAGGCCGCGCGCGCCGAGCCGGTCCATCTTCACGAACCACTGGTCGGTCAGGTACGGCTCGATCACCTGGCCGGTGCGGTCGCCGCGCGGCACCTGCAGCTTGTGCGGCTTGGTCTCGACCAGGCGGCCAGCGGCTTCCAGGTCGGCGAGCACGGCCTTGCGCGCGTCGTAGCGGTCCAGGCCATGGTAGGCGGACGGCACGTTGAGCAGCGCGTTGGCGTCGGGAATGCCGGCGTCATGCGTCGCCACGTCCGCGGTCTCGCCGTGAGCCGGGCTGCCATGCGAATGTCCGACCACCTTCGCATCCGGCGTGAAGATGTTGATCAGCCCGCGGTTGGGTAGCGCATCGAACACGCCGGTGCCGACGTGGCGGTTCCACACCTGGTAATCGTTGAAATCGTGCGCCGGGGTCACCTTGACCACGCCGGTGCCGAATTCACGGTCCACGTAGTCGTCGGCAATGACCGGGATCTCGCGGCCGGTCAGCGGCAGCGTGACCGAGCGGCCGATCAGGTGCGCGTAGCGCTCGTCCTCCGGATGCACCATCACCGCGGCGTCACCGAGCATGGTCTCCGGACGCGTGGTGGCCACCACCAGCGTGCCGCTGCCGTCGGTGAGCGGGTACTCGATCGACCACAGGTGGCCGTCTTCTTCCTCGTTGACCACTTCCAGGTCGGAGATCGCGGTCTTCAGCACCGGGTCCCAGTTGACCAGGCGCTGGCCGCGATAGATCAGGCCGTCTTCGTGCAGCTTCACGAAGGCTTCGGCCACCGCCTCGGCGGCCATCGGGTCCATGGTGAACACGCGGCGCGACCAGTCACCGGAGGTGCCGATGCGGCGCATCTGCCGCTCGATGGTGTCACCGGACTGCTGCTTCCACTCCCACACCTTGGCGATGAAGCCTTCGCGGCCCAGCGAGTCGCGGGTCTCGCCCTTGCCTTCGGTCGCGAGGTTGCGCGACACCACCATCTCGGTGGCGATGCCGGCGTGGTCGGTGCCCATCTGCCACAGCGTGTCGTAGCCCCGCATGCGGTGGTAACGCACCAGCGCGTCCTGCAGCGTGTGCTGGAACGCGTGGCCCATGTGCAGGGTGCCGGTCACGTTCGGCGGCGGCAGCAGGATGGTGTAGGGCTCGCCCTTGCCGCTGGGCTTGAACGCGCCGCTGCTCTCCCACTGCTGGTACAGGCGGGATTCGAATTGGGTCGGATCGTAGCTGGAGGAGAGCGAGGTCATGGGGCAGTCGCGGTAAGAGGTGGGGTGGCGCACACGACGGCGTGCGTCGCGGTGGTGCAGGGCCGACACGCAGCGAAGTGCGGGAGGGCCGGTGGTCTTCGCGGCATGCGCATGCCGCAGCGAAGACCGGGAACTACATGTCGTACTTCTTCAACTCCAGGCCGCGCGCCTGGTACTGCCGCCAACGCTCACGCAGCGGGCCGCGCGCGGATTCGTCGGCCGGCACCACTTCCAGCACCCGCTCGAAGCTGCCTTCGACCGGGTTGTCGCGCAGGTTGATCACCAGCGGGCGAACCGGGGTGTCGATCGACGGCGGCGCGATCAGCACCGGCGCCAGGTGGTCGCCGTCCTCCTCGTCCCCCTCGTCGGCCATGCCGGCGATCTGGTGTGGCACGAAGGCGTCCTCGTCGAACGACCACAGCAGGTCGTCCAATTGTTCGGCCTGGGTGGCATCGCGGGTCAGCACCAGCGTCCACAGGCCGGCGTCATGCGCCTTCTGCGCCAGCTTGCACACCAGCAGCAGCGGCTCCTCGCGGAACCGCGGCTTCTGGATCAGGTAGAACTCGGCGCTGGCCATGCGGGCGCGGGTCCGTCAGTCGGTAGCGTGGGTCACGGCGCGATCAGGCGGCGCGATCGATCAGCCATTGGCTCAGCAGGCCGACCGGGCGGCCGGTGGCCATGCCCTTCTTGCCTTCGTCGCTGGCCGAGCCGGCGATGTCGAGGTGTGCCCAGCGCTGGCCTTCGGTGAAACGCGACAGGAAGCAGCCCGCGGTGATCGCGCCGGCCCAGCGGCCGCCGATGTTGTAAACGTCGGCGAAGGAGGAATCCAGCATGCCCTGGTACTCGTCCCACAGCGGCAGGCGCCACGCACGGTCGAACACGTGTTCGCCGGCGGCCAGCAGTTCGCCCGCCAGATCGTCGTGCTTGCTCATCAGGCCCGAGGCGTACTTGCCCAGTGCGACCATGCACGCGCCGGTCAGGGTGGCGACGTCGACCAGCGCGGCCGGCTCGAACTTCTGCGACCAGGTCAGCGCGTCGCACAGGATCAGGCGGCCCTCGGCGTCGGTGTTGCCGACCTCGATGGTCTTGCCGGACATGCTGGTCAGCACGTCGGACGGGCGGTACGCGTCGGCGTCGGGCATGTTCTCCACGGCCGGCACCACCACCACCAGGTTGATCGGCAGGTTCATGCCCACGGCGGCGACAAACGTGCCCATCACCGTGGCAGCGCCGCACATGTCGTACTTCATCTCCTCGATCCCGCCCTGGGTCTTGAGGTTGATGCCGCCAGTGTCGAAGGTGATGCCCTTGCCGACCAGCACGTAGGGCTTGGCATCACCGCCGTTGCGGTACTGCAGCGCGATCAGCTTGGGCGGATTGGCCGAGCCGCGGCCCACGGCCAGCAGCGAGCCCATGCCCAGCGCCTCCATCTGCGCCACGTCCAGCACCTCGCAGGAGGTCGTCGGGAACTTGCCGGCGAAGGTCTGCGCCTGCTCGGCCAGGTAGCCCGGGTTGCAGATGTTCGGCGGCAGGTTGCCCAGCTCGCGGGCGAACTTCACGCCGTTGGCGATGGCCTTGCCCTGCGCCAGCGCGGTCTCGTCGCTGCCGGTGACGGCCAAGGTGCGCAGGCCCGGGTCGACCTTTTTCTTGGCCTTCTCGCCCAAGGTGGCGGTGTAGCGGTAGCAGGCGTGGTCGGCGGCGATCACGGCCTGGCGGATGTTCCAGGCGGCATCGCGGCCGGCCACCGGCACTTCAGCCAGGGTGAACACGGCGTGGGCGACCGGACCGCTCTTCAGCGTGCGCGCCGCGTCACCGACCGCCTTGAGGTACTGGGGCACCCCGAACTTCGCCGCCTCGCCCAGCCCGATCACCAGCACGCGCGGCGCGGTGACGCCGGGCAGGTCGTGTAGCAGGGCGGTCTTGCCGGTCTTGCCGCTGGCGTCGCCGCGCTCCAGCAGGGCGCGGATGCGACCGCCGCTGGCCGCGTCCAGCGCCTGGCCGGCCGGGGTCAGGGTGTTGTCGGCGAAGGCGCCCACCACGAGGCAATCGGTGGTGGTGGAGGCGGGTGCATCGCGGTTCAGGTCGAATTCGAGGGTCATGCGGCAGTTTCCAGAGAATGCAGAGGCCATGCGGCCGTTTCATGCGCCATTCCGTACAATCCGGCGGCGCCAACGGTCGTTTCAGGCCAGAATGCGCGGCGGGCGGGGCCCTTGGCGGGCCCGGCATCGCCGGACGAACCCCCAAGTCTAAAGCACCGTGCCGGATTCCCGAAAAAAGGGTCCGGGGCGCCGCCAACCCACCGAGGCCCGATGCCCAAGCTAGACCGCTACCTGTTCAGCGAACTCGCCCAGTCCACCTTCGCGGTGCTGGTGGTGCTGCTCATCGTCAGCATGGGCGCGGTGCTGGCCGACGTGCTGCGCGACATCACCAGTGGCCGGGTGCCTGCGGCGCTGCTGCTGGCGCAGATCGGGCTGCAGTTCCTGAACTACCTGCCGATCATCCTGCCGCTGGCCCTGCTGCTGGGGTTGATGCTGGGCGTGGGGCGGCTGTATCGCGACTCGGAAATGCCGGTCATCACCGCCGCTGGTGTCGGCCCCGGCCGCCTGCTTCGGCCGGTGATGATGCTGGTGGTCCCGGTGGTGACCTTCATCGCCCTGTGCTCGCTGTGGTTGGGCCCGTTGGCCCACCGCACCTCAAAGCAGATGATCAGCGATGCCAACCGCAACCTGTTGATCGCAGGCCTGGAGCCTGGCCGCTTCACTGAATTGCCCGGCGGCGGCGTGGTGTACGTGGGCAGCATGTCCGGCGATGGCACCCAGTTCCAGCGCATCTTCATCCACCGCCAGAACGACGAGCGGATGGACATCACCACCTCCAACACCGGCCGCCTGACCGTGCACCCTGACGGGGAGCGTTTCATTACCCTGGAAAAAGGCTTCCAGGTCGAAGGCCCGCGGCATGACGGCTTGGGTTACCGATTGCTGCGCTACGCCAGTAATGACGTGCGCCTGCCACCGGGACAGGGGAAGTTCGATCCCAAGGATCCGGAAGTGATGTCGACGCCGGCGCTGCTGGCCGATGATCGCCGCGAGGCCAATGCGCAGGTGCACGCGCGCCTGGCGCCACCGCTGCTGGCGCTGGCGTTTGCCCTGCTGGCCGTGCCGCTGTCGCGCACTTCGCCGCGGCAGGCGCGTTATGGGCACCTGTTGATGGGGTTCCTCGGCTTCGTGGTGGCCACCAGCCTGATGTTGATGGCGCGCGGCTGGCTGGAGGACGGCAAGCTGCCGCCCGCGGCCGGGATGTGGTGGCTGGTGCTGCCCCTGCTGGTGCTGGGCATCTGGATGTACGTGCGTGATGGCCACCCACGTGGCTTGTGGGGGCGTCGCTGATGGCGGTCTTCGGCAAGGCCTTTCCCAAGGTCCATGAGCTGTTCCTGGGCCGCATCGTGCTGGGCACGGTGCTGCTGACCTGGGCGGTGCTGTTGGGGCTGGATGTGATGCTGGCCCTGGTCAGCGAAGTCAGCGACATCGGCAAGGGCAGCTACGACTTTCCCAAGGCCGTGGCCTACATGGCCTACACCGTCCCACGCCGTGCCTACACGCTGTTCCCGACCGCGGCCGTGATCGGTGCGCTGATGGCGCTGGGCCAGCTGGCGGCCACCTCCGAGCTGACCGCGCTGCGCGCGGTGGGCCTGTCGCGCCGGCGTCTCAGCCTGACCGTGGCGGGCGCGCTCGCGGTGCTGACCCTGGCGATGGTGGTGAACGGCGAGACGCTGGCGCCGTGGGGTCAGCGCCAGGCCGATGCGCTCAAGGCCTCGGCCAAATCCAACGACCTGATCGTGGCGCGTTATTCGGGCCTGTGGGCGCGTGAAGGCGAGGTCATCCTCAACGCCGTCGATGGCGACGAGCGCGACAACGGCGACGACCGCTGGCTGGAGCTGCGCGACGTCAGCCTGTACGAATTCGAGCCCGACGGCCGGCTGAAGTCCATGGCGGTGGCCAAGGTGGCCGAGCACCGCCCCGGCGGCTGGCTGTTGCGCGACGTGACCCGGACCACCTTCGCCGAGCGCTCGGTGGCACGCCGGCAGGTGGCCGAGGAGCGTTGGGACTCCGAGCTGGACACCACCGCGCTCACCGCAGGCATGGCCAAGCCACGCTACATGCCATCGCCCGAGCTGAAGGACGCCATCGACTACCGCCTGCGTAACGGGCTGGATGCCGGTGACTTCCAGGAAATCTACTGGGGGCGCTGGTTCTACGCGTTGAATGCGCTGGCCTTGTGCCTGGCGGCGATCCCGTTCGCCTTCGGCAGCCTGCGCAGTGGCGGGCTGGGCAAGCGCTTGTTCATCGGCATCGTGTTCGCCTTGGGCTTCTGGCTGTTGCAGACCCAGTTCGTGCGTCTGGCGCAGGTGTACAAGTTCGACTTCCGCGTCGCCTATCTGCTGCCGACCGTGATCATGGTGGCCGTGTCGGTGATGCTGTTCCGACGCCGGTCGGGCTGAGTCTTTCGCCCCGGATCAGGTCGGCTTGGGGCGGCGTACCAGGCGCGTGCCGCTGACGCGGTCATGCCAGGTAAGGCGGTCACGGTCGAACCACGCCCACCAGAAGCCCAGGCCCGCTGCCAGCACCGACACCGTGCCCACCGCGTAGCGCACGCGCAGCGCGGGCAGCGGTGCGGGGCCGCCATCCGGACCGATGACGTGAAGCCGCCAGGGCCGCATGCCCAGCGTCTGCCCACCGCGACGCCAGCTGGCAATGGCATACGCGCCGGTCAACAGCCAGCACACCAGCCACAACAACCACTGCAGCGCGCTGAAAGGGGCGATGACTTCGCGCGAGCCATGCCCGGCGAGCTGGTATCCCACCGTGAACACGGCCCCGGCCGCCATCCACAGGGCCAGTGCGGGAAAGAAGTCGTAGAGCAGGGCCAGCAGGCGCCAGCCGATGAGCGCGCGCGGTGTGTCGGGGTGCGATGTCATCGCACAAGGATAGTCGCTAAGCTGCGACCATGACGTCGCGCACACCTGCCGAACGCCGCCAGCGGGTGATGGCGTTGCCCCCCGTGCCGGACGCGGACCAGTCCCTGATCAGCCGCTTCCTCGAAGCCCTGTGGGCGGAGAATGGCCTCTCGCGGCAGACCCTCGACAGTTACCGTCGCGACCTGGAAGGGCTGGCCCGCTGGCGCGAGGGGCAAGCGGGTGGCGTGGCCGCCGCTGACCGTGCGGTGCTGTTCGATTACCTGGCGTGGCGCACGCGCGAGGGCTACTCGCCGCGCAGCAACGCGCGCCTGCTGTCGGCATTGCGTGCGCTGTACGCGTGGCTGGTGCGCCGTGGCGAGCGCAACGATGATCCGACCGGGCTGCTGGAGCCGCCGCGACTGCCGCGATTGCTGCCCAAGGCGTTGGCCGAAAGCGAGATCGATGCACTGCTGGCCGCACCCGACACCACCACGCCACTCGGCCTGCGCGACCGGGCGATGCTGGAGCTGATGTACGCCGCTGGCCTGCGCGTCAGCGAACTCGTGAACCTGCCGGCCACCGCCGTGAACCTGCGCCAGGGTGCGCTGCGGGTCACCGGCAAGGGCAGCAAGGAACGACTGGTGCCGTTGGGCGAAGAGGCCCAGCACTGGCTGGAGCGCTACCTGGCCGCCGCGCGCCCGCAACTGGCCGGCAAGCGTGCGCTGGCGCCGCTGTTCCTCGAAGCGAGTGGCGAGGCGCCGACGCGCCAGCAGTTCTGGCACTTGGTCAAGCGCCACGCCGCCGCGGCGGGCATCGATCCCCGCCGGATCAGCCCGCATGGGCTGCGCCACAGCTTCGCCACCCATCTGCTGAACCGCGGCGCCGATTTGCGCGCGCTGCAGATGCTGCTGGGGCACGCCTCGTTGTCAACCACGCAGATCTACACCCTGGTCGCGCGCGAGCAACTCAAGCAGTTGCACGCGCGCCACCACCCGCGAGGCTGAGCGGACAGTGCCGCACATCGCGGTTTCCATGCCGCCCGGTCCTGTTGGCGACGGCTTTGCCGTTGGTCGTGCAACAATCCCGCGGAACCTAGGCCCGTCGCCGCGGTCGAACTACTCGAACCTCCAGGGAAGAACCCCCTTCATGAAGCGCATCCTCATCGCCGCGCTCGGCGCGATCAGCCTCTCCGCCTGCGCCCAGCAGGCTCCGCAGTCCGCCCAGGCGCCCGGCGCCCAGGCCGCCAGCGCCAATGCCGTCACCGCGGCCAAGCCGATCGCCGGCACGCCGGAAGCGCGCGCGGTGGACGCCATCCGCCAGCTCAACCCGCAGGTCACCGTGGAAAAGGTCGCCGCGGCGCCAGTGCCCGGTTTCCGCGAGGCCATCGTCGGTGGTCAGGTCGTTTACATCAGCGACGACGGCAAGTACCTGTTCCTGCCCGGCTCGGGCGGCGCGCTGTTCGACGTGGGCGCCAAGAAGAACCTGAGCGAAGTGGCCCTGTCCGGCATGCGCGTGGACCTGCTGAAGACCATCCCGGCCAGCGAGCGCATCGTGTTCGCGCCGCCGAACCCCAAGTACACCGTCACCGTCTTCACCGACGTGGAGTGCGGTTACTGCCGCAAGCTGCACAGCGAGATCGCCGAGTACAACCGCCAGGGCATCGCGATTGAGTACCTGGCCTTCCCGCGCATGGGCATCGGCAGCGAGGACCACAAGAAGATGGTGTCGGTGTGGTGCGCGGCGGACCGCAAGAAGGCCCTGACCGACGCCAAGAGCGACAAGGCGCTGAAGATGGTCGACTGCAAGAACACCGTCACCATGCAGTACGACGTGGGCCAGCGCGCCGGGCTGACCGGCACGCCGATGATCCTGACCAAGGATGGCACCCAGGTGGGCGGCTACCTGCCGCCGGCCCAGCTGCGCGCCACCCTGGACCGCTTGGCGGGCGAAGGGGCCAAGCCGGCCGCCGCCGCTCCGGCCGCAGCGACGCCCTCGGACCCGGTGAAGCCCGCCACGGGAGCCTGATCCGGGCCATGCCTCGGTACCCGGGCCGGCTGAAGCCACCCCTGGGTGAGGGCCCGCACCGCCGCCTTCGGGCGGCGGTCTGCGTTTGCGGCCCCGGAAGTCCGGCTTCGCGCCGCCCCCCAGCGGCCTGTCGTACCCCGCCGCCCGGCCGGGCAACGCCATCGTGAGGCCTCGGTTACAATGGCGGGCCCGACGTAGCACGGTTCCCCGGACATGATCGTCCTCGAGGGCGTACCCGCCCTGTCTTCGTTCCGCCGCGAACGCCTGCAAGCCCGCCTCCAAGCCATCCATGCCGACCTGCGCCTGCTGGGCGCGTGGTGGGTGTACTGGGTCGATGCCGATCCGGGCCAGACCCCGGATGCCGCCGCGCTCGACCGCATCCTGCAGGCCAGCAGCGCGGCCGCGCCGCGTGAGGCCGGGGCCGTCTCCCGTTACGTCACACCGCGCTTGGGCACGCTGTCGCCGTGGGCCAGCAAGGCCACCGAGTTGCTGCGCGGTGCCGGACAGCCGGTGCACCGCGTGGAGCGTGGCATCCGCTACGACCTGGCCGGCTGGCCGGCCGATGCCGCCGCCCAGGCCGCATTGGCCAAGGTGCTGCACGACCCGATGACCCAGTCGGTGCTGGACACCCGCGAGGCCGGCGAAGGCCTGTTCGCGGTGCCTGCGCGTGGCGACGTCGAGCGCATCCCGCTGGACCAACTGGAAGCCGCCAACGTGCGCCTCGGCCTGGCACTGGCCGATGACGAGATCGCCTACTTGCGTGAGCGCTACGCCGCGCTGGGCCGCGATCCGGCCGACGTCGAGCTGATGATGTTCGCGCAGGCCAATTCCGAGCACTGCCGGCACAAGATCTTCAATGCGTCGTGGACCGTCGATGGGCGTGAGCAGCCGCAGTCGCTGTTCAAGATGATCAAGAACACCCACGCCCACGCTCCCGAGCACACACTGTCCGCCTATGCCGACAACGCCGCGGTGGTGGAGGGCTACGCCAGCCGCCGTTTCCGTCCGGATCCGCTGACCGGCGCGTACCGCAGCGAGGCTGAGATCGAATCGGCGTTCTGCATCAAGGTCGAAACCCACAACCACCCGACCGCCATTGCCCCGTTCCCCGGTGCCTCCACCGGCAACGGTGGCGAGATCCGCGACGAGGGCGCCACCGGCCGCGGCGGCAAGCCGAAGGCCGGCCTGACCGGCTTCAGCGTCTCGCACCTGCGCATCCCGGGGCTGCCGCAGCCGTGGGAGCGCGAGCGCGCGCTCAACCCGCGCATGGCGCCGGCGCTGGAGATCATGCTCGACGGCCCGATCGGTGGCGCGGCGTTCAACAACGAATTCGGTCGTCCCAACCTGACCGGCTACTTCCGCAGCTTCGAGCTGGACGAGGGCGCCCATGCGCGCGCCTACGACAAGCCGATCATGCTGGCCGGCGGCCTCGGCGCCATCGACCGCGTGCAGGTGACCAAGCTTGGCCTGCAGCCCGGCGATGCCGTGGTGGTGCTCGGTGGCCCGGCGATGCTGATCGGCCTGGGCGGCGGCGCCGCCAGTTCTGTGGCTTCCGGCGAGAGTGCTGAGGACCTGGATTTCGCCAGCGTGCAGCGCGACAACCCGGAGATGGAGCGCCGCTGCCAGGAGGTCATCGACCGCTGCGTGGCGATGGGCGCCAACAACCCGGTCGCCACCGCGCACGACGTGGGCGCGGGTGGCCTGTCCAACGCCATCCCCGAGCTGCTGCACGACTCCGACCTGGGCGGCGTGATCGACCTGGGCAAGGTGCCGAAGGACGACCCATCGCTGTCGCCGATGCAGCTGTGGTGCAACGAATCGCAGGAGCGTTACGTGCTCGGCGTGCCAGTGGACCGCATCGCCGAGTTCACCGCGATCTGCGAGCGCGAGCGCTGCCCCTTCGCGGTCGTGGGCCATGCGACTGCCGAGGAGCACCTGGTGGTCGGCTACGGCGCCACCGTCGCCAACGCGCGCGAGCCCGGCCACGACTGGCCGATCGACATCCCCATGGACGTGCTGTTTGGCAAGCCGCCGAAGATGCACCGCGACACCGCACACCCGGCGCCCGCGCCGTGGCCCGCGCTGCAATGGGCGGGCCTGGACCTGCGCGACGCCGCGCTGCGCGTGCTCGCGCACCCCACCGTCGCGTCCAAGAACTTCCTCGTCACCATCGGCGACCGCAGCGTCGGCGGCCTGACCGCGCGCGACCAGATGGTCGGCCCGTGGCAGTTGCCGGTGGCCGACTGCGCGATCACCTTCACCGGTTTTGAAGGCTTCGTCGGCGAGGCGATGGCCATCGGCGAGCGCACCCCGCTGGCGCTGCTGGATGCCGCCGCCGCCGCGCGCATGGCCGTGGGCGAGGCGATCACCAACCTGTGCGCCGCACCGGTGGAATCGCTCAACCGCATCAAACTGTCCGCCAACTGGATGGCCGCTGCCGGCCACCCGGGCGAGGACGCGCTGCTGTTCGACGCGGTGAAGGCCGTGGGCATGGAGCTGTGCCCCGAGCTGGAACTGAGCATCCCGGTGGGCAAGGACTCGCTGTCGATGCAGGCGCAGTGGCATGCCGAGGGCGTGGCCAACAAGTCGGTGTCGCCGGTGTCGCTGATCGTCAGCGCGTTCGCGCCGGTGGTCGATGTGCGCCAGCAGCTGACCCCGCTGCTCTCGCGCGAGGACGAGTCCGAGCTGTGGCTGATCGGCCTGGGCGCCGGCAAGCAGCGCCTCGGCGGTTCGGTGCTGGCCCAGTGCCATCCTGACGCCGCCGAGGGCAACGGCGCGCTGCCGGCCTTCGCCGGCCAGGGCGAGGAACGCGGCGATCTCGGCGTGCCGGATCTGGACGATCCGCAGCGCCTGCGCGATTTCTTCGAGCTGATCCGCGACGCGCGCGAGGCCGGCCTGCTGCTGGCCTACCACGACCGTTCCGACGGCGGCGCCTTCGCCGCGCTGGCCGAAATGGCGTTCTGCTCGCGCCGTGGCCTGGACATCAGCCTCGATGGCTGGGGCGAGGATCCGTTCCGCACCCTGTTCAACGAGGAACTGGGCGCGGTGGTGCAGATCGCCAACGAGGACCGTGCCGCGTTCGCCGACCTGGTCGCGCGCCACGGCCTGATCGACTGCGCGCAGCGTATCGCCAAGCCGACCGGCGCACCGGTCGTGCGCGTCATCCAGGACGGCGGCACGCTGGCCGAATGGCGGTGGGATGAGCTGTTCGATGCCTGGTGGGCCACCAGCCACGCGCTGCAGAAGCTGCGCGACAATCCCGAATGCGCCGACGAGGAGCGCGCCATCGCGCGCGACTTCAACGCGCCGGGCTTGAAGCCGAAATTGGGTTTCGACGCGCAGGACGACATCGCCGCGCCGTTCATCAACACCGGCGTGAAGCCCAAGGTGGCGATCCTGCGCGAGCAGGGCGTCAACAGCCAGGTCGAGATGGCGTCGGCGTTCGACCGCGCCGGTTTTGAGGCCTTCGACGTGCACATGAGCGACCTGATTACCGGTCGCGTGCAGCTGGCCGACTTCATTGGTTTCGCCGCGTGCGGTGGCTTCAGCTACGGCGACGTGCTGGGCGCGGGCCGCGGCTGGGCCACCAGCATCCTCGAGCGCAGCGCGCTGCGCGACGCCTTCGCCACGTTCTTCGCCCGCCCCGACACCTTCGCGCTGGGCGTGTGCAACGGCTGCCAGATGCTGAGCCAGCTCAAGCCCATCATTCCGGGCGCCGAACACTGGCCGGTGTTCCTGCGCAACCGTGGCGAGCAGTTCGAAGGCCGCCTGTCGCTGGTGGAGGTGATGGAGTCGCCGTCGCTGTTCCTGCGCGGCATGGGCGGCTCGCGCCTGCCGATCGTGGTCTCGCACGGCGAGGGCCGCGCCGAGTTCGACGGCGCCATCGACCGCGCAGCCGCCAACGTGGCGCTGCGCTACATCGACGGCAACGGCGCGGTGGCGACGCAGTACCCGCTCAACCCGAACGGTTCCGCCGATGCCATCGCGGGCCTGTCCACCATCGACGGCCGCGTCACGATCATGATGCCGCACCCCGAGCGCACGCCGCGCAGCGCCAACCTGAGCTGGGCGCCGAAGGACTGGGGTGTTGATTCGCCGTGGCTGCGGATGTTCCGCAACGCGCGGGTGCACGTGGGCTGAGGCACGCCCCGCGGCCCGTGCGATCACGGGCCGCAAGGCCGGAGCGGGTCCGCGCCCGCCTCGCCGCCACTGAAAGCCGTGGCCTCTTGTCCGTGGCCAGTACGTGACCTGCTAAAGTCAGGCCCCACGGTTTGCCGGAGGTGGTGTGAACGCGCTGGTCACGGAAGCAGAATCGGTCCAGCCCGCCGAGGGTGGGGTGGAAGCGCGCATCGTCGAGGCTTTGCTGGCCAAGGGTCGGCTCAAGGAAGCCGACCTCGGCCGTGCCCGGCGTCTGCAGGAGGAAGCCGGCGGCCAGTTGCTGGCCCTGCTTGCGCGTCTGGGCCTGGTCTCCGAGCGCGACCACGCGGAAACGGTGGCCGAGGTGCTCGACCTGCCCCTGGTCAGCGCCAAGGAGTTGCCCGAGCTGCCGCCCGAAGGCAGTGCGCTCACCGCCAAGTTCATGAAGCAGTTCCACGTGTGCCCGGTGGCCGAGACCGACACCACCGTCGATGTGCTCGTCGCCGATCCGCAGGACGCCTACATCCTCGACGCCGTGCGCTTGGCCACCGGCCGCGAGGTGCGTCCGCACGTGGCGCTGCGCTCGGAGATCGACGACCTGGTCGAGCGCTGGCACGGCCAGGGCCGCAGCGCCATGGGTGCCATCGTCGAGACCGCCGAAGGCGAGGGCGGTGGCGACCTGGAGGACGTCGAGCACCTGCGCGACCTCGCGTCCGAAGCGCCGGTCATCCGCCTGGTCAACCTGATCATCCAGCGAGCGGTGGAGCTGCGCGCGTCCGACATCCACATCGAGCCGTTCGAGAACCGGCTGAAGGTGCGCTACCGTGTCGATGGCGTGCTGATCGACGGCGAAAGCCCGCCGGTCAACCTCACCGCCGCCGTGATCAGCCGCATCAAGATCATGGCCAAGCTCAACATCGCCGAGCGTCGCCTGCCGCAGGATGGCCGCATCATGCTGCGCGTGCAGGGCAAGGAACTGGACCTGCGCGTGAGCACCGTGCCCACCGCGCACGGCGAGAGCGTGGTGATGCGCCTGCTCGACCGCGAGACCGTGGTCTTCGACTTCAAGCGGCTGGGCTTCACCGATGCCTTCCTGCCGCAGTTCCAGAAGGTGCTGGACCAGCCGCACGGCATCCTGCTGGTCACCGGCCCCACCGGCTCGGGCAAGACCACCACGCTGTACACCGCGCTGAGCAAGCTCAACACCCCCGACGTGAAGATCATCACCGTCGAGGACCCGATCGAATACCAGTTGGAAGGCATCAACCAGATCCAGGCCAAGCCGCAGATCGGGCTGGACTTCGCCCATGCGCTGCGCAGCATCGTCCGCCAGGACCCCGACATCATCATGATCGGCGAAATGCGCGACCTGGAAACGTGCCGCATCGCCATCCAGTCGGCGCTCACCGGCCACCTGGTGCTGAGCACGCTGCACACCAACAATGCCGCCGGCGGCATCACCCGCCTGCTGGACATGGGCGTGGAGGACTACCTGCTGACCTCCACCATCAACGGCATCCTCGCCCAGCGCCTGGTGCGCCGGCTGGAGCCGACGCATGCGGAGAAGTACCCGGCCTCGCCCGAAGAAATCGAGAAGTTCAACCTGCGCCGCTACCAGCCCGAGGGCGAGATCTTCCTGTACCACCCGCGCGGTTCGGTGCTGGCGCCCACCGGTTACCTCGGCCGCACCACCATCATGGAATTCCTGGTGATGAACGATGAGTTGCGTCGCGCGGTGATGCGCCACGCCGGCATGGGCGAGGTCGAACAGATCGCGCGCCAGCACGGCATGCGCACCATGTACGAGGACGGCATCATCAAGGCGATGGCGGGGCAGACCACCATCGAGGAAGTGTTGCGCGTGACCGAGGACGCCTGACCCCATGGCGCTGTTCCGCTACAAGGCGCTGAACGCACGCGGCGAGATGCTCGACGGGCAGATGGAAGCCGCGAGCAACGCCGAGGTGGTGCTGCGCCTGCAGGAGCAGGGGCATCTGCCGGTGGAGGCGCGGCTGGCCAGCGAAGGTGGCGGTGCGCCGTTCTGGGTCGGGTTGTTCAAGCCCAAGGCCTTCGCCGGGGCGCGCCTGGTGCAGTTCACCCAGCAACTGGCGACGCTGCTCGGCGCGGGCCAGCCGTTGGACCGCGCATTGTCGATCCTGCTGGAACTGCCAGAGGACGAGACCGCCAAGCGCACCATCGCCGACGTGCGCGATGCGGTGCGCGGCGGCACCTCGCTGTCCACCGCACTGGAGCGCCAACACGGCACGTTCTCGCGCCTGTACGTGAACATGGTCCGCGCCGGCGAGGCCGGTGGCAGCCTGCACGAAACGCTGGCGCGGCTGGCCGACTATCTGGAGCGCAGTCGCGCGCTGCAGGGGCGCGTCATCAACGCGCTGATCTACCCGGCCATCCTGCTGGTGATGGTGGGCCTGAGCCTGCTGTTCCTGCTGGGTTACGTGGTGCCGCAGTTCGCGCAAATGTACGAAAGCCTCGACGCCGAGTTGCCGCTGTTCACCAAGATCGTGCTTGGCGTCGGCCTGTTCGTGCGCGACTGGTGGATCGTGCTGATCGCGGTGCCCGCGCTGGCGTTGTGGTGGTTCGACCGCAAGCGCCGCGATCCCGACTTCCGCGCGGCCCTGGACGCCTGGCTGCTGCGCCGCCGCTTCGCCGGCGCGCTGGTGGCCAAGGTGGAGACCGCGCGGCTGGCGCGCACCCTGGGCACGCTGGTGCGCAACGGCGTGCCGCTGATGGCGGCGCTGGGCATCGGCCGCAACATCATGGGCAACCGCGTGCTGGCCGCCGATGTCGAGGCCGCCGCCGACGAGGTCAAGAACGGCGTCGCGCTGTCGACCGCGCTGGGCAAGGGCAAGCGCTTCCCGCGGCTGGCCCTGCAGATGATCCAGGTGGGCGAGGAGTCGGGCGCTCTGGACACCATGTTGGTCAAGACCGCCGAAACCTTCGAGCAGGAAACCGCGCTGTCGCTGGACCGCATGCTGGCCGCGCTGGTGCCGGTGGTGACCGTGGTACTGGCCGGTGTGGTGGCGGTGGTGGTGCTGGCAGTGCTCACGCCGCTGTACGACCTGACCAACGCCATTGGCTGAACGGCGCCACCTCTCGCCGGTGGGGAGCTGGCGTGCGATGCTCGTTGAATCTGGACTCATCTGTTACGGAAGGATGCAATGCGAAACACCCGCTCCCTGACCCGATCCCCGACCGCCGCCGCGCAGCGCGGCATGAGCCTGATCGAGATCATCATCGTGATCGTGCTGATCGGCGCCGTGCTGACCTTCGTCGGCAGCCGTGTGCTGGGCGGCGCTGACCGCGCCAAGGCCAACCTGGCCAAGTCGCAGGTGGCGACGCTGGCACAGAAGGTCGAGTCGTTCCAGATGGACACCGGCCGCCTGCCCAACACGCTGGACGAACTGGTCACCCAGCCCGGCGACGCGGCCGGCTGGCTGGGGCCTTACGCAAAGGACAGCGAGCTCAAGGACCCGTGGGGCCACGCCATCGAATACCGCGCACCGGGTGATGGCCGTGACTTCGACCTGGTAATCCTCGGAAAGGACGGCAAGGTCGGCGGCAGCAGCTACGACACCGACATCAAGTACGAATAAGCCGGGCCGCGCCCACGCGTGACTGCGCGGCACGATGGAACGCAGCGGTGGGAGCCGAGCGGATGAAGCGCGCACAGCGGGGCGTGTCATTGCTGGAGATGCTGCTGGTGATCGCGCTGATTGCCGGCATCTCCGTGCTGGCGGCCGCCACGCTGGGCGGTGGCTGGCGCGGCATGCAGCTGCGCTCCAACGCCAAGCAGATCGCGGCGCAACTGCGCTACACGCGCACCCTCGCACTGTCCACCGGACAACCGCAGCGTTTCGTGATCGACCCGCAGGGCCATCGCTGGCAGGCACCCAACAATCGCAGCGGTGAGATTCCGGCCGCGTTGGGCGTGCGCTTCATCGGCGCGCGCGAAGTGCAGCCCACCGAAGGGGAGGGCGCCATCCAGTTCTTCAACGACGGCGCCGCCACCGGTGGGCGCATTGAGCTCAGCGACGACCGCGCGGCCTGGCGCATCGACGTGGCGTGGATGACCGGCGAAGTGCGCCTGAAGCGCGTGGAGGCCACGCCGTGAACAGCCACTGGCAGGAAGTGGCAACGCGTGATGGCCGCTGTGCGTGCCGGCGTGGCGCGGCCTGGCAGACAGCACTCCGCGCCACGCGCCAGCGCGGCTACACGTTGATCGAAGTGATCGTCGCGTTTGCCCTGCTCGCCCTGGGATTGACCCTGTTGCTGGGCACGCTCTCCGGTGCCACGCGCCAGGTCCGCGTCGCCGCCGACGGCGGACGGGCGGCGCTGCACGCGCAGTCGCTGCTGGACGAACTGGACATGGATGCGCCGCTGCGACCGCAGCAGCGCGACGGCGATTTCGAGGACGGTACCTACCGGTGGCGGCTCAGTGTTCAACCCTGGCGCGAGGAGGTCGCGGCCGCGCCCGTCGCGCCTGTGTCCGCGCAGGGCCCTCGTTTGCTGGAAGTGGAACTGGACGTGGAATGGGGCGACGGCCGTCCCGGTCAGCGCCTGTCCGTGCGCAGCCTGCGCCTGGCCACCGACACCGGCGAGGACACACCATGAAGGCGCGCGGCTTCACCCTGATCGAAGTGCTGCTGGCCACCGTGCTGCTGGCCACCGCGTTGGCGTTGGCGTTCGCCACGCTCAGCGCCGCTGTTCGCACCGCCGGCCGTGGCGAAAGCCTGGCCGGGCATAGCGAACGCGAACGTGCTGTGGCCGGCTTCCTGCGCAAGCGCCTGGCTGCTGCGCGACCGGTGGCGTTCGGCACCACCGAGAACACCGGCGAACCGCTGCGCTTCGTCGGTGAACCCGACCGGCTGCGGTTTGTCGCCGACCTGCCCGATTACCTCGGCCGCGGCGGACCCTACCTGCACGACCTGGCCGTGACCGACGTGGACGGCGAGCCAGCGCTGAGCCTGGACCTGCAACTGGTGTTGGCCGGCCAAGCCTTCGCCGAAGACCCGCCGCGCCCGCCCGAGATGCTGGTCGAAGGCCTGCGCGAGGCCAAGTTCCGCTACCGCGGGCTGGGGCAAAGCGGCGGGTTGGGCGAATGGCAGGACCGCTGGACGGCCGTGGCGCAGCTGCCACTGCTGGTGGAGGTCACGCTGATTGACGCCGACGACCGCGCCTGGCCGCCGATGGTGGTCGCACTGCCGATGGCCACCAGCGTGGCCTCGCCCGCAGTCGGTGAAGCGGAGGCGGCGGCCCGATGACCACGCGCCACCCGCCGCGACGAACTCCTGCCCGGGGCGCGGCCCTGCTGCTGGTGCTGTGGTTGCTCCTGCTGCTCGCCGGCCTGATCGGCGGCTTCGCGCTGACTGCGCGCGTGGAGTCGATGCAGGGCCAGGTGCAGGTGCGTGGCGTGGCCGCGAATGCCATCGTGCGGGCCGGCCTGGACTACGCGCTCACCCGCGTCGACGACCCCGACCCCCGCCGCCGCTGGGCCCCGGATGGCCGGTCACAGCCCTGGAGCTACGGTGGCGCGCAGCTCACCGTCACCCTGCTGGATGAGAACGGCAAGATTGACCTCAACCAG
Source organism: Lysobacter daejeonensis GH1-9 (assembly GCF_000768355.1). Lineage (GTDB taxonomy): Bacteria > Pseudomonadota > Gammaproteobacteria > Xanthomonadales > Xanthomonadaceae > Aerolutibacter > Aerolutibacter daejeonensis. The sequence goes on from NZ_AVPU01000007.1 coordinate 121,566, forward strand.
TCCGACCTCACCCTGCTGACCGAACTGTTCCGCGCCGTTGGCGAGCCGGGCGAGCGCGCCACGCGACTGGCCGCGGCCGTCATCGATTGGCGCGACCCCGACCTGCTCACCCAGCCTTCCGGTGGCGCTGAAGACCCGGATTACGCCGCTGCTGGCTTGCCTTATGGCGCCAAGGACGCGGAGATGGAGAGCGTGGCCGAACTGGAGCAGGTGCTGGGCATGACCCCCGCCCTGTACGCCAAGGTGGAGCCTTACATCACCGTCCACAGTGGCCGAGCGGCTCCGGATCCCGCGTTCGCTCCGGCAGTGGTGCTGGATGCGATGGGGCAGGACGGGGAAGCCATGGTTGCGGCCCGTACGGCTCCGGTCGCGGGGAATCTCGACCCGACGGAGGCTGGGCGGCTCGTGGCCAGCGGGAGTGGCACGTATAGTATTGAGAGCCGTGCGCGGCTGCCGGACGGCCGCGAGTCGGTGTTGCGGGCCGTCGTGCGCGTGGGAGGCAACGCGGTGCCAGGCATGGCCTACACCGTGTTGCGATGGGAGGAAGGAGCTTCGCCGCGATGAATCGGTTGCGTGACCGACTGGGACGTGCCGGAACGCTGATGCCTGCGGGCGCTGGCGGTTTCCTGGCATGGTGGGGCACCTCGTTGGCCACGTGGCTGCCCGAAGGTTGGCGTCGCGTGCTGGGGCTTGGCGCAGGCCGCCTGCTGTTGCAGCCGGGCGCCGACGGGGTGCAGTTGCGCCTGCAGCAGGGGGCTGAGCTTCGCGATCTGGCGCGCCTGCCCGCGCTCGCCGATGACGGCATGGCCGACCCGTTGGCCCGCGTGCTGTCGGCGCGTGCCGCGGAATTGCCGCGCGCGCTGCTGCTGCCGGCTGCGGTGGCGCTGCGGCGTGAAATGACCTTGCCCGCGGCCGCCGCCGACCGCCTGCGCGATGTGGTCGGCTTCGAGATCGACCGCCAGACCCCGTTCACTGCCGACGCGGTGGTGTACGACGTGCGCGTGCTGCGCCGCCGCGCCGCGCAACTCGACGCGGAACTGGTCGCGGTGCCGCGCCAGGCCATGGAGGCGCAGCTCGGCCAGATCGGCCCACTCGCCGGCACCTTGGGCGGCGTGGACGTGGCGGGTGCCGACGGCGTGCCGCTCGGCATCAACCTGCTCCCGCCCGAGCGCCGGCATCGCCGCCCGGATCCGTGGCGGGTATGGAACTGGGGCCTGGCCGCATTCGCGGTGGTCGGCGTGGCGTTGGCGCTGTGGCAGGTGCTCGACAACCGCACCCAAGCGGCGGATGCGCTGGAGCAACGCCTGGAACGTGACGCCGCGCCCGCGCGCCGCGCCGCCGCGCAACGCCAGCAACTGGTGTCGCTGATCGAGGGCCAGGCCTTCCTCGACAACGCCCGCCGAGCGCGGCCCGCCGCGGTTGAGGTGATCGACGAACTGGCCCGCCGCCTGCCCGACGGCACCTATCTGGAAAAACTGGCGATCGAAGAGGAGCGGCTGACCCTGATTGGCCTGAGCAACGAGGCCCCGGCCTTGATCGGCCGGCTGCAGGGCTCGCCGTTGTGGCGCTCGCCGGCGCTGACCGGCGCGCTGCAACCGGACCCCTCGTCCGGCCGCGACCGCTTCACCCTCAGCGCAGAGATCGGGCCGAAGGCGCCGGCAGGCAAGGAGACCGCGCGTGGCAACGCCCGTACCTTCCACTGACCGTGACCGCTGGCTCGCGCTCGGCCTGCTGCTGGCCGTGCTGCTGGTCGTCTACGCGTTGTTCGTACATCCGTGGTGGACCGCGCCGATGCTGCAGCTCAACGAGCGCATCGCCGCGCTGCAGGAGCGCGAACAGCGCATCCTGGCCGAGCTGAAGCAGGCGCCTGAAGTGGCGCGGCGTCTGGCCGAAGTCACCCGGCGCCAGTCGGCCATGCCGGGCTTCCTGCCGGAAGCCAACGCCGAACTGGCCACCGCCGGACTGATCCAGCAACTGGAGCGGGTGGTGGCTGAAGCCAGCCCCGGCAACCGCAGTTGCGCCATCACCAATCGCTCGCCGCTGACCGGGCAGGCCACGCGCGAGCGCTTCAACCGGGTGGTGGTGCAGGTGCGCCTGCGCTGTGGCAACCCGGAGTTGGCGCAGGTGCTGCACTCGCTGGAAAGCGGCACGCCGCGGTTGTTCGTGAACAACCTCAACGTACTCGCCCAACGCATGTATTTCGCGCCGGGCGTGCGCAACCCCGGCGAAGGCGGCCTGGACGTCTCCTTCGACCTGTACGGCTACCTGCCGCCGTCCGTGGAGGTGTCGCGTGCGCGTTGATACCGCCCGCCCGTGGACGTGGTTGCTGGTCGGTGCCGCCGGCTGGGGCGCGCTGGCGTGGGCGCTGGCGTTGGCCGGCATGGGCGAGCGTATGCCCACGCTGCCCGACGATGCCGCCTTGGCCAAACCCCTGCCGCCACTGCGCAACGCGCAACCCAGCCGTATCGGCCCGCTGGGGCAGTACAGCGAGATCGGGCAAAGGCCGCTGTTCGCCACCGACCGCCGCCCCAAGCCGTTCTTCCTGCAGGGCGCGGGCGATGCCAACGCCGCGACCGCATTCGATTACGTGCTGACCAGCGTGATGATCACGCCGAACCTGCAGCTGGCAATCCTGCAGCCACCCGATGGCAGCCAGTCGCTGCGGGTGAAGCTGGGCGATGCGCCCGAGCCGCAGCCGGCGTGGCGCCTGGTGTCGCTCAATGCACGCAGTGCGGTGTTCGAAGGGCCCGAGGGCCAGAAGACGCTGGAGCTACGCGTGTTCGATGGCGCGGGTGGCGAACGGCCCACGCCGTCCGCCAGCGCCGCGGGTACGGCACCGGCACCCGCAGCGCAAGCCGTCCAGGCGGCCACTGCCGCTGCCGAGGCTAGCGAACGCCCGGGTCCGCAGGGGCCGGCCGTGGTCGATCCGAGCCCCGGCACGCCGGCCCCGTCCCGCCCCGCTGCTGCCAATGCCCAGGCTCCCGTCACGCCGGAAGCCCAGATGGAGGCCATCCGCAAACGCATCCAGGCACGTCGCGAGCAGTTGCGCCGCGAAGCCGCCCAGGCGCAACCGCCGGCCAAGTAACCCTAGAGTGCATGTCATGACATCTTCCAAGAACCAGCACGCGCGCACCGGCCAGGCTTCCACCGCCGCCCCGTTGATGGCATCACCGCTCACTCGGGCCCTGTGGCTCGGCTGCAGCGTGGCATTCGCGACCTCGTGCGCGACGGTGCCGCAGGCCAATGTGCGTCGCGATGCCGATCCGGCATCGTTGCAGCGCAGCGCGGGCACGGCCGGTTCGACCGCCGCCGTGGGCGGCGGCGTCAAGAGCGAGCCGTTGGCGACCAGCGACGCCGGCCCGCAGCCGCAGATCCGCCGCGGCACCGGGCAAGTCATCAACCGCAGTGCCGCGTCGGCGCCGCCGCCGAACTTTGGCGGCAGCAGCGGGCAGGCTACCTTCAACTTCGAAGGTGAATCGCTGCATGCGGTCGTCAAGGCCATCCTCGGCGACATGCTGGGCCAGAACTACGTCATCGCGCCGGGCGTGCAGGGCACGGTGACGCTGGCCACGCCCAAGCCGGTCAGCCCGGCGGATGCGATGAACCTGCTGGAAATGGTGCTGGGCTGGAACAACGCCCGCATGGTGTACAGCGGCGGTCGCTACAACATCGTGCCGGCCGACCAGGCGCTGGCGGGCAACGTCGCCGCGCGCACGGGCTCGGCCGCGAGCGCGCGCGGTTTCGAGGTGCGCACCGTGCCGCTGCGCTATGTCTCGGCGAGCGAGATGGAGAAGATCCTCAAACCTTACGCCCGCTCCAACGCGGTGGTTGGGGTGGATGGCGCGCGCAACGTCATCACCGTGAGCGGCACCCGTGCCGAGCTGGAGAACTACCTGCGCACCATCGAGGTGTTCGACGTTGATTGGCTGTCGGGCATGTCGGTGGGCGTGTTCCCGCTGAAGTCGGGCAAGGCCACCAAGGTGGTGGCCGACCTGGAAAAGGTCTTCGGCGAGCAGAGCAAGACGCCGGTGGCTGGCATGTTCCGCTTCATGCCGCTGGACGGCGCCAACGCCGTGCTGGTGATCACGCCGCAGGCCGCGTACCTGGACGACATCCGCACGTGGCTGGAACGCATCGACGGCGCAGGCGGCGAGTCGCAGCTGTTCTCCTACGAGCTCAAGTACATCAAGGCCAAGGATCTGGCCGACCGCCTGGCCGAGGTGTTCGGTAGCACCAGTGGCGGCGGCGGAAGCAGCGGCGGTGCGCCGTCGCTGATGCCCGGCCTGCAATCGGTGGAACTGAAAGACAGCGAGGGTGGCAGCGTTGCGCAGATGTCAGGCGAGGGCAGCAGCGGCGGCAGCGGTGGCGGCCTCGGCGAAGGCATGGCGTTGAGCCCGCGCAGTGGCGGCGGCAATGGCTCGGTCACGCTGGACGTCGAAGGCAGTCGCGTGGGCGTGTCGGCGGTGGACGAAACCAATTCGCTGCTGGTGCGCGCCAACCCGGCGGCATGGCGTTCCATCCTCGAGGTGATCGAGCGCCTGGACGTGATGCCGATGCAGGTGCAGATCGAGGCGCAGGTGGTGGAGGTTTCGCTGACCGGCGACCTCAGCTACGGCGTTAACTGGTACTTCGAGAACGCGGTTTCCGACCCGGTGGCGAGCGGTGGCGCCGGCTTGGCGAGCGCCGTCGGGCGCAGGATCTGGGGTGACGTTTCCGGCGTGGTCGGGTCAGCCGGGCTGGGTTGGACGTTCCTCGGCAAGAATGCCGCGGCGGTGATCACCGCGCTGGACGAAGTCACCGACCTCAAGCTGCTGCAGACCCCATCGGTAGTGGTGCGCAACAACGCCGAGGCCACGCTCAACGTGGGCACGCGCATCCCGATCGAGTCGGTGACCGTCAATACGGGCACCGGCACGAATACTTCCTACGGCCAGGTGCAGTACCTGGATACCGGCGTGATCCTCAAGGTGCGCCCGCGTGTGAGCAGGGACGGCATGGTGTTCCTGGACCTGGTGCAGGAGGTCAGCTCGGCGGGCTCGTTGCCGGCACGCTGCAGCGACGCCGATTTCGTGGGCGCCTGCAACCCGCCGGTCAACACACGCAAGCTGAAGACCGAGGCAGCGGTGCAGAGCGGTGATACCGTGATGCTCGCGGGCCTGATCAGCGACGGCCTCACCAAGGGCTCGTCGGGGCTGCCGGGGCTGAGCCGTATTCCAATCATCGGCGGGCTGTTCGGCACGCGGTCGTCCACTTCCACGCGTAGCGAAGTGGTGGTGCTGCTGACGCCGACCATCATCCGCAACCCGCAGGAAGCGCGCGACCTGACCGACGAATACGGCCAGCGTTTCCGCGCGCTCAAGCCGTTGCCGGCAAAGCGCGCGTACTGATGCTCGAAGCGGGACGCGGGCATGGGTGAGGCGCAGGGCGAATTGCCCATCGTGGTGCTGCCGGTGGGCAGCGACGATGACGCCCTCGATGCCTGCCTCGCCGCACTGGATGCCAGCACGCCCGCGGGCACGCGGGTATGGCTGGCGGACGACGCCTGCGCAGGTCCGCGCGGGTACGCGATCATCGAGCGCTGGATGGCGCGTACGGACCTGAAGGCCGATTACACCCGCCGCCAGCGCAGCGTGGGCGAAGTCGCGCACCTGGACCAGGCGCTGGCCGCGTGCGCGGGCCTGGACGTGGTTGTACTGGCGCCGGACGCCGTGCCGCTGCCAGGTTGGCTGCAGCACATGACCGCCAGCCTGCATGCCGATGGCGCGATCGGCAGCGTGACCCCATGGTCCAACGCGGGTGAGGTCGCAGCCTGGCCGCGAATCGGCGAGATCGCGCCGGTGCCTGCCGAACCCTTGCGCTTGGCGCACGCGGCTGCGCACATGCCGGCCTTGTTGCCTGAACTGCCGGCGGCAGTGGGGCATGCAGTGCTACTGCGTGGTGCGGCGCGTGCCCGCACTGGCGGGCTGGACGCATCCAGTTACGGATCCTGGTACGCCGCCCTCATCGATCTTTCGTTGCGACTGGCTGGACTGGGTTGGCGCAACGTGCTCTGTGATTCTGCGTTCGTCGCCCGCCGAGGCGAAGGCATACCGGCGGACGGCGACATGGATCGGTTGGCGGTGCGTTGGCCGGACTGGCACGCACGCCTCGCCCAGTGCCTGATGCAGGACCCGCTGCGGGGTGCGCGCGAGCAACTCTCGCAACTGCTGGCGACGCTGGGACCGCCGGAGGCGCAGGGCGACCTGTTCGAAGGCGCCCCCATGGCGGCGCCGCGCTCCGCATCGCCTTCGGCGCAGCCGCAGCTAGCCTCGCCGAACCCCGTCCGGCTCGGCGAAGGGAATGACCTTGCTTGCGTGATCCCGGAATGCCGCGCGGACGACGACGCATGAGCGACAGCGCCGTGGATACCCGCGTCGGTGCGGTCATCGTGACCTACCAGAGCGCGAGCACAATCGATGCGTGCCTTACGCGACTGCGCGAGGCCGAAGGGGTCGGCGCCATCCGCGTGGTCGACAACGATTCCCGCGATGACACGCTGGACGTGGTGCAGCGCCACGCGCTGGCCGACCCGCGCGTACGTTTCATCGCCAATCCGGACAACCCCGGCTTCTCCGTCGCCTGCAACCAGGGCGCGCGCGATGTCGATGCGCCGTGGCTGGCGTTCGTGAACCCCGACTGCCTGGTCGAGCCCGATACCTTCACCCGGATGCTCGCGTTGGCCCCGGATTCCCCGCCCACGCTGCTGGGCGCGGACCTGGTGGATGAATCGGGACGCCGCGATCCCGCCGCACGGCGGCGTGATCCGGATTTCGCAGGGATGCTGCAGGGCGTGCTGCGCAATCCAGCAGGAAAGTCGCAATTGGCGGTGACCATCGATGACGCGCGGTCACTGCAGCCCGTGGATGCCATTTCCGGCGCGCTGATGTTGCTGTCGCGCGCGCTCTTCGAGCGCATCGGTGGCTTCGACGAAGGCTACCGCCTGCACGCCGAAGACCTGGACCTGTGCCGACGCGTGCGCGCGGCGGGCGGGGCCGTGGCCGTGGCCAATGCCGTGCGCGTGCTGCACATGCGTGGCGTTTCCAGCCGTTCGCGCCCGGTGTTCGTGGAGTGGCACAAGCACCGTGGCCTGTGGCGCTATTTCTCCCGCTTCGAGGCGCCACGGCGGGGTGCGCTGGTGCGTGCCGCAGTGTTCCTGGCGATCTGGCTGCGGTTTCCGCTGTCGGTGTTGAGGGCGGCGCTCAAGCGCTGACCTCCCTTCGCCATGCGCGTGCCATGCGCATTCGGCGCGGCCACCCGAGTCGGCGGGCCTGCAAGGCGACGGACGTGCCGCAGGCATGCTGCGCGGCAACTTCAGCGGTGCTGGTTGATCTCGTCGCGCAGCGCCTTTGCAGCCGCGGCAGCGGCTTCGGCATAGTCCTCGCCCGCGGAGGCGTACAGCACCGCGCGCGAGCTGCTGATGATCAGGCCGGTGCCGTCGGCGGTGCGTGCATTGCGCACCACGGCCCCGGCATCACCGCCCTGCGCACCCACGCCGGGCACCAGGAACGGTACGTCACCGACGATCGCACGCACGTCGCGCAACTGCTCCGGCCACGTTGCACCCACCACCAGCGCGCAGTTGCCGTTGCCGTTCCATTCGCGCGCGACTTTCTCGGCCACGTGCTGGTACAGCGGACGGCCGCCCACCAGAAGGTCCTGCAGGTCACCCGCGCCCGGGTTGGAGGTGCGGCACAGGATCACCACGCCGCGATCGGCGCGGTCGAGGAACGGCTGCACCGAGTCGCGGCCGAGGTAGGGATTTGCGGTCACCGCGTCGGCGGCATAACGGTCGAAGGCTTCGGTGGCGTAGTGCTGCGCGGTGCTGCCGATGTCGCCGCGCTTGCTGTCCAGGATCACCGGAATACCGGGGTGGCGCGCATGGATGTGCGCGATAACCCGCTCCAGCGCCGCCTCCTCGCCAAGTGCGGCGAAGTGGGCGATCTGCGGCTTGAATGCACAGGTGTACTTGGCGGTGGCGTCGACGATGTCGATGCAGAAATGCAGCACCGCGTCCGGGTCGTTGGCGAACTTCGCCGGGAACTTCGCCGGCTCCGGATCCAGGCCGACGCAGACCAGCGAATTGGCCTGGTCCCAGCGCGTGCGCAGTTGCTGCATGAACGTCATCGTCGACTCCGGTTGCATGTGTGCGATGTGGCGCGACCTCGCGCCATGCGAAGACGCCCACTTGTTGTGGGCGTCCTCGTCGTGCCTTACTTCAACGCCTTGAAGCGCAGGCGGTGCGGCTGTGCGCCCTCGGCGCCCAGGCGACGCTTCTTGTCTTCCTCGTACTCGCGGTAGTTGCCCTGGAAGAACTCCACGTGCGAGTCGCCTTCGAAGGCCAGGATGTGCGTGGCGATGCGGTCCAGGAACCAGCGGTCGTGCGAGATCACGAAGGTGTTGCCGGGGAACTCCAGCAGCGCGTCTTCCAGCGCGCGCAGGGTCTCGATGTCCAGGTCGTTGGACGGTTCGTCGAGCAGCAGCACATTGCCACCCTGCAGCAGGGTCTTGGCCATGTGCAGGCGGCCGCGCTCACCACCGGACAGCGAGCCGACCAGCTTCTGCTGGTCCTGGCCCTTGAAGTTGAAGCGGCCGATGTAGGCGCGCGACTGGATCTCCACGCCGTTGATGTTGAGGATGTCGAGGCCGCCGGACACTTCCTGGAAGACGTTGTGGTTGCCTTCCAGCTTGTCGCGGCTCTGGTCCACGTAGGCCAGCTTCACGGTCGGGCCGGTCACGATTTCGCCGGAGTCCGGCTTTTCCTGGCCGGTGATCATCTTGAACAGGGTCGACTTGCCCGCGCCATTGGGGCCGATGATGCCGACGATCGCGCCCGGCGGCACGATGAAGCTCAGGTCGTCGATCAGCAGGCGGTCGCCGAACTTCTTGCTGACGTGCTTGAACTCGATGACCGAGTTGCCCAGGCGCTCGCCCGGCGGAATGAAGATTTCATTCGTCTCGTTGCGGCGCTGGTAATCGACCGACTGCAGCTCGTCCAGGCGGGCCAAGCGCGCCTTGCCCTTGGAGCGGCCGCCCTTGGCGTTCTGCCGTGCCCACTCCAGTTCCTTGGCGATGGCCTTCTGCCGCGCCTTTTCCTGGTTCTCTTCCTGCTTCAGGCGCTCTTCCTTCTGCACCAGCCAGTCGGTGTAGTTGCCCTTCCACGGAATGCCACGGCCGCGATCCAGCTCGAGGATCCACTCGGCGGCGTTGTCGAGGAAGTAGCGGTCGTGGGTGACGGCCACCACGGTGCCGGTGTAGCGTGCGAGGAACTGCTCCAGCCACTCCACCGACTCGGCGTCGAGGTGGTTGGTCGGTTCGTCGAGCAGCAGCATGTCCGGCTTCTGCAGCAGCAGCTGGCAGAGCGCGACGCGGCGCTTTTCACCACCTGACAGGTTGCCGATCACCGCGTCCCACGGCGGCAGGCGCAGCGCATCGGCGGCGACTTCCAGCTGCTGTTCCATCATGTGCGCGTCGCCCGAGGCGAGGATCGCCTCCAGGCGCTGCTGCTCGGCGGCCAGCTTGTCGAAGTCGGCGCCTTCCTCGGCGTAGGCGGCGTAGACCGCGTCCAGTGCGTGCTGGGCGTTGATGATCTCGCCCAGGCCCACTTCCACCGCCTGGCGCACGGTGTGGGTCGGGTCCAGTTGCGGTTCCTGCGCCAGGTAGCCGACCTTGATGCCGGGCTGGGGGCGCGCTTCGCCGGTGAAGTCCTTGTCCACGCCGGCCATGATCTTCAGCACCGTCGACTTGCCGGCGCCGTTCAGGCCCAGCAGGCCGATCTTCGCGCCGGGGAAGAAGGACAGGGAGATGTCCTTGATGATCTGGCGCTTGGGCGGAACGGTCTTGCTGACACCGTTCATGGTGTAGATGAATTGCGACATGGGGGCTCCGGCGGGCGCAACGCCCCGGGGGCGTCGCTGGACATACGGCGGCGACCTGCCGGGGGCAGGGCCGGGGAAACTGGGGATCAGACCATTATCGCGGATGGCGGGGGCGGGCGCCAATTTGGGGGGGTGATTGGCGCCCCTGGCTCAGGCCGGAGCCAGCGGGGCGCCCGGGGGAAGGGCGGCCAGCCGCATCAGGTCCCCCCCACCCAGCCCTGCCATTCGCCCCAGCCTTCACCGCCCGTTAAACTTGGCCATCTCCCCCCCCCCCCCCC
>NZ_AVPU01000027.1 GCF_000768355.1 Lysobacter daejeonensis GH1-9
CTGCACGCGGCGGTAGTAAGCGTCAGTGTCGCGCGCCTGGGCCTCTGCGGCGGCCAATGTGGCACGAGCTCGGTCGATCGCCTCCTGGCGGGGCCCGGCCTCCAGCTCGGCCAGCGCCGCGCGTCCGCGTGCCTCGTCGGCACGCGCGGCGTCGGTGACGGCGGCCACCCGGATGCGGTCCAGACGCAACAGGGGTTGCCCCTCGGCAACGCGTTCGCCCTCGCGGACCTCGACGGCGACGATGCGCTCGGCCGCGGGCGACGGCACGGTGATGCGATCGTATTCCAACGTGCCCAGCGCTTGCGGCGGGCTGGGCGTACAACCGGCCACTGCCGCCACGACAAAAGCGCCAGCAAGCCCGACGATCAGAAAGTCACTTCGCATCACGCAACTCCAGCCCGCGGTCCAGCAGGGCAATGGTGTGCTGGTGGAGCATGTCCGGGGTAACGTCGTGCGCGCCGAACACCGACTTCCATATGCCCGCGCTGGCCGCCGGGAACAGCGTCAATCCGACGAGCGACACCACCAACAAGCGCGGATCCAGGTCGGGATTCAGCCCCCCTTTGCGTTGTGCCTGTGCCAATCGCTGGACCAGCAGTGCCGGCACCTTCGGCACGATGGTGTCCACCAGCAGCCCGCGGAGGGCACCGCCTTCGCACAGCACCTCGCGTACCCACAGTGGGGGCAGCCAGGGCGCCGATGCGACCGCCTTTCCGACCCCCCTTACGAACGCGGCGATGACCGCGGCGATGTCGTCGCCGGCCGAGGTCATCTCGGCGATGACGATGCCAAGCGTGGGCAGTACGCGCTCCTGGGCCACGGCCTCCTGCAGCTGCTGCTTGTCGCCAAAGTAGTAATGCAGCAGGGCCGGCGTGGTACCGGCTTCGGTGGCGATCATCCGCAGCGACGCGCCGGCGATGCCCTGCCGCACGTAACAGGCAATCGCCGCGTCGAGAAGACGTTCGCGCAAGTCCGCGCCATCGGCGGCCGGGCGCCCAGGGGCACGGCGGCGAGGTTTGGGTTGATTTGTGGTCTGGGCCATGCCCCTTAATTAATTGATTGAATAATTAATTGCAAGATACAGCCGACGAGCGGCACTGCCCGTGGCGGGCCCAACGGGAGTCAAACCTATTTCGGGCGAAGAGCCCGCCTTTACCTTGGCGAAGCGCCCACTCCCCCGCCGGCCCGGTAGACGGGGCGCCCATCGACATAAGTGGCCTGCACGTCCAGCGTGCGCAACTGTGCGGGCGGGATGGCCAGCGGGTCCTGCGCCAACACGACGAAGTCGGCACGCTTACCCGGCACCAGGCTGCCTACACGCGACTCGGCAAAACCGGCATAGGCGGCATCCAGGGTGAAGCCGCGCAGCGCCTCGTAGGCCGTCAGTTTTTCTTCCGGATGCCAGCCGCCGAGCGGCGTGCCTTCGGCATCGGAACGGGTGGTGGCTGCGTACAGGCCCAGCCGTGGGTCCACCGATTCGACCGGAAAATCCGAACCCAGCGCCAGCCGCGTACCCGTGTCGCGCAACTGCCGCCATGCATACGCGCCGACGATGCGCTGGGGCCCCACGCGGTCTTCAGCCCAGGGCATGTCGCTGGTGGCGTGCGTGGGCTGCATGGACGCGATGATGCCCAATGGGGCCAATCGCGGCAGGTCCTCCGGCGACAGCACCTGCGCATGCTCGATGCGCCAACGGTATTCGGCGGGGTGCGCCTTGCCAAGCGCCTGGGCGTAGGCCTCGACCACCTCGCGGTTGCCACGGTCGCCGATGGCGTGGGTGGCCACCTGCACGCCGCATTCGCGGGCCCTGGCGGTGACGCGGGCAAGCTCCTCGGGCTTCATCAGCAGCAGACCACGATTGGCGTGATCGTCGCTGTAAGGTTCCAGCATGGCCGCGCCGCGGCTGCCGAGCGCACCGTCGGCGTAAAGCTTCAGCGCACGCATCTCAAGGCGGCCACCGGCGTGGCGGTACAGCCCGCCCTTGCACAGTGCGTCCAGCGCGGCGCCATCACCGTCCGCCATCGCATAGACACGCAGCGGCATCGCGCGACGATCGGCGAGGCGCTGGTACGCATGCAACTGCGACAGCGACACCCCGGCGTCGTGCACACCGGTCAAGCCGTGTTCCACAGCCGACTGCATCCCCAGGACCAGCGCGCGCTCGGCAGTCGCCTCGTCCATCGCCGGCATTGCCGCTTCGATGAGATCCATCGCGGCATCGACGAACACGCCAGTCGGCACGCCTTGGGTGTCGCGCAGGATCTGGCCGCCATCGGGCTGCCAATCACCTTCCAGGTCGCGCTTCACGACGCGCATCGCCGCGGTGTTGCCCCAGGCCGCATGACCGTCCACGCGGCGCAGCCACACCGGGCGATCGGGGAACACGGCATCCAGGTCGGCAGCCGTCGGGAACTGCTTGTCCGGCCAGTCGTTCTGGTCCCAACCGCGGCCCAGCAACCAGGTGTCAGGCGGCAGGCCGCGTGCGAACTCGCGCAGTCGCTGCAGCACCTCGGCCTTGCTACGGGTGTCGACAACGTTGGCGCGCAGCTTTGCAAGGCCGAGTCCCGCCACGTGGCCGTGTGCGTCAATCAGGCCCGGCACGACGGTGGCAGTGCCCACGTCGATGCGCGCCGCCTTCGGGTACTTCGCCAGCAGGCTGGCGCTGTCGCCCAGCGCCAGAATCGCACCACTGTCGTCATAGGCCATTGCCTGCGCGCGCGGATGCGCGGTGTCCATCGTGTGGATCTGACCCGCGGTAAGCACGGTGACCTTGGCCGCATGGGCCGGGATCGCCATGGCTGCCAGCGACAACGCGATCACCTGGGCGATCCGAGAAGGCTTGCATGCGCGCATTGCGGCATCCTGCTGAATGAGATGTCGCGGCACTTTGCGAAAAAGCGGCGACAGGCGCAAGCTGACAACCTGCGCACCCACCCGCACTGCGCCTTTCCCCCGACCCAGTCACCCATGTCTTCGCGAACCACTTCCGAATTCACCCTCGATCCGCCCGAGGCCGAGCGCCTTGCCAACCTCAGTGGCCCCTTCGACGGCCACCTGCGCATGATCGAGCTGCGCCTCGGTGTGGAGATCGCCAACCGCGGCAACGTGTTCCGCGTGGTGGGCCCGCAGGCTGCCGTGGGCAAGGCCGAACGCCTGCTCCGCGACCTGTGGACCGATGCAGCCAACGAAACGCTGGACGAGCCCGCCATCCACCTGCGTCTCGCCGAGGCCGACGCCGATGGCGTGGTCGAGCGGGACATCGAGCCGCAGGAAGTGGCGATCCGCACCAAGCGCGGCACCATTCGCGGCCGCGGCGCCAACCAGGCCAAATACCTGCATGCCATTGCAGTACACGACATCAACTTCGGTATCGGCCCCGCCGGCACGGGCAAGACCTACCTGGCCGTGGCCAGCGCGGTGGAAGCATTGAACGAAGGCCGCGTGCAACGCCTGATCCTGGTGCGCCCCGCGGTCGAGGCCGGCGAGAAGCTTGGCTTCCTGCCCGGCGACCTCACGCAGAAGGTAGACCCGTACCTGCGCCCGCTGTACGACGCGCTGTACGAGATGCTGGGCGTGGAGAAGGTGGTGAAGCTGCTCGAGAAGAACGTCATCGAGATCGCGCCCCTGGCATACATGCGCGGACGCACGCTTAACGATGCGTTTGTCATCCTCGACGAAGCGCAGAACACCACGATCGAGCAGATGAAGATGTTCCTGACCCGCATCGGCTACGGCAGCACCGCCGTGGTCACCGGTGACATGACCCAGATCGACCTGCCGCGCCACCAGAAGTCCGGGCTGAAGGACGCGCTGGAAGTGCTGCACCACGTCAACGGCATCAGCTTCACCTTCTTCGAGGCGCGCGACGTGGTGCGACACCCGCTGGTGGCGCGCATCGTCGACGCCTACGACTCACGCGACGAGAAGAACGCGCAGAGCGGCGCCACGCCCTGAGCCCCTCCCCCACTGATCATTGGTCCACTCCCATGACCGTAGGCCCCACCCGTCTCGACGTCTCCATCAGCTACGGCTTGCCGCGTGCCGGCATTCCGTCCGCCACCAGTTTCCGCAAGTGGGTGGCAGCGGCACTGGAGGGGCGCATCCGCGAAGCCGACCTGGCCATCCGCATCGTCGACACCAAGGAAGGGCAGTCGATGAACCACCACTACCGCGGCAAGGATTACGCGACCAACGTGCTCAGCTTTCCGGCCGATGTGCCCGAAGGCCTGCCGAAGGGGGTGAAGATGCCGCTGCTGGGCGACCTGGTGATCTGCGCGCCGGTGGTCGCCCGCGAAGCACGGGAACAGGGCAAGTCGCTGGCCGCGCACTACGCGCACATGACCGTGCATGGCGTGCTGCACCTGTTGGGTTGGGATCACGAAGACGAGCGCGAAGCCGACTGCATGGAGCAACTGGAGCGCGAAATCCTGGCTTCGCTGGGCGTCGAGGACCCGTACGCGGTGGAAGGCTGACCCGCAGGTCGGCTCCCCGGCCCCACCCGGCGCGGTTTCACCGTTTTGCGCACCAACCGCGTTAGACTTCCTGAATGCCCCCATCCCCCAGGGGGCGCCTGATCATGCCCCATGTCCGAGGACGACAGTAGTAACTCCCACGCGCCGGAACGGCGCTCCTGGCTCGAACGCATCAGCTCCGCGCTGTCCGGCGAGCCCACCACCCGTGAAGACCTGGTCGAGCTGCTGCGCGATGCCCAGGCCGATGGCCTGATCGCCGCCGACACCCTGCGGATGATGGAAGGCGCCATCGCCGTCTCCGACCTGACCGTCGGCGACGTGATGATCCCGCGCTCGCAGATGGTCGCCCTGCCCGCCGAAGCCAAGTTCCTCGACCTGATGAAGCTGGTGGTCGAGTCCGGCCATTCGCGCTTCCCGGTGCATGGCGAGGAGAAGGACGAGATCCTCGGCATCCTGCTGGCCAAGGACCTGCTGCGTGGCGTGGTGGCGGACCACGGCCCGGGCACCATCCACGAATTGCTGCGCCCCGCGGTGCTGATTCCCGAATCCAAGCGCCTGGACGTGCTGCTGCGCGAGTTCCGCCAGTCGCGCAACCACATGGCCATCGTCATCGACGAACACGGCGGCGTGGCCGGCCTGGTCACCATCGAGGACGTGCTGGAGCAGATCGTCGGCGACATCGACGACGAGCATGATGACGCCGAGGACCCCAACGCGCTGATCGCGGCACAGGCCGATGGCCAGTTCGTGGTCGATGCGCTGACGCCGATCGGCGATTTCAACGAGCGCTTCAAGGCAGACTTCGACGACGATGAATACGACACGATCGGCGGCCTGGTCGTCGCGGCCATTGGCCACCTGCCGGAAGCGGGCGAGGAATTGACGCTGGGCCGTTTCGTGTTCCGGGTGGCCAGTGCCGATGCGCGCCGCATCCATGCCTTCCACGTGGGCGTGCTGGGTGACGCCTGACGGTGGCGCCCGCGTGACGGGCCGGGCGCAACGTATGGGCTGGCTCGCCCGCGCGCGAGGCGCGCTCGGATGGGCACTCATCGGCTTCGCGATGCATGCCGCGGCGGTGGCTGCCCCCGTCGCGGATACAACAAGTCTGTCCCCGTCGTCGGCCTCGGCCTCGGCCACGGCAACCACCCCCGGGACGGCCACGGCCGGCGAGGGCACCGCGGGACGTCCGGCCGCTCCACGGCCGCCCGCCCCTACTCCCACGGCGCCACCTGACAGCATCCCGGCGTCCCCGTCCGCCACCGGCCCTGCACCGGACATCGGCGTGATGACGATGCTGCCCGGCGAGATCTTCTGGGAGCGGTTCGGCCACGATGCCATCGTCGTCGTCGACCCGGATACCCGCGCAGCCACGTCGTACAACTTCGGCTTCTTCGATCTGGACGAGCCGGACTTCACCTCACGCTTCGTCCGTGGCGACATGCGCTACCAGCTGGTCGCCCTGCCCGTCGACCAGGACCTGGCCACGTACGACGCCGAAGGCCGCGGCGTAAGCATCCAATGGCTCGACCTGCCGGCCGAGGACGCGCGACAGCTGGCCGCCGCACTGGCCGAGAACGCTCGTCCTGAAAACGCGCGCTACCGCTACGACTACTTCCTGGACAACTGCTCCACCCGGGTGCGCGACGCCCTGGATCGCGCCCTGCATGGCCGCATGCGCAGCCAGCTGGAAGGCCGCTCGCAGGGCAACACCTACCGCAGCGAGGCCATGCGCCTGGCCTCGCCGGAGTTCTGGATGTGGCTGGGTTTCGACATCGGCCTGGGTCCGGCGGCGGACGTGCCACTGGCGCTGTGGGACGAGGCGTTTGTCCCGATGCGACTGGCGGCGGCGCTGGCTGAGGTCAAACACACCGATGGTCGCCCGGTGGTCCGCGGCCAGCACGAGATACTTGCGCACCGCCTGGCGCCGGAACCAGAGGAGCGCGGCCAACGCTGGTGGCTGTGGGCCATGTGGGGTCTTGCCATTGGCGGTGCATCGGCGTGGGCGGGCCGTCGTTACCCGCGCGGCACGGCCGCGGTGGCCTTGCCATTCTGGACGCTGTCGGGCGTTGTGGGTGTCCTGCTGCTGTTCCTCTGGCTCGGGACCGAGCACCGCTTCGCGTGGACCAATCACAACCTCTTCCTGTTGAATCCGCTGGCGTGGCTGTTGCTTCCGGGGGCCGTGCGCCTGCTCCTCGGGCGCAAGGCCGGTGCCTGGTTCGATACGGTTCTGGTGCTGGTGGCAACATTGGCCCTGGTCGGCATGTTTGCCCATTGGCTGCCGCTCGCGCCGCAGCGCAATGCACACTGGATCGCCCTGCTGTTGCCCATCCATTTGGGGCTGTTGGCCGGTCTGCGCCGCCGGTGAGCCTGCTGCCGGCCCCGCGTCGCCGCGGTGGGCCGCAGGCCGCCACATCCCGAGCGTGTCGGGGCCGGGCGCAACTTGTCTCGCTGCACCGTAGCGCCCAAGATCACAGCCCATGAGCCGCGCCGACATGCCCAAGTGCGTCATCAACTGCGTCGCGTACGACCGGGAGGGAGGGCGCCGCGACATCGCGCTGGACGCCATCAGCGACGTGCTGGCGGTCGACGACGGCAGTTTCGTCTGGGTCGGATTGTACGAACCCAGCGAGGACATCCTCGACAAACTGCAGGAGGAATTCGGCCTGCACGACCTGGCGGTCGAGGATGCGCACAAGGCGCACCAGCGACCCAAGCTGGAGACATACGGCAGTTCGCTGTTCGTCGTCATCCATACGGCACAGACCGTGGACAGCCGCATCCGCTTCGGCGAGACCCACCTGTTCGTCGGCCCCCGCTACCTGGTGACGGTGCGCCACGGGGCATCGTCCAGCTACGCCGCCGCCCGTGCGCGGATGGAGCGCGAGCCCGACCTGCTCCGTCACGGTCCCGGTGCAGGCCTGTACGCGGTGCTGGACATGGTGGTCGACAACTTCATCCCGATCGTCGACGGCTTCAACCACGAACTCAACGAATTGGAGCAGGACATCTTCTCCGACCAGTTCCGCCCCAGCACGGTGCGCGAGCTCTACGACCTCAAGCGCGAGCTGACCCGCCTGCGCATGGCGGTGGCGCCGCTGCAGGACATCCTGGGGCAGTTGACCCGCTCACGCGGTGGACTGATCGACGACGAGATCCAGTTGTACGTGCGCGACGTGCTGGACCATGCCGTGCGCATCAACGAAAGCACCGACACGCTGCGCGAGATGCTGACCGCAGCGGTCAGCGTGAACCTGTCGCTGGTCACCGTGCACCAGGGTGAAGTGGTGAAGCGGCTGGGTGCCTGGGCGGCGTTGCTGGCCGCACCCACCTTGATCGCCAGCTGGTACGGCATGAACTTCATTCATATGCCTGAATTGGCGGGACGCTGGAGCTACGCCATCCTGATCGGCGTGGTGGCGACGACCTGCCTGGCCCTGTATCGGATGTTCAAGCGCGCACGCTGGCTGTAACAGCCGTCACGGCACCGGCTTCGACCTTGGTCGGCGCATAGACCAAAGTTGCACGGTTTATGCCGCACTGCGGATTGACCCCCCGTCCCCCGGGGGAGACCCTTCCAGAGTCAATTGGGAGGCATTTGCATGAAGGGTGGAATCGCCAGGTTGGCCTGGGCGGCGTTGGCCGTGCTGGGCGCCGTGTGTCTGGGAGTGCTCGCGCTGCGACGCGGCGAGCAGATCAATGCGTTGTGGATCGTGGTGGCGGCAGTGTCGATCTATCTGGTCGCCTACCGTTACTACAGCCTGTTCATCGCCACCAAGGTGATGGGGCTGGATCCCACGCGCGCCACGCCCGCGGTGATCAACAACGACGGCCTGGACTACGTGCCCACCAACAAGCACGTGCTGTTTGGCCACCACTTCGCGGCCATTGCGGGTGCGGGCCCGCTGGTCGGCCCGGTGCTGGCGGCGCAGATGGGCTACCTGCCCGGCACGTTGTGGCTGATCGCCGGCGTGGTGCTGGCGGGCGCGGTGCAGGACTTCATGGTGCTGTTCGTGTCCAGCCGTCGCAATGGTCGCTCGCTGGGCGACCTGGTGCGCGAGGAAATGGGCCAGGTGCCTGGCACGATCGCGTTGTTCGGTGCGTTCCTGATCATGATCATCATCCTCGCGGTACTGGCGATGATCGTGGTGAAGGCGCTGGCCGAAAGCCCGTGGGGCATGTTCACGGTGATGGCCACCATCCCGATCGCGGTATTGATGGGCGTGTACATGCGCTACATCCGCCCGGGCAAGATTGGTGAGATCTCGGTGGTCGGCATCGCGCTCCTGCTGCTGTCGATCTGGCTCGGCGGCAAGGTCGCCGCACACCCTGAGTGGGGCCCTGCGTTTACCTTCACCGGCACCCAGATCACGTGGATGCTGATCGGTTACGGCTTCATCGCGGCGGTGCTGCCGGTGTGGCTGGTGCTGGCGCCGCGTGACTACCTGTCCACCTTCCTCAAGATCGGTACCATCGTCGGCCTGGCCATCGGCATCTTCATCGTCATGCCCGACCTGCGCATGCCGGCGCTGACGCAGTTCACCGACGGCACGGGCCCGGTGTGGAAGGGCGGTATGTTCCCGTTCCTGTTCATCACCATCGCCTGCGGCGCGGTGTCGGGCTTCCATGCGCTGATCAGCTCGGGCACCACGCCCAAGCTGCTGGCCAATGAAGGCCACGCGCGCTACATCGGTTACGGCGGCATGCTGATGGAGTCGTTCGTTGCGATCATGGCGATGGTCGCGGCTTCGGTCATCGACCCCGGCGTTTACTTCGCCATGAACAGCCCCGCGGCGGTAATCGGCACCGATCCGGTGGGGGCCGCGCAGACCATCACCCAGTGGGGCTTCGTGGTCACGCCGGACGTGTTGTCGCAGACGGCCAACGACATCGGCGAGGCGTCGATCCTGTCGCGTGCCGGTGGCGCGCCGACGCTGGCGGTGGGCATTGCGCAGATCCTGCACGCAGTGCTGCCGGGCGAGGGGATGATGGCGTTCTGGTACCACTTCGCCATCCTGTTCGAAGCGCTGTTCATCCTCACCGCGGTGGATGCGGGCACGCGCGCCGGCCGCTTCATGCTGCAGGACCTGCTGGGCAACTTCGTTCCGGCGCTGCGCAGGACCGACGCATGGGGCCCGAACGTGTTGGCCACCGCGGGCTGCGTGGCGATGTGGGGTTACTTCCTGTACCAGGGCGTCACCGATCCACTGGGCGGCATCAACATGCTGTGGCCGCTGTTCGGCATCGCCAACCAGATGCTGGCGGGCATCGCGCTGATGCTGTGCACGGTGGTGCTGTTCAAGATGAAGAAGGACCGCTACGCGTGGGTCACCATCATCCCGACCACGTGGCTGCTGGTGTGCACCACGGCGGCGGGCTTCATCAAGATCTTCGACGCGACGCCGGCCATCGGCTTCCTGGCCCAGGCCAACAAATACAAGGCCGCGATTGCCGCCGGCGAGATCATCGCCCCGGCCAAGAGCATGGGCGCGATGCAGCAGGTGATGATCAACAACTACATCAACGCGGGTCTGACGGCGCTGTTCCTGTTCGTGGTGTTCGCGGTGCTGGTGTACTCGGTCAAGGCCATCCTGGCCGCGCGCCGCGAAGGTTCGCGCACCGACCGCGAGACCGCATACGTGGCCCTGAAACCGCATGAGATGAACCTCTGATGGGCACTGCACTGGTCCCCGCCGGCGAGCACCAACAGATGCGCCGCGTGTGGCGGCGGCTGGTGCAGACGGCGCGGCTGTGCTGCGGGGTGCCGGACTACGACAACTACGTCCGGCACCTGATGGAGAAACACCCGGAGCGCCCGATCCCCGACTACGCCACGTTCTTCCGGCAACGGCAGGAGGCGCGGTACGGGGGCGGCGGATTCCGCTGCTGCTGACGCACCGTCCTGGCGGGGCGACCCGCTCCAGGACGGTGACACCCCCCTAATGGGTGATGCCCGATTTTGTTCGACCTCACGAGGCGCAACGCTTCGTTTGCCCTTATGCAGCTTCTTCCAAGCCACATGGCAGACCATGCGACGGCAGAAGACGGGGGAGGCGCACAGTCGACCACACATGGAGCACGCCCCTATGAAAACCCGTTCCGCATTCCTTGGTGTCGTCACCACGCTTGCCTTGTCCTTGGCCTGCAACAGCGCATTGGCATGGGACGGCGACAATGGCTGCACGCCCGGCTATTGGAAGCAGGAGCAGCACTTCGACTCCTGGCCCTTCCCGTACGAGCCCAATACGCTGCTGCGCGATGTCTTTGTCACCGCCCCGCCGGAGTACGTGCCGGATGACACCTTCCTCGAGGCATTGAACTACGGCGGAGGCCCGGGCGTGGAAGGCGCAACCCAGATCCTGCTGCGTGCGGCCGTCGCGGCGCTGCTGAATGCCGAAGCGCTGGGACTGGCGTTCGAGGACGAGCCTGCCGAGATCATCAACAGCACCGTTGACAGGCTCGAGTCGCAGTGGCGCCCCACGATCCTGACGCGCGCGA
Source organism: Lysobacter daejeonensis GH1-9 (assembly GCF_000768355.1). Lineage (GTDB taxonomy): Bacteria > Pseudomonadota > Gammaproteobacteria > Xanthomonadales > Xanthomonadaceae > Aerolutibacter > Aerolutibacter daejeonensis. The sequence goes on from NZ_AVPU01000027.1 coordinate 10,968, forward strand.
CCTACTTCGACAGCATCAACAACGGGCCGGATGGCTGCCCGCTCAACTGACCGCTGTTGCCTGACCGCAAAGCCCCCGGGCCTTGGCCTGGGGGCTTTTTTTGTGTGAGCGCGGTTCGGCCTGCAGGCCGGGCCTGCGGGCGGCCTGGGCCGTGTCGCGAATCCGATACGGCCAGGCCCCATAGGCCGACGTGCTGCCGTCGCACCTGGGCTGGCAGGAGCGGCGCGTCGGGCCTTAGTGCCCGATGTGCTTCTTCAGCCAGGCATTGACCGTGTCATGCCATTGGATGCTGTTCTGCGGTTTGAGCACCCAGTGGTTCTCGTCGGGGAAGTACAGGAACTGCGAGTCGATGCCCTGGCGCTGCAGCGCAGTGAACGCGGCGATACCCTGCTCCACCGGTATGCGGAAGTCCTGCTGGCCGTGGATCACCAGCATCGGCTTCTTCCAATCCTTGACGTGGTTGACCGGGTTGAACTGCTCGTAGTTCTTCGGCACGTCGTACGGGGTACCGCCCTGCTCCCACTCGGTGAACCACAGTTCCTCGGTGGCATAGCCCATCATGCGCTGGTCGAACACGCCGTCGTGGTTGACCAGGCACTTCCACGGCCCGTTCCAGTTGCCGGCGATCCAGTTGACCATGAAGCCGCCGTAGCTGGCGCCCAGCGCGCAGGCCTTGTCGCCGTCGATGAAGGCGTACTGCTTCTGCGCGGCGGCCCAGCCCTTCTGCAGGTCTTCCAGTGGGCGGTCGCCCCAGTGCTGGCTGATCGAATCGGTGAACGCCTGACCGTAGCCGGTGGACCCATGGAAGTCGATCATCACCGCCACGTAGCCCTGGCCCGCGTAGGTCTGCGGGTTCCAACGATAGCTCCAGCCGTTGCCGAAGCTGCCCTGCGGACCACCGTGGATCAGGAAGGCGACCGGGTACTTCTTGCCTTCCTCGTAATTCCACGGCTTCACGACGTAGCCGTACACGGTGTCGCCGTTCCAGCCCTTGAAGCTGAACTGTTCGAAGTCGCCAAAAGCCACGTCCTTGAGCATCTCACCGGCGCTGGGGGTAATGGCACGCAACGGTGCGCCACTGATGCCGCCGGTCATGACCTGGTCCCCGCTCTTGAGGCTGTTGCGGGTGAAGGCCAGCGTGGGGCCGGCCAACTGCACCGACCCGACCGAGCCATCGCCCACCAGCTTGGTCACGGCGCCGCTGGCCACGTGCACCGCGAACAACGGGTGCTCGCCCAGTTCGCCGGCGGGCGTGTAGATCGTCTGGCCATCGGCGGAGAGCGTGATGCTATCGGCCGAGCGGTCCCACTTGGGGGCGATCTCGCGGCGCTTGCCGGTCGCGAGGTCCAGTTCCATCAGCGCGAAGCGGTCGGCTTCGAAACCGGGACGCTTCATCGCACGGTAGAACAGCTTCTGGCCGTTGCGCGCGAACACGGCGCCGGTGTCCCACGCCGGGTTGTCGGCGGTAAGGTTGCGGGCCGTGCCGCTGCCATCGGCATTGACCTGGTACAGGTCGAAGTTGGTGGACCACGGCTCGGCGCGGTCGGCATTGCGCGCACTCAGCACCAGCGTCTTGCCGTTGGGCGCCCAGGTGTACTCGCTGCTGTCGCCAAACGGACGCGAGGGCACGTCACCGATGACGTCACCGCCCACGAGCGTGGCGCGCGTGACCGACGGCTTGCCTGCCGCCGGCAGCCCCGCCACGAACACGCGGTTGAGGCGACCATCGTTCCAGGCATCCCAGTGGCGGATGAACATGCGGTCGAACACCTGGCCGGTGCTCTTGCGCTCACCGGCCTTGTCCAGCCGCTGTTTGGTGCACGCGAGGTCCGCGCCGCAATCGGCGAAGGCTTCGGTGTTGAACGCGACACGCTTGCCGTCAGGCGAAATCAGGAACCCGCCCACGTCGGTCGGGAGATCGGTGACCTGGCGCGGCGTGCCGCCCGCGGCCGGAATGGCGTACAGCTGCGAGGACCCGGACTTGCTGCTGAGGAAGTACACCGTCTTGCCGTCAGGCGAGAAGGCCGGCGAATTGACGTTCCAACCCTCGGGGGTCAGCCGCTTGGGCGGCGCCGCGTCGCGGGCGAACAGGTCCTCGATCCACAGCGAGGTGGACGACTTGTTGGCCTGCAGGTCGACCACGCGCTTGGCGAACACCACCAGGCGGCCGTTCGACGACAGCGTAGGCGAAGAGTGGCGGTCCATGGCCGCCAGGTCGCGGACATCGAGGCCGCGCGGGGCGGCATGGGCGGACAGTGCCGTTGCGACCAGCAACGGCAGGAGGGCATGGCGGAACGTCATGGGGGTGGATCCCTAGCGGTCGAAAACGCGATGGTAGGCCGTCGCGATGGGGCTTCGCAAAGTTCCAAAGTCATGCTGCGGGTGCAGCAAAAGGCGCGCGCCCATCCACTCGCGGACTTCCGACGGCCGGCGGCTATACTCGCCCGACCGTTTGGCCCGGAGTGCCTTGTGACTGCCACCACCGCCTCACCCCTGCCCTCCACGGGCGAGTTCATGGGCCACCCAAAGGGCCTCTACGTCTGCTTCCTGACCGAGATGTGGGAGCGCTTTGCCTTCTACGGCATGAAGGCGCTGCTCTTCCTGTACCTGACCAAGCATCATCTGTTCAGCGACACCGACGGCTACCTGCTGCTGGGCACCTATGCCGGCCTGGCCTACGCCTTGCCGTTGCTGGGTGGCCTGCTGGCGGACAAGTACCTGGGCATGCGCAAGGCCGTGGTATACGGCGGCATGCTGCTGGTGCTGGGGCAGTTGGGCATGGCCTACACGGGCCATGCGGCCAGCGGCACGCAGGGTGCAGGCGCACAGGACGCCTTCGCGGTGCAGGTGATGTACTTCTCGCTGGCGCTGATCGGCGTGGGCGTGGGCTTCCTCAAGCCCAACATCTCCACCATCGTCGGCCGGCTGTATCCCGCCAACGACCCGCGCCGCGACTCCGGCTTCACCATCTTCTACATGGGCATCAACGTCGGCGCATTTCTCTCGTCGCTGATCGTGGCCTGGATCGGCGAGAAGATCGGCTGGGGGTATGGCTTTGCCCTGGCCGGCATCATGATGGCGCTGGGCCTGGTGCAGTTCCTGTGGGGCCGCAAGCACCTGCTCGGCCATGCAGAACCCGCGGACCCTGCCCTGCTACAGGTCCCGGTGCTGGCCGGCCTGTCGCGCGAACGCGTCATCTACCTCGGTGGCCTGCTGCTGACGGTGGTCGTGTGGCAAGTGCTGCAGACGCGCATCAACTTCGGCCCGCTGTCGGCGCTGTTCGGCGGCCATGAAGTGACGCTGACGGAAGTGGTCGCGGTGCTGTTGGGCGCCGGCCTGTACATCTGGTTCATCCGCCTTCTGTTCTCCGGCATCAGCGCCGCTGAGAAGGGCCGGATGGTGATGCTGATGACGCTGATTACCGTCAGCGCGCTGTTCTGGGGCCTGTACGAGCAGACCTATGGCCCGTGGGTGGCGATGGCCGACCGCGTGATGGACCGCACCACTTTCGGTATCGAGTGGACCGCCGGCCAGACCACCGCCATCGGTGCACTGTTCGTGATCGCGCTGAGCCCGGTGTTCGCCTGGATCTGGCCGCGCCTGGACAAGGTCGGCCTCAACCCGAGCTACCCGGCGAAGTTTGCCTGGGGCCTGGTGTTCTGCGGCCTGGCGTTTGGCGTACTGTCGTTTGCCGCTGCCAATGCTGGCGACGACGCTACCGTCAGCTTGTGGTGGATGATCCTGGCCTACTTCGTGCTGGTGCTGGGCGAGATGGTGCTGTCGCCGGTGGGCCTGGCCGCGGTGACTTCGCTGTCGATCCCGCGCGCGGTGGGCATGATGATGGGCGCATGGTTCCTGTTCTCGGCGTTCGGCGAAATCATCGCCGGCCGCATGGGCACCTGGGCCGAGATCGCCCCTGAAGCCAGCCGTTCCGAGGCACTGGCTGTGTACGGAAACGTATTCACCAACATGATGTGGATTGGGTTGGTGGCCGGGGCGCTGCTGTTCCTGGCAACGCCGCTATTGAAGCGGTTGGTCAAGGACTGACTGCTCCCTGCCATGGCCGAAAAAGAAACGGCGCCCTAGGCGCCGGTTCTTTTTGCTTAGCCGGTGTGTTTGAACTCAGGGGGCTTTGTCCGGCGCCCCCTCTGCCGGTGTCGCGGCCATGGCGCCGCCGAGATGACGCGAAAGGAATACCAGCAGTCTCCGGGCGAATTCGGTGCGGTTGGACTCGAGATAGAAGCCGTGGCCTTCATTGGGGTAGTACAACGTCTCCACCGACGCACCCGCCTTAACCAGCGCCGCTTCCATTAACTTCGAGTGCGAAATGGGGGCGACCTCGTCCTCGCCACCCGCGGCGAGGAACACCGGCACCTTGATTCGCTCCGCCATGCGGTTGGGCGAAACAGCGGCAAGGCTCTCCAGGTCACCTACCCATTCGGCGGACCATCTACCGACCCGATTGCTGTTGCGAGCATCCTCTTTCTGCATGGCCGGCAGATCATAGACGCCGACGTAGCCGACGGCGCAACGGTACAGGTCCGGCTCCTTGGCGGCTCCCATCAGGGCTGCATAGCCGCCGTAGCTTCCACCATAGATGCAGATACGCTTGGCGTCAGCGTATCCCTGCGCGATTGCCCAACGGGTTGCGTCGGTGAGGTCGTTCTGCATCTTTCCGCCCCACTCCCTTGCGCCGGCCTGCCGGAATGCCTGCCCATAGCCGTCCGAGCCGCGGAAATTGAGCTGGAGCACTCCATATCCCGCATTGGCAAGCATTTGCACTTCACCGTCGAACCCCCAATGGTCCTGCACGCCATAGGGCCCACCGTGGGGCATGACCACCAGCGGCAGGTTCCGCTCGCTCCGGCCTGCAGGCAGCGTGAGATAGCCATGCAGCACCAGGCCGTCCCGCGCCGCGAACGAGAACGGACGCATCTCTGCCATCTTGGCCGGGTCAAACCAGCTGCGACGGCTCAGGAGGTGGGACAGCTTCTTGGCTTGGGTATCGAACAGATAGAAATCGCCTGGACTGCGGTCGCTCCAGGTCTCGACCAAGGCGTAGCGCCCGTCATCGGTTTCGGAAGTGATCATCACCGGGTCTGGTGCCAGTGCAGCCTCGAGACTTCGGTGAAGGCGTGCCCGCGGATCCTTCTCGTCATAGAACGCAAACTTCGGCTTGCCATCCACGAACACGGCGCCGATTGGCCTACCGTTGACGTAAAGATGCCGCGCGGGATCCGCAACGGCATCTCGCAACACCTGCGTGGCCGTACCCGTGGCCGTGTCGTAGGCCAGCACCGCATTGGGCCCACTCTTCTGGACGGCGTCGATGTAGGCGACAGCGTTGTCGGCGGAGAATCCAACCGGCTGCCAAGCCGTACCGGAGACTGCTTCGTCATTCACCAGTCGCCAATCGTTGCCACGGGCGTCGCGGTAATAGAGTTTCCAGCGGTTGTCGAGGCCAAAACCATGGGCGAAACGCACCTCGCCAGCATTGTCGGTGACGAAGTGCGCATTGCGTACCGGCGCGTTCGCCACCGGGGTACGCCGGCCGGTGTAGACGTCCATTCGCTCGGCACGAGTGAACGGGTCATCGCTGAATGGCATGACCGCAATGATGACGTTCTTGTCATCGGCAGGAAGATCGTCGACCAGACGCGCGGCGACCATCTCCACTTTCCGGGGTTGGATCTTGGTCCCCAGGCCGTTGCCTTGGACGCGCTGGCCCACCAGCATCTCGGCTCCGCCACCCTGCGCATTGATGGCGTAGATTTCCCCGGTACCACGGGGCTCCGCGAGCGCACCCATCTTCTCCGAAACGGAAATGAGCAGGCGCTCGTGGTTGACCCAGGCAAAGCCCTCCACATGCGTGTTCCGCCCCAGCGCAAAACTCGTGGTGACCTTGTTGTCGCTACGTCGCATCACGACGAGGATGGTTCGGTCCTCCAGGGGAACCGTCGCTGCGTAGTAATCGCCTTTCGGCGAGATTTGGATCGTCTTGAACTGGTCCCTCTTCACAAAAGCCGAGACATCCACCCCATTTGCGCTTGCAACGCCTGACCACGCCATAACGGCAAGTGCCGCCGTCACTGCAATTTGTTTCATTCCAGCTCCCTGTTCCCCGATTCTGGTTGGTGCATCCGCACGCCACTTGCACCCCTGACCTACCCCCGGGGCGCGCGCATCAGGCTACCCTAGAAGCGGCACGTGGCCGCCAATCGCCGGTGGGAAAAAGTCGAAGGAATATGTTGGACGGCCTGCTGGCTGCATAAGCAAAAGCCCGCCAAGGGGCGGGCTTTTGTGAAGTGCATTGCAGTTTTTGGCTGCGTCTTAGAACGGGATGTCATCATCCGCAAAGTCATCCGCGAAATTGGTCTCGCGGGCCGGCGGCGCTTCACGGCGGGGTGCCGACTCCTGGCGCATCGGTGGACGCGACGGGCGCTCGCTACGCTCCGCACGGGGCTCGCCACGGCCTTCGCCGCGACCGCCCAGCATCTGCATCTCGTCGGCGATGATGTCGGTGGAGTAACGCTCCACGCCGTCCTGGCCGGTGTACTTGTCGTAGCGGATGCTGCCTTCCACGTATACCTGCGAACCCTTGCGCAGGTACTCGCCGGCGATCTCGCCCAGCTTGCCGAAGAAGGTCACGCGGTGCCACTCGGTGCGCTCCTGCTGGTTGCCGTCACGGTCCTTGCGGACGCTGGTGGTGGCCACGCGGGCCTTGGTCACGGCCATGCCGCCCTGGGTGTACTTGGTCTCGGGGTCGTCGCCGAGGTTGCCGACCAGGATGACCTTGTTGATGCCACGTGCCATGAGTGTTGTTTCCTGTAGTTGTCACCGGCATGCCCGGTGATCGCCATTGCAGTATACCGGGCCGCTCGTCGCTATCAGGCGGGGCCGCTTGGCGGCGTAGGAATTGGCCGCACCGGAAGCCGGAAACCAACAGGGCCGCGGTTTCCCGCGGCCCTGCCCGTGCCTGTTGGCCCTGTCCGCCGGTCAGTAGTAGCCGGTCAGGTTCAGGAACCAGCCCTTGTTGTCGTATTCCAGGTCGGTCAGGTCGTCGCTGAAATCGGTGAAGTTGTAGCCCAGCCCCACCTTGAAGTTCTCGCCGATCTGCCGGTCCAGGCCCAGCAGGGCGCCCTGGCGGCGGCCGCCGTCCTTGACGTCCAGCCAGCGGTACTCGCCGATGCCTTCCCACTTGTAGATCAGGTGGTAGCGGACCTGAACGGCCGCGAAGTTGGCGCGACTGTCCAGCCATGCGCCGCGGTTGCGGCCCATGCGGTAGTCACCCCAGCGACTGGCCAGCTTGCCCGCCAGCTCCCACTTGTCATCGAGCTGGTAGATGCCTTCGAACGACAGGACCTGGCTCTTCTGGTCGTAGTCGTCGTCATACGGCTCGTTCGGCACCTCGTCCTGCCCCAGGCTGACCAGGTCGTACAGGTAGGTGTAGCGGCCGAACAGCGCCCAGCGGGTGTTGTCATGCGGGCGCCATGCGAAGCCGGCATTGACCTCGGCCAGCTTGGCGTCAGCCAGCGGGCTCTGGTCATCCTGCGTATCGGCATAGTTGGCCCGCAGGGCGATGCGCCAGTCCTCGTTGATCTTGTGGAACAGGCGGTTGGTGGTCACCCACTGCTTACGCTCCTCCGCACCGGTGTCACGCCGGTATTCCAGCTTGCTGGCCCATTGGGTGCGGGCATCGGTGCGGCCGCCGCTGACGCTGTAGGCGCGACGGTCCACCTGACCACCGGAGACCGCGTCCAGTTCGCCATCCATCAACGTGAAGCCCATGTTCCAACCCACCGCGGGGTAGAAGTCCATGCCGAAGGTATGGGCGATGCCCGACGCGTCGCTGTAGCGGTCCTTCAGGAACTGGCTCTCGTTGAACATGGTGGCCTGGTTGGACAGGCGCCAGCGCTGGCCAAGGGTCCAGCCGTTCTGCAGGCCGCTGTTGAACAGCGGGTCGCGCTCCGTGCTGTCGGTGCTGTAGTTGTATGCACCGTAGAGGGTGTGGTCGGGGCTCATCCGGTACTCGGCGTCGATCTTGCCACCATGGCCACGGCTGCCGCTGCTGACTTCCGCGCCGACGCTGGAGCGGTCACCGAACAGGTAACGCGCGCCCAGGGTCAGCAGGTTGTTGCGGTCGTAGGCACCGTTGTCGTCATCGACGGTGTACTGGCCAACGCCATAGACCTCCAGCGCGGCGTTGAAACGGTGCCGGTAGCTGATGGCCGCCAGCATCGCGTCGACGTCGCCGGAGAGGCGCTCTTCCTTGAGGCTGCGCAGTTCGGCACCGAACCGACCGTCCTCGGTCACGCGCCAGTCCAGGGTGGCCTGGGCCTGTTCCAAGGCCTCCAATCCACGCTCGGCGCGGCTGTAACGGGCATATAGGCTCATCGCCTCGGTGAAGTAGCCGAGGATTTCCGCACCGTGTTCCTGGATGTCCACGCCCGAGTCGAAGCGGGCCACGGAGAAGCCGGCGTCGATGTCGCGCCACCAGGCGCCCACGCTCCAGTCGTGCTCGGTCCAGCCCAGTTCCTTGAAGTTTGCGCGGGCCTCGACCGACTTCGCGTCACCCTTGCGGGCACCCACGGTCGGGTTGCGTTCCACGAAGCTCAAGCCACCGTTGTCCGAATAGAAGATCGGCGCGGCGGTGGATTCGGTGCGGGCCTGTTCCAGCTTGAGGTACGTGCCGCGACCGGCCTGGAGCATCATGTCGACGCCCTTCAAGCTGTAGTCCTCGCCGCCGCGGCTCTCCTCAACGTAGGTGCCGCCCACTGCGATGTGGTCGCCGAGCCACTGGCGGCCGCGGATACCCGCGGTCACGTCATCGCTGTTGAAGCCGGCGGGGACATATTCGTAATCGGCCAGCAGGACCTGCTCGAAGCCATCCAGTGGCGCGTCGCGGGTCAGCGTGCGGACGTTCTCGCGCGTCACCTGCGCCAGCGGACGTGTGAGGATGACACGGCCTTGCAGCTCGTCGATCTCGTAGTCCGCACCGCGCTGCAGGTCGACACGCGCCTCCACCCGTCCGGTGGTGCGATCACGCACTTCCAGCACCAACTTGTCCGAACCGGGCAGCACATCCGTATGGCGCAGGTAGTACAGGCTGCCGCCGGTACCCAGGAACTCGCTGTGACCCGGCGCGGTCTCCGCCTCGGAACCGAAGGCGCGCAACTCGCTCCTGGGGTCGCCGAGCACGGTGGTGCTGTTGCTGCGCAGGTTCAGCGCAGCGCCGTACAGCGAGCGGTTGTACTGACCGAACTCGGTACCCGTGATACCGGTGTGGTAGTTGCCCCACAGCACCTGGTTCTGGTTCCAGTCCACGCGAACGTACAACTTGCCCTGCGTGTCGACGTCGCGGTACGTGGTCGAGTCATCGCCGTAGACCGGGTAATACATGTCCGGGTCAAGGCGACGGAACACGTCCTGTGGGTCGGCTTCGTGGAAGTCATCGAACAGGTCGCGGAGTTCACGCTCACGGGTGTCCGCCTGGGCGGTGATCAGGTATTTGCCCTTGACCTTGCCCTTCAGGTAGAAGGCCAAGCGACCGTCGGTGATGAAGCTGTCGTCGTACCGGTCACCGGCCGCCAGTGGCTCAATACTGCCGCTCGCGTCGTTGTCCGACAGGGTCACGTCGGCCAGCGCCACGAGGAACAGGTATGAGCCGGTTACGTTGACGTCCAGCGGATGCTGGCTCGCGGTGGCGCCTTCGCGCAACTCCACGTTGTAGCGGTGCTGGCCGATCGGCTCCAGGAACTCGGCGACGAACTTGCGCTCCTGGTCGACGGGAAAGTTCTGCCCGTCGATGGTCAGCTGCGTGTTGGCCGGCACGTCGCGCCCGAAGATGCGCACCCGCGACCCGTAGATCGGGATGTTCTGGATCCGCAGGTTGCTGCGCCCGTAGATCGCGTCCTGCACCTGGCGGTTGCGTGCCGCGCTCTCCTCCATCGACATGCCCAGCGTGCGTTGCACCGTGTCGCGGATCTGCTGCAGGCCGCGCTTGTGCTGCTCCGGCGTGACCAGTTGGATCCGTTGTCCCATGGTCTCGTCGAAGCTGCCGTCCTTGCCGTAGGCACGCGCCACGTACAGCAGGTCGTCACCCGCGCGCAGGTTCAGGTCGGCGGGTAGTGCGCCATCCCAGTCCCTTTCGGAGACGTTGGCCACCGGCAGCGTGATCGTCGCCAAGGGCGTGACGCGATCCAAGTCGTCGCCACGGTAGAGGGTGACCTCCAAGCGGTCGATGAAAGAGGCGTAGTTGGTGTAGCCATGGAAGCGCAGCGGCTCGGTGATGCGCCCACCTTCGAACGGCACGGTCGACCCCGCCTGCACATTGAGGATGGGCTGGCCCAGCGTCGGATCCTCGGTCGCCCAGATCAACCCGCCGCCCGGCAGGTCGATCTGGAACTTGCCGGCAATCCGCGCCGAACCGGGCAACGCATCCTCACGGATGACGTCGACGCGGCGGTTCTCCTGCAGCGCGCCGGGGTCCTCACCCTGGGCTACGGGGCGCTCCTCGCCACGGGTGCGGACCCGGAACACCAGCACGTCCTCTTCGTCGCAGACCCCATCCGGGCACTGCGCGCCTTGGGCACCGGCGCCGCCTGCGGTGGATGCCCCGCTCGCGGCGTCCTGTGCCACGGCCGGCCAGGCCACACCTGCGGACAACAGACCGATCAGGGTCATGTCCAGAAGCTTCATCTTGATCTTCATGGTCATATCCTCAGCGGTCGCCCACGCCTGTCTCGGCATCGATCTCGTCAGAGATGTCGACGCGGACGCGCTGCCTTACTTCCGGCCTCAACTGGGCGAGGATCGCGTCGAACACCGCTTTGGATCGACGCAAGCCCAGATATCGGTTGTATTCATTCGAAGCGCGCATGTCGGCGTGCCCCACCAGTCCGATCGTGCCGCGCCCCATGCGGTTGAGGTCATCGGCGATTTCCTTGATCAGGCCGCGGTACTGCGGCTTGATCACGGACTTGTCGGTATCGAACAGGAAGGTGCCAAGGTGGATGCCGCGGTCCAGGCGAACCATCGTGCCCGACGTATCCGCCACCACCTCCACTGCCACGCGATCGGCCAGTGCCGGTTCGAGCTTCGTTCTCAGCGCATCCTGCACGGCGCGGGCTCGGGCGTAGGCCAGGGCCTCCTCCTCCGCCTTGGCGGTGATCACGATGCGGCCACCGTTGTACTCGCGCACCTTGCTGGCCACCTTGTCGATCACTGGCAGGTACTCGGCCTTCAGCGTCGACGAGCGCGGATCGAACATCACCTCGCCCAGCTCGGCGTCCAGTTCCTGGCGCCCGCCCTTCATCTCGCCATTGGGCAACTTCACGCCGAAGTCGAACCGCACCGGGACACCCGGGGTGATGCGACGCACGCGCGGGTTCTCGGTGGTGAACTCGGTACCGACCGGCAGCGTGCTCGCATCCACCTTCAGGATGAAGTTGCGGCCGCGGCTGAAGTCACCGCCATCAATGCCGACCAGGTGGTAGCGACCGAAGGCGTCGGTTTCCATGATCAGACCTTCCACGGAGCCGATGCGCACGCCCGGGATGCCACGCTCGCCCGGCTGCTGGATGCCGTCGCCGTTGCGGTCGTCGAAGACCGTACCGACGATGAGGCTTTCGTCCAGCATCGGGTCGCCGATGATCACCACCTCGGCCGCGGCCTCGTTGCTGACGGTGTGCTCGGTCGGGTCCACGGCGATGACGCGGTTGATGTGCGTGCCATGGCCCACCCCGGCGCCCACTCGCAGGAAGTACACGAAGGTGGCCGTTCCGTTGGTGGCGATGTCGACGCCGGAGATGCGGATCGGGTCGACGCCGCTCACCACCACGTTGTCGTCCTCGTCGTCAGCGGTCAGCGAACCTTCCACGAAGGTGAAGCCGCGCGGAGGCGTATCGATCAGGGTTGCATCGACCACTGGCCCCGGGCCCACGTTGCGTGCCACCACGGTGAACCGCACCAGGTCGCCCACGCGGACTTCGCGCTTGGCGGCGATCTTGGTCAGCACCACCGCCATTTCGTGCAGTGCCTCGACGGTGACGGAGTCCTGGTTGGAGGTAACCGTCTGTTCGTTGAAGGTGCCGCTCGCAGTGGCGATGTTGGTGATGGAGCCCGCATCGAGGTCGGCCTGCGTGACGGTGTAGCTTGCCGTGCAGGTGAGCATCGCAGCCGGTGCCAGGTCACCCGCCGGGCACGTCACGGTGGCGATCTTGTCGTCGCTGACCGTAATCGGGCCGGTGATGGTGACGTTGCCGGTATTGCGCACGTCGTAGGCGTACTGGATGACATCGCCGACCGCGGTGACCGTCGTGCCGGACAGCAGGCGCTTGTCGAGCGACAGGGCCGGGCGCTGGGTGGCGGTCACGGTCACCGTATCGGGCGGCGACTGGGTGGTACCACTGGAGGCCGTTGCGACGTTGGTCACCGAGCCGTTGTTGATGTCGGCCTGCGTGATCGTGTAGCTGGCCGTGCAGGTGAGCATCGCGCCCGGGGCCAGGCCACCCGATGGCAGGGCCGGACAGTTGACGGTGGCGATCTTGTCATCGCTGACCGTGATCGGATCGGTGATGGTCAGGTTGCCCGTGTTGGTGACGTCATAGGTGTACTGAACGACATCGCCCACGCTGTCGTACGGGTTGCCGGAGACAACTCGCTTGTCGAGGGTCAAGGCCGGTTCCTGCAGCGCCTCGACGGTCACCGTATCGGGGTTGGAGGTCACCGGCTGGTTGTTGAAGCTACCGGCCGCGGTCGCGATGTTGGTCACCGAACCGGTGTTGATGTCGGCCTGCGTCACCGTGTAGCTGGCGGTGCAGGTAACCATCGCGCCCGGTGCCAGGTCGCCTGCCGGACAGGTCACGCTGGCGATCTTGTCGTCGCTGATCGTGATCGGACCGGTGATGGTCACGTTGCCGGAGTTGGTCACGTCGTAGGCGTACTGGATGACGTCGCCGACGCTGTCGAAGCCGGCGCCCGAGACCAGACGCTTGTCCAGACTCAGGGTAGGCGTCTGGGTGGCGGTCACCGTGGCGCTGTCCTGCGCCGAGTTCACTGCAGCATTGTTGAAGATGGCGCTGGCCGTGGCGACGTTGGTCACCGAGCCAGCGTTCACGTCGGTCTGGGTGATGGTGTAGGTCGCGGTGCACGTCACCGTGCCACCCGGGGCCAGCGTCCCCGGCGTCGCCGGGCAGGTCACCGTCGTCTTGTCATCGGCCACCGTGTACGGCGCCGACAGCGTCACGTTGCCGGTGTTGGTCAGCAGGTAGCTGTAGCTGATCACGTCGCCCGCAGCGGCATACACCAGCGGCGAGGCGGTCTTCTCCAGACCCAGGGACGGCGAACGGGTTGCGTTCACGGTCTCGGTCGCCTGGTTGGAGTTCACGGTACCGCTCGTTGCGGTCGCCAGGTTGGTCACCGAGCCGGCATCCACGTCGGCCTGGGTGATCGTGTAGCTGGCCGTGCAGGTGAGCATCGCGCCCGGGGCCAGGCCACCCGATGGCAGGGCCGGACAGTTGACGGTGGCGATCTTGTCATCGCTGACCGTGATCGGATCGGTGATGGTCAGGTTGCCCGTGTTGGTGACGTCATAGGTGTACTGAACGACATCGCCCACGCTGTCGTACGGGTTGCCGGAGACAACTCGCTTGTCGAGGGTCAAGGCCGGTTCCTGCAGCGCCTCGACGGTCACCGTATCGGGGTTGGAGGTCACCGGCTGGTTGTTGAAGCTACCGGCCGCGGTCGCGATGTTGGTCACCGAACCGGTGTTGATGTCGGCCTGCGTCACCGTGTAGCTGGCGGTGCAGGTAACCATCGCGCCCGGTGCCAGGTCGCCTGCCGGACAGGTCACGCTGGCGATCTTGTCGTCGCTGATCGTGATCGGACCGGTGATGGTCACGTTGCCGGAGTTGGTCACGTCGTAGGCGTACTGGATGACGTCGCCGACGCTGTCGAAGCCGGCGCCCGAGACCAGACGCTTGTCCAGACTCAGGGTAGGCGTCTGGGTGGCGGTCACCGTGGCGCTGTCCTGCGCCGAGTTCACTGCAGCATTGTTGAAGATGGCGCTGGCCGTGGCGACGTTGGTCACCGAGCCAGCGTTCACGTCGGTCTGGGTGATGGTGTAGGTCGCGGTGCACGTCACCGTGCCACCCGGGGCCAGCGTCCCCGGCGTCGCCGGGCAGGTCACCGTCGTCTTGTCATCGGCCACCGTGTACGGCGCCGACAGCGTCACGTTGCCGGTGTTGGTCAGCAGGTAGCTGTAGCTGATCACGTCGCCCGCAGCGGCATACACCAGCGGCGAGGCGGTCTTCTCCAGACCCAGGGACGGCGAACGGGTTGCGTTCACGGTCTCGGTCGCCTGGTTGGAGTTCACGGTACCGCTCGTTGCGGTCGCCAGGTTGGTCACCGAGCCGGCATCCACGTCGGCCTGGGTGATCGTGTAGCTGGCCGTGCAGGTGATCGAACCACCCGGCGCCAGTCCACCACCCGGCAGTGCCGGACAGGTCACCGTGGTCTTGTCGTCGGCCACCGTGATCGGGTCGGTGATCACCACGTTGCCCGAGTTGGTCACCAGATACTCGTACTGCACGACGTCACCGACGCTGTCGTACGGGTCACCGGAAACCGCGGTCTTCGCCAGCGTGAGCGCCGGTTCCTGCAGCGCCTCGACGGTCACCGTATCGGGGTTGGAGGTCACCGGCTGGTTGTTGAAGCTACCGGCCGCGGTCGCGATGTTGGTCACCGAACCGGTGTTGATGTCGGCCTGCGTCACCGTGTAGCTGGCGGTGCAGGTAACCATCGCGCCCGGTGCCAGGTCGCCTGCCGGACAGGTCACGCTGGCGATCTTGTCGTCGCTGATCGTGATCGGACCGGTGATGGTCACGTTGCCGGAGTTGGTCACGTCGTAGGCGTACTGGATGACGTCGCCGACGCTGTCGAAGCCGGCGCCCGAGACCAGACGCTTGTCCAGACTCAGGGTAGGCGTCTGGGTGGCGGTCACCGTGGCGCTGTCCTGCGCCGAGTTCACTGCAGCATTGTTGAAGATGGCGCTGGCCGTGGCGACGTTGGTCACCGAGCCAGCGTTCACGTCGGTCTGGGTGATGGTGTAGGTCGCGGTGCACGTCACCGTGCCACCCGGGGCCAGCGTCCCCGGCGTCGCCGGGCAGGTCACCGTCGTCTTGTCATCGGCCACCGTGTACGGCGCCGACAGCGTCACGTTGCCGGTGTTGGTCAGCAGGTAGCTGTAGCTGATCACGTCGCCCGCAGCGGCATACACCAGCGGCGAGGCGGTCTTCTCCAGGCCCAGGGACGGCGAACGGGTTGCGTTCACGGTCTCGGTCGCCTGGTTGGAGTTCACGGTACCGCTCGTTGCGGTCGCCAGGTTGGTCACCGAGCCGGCATCCACGTCGGCCTGGGTGATCGTGTAGCTGGCCGTGCAGGTGATCGAACCACCCGGCGCCAGTCCACCACCCGGCAGTGCCGGACAGGTCACCGTGGTCTTGTCGTCGGCCACCGTGATCGGGTCGGTGATCACCACGTTGCCCGAGTTGGTCACCAGATACTCGTACTGCACGACGTCACCGATGCTGTCGTACGGGTCACCGGAAACCGCGGTCTTCGCCAGCGTGAGCGCCGGTTCCTGCAGCGCCTCGACGGTCACCGTATCGGCGTTGGAGGTGATCGGCTGGTTGTTGAAGCTACCGGTCGCCGTGGCGACGTTGGTCACCGAGCCATTGTTGATGTCGGCCTGCGCCACCGTGTAGCTGGCGGTGCAGGTAATCATCGCGCCGGGCGCCAGGTCGCCCGCCGGGCAGGTCACGCTGGCGATCTTGTCGTCGCTGACCGTGATCGGACCGGTGATGGTCACGTTGCCCGAGTTGGTCACGTCGTAGGCGTACTGGATGACGTCGCCGACGCTGTCGAAGCCGGCGCCCGAGACCAGACGCTTGTCCAGACTCAGGGTAGGCGTCTGGGTGGCGGTCACCGTGGCGCTGTCCTGCGCCGAGTTCACTGCAGCATTGTTGAAGATGGCGCTGGCCGTGGCGACGTTGGTCACCGAGCCAGCGTTCACGTCGGTCTGGGTGATGGTGTAGGTCGCGGTGCACGTCACCGTGCCACCCGGGGCCAGCGTCCCCGGCGTCGCCGGGCAGGTCACCGTCGTCTTGTCATCGGCCACCGTGTACGGCGCCGACAGCGTCACGTTGCCGGTGTTGGTCAGCAGGTAGCTGTAGCTGATCACGTCGCCCGCAGCGGCATACACCAGCGGCGAGGCGGTCTTCTCCAGGCCCAGGGACGGCGAACGGGTTGCGTTCACGGTCTCGGTCGCCTGGTTGGAGTTCACGGTACCGCTCGTTGCGGTCGCCAGGTTGGTCACCGAGCCGGCATCCACGTCGGCCTGGGTGATCGTGTAGCTGGCCGTGCAGGTGATCGAACCACCCGGCGCCAGTCCACCACCCGGCAGTGCCGGACAGGTCACCGTGGTCTTGTCGTCGGCCACCGTGATCGGGTCGGTGATCACCACGTTGCCCGAGTTGGTCACCAGATACTCGTACTGCACGACGTCACCGATGCTGTCGTACGGGTCACCGGAAACCGCGGTCTTCGCCAGCGTGAGCGCCGGTTCCTGCAGCGCCTCGACGGTCACCGTATCGGCGTTGGAGGTGATCGGCTGGTTGTTGAAGCTACCGGTCGCCGTGGCGACGTTGGTCACCGAGCCATTGTTGATGTCGGCCTGCGCCACCGTGTAGCTGGCGGTGCAGGTAATCATCGCGCCGGGCGCCAGGTCGCCCGCCGGGCAGGTCACGCTGGCGATCTTGTCGTCGCTGACCGTGATCGGACCGGTGATGGTCACGTTGCCCGAGTTGGTCACGTCGTACGCGTACTGGATGACATCGCCGACGCTGTCGAAACCAGCGCCCGAGACCAGGCGCTTGTCCAACAACAGGGAAGGCCTGGCGATCAGGGTGTTGGTGTACGTACAGGTGATGTCGTCACCCGGCGCAGGGGTCAACCCGAAGGTCGCTCCGCTCCCTGACGGCATGGACGTGGGACTTCCAGCGGTTGCGTTGGTGCACGAATACGTGGGCGTGTAGTCGGCCAGCGTGGACACGCTGCCCGCGGCCATTGCATCGGTCAGGGTCAACCCGCTGCCTGGCGAGGAATAGAACGTCACCGATGCCGTCGTGCTCGTGCCACTCGTGGTGGCAGAGACAGGTGCCGACATGGTCACGTCGCTGGTGTTGGTGAGCGTCCCACCGCCGGTACCGGACACCGTGAATTGATCGGCGGCGTTGTTACGCCCGCCAACGATATTCTTCACCAGGGTGATCCTGGATCGCTTGGTGTTGGTCACCGTGCAGTTTGCGGTGGGCTCCGCCGACGTCAGGTTGGCAATGAAGGTGCCGTTGGCCTGCCCGCTGGTGTCCACATTGCTGCTGGCACAGGCAACGCTGGAACGCCAATGCGGCGGCACGTTCTCGTCAATGGTGATGCTGGAACCCGTTGCACCGAAGGTCGTGGTGACCCTCTGCGTTCCGCCATCCACCAGGTTGAAGCTGGTCGGCGAAGTGTCCGGGCCGTCGACGGCGGTAAACGCAAATGAGTCTGGAGCAGCATCAGGCAAGGTCTGCTTGGTAACGTCCACATGGCCCGCCACCACGATGTTGCTGACCGAGGCCGTGCCGCCGGTGCACTTGGAGGTGGTTCCGGCACGCACGACCCCGGGGCCCGTGCAGACACCGCCGGTGTTCTGGCTGTATGCCAGCGTGTAGGGCATGACCAGCTTGCCATCAGCGCCCGCGGTGCAAGTCAGCTTCACATTCTGGACGGTGACGGTCGCGGATCCGTTGGCGTTGAAGTCGCCACAGGTATCAGTGGGCTGGGTGCCCGCATCCAGATCGGCAAACGGCGCCGGCGATTCCGGAAAGGTCGCAACCGAACACGTGCCGCCCAACTGCGCGGGATTGTTGCCGTCCTCTCCCATGAACAGGCCGATGTCATAACGATCCGTAGAATTGGACTGCAGCGTGAGTTGCACGCTGACCGTGATTTCCGACCCCGCCGTGCACGTGGTCGGAGCGCTGAGCGCTTGCGCGGTCACGATGTGCGAGAAGTCGTTGGCGGTGCACCCGAGGTTCGTCGGGTTGTCCATTCGATTGGCAAGGCAGGACAAGCTATTGGTGGCCGTGACCGTCTGGGCCTGCGCCGCGGGCGTTGCGCTCACCATCAGGAGCAGGCAGGCCAAGGCCATTGACGCGAGGTGTCGCGAGCGAAACACGCCGGATCGAGTTCCGGGCATTGCCGCGTTGGTATTTTTGTTTCCAGTTCCTGTGGCCATCTCGGCGCTCCCACTCCACTGCGTCATCGTCGGGAAATGCGGACGCCCAGCCGGCGCATGCGCGCCTGGCCAAGCGACAAGAAAGACGTGTGGGTGCGAGGCCGCGCGGTCGGACGTGCCGACGCGCTTCGACAACCTCGGTAGTGCCCCTATGACAGAACCCGGCTTCCGCCGGCCTCCCCATCAA
>NZ_AVPU01000071.1 GCF_000768355.1 Lysobacter daejeonensis GH1-9
ACTCAGGGTAGGCGTCTGGGTGGCGGTCACCGTGGCGCTGTCCTGCGCCGAGTTCACTGCAGCATTGTTGAAGATGGCGCTGGCCGTGGCGACGTTGGTCACCGAGCCAGCGTTCACGTCGGTCTGGGTGATGGTGTAGGTCGCGGTGCACGTCACCGTGCCACCCGGGGCCAGCGTCCCCGGCGTCGCCGGGCAGGTCACCGTCGTCTTGTCATCGGCCACCGTGTACGGCGCCGACAGGGTCACGTTGCCGGTGTTGGTCAGCAGGTAGCTGTAGCTGATCACGTCGCCCGCAGCGGCATACACCAGCGGCGAGGCGGTCTTCTCCAGACCCAGGGACGGCGAACGGGTTGCGTTCACGGTCTCGGTCGCCTGGTTGGAGTTCACGGTACCGCTCGTTGCGGTCGCCAGGTTGGTCACCGAGCCGGCATCCACGTCGGCCTGGGTGATCGTGTAGCTGGCCGTGCAGGTGATCGAACCACCCGGCGCCAGTCCACCACCCGGCAGTGCCGGACAGGTCACCGTGGTCTTGTCGTCGGCCACCGTGATCGGGTCGGTGATCACCACGTTGCCCGAGTTGGTCACCAGATACTCGTACTGCACGACGTCACCGACGCTGTCGTACGGGTCACCGGAAACCGCGGCCTTCGCCAGCGTGAGCGCCGGCTCCTGCAGCGCCTCGACGGTCACCGTATCGGGGTTGGAGGTCACCGGCTGGTTGTTGAAGCTACCGGCCGCGGTCGCGATGTTGGTCACCGAACCGGTGTTGATGTCGGCCTGCGTCACCGTGTAGCTGGCGGTGCAGGTAACCATCGCGCCCGGTGCCAGGTCGCCTGCCGGACAGGTCACGCTGGCGATCTTGTCGTCGCTGACCGTGATCGGACCGGTGATGGTCACGTTGCCGGAGTTGGTCACGTCGTAGGCGTACTGGATGACGTCGCCGACGCTGTCGAAGCCGGCGCCCGAGACCAGACGCTTGTCCAGGGTCAGGACCGGAGTCCGCGTCGCCGTCACCGTCGCATCGTCCTGATTGGACGTCACCGGCGCGCCGTTGAAGTTGCTGCTCGCGGTCGCGACGTTGGTCACCGAGCCAGCGTTCACGTCGGTCTGGGTGATGGTGTAGGTCGCGGTGCACGTCACCGTGCCACCCGGGGCCAGCGTCCCCGGCGTCGCCGGGCAGGTCACCGTCGTCTTGTCATCGGCCACCGTGTACGGCGCCGACAGCGTCACGTTGCCGGTGTTGGTCAGCAGGTAGCTGTAGCTGATCACGTCGCCCGCAGCGGCATACACCAGCGGCGAGGCGGTCTTCTCCAAGCTCATCGATGCCGTCTGCGTCGCCGTCACCGTGGCGCTGTCCTGCGCCGAGTTCACTGCAGCATTGTTGAAGATGGCGCTGGCCGTGGCGACGTTGGTCACCGAGCCGGCGTTCACGT
>NZ_AVPU01000084.1 GCF_000768355.1 Lysobacter daejeonensis GH1-9
ACGTCGGTCTGGGTGATGGTGTAGGTCGCGGTGCACGTCACCGTGCCACCCGGGGCCAGCGTCCCCGGCGTCGCCGGGCAGGTCACCGTCGTCTTGTCATCGGCCACCGTGTACGGCGCCGACAGGGTCACGTTGCCGGTGTTGGTCAGCAGGTAGCTGTAGCTGATCACGTCGCCCGCAGCGGCATACACCAGCGGCGAGGCGGTCTTGACCAAGCTCATCGATGCCGTCTGCGTCGCCGTCACCGTGGCGCTGTCCTGCGCCGAGTTCACTGCAGCATTGTTGAAGATGGCGCTGGCCGTGGCGACGTTGGTCACCGAGCCGGCGTTCACGTCGGCCTGGGTGATGGTGTAGGTCGCGGTGCACGTCACCGTGCCACCCGGGGCCAGCGTCCCCGGCGTTGCCGGGCAGGTCACCGGCGTCTTGTCATCGGCCACCGTGTACGGCGCCGACAGCGTCACGTTGCCGGTGTTGGTCAGCAGGTAGCTGTAGCTGATCACGTCGCCCGCAGCGGCATACACCAGCGGCGAGGCGGTCTT
>NZ_AVPU01000012.1 GCF_000768355.1 Lysobacter daejeonensis GH1-9
CCGTCGACGGCGGTAAACGCAAATGAGTCTGGAGCAGCATCAGGCAAGGTCTGCTTGGTAACGTCCACATGGCCCGCCACCACGATGTTGCTGACCGAGGCCGTGCCGCCGGTGCACTTGGAGGTGGTTCCGGCACGCACGACCCCGGGGCCCGTGCAGACACCGCCGGTGTTCTGGCTGTATGCCAGCGTGTAGGGCATGACCAGCTTGCCATCAGCGCCCGCGGTGCAAGTCAGCTTCACATTCTGGACGGTGACGGTCGCGGATCCGTTGGCGTTGAAGTCGCCACAGGTATCAGTGGGCTGGGTGCCCGCATCCAGATCGGCAAACGGCGCCGGCGATTCCGGAAAGGTCGCAACCGAACACGTGCCGCCCAACTGCGCGGGATTGTTGCCGTCCTCTCCCATGAACAGGCCGATGTCATAACGATCCGTAGAATTGGACTGCAGCGTGAGTTGCACGCTGACCGTGATTTCCGACCCCGCCGTGCACGTGGTCGGAGCGCTGAGCGCTTGCGCGGTCACGATGTGCGAGAAGTCGTTGGCGGTGCACCCGAGGTTCGTCGGGTTGTCCATTCGATTGGCAAGGCAGGACAAGCTATTGGTGGCCGTGACCGTCTGGGCCTGCGCCGCGGGCGTTGCGCTCACCATCAGGAGCAGGCAGGCCAAGGCCATTGACGCGAGGTGTCGCGAGCGAAACACGCCGGATCGAGTTCCGGGCATTGCCGCGTTGGTATTTTTGTTTCCAGTTCCTGTGGCCATCTCGGCGCTCCCACTCCACTGCGTCATCGTCGGGAAATGCGGACGCCCAGCCGGCGCATGCGCGCCTGGCCAAGCGACAAGAAAGACGTGTGGGTGCGAGGCCGCGCGGTCGGACGTGCCGACGCGCTTCGACAACCTCGGTAGTGCCCCTATGACAGAACCCGGCTTCCGCCGGCCTCCCCATCAACCCCCCTCTCACCCTGCCGTTACGTCGGAAGTGAACTCGACCGGACAAAAATGAGACATAAGTCTCGTTTTTCTCGCCAATTGGTTAATTCACTGTTAATAATTGCTTCACATTAGTTGAGCGCTGGCCTGTGCGCGGGGGGAAACCGCACCCAACGCCTATACTTGTGGCCCCTCGCCCACCCGACACTCCATGCACGCCCAAGACGCCGCCTCCGCCCTCGACCTGAAGACGATCCAGGCCCTGGCCCAGGAGGACATGGCGGCGGTGGACGCGTTGATTCGGCGGCGGCTGGCCTCGGACGTGGTGCTGATCAACCAGATCGCCGACTACATCGTCAGCGCCGGGGGCAAGCGCCTGCGGCCGATGCTGCTGCTGCTGGCGGCGGGCGCGCTGGGCCACCGTGGCGCGGATGCGCACCAGCTGGCGGCCGTGGTGGAGTTCATCCACACCTCCACGCTGCTGCACGACGACGTGGTGGACGAATCCGACCTGCGCCGCGGCCGCAAGACCGCCAATGCCGTGTGGGGCAACGCCGCCAGCGTGCTGGTCGGCGATTTCCTCTACTCGCGCAGCTTCCAGCTGATGGTGGAACTGGACAGCATGCAGGTGCAGCGCATCCTGGCCGACACCACCAACCGCATTGCCGAAGGCGAAGTGCTGCAGTTGCTGCACGTACGCAACCCGGACACCGACGAGCCGGCCTACCTGCGGGTGATCGAGCGCAAGACCGCGGTGCTGTTCGCCGCCGCCACCCGGCTGGGCGCGCTGCTCGCGGGTGCGAGTCCGGCGGTGCAGCAGCAGTTGTTCGACTACGGGCTCAACCTGGGCTATGCCTTCCAGATCGCCGATGACGTGCTCGACTACGCGTCTGACGCCGAGACGCTGGGCAAGAACCTCGGCGACGACCTGGCCGAGGGCAAGGCGACCCTGCCGCTGATCCACGCCATCCGCCATAGCGACGAAGCCACCCGCCAGCTGCTGCGCACCGCGATCGAACACGGTGACACCTCGGCCATGCCAGCGGTCATGGCCGCCATCCATGCCACCGACGGCCTTGGCTACAGCCGCCAACGGGCACGCGACTACGCGGTGCTGGCCGAGCAGTCACTCGACACGCTGGAAGACAACGACTACGTCGCCGCGCTCCGCGGCCTGGCGCGCTACGCCGTCAGCCGCGACCACTGAGTCGCGGCGCGGTCCTCAGGGGCCGGGTTCAGGCGATGCCTAGCCCGGGAATCGCACTGATGCTGTCCGGATCGAATCCGGCGAGTGCGGCGAAATGACGGCCGCGCGCCACATAGTCCCGATACGGTCCGAAGCTCGGCGCGCCAGGCGACAGCAATACCACCCCGTCATGCCCGAGCACCGCCTGGGCCTGCGTGATTGCAGCCGACAGGTCTTCCGCAGCGGACAGGACGAAGCGTCCCTGCTGGGCCAAGGGCAGCAGGAGTTCATGAATGCGCGGGCCGTTCTGCCCCATGGTCACGATGGCCAGCGGCGCGTCGTGTCGCATCGCTTCGGCAAAGTCATGCCAGTCCACGCCACGGTCGTGACCGCCCGCCAGGAGGGCGATGCGACGGCCACGGAAGCAATCCAGCGCGGCCAGGCTGGCAAACGGCGTGGTGCTGATCGAGTCGTTGACCCAAGTCAGCCCATCGCGCACACCCAGCGTCTGCAGCCGGTGCGGCAGCGGCTTGAAGTCGGCGGCATGCGGCGCCAGCGCCACCGCGTCCAACCCGAGCGCCTCGATCGCGGTAAGTACGGCGCACAGGTTGCCTCGGTTATGGCGACCCGGCAGCGGCAATGACAGCGTGTCCATGACCAGCGTGTCGCCGCGGTAGAGCAGGTCCTCGCGCAGGTGCCAACCTTCGGCGTGACCGAAGTGGCGGACCTCGCTGTCAGGCAACACCAGGCCCGCCAGATGCGGGTCGTCGGCGTTGATGATCACGATCTTCGGGCGCGCGCCGGTCAGCAGGCGCAGCTTGTCCTCGACATAGCGGGCTTCGCTGCCATGCCAGTCCAAGTGCTCGGGGAAGAGGTTGAGGACGATGGCGACCTCGGGCCGTGCGCCGCTCTCGGCCACGTCGCCGGTCTGGTAGCTGGACAACTCGATGGCACGGAACGCGGGCACCGGCGACTCCGCCAGCTCCAGCAGCGGCAGCCCAATGTTGCCGGCCAGCGCAGTGACGTGGCCACCCGCGCGCAACAGATGCGCCAGCAGCGACGTGGTGGTGCTCTTGCCCTTGGTGCCGGTGACGCAGACGGTGTCGGCAACGAAGCCGTCAGCGCCCGCATGCTCGGCGAACCACAGCGCCGTGCCACCGAAGAAACGAGTACCCTGCGCCTGCGCCGCCTGGGCTTCGGGTTTGTAAGGGCTGATGCCTGGCGACTTCACCACCACATCGAAGGCCGACAGCCGCTCGGCGCTGGCTGCGGTTTCCACCGCCAGCAGCGGATCGGCCAGGGCCACCGCATCAGCGGTCTCCTCGGCGCTGCAGAACAACGTCAGCGGCAGGCGCGGCAGTTGCGTGCGGATGGCGCGATAGGCCGCCCTGCCCTCGCGTCCCCAGCCCCAGAGCGCAACCCGCTGGCCATCAAGCTGCAAGATGCGCACGCAGGCGGTCCCACAGCTTGGCGGGGATACGGTGCTCCTCATCGATCACCAGCAGCGGTGCGATGGCCAGTTCCGTGGCGTCCAACTGCGGCAGGATCTCGCGCGCGAAACGCTTGACCAGTTCATCCTCACGCCACTCCGGACGTGCGGCCAGCGCAGCCATCGCGGCGCGCGACTCCTTGCCCTCGCCCACGCATTCGAACGGCTTGTGATCCTGGAATTCGAGCAGGGCGTCGTAGCCGCCGGTCTGGGCCGGATCATCCAGCAGGTTACGGCCAAAGATGCCCACCAGCCGCGGCTTGGGCATGAACGGCGCAAGCGCCAGGAACACGAAGTGGCACTTGGGGCACACGCCGCACCAGCGGTTGGCCGGGCGCTCGCCCAGGATGTGGAAGTTGCGGTTGCAGCTGCTGAAGTGCGCGTCGTAGCGATCGGTGCGGGTGAACTGCCGCGCCACCGCCAACTCGCTGAGTGGACGCAACAAGGAGTAGTAATGCAGGTCGGCCGCGACGTGTTTCTCCACGTAGTCACCAAAGGCCGACTCGAACGCCCAGCCCTTGGACCACTGATGGTTCACCTCCCCGGTGCCCTCGATCAGGCTGCCGTAGCTGGCCGAGCGCTCATTGGAGAACACCACCTGGTCCACGCCGTGCAGCAGCGCGGCCAGCACCAGGATCGCGGAATTCACCGCGGTCACCGGGATGTGGCCGTTCCAGGCGCCTTCGCGGTTGTAGTCGAACAACTGCGGCGCCAATGCGCGGCCCAGGTTGAGCGTGGGCAGGCCGGTGCGCTCGGCGCAGGCCTTGATCAGCTGCGAGCCACCGATCCAGGTCACGGTCTGGTCGATGCCCAGCGCGCGCAACGCCTCGATGCTGACCAGCGAATCCTTGCCGCCGCCGATGGCGACCAGCGCGTGCTCGCGCAGACCCAGCGCCGGGGCGGCCGCATCGGCATCGGCCCCGTGCGGGAAGCGGATCCTGCCGTGCAGGTTGAGGCCGTTGCGGTAGGCGAACTCGCCCAGGCCATGCAGGTACACCGACTCCAGCAACGCGGCCGTCTCGGCATCGATCGTGTACGACTCGATGCGGATTTCCCCGGGCACCGCCGCCTTGTAGTAGCTCACGCCGGTGATCAGGTGCAGCAGCTGCAACGCGCGCTGCACCGCCGCGGCACGGGCCGCATCCAGGGCGAACGGTGCACCCGGGATGGTGATGGTCTCCACCAGTTCCGGGCCGTCGTCGAAGGCGTACACCAGCCGTGCGACGCCCGTCGCCGCATCCAGCTCGCAACGCACGAACCGGAACGCCTTGATGCCGTCACGCTGGAACCGCCACTCGCCCATGTCCACACCCATCACTCGGTTTTTCCCAACACCTGCTCGGCCGGCAGGGCCCGCAGATTGTATGTGTTTGCCATCGCCATGCCGTAGGCGCCCGCGTCGGCCACCAGCAGCACGTCACCCTCGACCGTCGCCGTAGGCAGCAGACGGCCACGACCCAGCACATCGCCGGTCTCGCAGATCGGTCCGACCACGTCGAAGGCCTGCGTAGCCCCATCGTCCAAACGGGTGAGGTTGTGGATGCCGTGGTAGGCCTCGTACATCGCTGGGCGCATCAATGCGTTCATGCCTCCATCGCCACCCACGCGGCGCACGCCGTCCTTCTCCACCACCTGGGTCACCGTGAGCAGCAGCACGCCCGATTCCGCGACCAGGTAGCGGCCCGGCTCGATAACCAGGCCGAAGCGCGGGTACTCAGCCTTGATCTCGTCCAACCCCGCACGCCACGCGACAAGGTCGAATGCCTCGGCGTCAGGCGTGTACGGGATGGGCAGGCCGCCGCCGATGTCGATGAACTCGATGGTGCCCACGCTGTCTGCGAGTCCCGCGAGGTTGGCATATACATCGCGCCAGTGGCGCGGATCGTCGATGCCGCTGCCCAGGTGGGCGTGCAGGCCACTGATCCGCACGCCCAGCTTGTTGGCCTCGCTGACGAACGCATCGAAACGTGCCACCGGCAGGCCGAACTTGGCGGCGACGCCACCAGTGCGCACCTTCTCGTGGTGGCCCTCGCCATGGCCCAGGTCCAGGCGCAGCCACAGCGTGCGGCCACGGAACACCTCCGGCCAGCGCTGCAGTGCCTCGATGTTGTCCAGGGTGACGTTGACGCCCCGCGCGAAGGCCGCCTCGTACTCGCGACGCGGCGCGAAGCTGGGGGTGAACAGCACGCGTTGCGGCGCCATGTTCGGCACCACGCTGAACACGTGGTCCAGCTCCGCTTGCGACACGCACTCCAGGCCGAAGCCTTCGGCCACCACCGCCTGCAGGATGGCCGGGTACGGATTGGCCTTGATCGCGTAGAAGCAGCGATCGATGGCCGTGATCGACGCCAGTGCGCGTGCACGGGCGCGCACGGTGTCCAGGTCGTAGACGTAGCGTGGCGTTCCCGCCTGCGCGGCCTGCAACAGCGCCTTGCGCTGGGGCGACCACCACGGCGTTCCGCGCTGCATCTTGCCGTGTGCGATTTCCTTCCAGCTGGGACCGAAGACGCTGGCGTCCTGCACCGGCATCGCGCCGCAGCGCACCAGTTCTGCGTGCAGTTGCGGCAGCAGGCCGTCGGCGTCGGCCTCGTCGATCACGAAGGTCAGGTTGAGGTCGTTGGACGACTGCGAGATCAGGTGTACGCGCTCGCGCCCGAACGTGGCCCAGATGTCCGACAGCTTGTGCAGCAGCGAACGCATGCCGCGGCCGACCAGGGTGATGGCCGCGCACGGCGCGATCACCTTGACCCGGCATACCTCGGCCAGGTCCTCGGACAGCGCGGCCAGCACGTTGCTGCTGACCAGGTTCTCGCTGGGGTCCAGCGACACGGTCACGTTGGTTTCCGAAGAGCCGATCAGGTCGATCGACAGGCCGTGGCGCTTGAAGCGTTCGAACACGTCGGCCAGGAAGCCAACCTGCTGCCACATGCCGATGCTTTCCATCGACACCAGCACGATGCCGTTGCGCCGGCTGATCGCCTTGACGCCCGGCACGGTGGCGGCCAGTGCGTCGATACGCGTGCCCAGCTCGTCGGGGCGCTCGGTGTCCAGGATGGCCATCGGCACGCCGGCCTCGCGGCACGGGCCGATGGAGCGTGGGTGCAGCACCTTGGCACCGGTGGTGGCGATTTCCTGCGCCTCGGCGTAATGCAGGCGCGACAGCAGGCGCGCGTCGGGCACGTCGCGCGGGTTGGCGCTGAACATGCCCGGCACGTCGGTCCAGATCTCGACGCGCCTGGCCTTGAGCAGCGCGCCGAAGTACGCCGCCGAGGTGTCCGACCCGCCGCGGCCAAGGATGGCGGTACCGCCATCCTCATGCCGGGCGATGAAGCCCTGGGTGATCAGCATGGCCGTGGGCTGCGCGGCGAAGCGGTCGGCGAAACCGGCATCGGCCTGCGTGCGGCAGTTCACCGACAGCCGGCCCGACCACTCGCTCTGGTTGGGCAGCGCGATGGCATCGAGCCAGTTGCGCGCGTCGCACCAGCCAAAATCGTGGCCCTGCGAACGCAGGTAGGCGGCCCCGATGGTGGAGGAGAGCAGCTCGCCCTGTCCCAGCACCTCGGCCTGCCAGTCCAGCGCGCGCGTCGCGGTGCGCGGATCGGTGGCCAGCGCCTGCAGCGCGGCCAGACGCTCGCCCAGCACTGCGTCGGCATCCAGATCCAGTTCCGCGCAGAACGCCCGATGGCGTTCCACCAGCCCGGCGATGCGGCCATCGATGCCGTCACCGTCGGCGATGGCCTGCAGCTCGTTGGTCACGCCCGACAGGGCGGACACCACCACCAGCACGCGGGCGTCGTCCCCCGTCATCCGTTTGGCGGCTATGCGGCCAATGGTGTCCCAACGGTTGCGGCGGGATACCGAGGTACCACCGAACTTGAGTACAACCCATCGCTGCGATTGCGCCGACACGGTCTTTCGATCTCCAGGGAAAGGGGTCGCACATTGTCCCCTGAAACCGGCGGGCGATGTAGGGCCATTGCACCGGCAACGGCACCGTCAGGGCCAGCACCAAAGGCCTAGAATGCCCTGCTCGCCCCCGGCCCCGGCTGGCCGGCGCCCTCCTCCCAAGGATGTCCCCCCAATGACGCTCCGCCACTACGTCCAGCTGGACGTGTTCGCCGACCGGCCCGGTGCCGGCAACCCCCTGGCCGTGGTGCTGGATGCCGAAGGCCTGGACGACGCGACGATGCAGGCCATCGCCCGCTGGACCCGCCTGCCGGAAACCACGTTCGTTTTCCCGCCCACGCAGCCCGGCGCCAGCTACCGTGTGCGGATGTTCAGCCCGCGCCGGGAGGTGCCGTTTGCCGGCCACCCCAGCGTAGGCACTGCGCATGCGGTGATGGAAGCCGGCTTGGCCGCGCCGAAGGACGGCCTGCTGTGGCAGGAGGGCATCGCCGGCGTGCTGCCGCTGCGCGTGGTGGGCGAAGGCCCCAGCCGCAGCATCGCCGTGCGCACGCCGCGTGCGCGTGCCGTGGAAGTGGCCTCCGCCGCGGATCCGCGACTGGCACCGGCCCTGCATGGCCTGGCGCTGGGTGCACTGCCGCCCGCACTGATGGACGGTGGCCGCCGCTGGTGGCTGGCCGAACTGGCAAACGAATCCGCGCTGCGCACCGCCACGCCGGACTGGACGGCGATCAGCGCGCTGGCACAGGCGACCGATTCGATGGGTCTGTTCGTCTACGCCCGCAGCGATGACCCGGTCTATTACTACGCCGTGCGCGCGTTCGTCGGCGCGCCGGCGCAATTCGAGGACGCTGCATCGGGGGCGGCCAACGCCACGCTCGCCGCCTGGCTGGCGAACCAAGGCGCCTTACCGAATGCCGAAGGCCGGTACCGGGTCAGCCAAGGCCGCGAAGTCGGCCACGACGCCATCATCGACCTGCACGTGGATGCCGAAGGCGAGGTCTGGTCCGGCGGCCGGGTGTGCGACGTGGTGAGCGGCCACATCACCTGGGAACACTGAAAAAAAGACGCCGACCGGGTAACCCCGGGCGGCGCCTCCCCCTGTGAAACCGAGGGCTCCGTTGCGGCACTTCCCGCCGCGACGGCTTACTCCGGCCGCACGTCCACGCGCACTCGGATGCGGTCGCCGGGGTGGTGGTTCATGCGGGTGGTGTATCGACGGCCGGCGTACTCGTACGTCACGTCATACGCGTCGATGGCGCGCTCATTGCTGGCATAGCGGCCATCCACCGGCTCTGGGTCGCACACGCGCGTGGTGGCGTTGCGCTGGCGCTGGTTCTGCTCGTAGATCTGCTTGCCGGCCATGCCGCCCACCATCGAGCCGATGGCCGAGGTGGCGTAGCGCGCCGAGCCGCCGCCCACCTGGCTGCCGACCACCGCGCCCACCACGCCACCGATCACGGTGGCCACCGTGCTGCCGGTCTGGCTGCCCGTGCGGTAGTTGCCGTTCTGGTCGTAATAGCCGTCACGGCGGCCATCGCGGTAGCCGTCGTAGCCGCGGTCATTGCGGTATGGGTCGTAGCTGCCGCCGGCCTGCACCGGGCTGTCGTAGCAGCGCTGGCCGCGCGTGGAGGCGTAGCCGGAATCGAACACCGGATCGACGCGGATCACCCGCGCGTAGTCGGACTGCGACGTGGTGCCGGAATAGCCGTTCGAATAGGCATCGCGGCCCGCATCGTAGGACTGGGCCGACGCGGTGCCGGCGGTGACCGCCAGGGCAAGCGCAAGGGACGAGGAAAGAAGGCGGTTCATCATGGCTCCCAGACGCCGGCATGGCGTGGAGCGATCCTCGGGCGCGGGCGGTTAAACCGGGCTGAACCTGCGTAAAGGCCGTGTGAAGCGTTCAGGCCTGCGACAGCCAGTCGGCTACACGGGCGGCCAGCGAGGGCGCGTGACGGCCCAACAGCGGCGACACGTGATCCCCGGGTACGCTCCATTGTTCGGCAGTCCACGCTGCAGCCAGCGCCGCGGTTACCGTTGCAGGCACGTCCGTGTCATCGGTTGAAGCAATGCACAGCAGCGGGCACGCGGGTCGCTCGACAGCCACGGTGCCGGCTTCGCACAGCACCCGACCCGATTCGTCACGCCAATGCCGGAAGGCGAACAGCGCCGTGGCATCGTCGCTGTCGGGCAACGCGCGTCGGGTGCCATCCAGCCGCGCGGTCCGCCGCCAAGGCACTACCTCGGGATAATCGCGCGTTGGCAGCGAGCGGTTCCATGGCGCAGGCGGCAGGGGATTGACCAGCACCAACGCATCGGCTGCATCGGCGCATCGCAGCGCCAGCAGGCCACCGAGACTGGCGCCCACCAGCGCGCGCGGGCGCCGCGCCGCGAGCAATGCCGCGCGCACCTGCGCCTCGTAATCATCGAGGCCCGTGGTCCCTAGTCCACCCACCGCCGGACTCAACTCCAGAGTAAACACATCGATGCCACGCGCCGCCAGCACCCCGCGCCACAGGTTCCACTCCCACGCACCGCCGCCCGCGCCGTGCACCAGCACGGCGTGCCCGATCCCCATGGACTGCATCCGCCGTCAGCTGACCAGCATCGCCGACATCGTCACCGGCACCGCCAGGGCGCGCGAGATCACGCAACCGGCCTTGGCCGATTCGGCGATCTCCTCGAACTGCTCGGGGGTGATGCCCGGCACCTTGGCATTGACCACCAGGTTGACCCCGGTGACCGTCGGCCCCGGATCCATGCCCGGCTCCATCGTCACCTCGGCGCGGGTCTGGATGCTGTCCGGCGGGAAACCCGCCTTCTCCAACACCGCCGACAGCGCCATGCTGAAGCAGCCCGCATGCGCCGCCGCCAGCAGTTCCTCCGGGTTGGTTCCCTTCTCGTCACCAAAGCGGGTCTTGAACGAGTAGTTCTGGTTGGCGAACAGCCCGCTCTGCGGCGTGCTCATCGCGCCCTTGCCCGCCTCCAGCCCGCCGTGCCACACCGCGTCCGCGTAACGCTTGAAGGCCATGTCACCACTCCTTGTCATGAGGGACGCCAAGCCTACCCCGCCAACTGTTAAACCCAAGCAGGCGCCGCGCAAACCCCGCCACCGACCGGCGTGTGCCGTGCCCCCCGCAACTTGACCCGCACCTCCAACAGAGTGACCCTAGCCCCCCGGCCCCGCGCCGGGCACCCCGCCATGACCGCCCGCCGAGCGCCACCCGCTCCGGCGCGAAGCGCGGACAGCCATGACGGCCTTCCCACCCTTGTCACAGGGAGAAGTCCGCTCATGTCCTACAGCACAGCGTCCATCCGCAACGTGGCCCTCGCAGGCCACCCCGCCGCCGGCAAAACCACCCTGTTCGAAGCCCTGCTGCAGGCCGGCGGCACCCTCCAGACGGCAGGCACGGTCGAGCGCGGCAGCACCGTCTCCGACTTCGACCCGATGGAGAAACAGCGCGGCCATTCGATGGATGCCGCCATCGCCAGCACCGACCACGGTGGCATCCACCTCAACCTGATCGACACCCCCGGCTACCCCGACTTCCGCGGCCCCGCGCTGTCCGCGCTGGCGGCGGTGGAAACCGTGCTGGTGGTGGTCGACGCCGACCGCGGCGTGGAGTACGGCACGCGGCGCATGCTCGAGTACGCAAAGACGCGCAACCTGTGCTGCGCCATCGTCATCAACAAGATCGACCACGCCGATGCCGATGCCGCCGGCGTGTTGGAGGCGCTGCGCACCGACATCGGTCCCGAGTGCCTACCGCTGAACCTGCCGGCCGACGGTGGCAAGCGCGTGGTCGACTGCTTCGGCAGCAACGCGGGTGAGAGCGATCTCGGCCCCGTCGCCGACTGGCACCAGAAGATCATCGACCAGGTGGTGGAGGTCAATGAGACGGTGATGGAGCACTACCTGGACCTGGG
This sequence comes from Lysobacter daejeonensis GH1-9, assembly GCF_000768355.1. Classification (GTDB taxonomy): domain Bacteria; phylum Pseudomonadota; class Gammaproteobacteria; order Xanthomonadales; family Xanthomonadaceae; genus Aerolutibacter; species Aerolutibacter daejeonensis. Next base: position 11,435 of record NZ_AVPU01000012.1, read on the forward strand.
CGAAGGCGGCCTGTCCGGGCAGGAACTGCACGACGCCTTCGAGCAGTGCCTGCGCGAGGGCCACCTGGTACCGGTGCTGTTCTGCTCGGCGCGCAGCGGCGTGGGCATCAAGGAACTGCTGGACGTGGCCGAGCGCCTGTTCCCCAACCCCGCCGAGGCCAACCCGCCCGCGTTCCACAAGCTCAACGGCCACGGTCCCGAGCCTGTTGAAGCCACGCCCGATCCGGCGGCACACGTCATCGCCGACGTGTTCAAGATCGTCAACGACCCCTTCGTCGGCAAACTGGGCGTGTTCCGCGTTTACCAGGGCACGGTGAAGAAGGACACGCAGCTGTTCGTCGACGACGGCAAGAAGCCGTTCAAGGTCGGCCACCTGTTCAAACTCAAGGGCAAGGAGCACGTGGAGATCGACCAGGCGGTCCCCGGCGACATCGCGGCGGTGGCCAAAGTGGACGAGCTGCACTTCGACGCGGTGCTGCACGACAGCCACGACGAGGACCAGATCCACCTCGCGCCACTGGACTTCCCCAAGCCGATGTTCGGCCTGGCGATCGAGGCCGCCAGCAAGGGTCAGGAGCAGAAGCTGGCCAATGCGCTGCACAAACTGGCCGAGGAAGACCCGTGCTTCCATGTCGAGCACGAAGCCGAGACCAACGAGACCGTGGTGCGCGGGCTGTCCGACCTGCACCTTCGCGTGAACCTGGACCGGCTGAAGGAACGTTACGGCGTGGAGGTGAGATCCCGTCCGCCGCGCATCGCCTACCGCGAAACCATCAGCACCAAGGCCGAGGGCCACCACCGGCACAAGAAGCAGACCGGCGGCGCGGGCCAGTTCGGCGAGGTGTTCCTGCGCATCGAACCGTTGCCGCGCGGTACCGGCTTCGAGTTCGTGGACGAGGTCAAGGGCGGCACCATTCCCGGGCAGTTCCTGCCCGCGGTGGAGAAAGGCGTGCGCCAAGTGCTGCAGCACGGGGCGGTTGCCGGTTACCCGATGCAGGACGTGCGCGTGATCGTGTACGACGGCAAGCATCACCCGGTGGACAGCAAGGAGATCGCGTTCGTGGCGGCGGGCAAGAAGGCGTTCCTCGATGCCATCTCGAAGGCCCGCGCACAAGTGCTGGAACCGATCGTGGACCTGGAGGTCAGCGCCGCCGAGCAGCACATGGGCGACATCAGCGGTGGCCTGGCCGGCAAGCGTGCGCGCATCAACGGCACCGACGCCGCGCGTGGCGGCGAGATCGTGGTCAAGGCGCAGGTGCCGTTGTCCGAACTGGAGGGCTATGCGGCCGAGCTGAAATCGGTGACGGCCGGACGTGGGCGCTACTCGATGGATTTCAGCCACTACGAGCCGGTGCCGGCACCGATGCAGCAGAAGTTGATGGAGGCGTACAAGCCGCGAGTGGAGGAGGATTGAGCACCCCGGGCGGGCTCGCCCGCCCGCGGCGTCGACTGAATGCCGGGTCAGGCTCGCGGCTTGACGCTTGACGGAAGGACCGTGAAGTCGTCCGTCCGCTCCAGCGAATTCATCGCGTCCAGGAGCAGCGGTGGCGGTGCGACCAACTTGCGCTCAACCAGGTTGAGCCAGCCTCCCAGGCTGGTGACCCGCGCGCTGAGCTTCCCGTCGGGCCGGAAAACTTCGTGGCGGAGGAGGAAACGGCTGCCGTCCAGCGAATGACCCGCGATTGCGTAGGTCACCGAGATCCGCTGTTGCAGATGGATCTCGCTGAAATACTCGACCTCGTCCTTCATCACTACCGGCCCAATCCGGAGGCGCAGGAATTCCTCAATGGGAAAGCCATTCTCGATCAGGTACATCTGGCGAACGTCGGCGGCCTTGTCGAGGTACGCCGTGTTTTTCATGTGGGAATTGAAGTCCATGTCCGCCCAGCCCGCATAAAGCGTCTTGGTGTACATCGTTTCCTCCGCCGCGCACACAGACGTGCCGCGGCGCTACCGCGCGGCAGCTTCCGGAGCGCCTGTCAACGCATCAGGCCGCCCATTTCTTCCCAAGGGCTTCCAAACCGGCCTTCTGCAGATCTTCCGGGCTCATCACGATGCGGAACTTGCAATTGGCGTTGAAGTTTAGGAAGAACGGTTCCGCGAAGGTGGGCACGTCCGATGGCGCCTTCAAATCAATCACGAAGATTCCGCAGCGGGTTCCATCCTGCTCGGTGAAGTAAGCGGCCTCGGGCTTGATCGCCTGCAGGATCCGGTCCATGACCTCGCCCGCCTTTCCGCTCCGGACGAGGGAGTTGAAGGGTTCATGCGGGATTTCGGCTGTAAGCAGCATTTTCATGAGCTGCGTTCCTTATCTTTGCGGAGTTGAGGGACGTGCCCCCGATCCGGCCACGACTGCCGGCAGAAGCTGCAGTCTCAAGATACCGGCGTTAAAAGGGCGTACAGCCCGTAGCGTTCGTATCCGCCTTGCCCCTTATGGCGCAAACTACCGGGGCCCGCACTACCTCGCTCCGCCATGCCCAAAGCCACCCGCGCCGCCGACGCCCGCCGACTCACCGACATCCCCAACATCGGGCCGGCCATGGCCGGTGACCTGCGACTGCTGGGCGTGGAAGCACCGCCGGACCTGCACGGACAGGACCCGGTGGCCCTTTACCTGCGGCTGTGCCGCCTGACCGAGGCGCGCCACGATCCGTGCGTGCTGGATACGCTGATGGCCGCCGTGGCGTTCATCGAGCACGACGATGCGCGGCCGTGGTGGGCTTTCACGGAGCAGCGCAAGCGCGACTGGCCGACGGTCGAGGCGGCGCTGCCGGCAGCGCTGCGACGGACAGGTTGAACGGTGCATCTTCCCGGCATGCTCGCGCACCCTGCGCCGATGCCCGCGCACCCATCGCCCCTGCTCAAGCATCGGATCAGTGTGGGCGCGCCTTCGCGCCAGCGACGGGCACGGCAACCGGTCACACAACCGACTTGCCGCCGCGAGCGCACTAACCGACCATTCACCCCCGCCGCCTAAGGTGGTGTTTTCCAACCACCCAACGGACCCTGCCATGCGCCGCCCGCTCCTTCTCGCTTTGTTCGCCCTGCTCGCCGCCGTGGTCATCGCCGGCTGTTCCACGCTCAATGCCGTGGGCGCGCTGCTGGGCAACCAGCTCACCTTCACCCCGCTGCAACTGCAGGGCTCGCTCGACCGTAATTTCCCCAAGCGCTACGACCGCCTCGGCGGACTGGTGTCGATGACGCTTATGAACCCGCGCCTGTCGATCCCGCAGGGCACCAACCGCCTGCGCGTGGACTTCGATGTGGGCATCGGCGCCATGGGCAGCGACAGCTCGCGCCCCAGCGGCCGCTTCGGCCTGTCCAGCGCGCTGCGCTTCAACCCGTCCACCCGCGGCCTGCACCTGGAGCAGCCGGCGCTGGAGAACGTGGACGTACCCATGCTCGGCGGCGTGATGAACACCAGCACCCGCCAACTGCTCAACACCTGGCTCACCGACTACGCGCGGACCGAGCCGGTCTACCGCTTCGACAACACCCTGCTCGACCGCCTGGGCTCGCGCCGCATCGGCCGCACCGATATCCAGAACGGCCTGGTGGTGGTCAATCTGGACAACTGACATGCCCCTGCTCCGCCCCGCCATCCTTGTTTTGACAGCGTTGCTGCTGGCCGCGTGCGGCAAGGACGGCGCGACCTCGTCGACCCAGGGCCCCAACGGCGAGACGGACGGCACGCTGCCCGTCCCGGCCGGCGCATCGGGCAGCGTCACCGGTATGCCCAACCGCCCCGGCCCCGGCCCGGTGGGCGTACAGGGCGTGGAGCAGCCGCCGACCGAGGTGGCGCTCGACGCGGACGGCAACCCGCTGCCCGTCGACGGCGACGGCATGCCGGTGGATGGCGCTGCGGTCGAGGGCGTGCCGGAGGGCAGCGACGAGGCGGCGGGCGAGCCGACCGCCAACGACGCAGTCGCGGTGCTGCGCGATTACTTCGCCGCCATCAACAGCGGCAACTTCGCCCGCGCTTACGCGCTGTGGGCCGACGGCGGGCGCGCCAGCGGGCAGTCGCCACAGGGTTTCGCCGACGGCTTTGCCGACACCACCGGCCTCTCGGTGGAACTGATGCCGCCGGGGCGCGTGGACGCCGCGGCCGGCTCGCGTTACGTGGAAGTGCCGGTGACCCTGCGCGCCAACCTGCGCGACGGTGGCGAACGCCGCCTGACCGGCGCCTTCACCCTGCGCCGCGCGGTGGTCGATGGCGCCACCGCCGAACAGCGCGCGTGGCGCATCGCCACCGCCGACCTGCGCGACGTGGCACCCTGATCCCGGTCGTCGCGCCACCGCCGGCGCGACGACATGACGGCATGACCGACCACCCGCCCGCACGACCCACCCCGCCCGCGCCACCACGGCTGGTGCTGGACACGAATGCCTGCCTGGACCTGTTCGTGTTCGCGGCACCGGAAGTGGCGGGGCTGCATGCCGCACTCCGTCAGGGCGATGTCGTTGCCGTCACCAATGCCGAGTGCCGTGCGGAGTGGCTGCGGGTATTGCGCTATCCGCTACTGAAGTTGGATGAGGCCGGCATCGCCGCCGCGACCGCCGCGCACGATGCTTTGGTCGAGTGCGTCGAGAATCAACCCGATACCGGGGTACGCCTGCCCCGGTGCGCCGATCCCGACGACCAGAAATTCCTGCAACTCGCGCACGCCTGCGGCGCGCGCTGGCTGCTCAGCCGCGACAAGGCGCTGCTGGCGCTCGCCCGCCGAACACAACGCGACAGCCTGTTCCGCATCCTGGAGCCGGCCCACTGGCAGCACGACGCCTGACCGCGGTGCGCGCCGACGGGGCAGGCAGGTCACCGCCCCACGCCGTCACAGCTCGAAGCGGTAGGCCAGCTTCACCAGCAACTGCTCGCTGTCGCGCAGACTGAAGCTGTCGCGCCACTGCTCGCCCGCCCCGGTGGAGAACTCATCGAACATGTAGCCGCCTCGGCCATACACCACGTACAGGTGCGACAAGGGCGCGAGTTCGTAGCGGTAGCGCACCTGGAAGCCGAGGTTGCGCAGGCTGAAGTCGGTGACCGGCTCGCCGGTGGGCACCACGGTCCGGGCGCGGCCGTCGGGCAGCACTTCCACGGCCTCCTTCAACTCGGCGTCCAGGCCGATCGCCTGCAGCTTCACGCGCAACTCCTGTCGCTCGCCCATCGCCCAGTTCAGGCCCGCAGACAACGACAACGCGGTTTCATCGTAGCGGCCGACGATATTGTCGTAGCGCCACACCAGCCAGTCCGGCGTCAGCTCGGCCGACACGCCGGCGAACACGTTGAGCGCGTCGCTGACGTAATAGGTGGGCTCGAAGTACAAATCCACTTCCAGCTGCCGGTTGCCCGACAGGCCACCGCCGCCGAGCCAGCCTTCCGCCTTCCACGACCAGTCGCCCTTGCGCGGACGGAAGCGCTCCCAGTTCAGGCTGGCGTTGGGCGGGCGATACAGCGCGTGCCCGCCGCGGGTCAGCAGGTCGTCGTACGAGGCACTGTTGACGTTGAGCTGTGCGAACTCCTCGCCGCCGTCACGGCGCTGGCTCTGCGCGATGGCGCGGAACTGGCGCTGCAGGCGCAGGCCGTCGTCGTTGTCGATGCCGATCGCGCGCAGGCGCAGGTCGACGGCGGAATACGCGCTCGCTGCAGGCAGATCCGTGAAGCGACGACTCACCTGCCAGTGGCCGTAGTTGAGATCGTTACGCGACAGATAGCCGAAATCGTTGATCTCGAACGCGCCACCAAAATGCAGGGCCAGCCACTGGTGGCGCCAGCGCGGATTCATTTCGTAGTTGACCAGCAGCGTGGCGCCGGTGTCATGGCTGTCGTCGGCCACTCGGGTAGGCACACCATCCACGTCCACCGTGTTGTCGTCGCGGATGTCGCTGCCGACCACGCTGGCCATCACCGTCACCTTGTCGCCGGCCTTCCAGCGATGGTCCACGCCGACCACGTTGGCCTCGCGCTGCAGCCACGGCCGGTCCACGTGCGTGGCCATCAGGCCCAGCGAATGCGCACCCAACTCCCGCTGCAGGCGCAGCGCGCTGAACGAGCGCCCGGCGTCGCCCTTCTCCTCGGCCATCATCACGCCGTAGTTGGTGGCACCGAGGCTGCCGTTGAGCTTGACCGCGGCGGCAATCTCCGCCGGCCCACGGCCGTCGTCGGCCTGTCCACCCACCCGGCGGGTGTAGATCAGCTGGCTGTTGTCCAGCAGCAGGCCGAAGTCGAACACGCCCTGGTTCTCGGTGAAGAACGGCCGCTTGTCGCTGAAGAAGGTCTCCTCCGCGCCGAAGTTGACCACCAGGTCGTCGCTCTCCACCTGGCCGAAATCCGGGTTGATGGTGGCGGTCAGCTGGGTCTGGCCGTTGGGCTTCCAGAAGATGTCCGCGCCGGCGTCGAAATGCTGGTGGCCACCCACCTGGTCATGCACGCCCACCACGTACGGGGTCACTGCCAGCAGCGACTGCGTGTGCGCGGCCACTTCGACCTTCTCGAAATCCGACAGGTAACGCGGGCGCGTCCAGTTGGCGTTGACCGAGGCCACGCGCTCGCCGGTGGTGCCGATCACCCGGTCCAGGTACAGACCGATGGTGCGGGTATCGCCATCGGCCTTGCGCATCGGCGCGATGTACCACGGGATCAGCATCTCGACGTACCAGCCGGCCTCGTCCTCGCTGACAGCGTGCTTCCAGTTGCCGTCCCAGTCGTCGCGGAAGTTGGACTCGTTGGTGACGATCTCGTCGGCGATGCCATCGGCCAGCGTGACCATGAAGTTGTAGCCGGTGCGGCCATCACCGTCGAAGTCCACGACCACGTTGACGCGGTCCATCGGCGCGTCCTCGTCGCGGCGGGTGCGGTGGCGGGTGCGCGGCACGTCGGCCGACTGCAGGTTGCGGAAGGCGATGGCCAAGCCTTCGGGCGTGGACTTCACCCACGCCTCGGTCGGCTGCGGGGCCGGCCCCCACGACAACGGCTGGGTCAGGCGGAATTCGCTGACGTGACGGGCATCGGCCCATTCATCCGGGTCGATCCGACCATCGATCTCCAGCGCATGGGCCGGCAAGGTGAGGGCGGAGAGGATGGCGAGGGCAAGGATCGAGCGCATGGAATCGGGGCCGTCAATGGCAGGGGTGGCGCGCATCCTACCCGCCCCCCGCCCGGCCCGCCGACTGGCACAAGTCACGGCAACCTTTTGCCGTTCAGCTGCATCCGCGACTACTGCATGTGCCAGCCGTGGCTGATCACGAAGCTCTGCCCGGTCAACGCCGCGCTGGGGAATTCGGTGAGGAAACGCACGGTCTGCGCCACGTCTTCCACGGTGGTGAAGATGCCGTCCACCGTGCCACCCAGCATCACCCGGCTGACCACCTCCTCCTCGCTGATGCCCAGCTCACGCGCCTGCTCGGGGATCTGCTTGTCCACCAGCGGCGTACGCACGAAGCCCGGACACACCACGTGGGTGCGCACGCCACGCTTGCCACCTTCCTTGGCCAGCGTGCGCGACAGGCCCAGCAGGCCGTGCTTGGCGGTCACGTAGGCCGACTTCAGCGGCGAGGCCAGGTGCGAATGCACCGAGCCCATGTAGATGACCGTGCCGCCGCGCGGCTTGCCATCGGCACCCTCCGCGTACATGTACGGCAGCGCCGCCTTGGTGGTCAGGAACGCGCCATCGAGGTGGATGGCCAGCATCTTCTTCCAGTCGGCGTACGCGAACTGCTCGACCGGGTTGACGATCTGGATGCCGGCGTTGGACACCAGGATGTCGATGCCGCCGAACTGCGCGGCAACGCCGTTGATGCCGGCATTGACCGCGTCCTCGTCGGTGACGTCCATCGCCAGGCCCACCGCGTGCCCGCCCGCGGCGGTGATCTCCGCGGCCACGGCATCGGCGCCGGCCTGGTTGAGGTCGGCGATGGCGACGATGGTCCCGCCGCGTGCCAGTTCCTGGGCGATGGCCTTGCCGATGCCGCTGGCCGCGCCGGTGACGACCGCGACCTTGCCTTCAATCGAACTCTTTCCGCTCGAACCCGTTCCAGTCGAAACCATGGGGGACTCCTCGTGCCGTCCGCCGCGCGGCGGACCCGGTGATGACGTTGCGCCCACGGTGGCAGGCGCGTGTTACGCCAGTGTCTCGCGGGCAGAAGGCAGCGGCCATCGCCCGTTGGTACGTGGCGTCCCGGGCAAGCGCGCGGTAGCCCGGGGCGGTCGCGGCCGCTGCCCGGCGACCGCGTGCTCCGGAGCGTCTGCTCAACCGGCCTTCTGCGCGTGCAGGCGCAGCTTCTCCGCCTTCTCCGCTTCCTGGCGCTCTTTCTTCTTCTCGGACTTGGGCTGCAGCATGGTGCCCGTGCACGCCGGCGAGCCGCAGCGGCAGGCCCAGATCTCCTTCAGCCGCTTGGTGTGCTTCTCGGCCAGGGTGATGCCGTAGTTGTAGGACAGCTCCTCGCCCTTGGCGATGTCGCGCACGGCCTCGATGAACACCCGGTCCTTGCGCGGGTCGCCACCTTCGTCCTCTTCCAGCACCGCCTCGCAGTTGGGGTCGCAGCTGTGGTTGATCCACTTGGCCACGCCCCCCTCGTAATTGGCGTCGATCACGTATTCGTCGTTGAGCGTGAACAGGAAGGTGTGCCCGGAATCGGCGTCGCCGGTGTCGCCCGCATCCACCTCCTCGTGCGTGCGCCGACGCCCCTTGTACTCGACGACGCGTTCGCCCTTCTTGATGGCAGCGGTGGCAAACACCCCGTTGCCGTGGATGGCGGAACGGCGGGCGGCAATCTTGCTCGGCATGGGCGGGTCCGGTCGGTGGTTGGGTTGATTCTCGCTTACCCACGGCGTTTGCCCAAGCCATACACTGCGACAAGCACACGGAGATCCCATGGACGCACGCGCGCACTGGCAGGATGAAATGCAGTCGGCCTGGCTGTACCGGCAGTTGGCCCAGGCCGAACCCGAGGCGCGGATTGGCGCGCTGTTCACCGAACTGGCGGGCGAGGCCGAGGCCCAGGCGAGCCAGTGGTGGCCCGAGGGAACCGCCGCGGACCTCCATCCGGAGGCACGCGCCCGCCTGGCCGCCGCGCTGGCGCGGCGCGTGGGGCCGCGCCGAATCAAGCCCCTTCTGGTCTCGTTGAAGGTGCGCGGACTGTCGGCCTACGGCGCGGCGCCGCCCGGCCACGCCATGCCCCAGAGCCTGGACGACGTGGGCCGCGGCCACCGGCAGTTTGGCGGCGGCAACCTGCGTGCAGCCGTGTTTGGCGTCAATGACGGCCTGGTGTCCAACGCCAGCCTGATCATGGGCATGGTTGGCGCGTCGGCCAGCACCAGCACGGTGCTGACCACCGGCATCGCCGGCCTGTTGGCGGGCGCGATGTCGATGGCCGCCGGCGAGTTCGTGTCGGTGCGTTCGCAGCGCGAGCTGTTCGAGCACCAGATCGCCCTGGAGCGCGATGAACTGGAGAAGTACCCCGAGGCCGAAGCCGAGGAGTTGGCCCTGATCTACCAGGCCCGCGGCGTGGCGCTGGACGAGGCGCGCGCGTTTGCAAAGCGGCTGGTTGCCGATCCCAAGCACGCGCTTGATGTGCTGGCGCGCGAGGAGCTGGGCCTCAACCCGGATGAGTTGGGGTCGCCGACGGGCGCGGCCCTGTTTTCGTTCGGAGCGTTTACCGCGGGCGCGCTAGTGCCGCTGGTGCCGTTCTTCCTTGGCCTGCAGTTGCCGTCCGCCGCCTTCGTCGGGGCAGCGCTGGCTGCGGCCGGCCTGTTCGCCACCGGCGCGGCGATGAGCCTGCTGTCGGGTCGAGGCCCTCTGGTCGGCGGACTGCGGATGCTCGGCATCGGCGGTGGCGCGGGTCTGCTCACCTACTTCATCGGCTCGCTGATGGGCGGGGTCATCGGCTGAACAACCGCTTCAGGTTGCGTGGCCGGTTGCCGGAGCGTGGCGCGTTGATGGGGTTCACCCTCCCAATCACGCGCACATGAACAAGTCCGCTTTCCTTGCCACCGCCCTCGCAACCCTGGTCGTGTCCGGCTGTCAGCAGGCACCGTCCGCCGATGCTGCCCCGAGCACCCTGACCGCCGCTCCCAAGGCCCCCTCCGACGCCGAACTGGTCGCACGGGGCGAATACCTGATCCGCACCACCGGCTGTAACGACTGCCATACGCCCGATTACGGCCCCCGCCAGGGCGAGGTGCCCACGTCGGAGTGGCTGGTGGGTTCCCCGGTGGGCTTCAAGGGTCCATGGGGCACAACCTATGCCAGCAACCTGCGCCTGCGCCTGGCAGAGATGGACGAAACCCAGTGGTTGGACTTCAGCGCCAAGCTGAAGACCCGGCCGATCATGCCGGACTTCGCGGTGCGCGCGATGACCGCCGACGACCGCCGTGCCATCTACCGTTTCGTCCGCTCGCTGGGCCCGGGCGGCCAGCCAGCCCCGGCCTTCGTGCCGCCGGGCCAGCCCGCCCAGCCGCCATACTTTGAACTGGTGATGCCGACCCCGCCAGCGGGCGCACCGGCCCCCGCCGCCGCTTCGGCAGCGGACGCTGCGCCGAAGGCACCTGCCCAAGGTTGACCCGACCCGCAAGGCCGCATTGGGCCGGCCGGGTGCATTCGCCCGACCGGCCCAAGCTGAACCCCACGCGCTGAGGGCGACGCCCTTCGGGCAAGGCGCCGCTCCTGCGCTTGGCCCAGGAGCGGATAAACCGTACAATTCCGGTACGGATTACTCCCTCCCCCCAGCCATGCTCCGCGTCACCAAGCTCACCGACTACGCGACGGTCGTCCTGACCGTCCTCGCCGCCCAGTCCGATGCCGTGCTCAGCGCATCGGAGCTGGCCGAGCGCGCGGGCCTGGAGCCGCCCACCGTCAGCAAGCTGCTCAAGCCGCTGGCGCAGGCCGGACTGGTGGAAGGCTTCCGCGGCGCCAACGGCGGCTACCGCCTTGCCCACCCCGCCGACACGATCACCCTGTTCGCCATCGTCGAGGCCATGGAAGGACCCCTCGGCATGACCGAGTGCAGCGTCCACGAAGGCAACTGCGGCATCGAGCAGCAATGCGGCATCCGCGCCAACTGGCGGCGGATCAACGATGTCGTGGCCGATGCGCTGCGCGCCGTGACCCTGGCCCAGATGCTGCAGCCGCCCCCGCCCCCCGACCCCCACGTTGCGAAGCGCATTGACCTGCGCCTCGCCTCCGCTTGAAACAGTAGGCAGCCCCATGGCCACCGAAGTCACCGACACCGCCCCGCTCGAGAATCGCGAGATCCACGAGCAGCTGGGCCGCAAGTACGCCGCCGGTTTCGTTACCGACATCGAATCCGATTCGCTGCCGCCCGGCCTGAGCGAGGACATCATCCGCGCGCTTTCCGCCAAGAAGGAGGAGCCGGAGTGGATGACCGAATGGCGCCTGGCCGCCTACCGGCACTTCCTCACCATGCCGATGCCGCACTGGGCCAAGCTCAACATCGCACCGATCGATCTGCAGGCGCTGAGCTACTACAGCGCGCCCAAGGGTCCGAAGTACAAGTCGCTGGACGAGGTGCCGCAGGAGCTGATCGACACCTACGACAAGCTGGGCGTGCCACTGCACGAACGCGCCAAGTTGGCCGGCGTGGCGGTGGATGCGGTGTTCGACTCGGTGTCCGTCGGCACCACGTTCCGCAAGGAACTGGCCGAGAAGGGCGTGATCTTCTGCTCCATGTCCGAGGCCATCAAGGAGCACCCGGAGCTGGTGAAGCAGTACCTCGGCACCGTCGTGCCCACGGGTGACAACTACTTCGCCGCCCTCAACTCGGCGGTGTTCTCCGACGGCTCGTTCGTGTTCATCCCCAAGGGCGTGCGCTGCCCGATGGAGCTGAGCACCTACTTCCGCATCAACGCGGGGCATACCGGGCAGTTCGAGCGCACGCTGATCATCTGCGAGGAAAAGGCCTACGTCTCCTACCTCGAAGGCTGCACCGCGCCGCAACGCGACGAGAACCAGCTGCACGCCGCGGTGGTGGAGCTGGTGGCGCTGGAAGACGCCGAGATCAAGTACTCCACGGTGCAGAACTGGTACCCCGGCGACGAGAACGGCGTCGGCGGCATCTACAACTTCGTGACCAAACGCGCCGAATGCCGCGGCGCGCGCAGCAAGGTCAGCTGGACCCAAGTGGAGACCGGCTCGGCCATCACCTGGAAGTACCCGTCGTGCGTGCTGGTCGGCGACGATTCGGTGGGCGAGTTCTACTCCGTGGCCCTGACCCACCACCGCCAGCAGGCCGACACCGGCACCAAGATGGTCCACCTGGGCAAGCGCACCAAGAGCAAGATCATCAGCAAGGGCATCAGCGCCGGGCGCGGACAGAACACCTACCGCGGCCTGGTCAAGGTCGGCGCGCATGCCGAAGGCGCGCGCAACCACACCCAGTGCGACAGCCTGCTGATCGGCAAGAAGTGCGGCGCGCACACCTTCCCGTACATCGAGGTCAAGCACCCCACCGCCACGGTGGAGCACGAGGCCACCACCTCCAAGATCAGCGACGACCAGATGTTCTATTGCCGCTCGCGCGGCATCAGCGAGGAAGACGCGGTGTCGATGATCGTCGACGGCTTCTGCAAGAGCGTGTTCCGCGAGCTGCCGATGGAGTTCGCGGTGGAAGCCAAGAAGCTGCTGGAAGTCTCGCTGGAAGGCTCGGTGGGCTGACCATGCCGATCATCCGCATTGAAATGGTCGAAGGCCGCGACACCGCGCAGAAGCGCGAACTGGCCGAGGTCTTCACCCGTGAGATGGCCCGCATCTGCGGCTGCAGTGAGTCCGCCATCCACATCGTATTCGACGACATCAAGAAGCAGGACTGGGCCATCGGCGGCCAGCTGCTCCACGACAAGGCCCAGGGTTGAACAACGCCATGCTCAAGATCGAAAACCTCCACGTCTCCGTTGCCGGCAAGGAGATCCTCAAGGGCCTGACGCTGGACGTGCAGCCGGGCCAGGTGCACGCCATCATGGGCCCCAACGGCGCGGGCAAGTCCACGCTAGGCAACATCCTGGCGGGCCGTGACGGCTATGAAGTGACCGCTGGATCGGTGAGCTTCGAAGGCCGGGACCTGCTGGCGTTGGAGCCGGAGGAGCGCGCCGCCGCTGGCGTGTTCCTCGCGTTCCAGTACCCGGTCGAGATCCCGGGCGTGAACAACACCTACTTCCTGCGCGCGGCGCTCAATGCCCAGCGCAAGGCGCGCGGCGAGGACGAGCTCGACTCGATGCAGTTCCTCAAGCTGGTGCGGCAGAAGCTGGCCGTGCTGCACCTGAAGGACGAGCTGCTGCACCGCGGCGTCAATGAGGGCTTCAGCGGCGGCGAGAAGAAGCGCAACGAGATCTTCCAGCTGGCATTGCTGGAGCCCAAGCTCGCCATCCTCGACGAGACCGACTCCGGCCTGGACATCGACGCGCTCAAGGCGGTGGCCGATGGCGTCAACGCGCTGCGCGCCGCCAACCGCGCGTTCCTGGTCATCACCCATTACCAGCGCCTGCTGGACTACATCAAGCCGGACGTGGTGCACGTGCTGGCCGACGGCCGCATCGTCGAAACCGGCGGGCCGGAGCTGGCGCTGGAGCTGGAAGAGCACGGCTACGCCTGGATCAAGGAACGCATCGCGCCGGAGGCGGCTGCCTGACATGAGCGCCCTGCTCGACTCCTTCGCCACCGCGTTCGACGCGCTGCCCGCGCGCGACGCCGCCGGCCTCGGCGAAAGCCGCCGGGCCGCATTGGATGCAGCGCTGCGTGATGGCCTGCCGCACGCGCGCGTGGAAGCGTGGAAGTACACCCCGCTGCGCTCGTTGGAGCGCCGCGCGTTCACGGCGCCCGCTGCCCTCGCCTCGTTCGATTCGACCCTGCTGGACGGCATTCCCGCCCCACGCCTGGTCTTCGTCAACGGCCGCTTCGACGCTACGCACAGCGACGCCGCCGGCCTGCCGGGCAACGTGAGCCTGCAGCCGCTGTCGGCCGTGCTGTCGGGCGGCGATGCCCGTGAGTCCAATTTCCTCGCCCGCCGTTTCGACCGCGCTGACGAGGTATTTGCCCGCCTCAACGCGGCGCTCGCTGACGAGGGCGTGGTGTTGCGTGCGGAGGCCAACGCTCACGCTGATGCGCCAATCCACCTGGTTTTCATCGGCACCGCCTCGCACGACGGCACTGCGGCCACCGATTCCGCCTCCAAGGCCGATCAGGCCTGGCACCTGCGCCACCTGATCGAACTGCGCGAAGGCGCGTCGCTGACCGTGGTCGAGCACGTGCTCGGCGACGGCGCCCACGCCCACCTCGCCAACAGCCTGACCCACGTGCACCTGGCCAAGGACGCCACGCTGCGCCATGCCCGCGTGCAGGACGAGGCTACCGGCGCCACGCTGCTGGCCCGCACCGACGCGGTGCTCGCCCGCGACGCCGACTACCAGCGCCTCGATCTCGAACTGGGTGCCGGCCTGTCGCGCCACGAACTCAACGTCGCCCTGCAGGGTGAATCCGCGAAGCTGCATGCCAACGGCGTGCTGCTGGCCAACGGCAAGCGCCACCTCGACACCCGCCTCGGCATCGACCACGTCGGCCGCGACAGCAGTTGCGAACTGACCTGGCGCGGCCTCGGCGCCGGCCGCTCGCGCGCGGTGTTCCACGGCGGCATCCTGATCCGCGAAGGCGCCGACGGCACCGCCGCCATGCTGTCCAACAAGAACCTGCTGCTCAGCGAGGGCGCGGAAATCGACACCCAGCCCGTGTTGGAAATCCACGCCGACGAGGTGCAGGCCGCTCACGGTGCCACCGTCGGCCAGCTCGACCAGAACTCGCTCTTTTATCTGCGCTCGCGTGGCGTGCCGGCCGAGCAGGCACGCGCGCTGCTGACGGCCGCGTTCTGCCGCGAGACGCTGGCGGTGTTCGGCGACGCCCCGCTGCGCGAGTCACTGGCCGCGCGCCTGGACGCCGCACTGGTCCGGATGGAGGCCGCTTGAGCATGGGCACGCTGACCGCCCCCGCAGCGACCAGTCCACTGGCGATCCCCTCCGTGCATCCGGCCGTGTCCGGCGGCCACGTCGACTGGGCTCGCATCCGCGCCGACTTCCCGCTGCTGCAGCGCGAGGTGCACGGCAAGCCGCTGGTCTACCTCGACTCGGCCAACACCGGGCAGAAACCGGCGGCGGTGATCGACGCGGTGGACGACTTCTACCGCCACCACAACGCCAACGTCAGCCGCGCGGTGCACGCATTGGGCAGCGAGGCCACCGAGGCCTACGAGGCCTCGCGCCGCAAGCTGGCGAAGTTCCTCAACGTGCGTCCCGACGAGCTGGTGCTGTGCAGCGGCACCACCTTCGCGATCAACCTGGTGGCGTACTCGTGGGCGCTGCCGCGGCTCAAGGCGGGCGACGCCATCGTGGTCAGCCGCATGGAACACCATGCCAACATCGTGCCGTGGCAACTGGTGGCCCAGCGCACCGGCGCCACGATCAAGGTCGCCGAGATCCACGACAACGGCGAGCTCGACCTCGACGCGCTGTACGCACAGCTCACCCCCGAGGTGAAGCTGTTGGCCGTCACCCATGTCTCCAACGTGCTCGGCACCGTCAACCCGGTGCGCGAGATCTGCTGCGAGGCCCGCAAGCGCGGCATCACCACCGTGGTCGACGGCTCACAGGCCGCGCCGCACCGCCCGCTGGACGTCGCCAGCATCGGTTGCGACTTCTACGCCCTCACCGGCCACAAGATGGCCGGCCCCACCGGCACCGGTGCGCTGTGGGCGCGCAAGGAAACGCTGGACGCCATGCCGCCCTTCATCGGCGGCGGCGAAATGATCAAGGAAGTGCGCTTCGACGGCACCGTGTTCAACGACGCGCCGCACAAGTTCGAGGCCGGCACGCCCAACATCGCCGGTTTCATCGGCCTGGGCGCGGCGGTGGATTACCTGTCCTCGATCGGCATGGCCAACATCGAGGCGCGCGAGCAGACGCTGCTGGCCCACGCCACCGAGGAACTGTCGAAGATCGACGGGCTGCGCATCTTCGGCTCCGCGCGCGAAAAGGCGGCGGTGATCAGCTTCCAGATCGCCGGGGCGCATTCCCACGACCTGGCCACCCTGCTCGACCTGGAAGGCGTGGCGGTGCGTTCCGGCCAGCATTGCGCACACCCGCTGCTGCAGTTCTTCGGCGTTGCTGCCACCTGCCGTGCCTCGTTCGCGTTCTACAACACGCACCAGGAAGTGGATGCGCTGGTGGCCGCGATCCACAAGTCGCGCCGGCTGCTAGGCTGACGCACGCAACTGCCATCACCACGTCCTTTGTTGCCACGCCCCTTGTCGCCACGCCCACGATGACCGCCCACTCCATGCCAGAGCCCTCCCCGGCCCAGCGCGATGACGCCACCAGCCAAGATACCGCGGGCGAGCGTGCTTCCGCTGCCGCGCAGACGCCTGCCGAAGTTGCCAGTGAACTGACGTACCGCGCGGCCACGCTGGCCGACGTCGATGCGCTCGTCGCCCTGGTCGAATCCGCCTACCGGGGCGACAGCAGCAAGCAGGGCTGGACCACAGAAGCTGACATGCTGGGCGGGCGTCGCACCGGCGCCGATGACGTCAGCGCCTGTGTCGAACGCGCCGACAGCCGGATCCTCATCGCCGAGCGGGATGGCAAGCTGCTGGGCTGCGCCCATATCGCCAACGAAGAAGGGGCCGGCTACTTCGGCATGTTCTCGGTCTCGCCCAACCTGCAGGGCGGTGGCGTCGGCAAGGCCCTGCTGGCCGAGGCCGAGCGCGTGGTCCGCGACGAATGGCGCCTGCCGGCCATGCGCATGACCGTGATCGACATCCGCGACGAGCTGATCGCCTTTTATGAGCGCCGCGGCTACGTGCGCACCGGCATCAAGAAGCCGTTCCCGTACGGCGACGAACGCTTCGGCCAACCCAAGCGCGACGACCTGCGCTTCGAAGTACTGGAAAAAACCCTGTGAGCGAGAACTGGACCTTCGTCTGCGCCACCGCGCAGCTGCTTCCCGGCGAATCCACCGTGGCGTGGGACGGCGACACTGCCATCCTGGTCGTCAACTACGACGGGGATTATTACGCGATGGAGGACAAGTGCTCACACGAGGACTTCGAGCTGTCCGCGGGCAAGTTCGACGGTGACGAAGCCACCATCGAATGCGTGCTGCACGGCGCCAAGTTCGACGTGCGCGACGGCCGCGCACTGTGTGCCCCCGCCTACGAACCGGTCGTCAAGTTCCCGGTCAAGGTGGACGACGTGGGCATCTGGACGCGCGACGACCGCGAGTGACCGCGCGCGCCCGACGCATCACACCCTGAAGTCGGCCGGACCCAACAGGTCGATACCGCACTCCAGCCGCTCCAGCCAGTTGAGGAACTGGCCGATGGCCTCGCCGCGGAACGGCAGGCCGTGCTGCGGCACGATCATCTGCGGATCCAGCTTGCGCACCATATCCACCCACAGGCGCAACACCCGGTTGGAGCCCATGTAGCGGCGGTGGAAGCCTTCCATCTTCGGCACATGCGTCGCGAAATCCTGCACGAACCCGTAGCTGGCGCCGCTGGGGATCAGCGAGGCGCCCACATCGCCCGAGAACAGGATCTTCGCCTGCGGGTCGTAGAAGCCGAAGTTGCCCACCGAGTGCAGGAAGTGCGCCGGCACCGCGCGGATCACCGCATTGCCCACCGGGATCAGACCGCCCTCATCCGGCAACAGCAGGTAGCGGTCGGCGCCGCTGTTCTTCATGTAGCCCGGCACCACGTGCGGCACGAAGCGACCCCACAATTTGGAGCAGACCACGGTGGCTTGGGTGTACAGCAGCCACTTGTCCACCGCGCCGATGATGTCCGGGTCCTGGTGGGAACACAGCACCAGGTCGACCTCGTTGGGTTTGACGTAGGCGGCCAGCGCCAGCATCAGCGGGTTGTAGACCAGCGCCCCGCCCGGGTCGAGCACCGCCGAATGGCGGCCGTTCTGGATCAGGAACTGGTTGGCCTGCACGCCGTCGTCGCCGCGCACAAGGTCGTTGAAGGCCACGCAGCGGTGGTCTCCGGACTCGAAAAGCACAAACGCCATGGGGGATCGCTACCCGATTCGTGGAGTGGGGCACTCTAGGTGGCCAACACGCCCCGCACTTTGATCATTCGCAAATTGGCCCCGCGACCTTCGTCGGAGCAGGCCAGGAGGCGATTGCAGGGCGCTTGATCGAAATCACGTGCAATTCGTGTTGCGAATCATTATCATTCACTTCAACAACTGACCCGGCCATTCCGGCCGACACCACGCTCAAGCAATGAAGCCGCAACTTCCGAAGGGATCTCCGCTCGCCATCGCCCTCTCGCTCGCCATCGCCTTCCCAGCCTTCGCGGCCACCGAGGGTGAGGGCCATGTCGGCACCGCCACCGTCGCATCGGCCAACCTGGCCGCCCCCACCGATCTGGACAAGATCGAGGTGCACGGCGTGCATGTAACCGGTTACGACCCCAAGACCAGCCGCACCGCGACCAAGACCGATGCCCTGCTGCGCGACACCCCGCAGGCGATCTCGATCGTGACCGAGGAGCTGATCAAGGACACCGCCATGAACAGCATGGGCGACGTGGTGCGCTACATGCCGGGCATCACCATGGCCCAGGGCGAAGGCAACCGCGACACCACCGTGATTCGCGGCAGCAGCTCCACCGCTGACTTCTTCGTGGATGGCCTGCGCGACGACGTGCAATACATGCGCGACCTGTACAACATCGAGCGCGTGGAAGGCTTGAAGGGCCCCAACGCGATGATCTTCGGCCGCGGCGGTTCGGGTGGCGTGATCAACCGCGTCACCAAGCAGGCCGATTGGCACGACCACGGCGAATTCAACCTGCAGCTTGGTTCGTGGGACCGTCGCCGCGCCTCGGTGGACGTCGGCCACGGCATCAACGAGACCGCCGCCTTCCGCGTCACCGCGATGGGCGAGGACTCCGACAGCTACCGCGAAGGTTACGAGCAGCGCCGCTATGGCCTGAACCCGACCCTGGCGTTCCGCCTGGGCGACGCCACAATGCTCAACCTGAGCTATGAACACTTCCGCGACGATCGCGTGGCAGACCGCGGTGTCCCGTCGCTAAACGGCCGCCCCCTCGAAACCGATCCGGAGACCTTCTTTGGCGACCCGGAACACAGCCCGGTGTGGGCCCGCGTCAACGCTTTCAACGCAGTGCTCAACCATGACTTCGCGAACGGCGTGCACCTGCGCAATGCCACGGTTTACGGGGATTACGACAAGTTCTACCAGAACATCTTCCCAAGCAGCACCAATGGAACGACGGTGACCTTGGGCGCCTACAACAACTTCACCACCCGTGAGAACGCGTTCAACCAGACCGACCTGACCTACGGCTTCAGCACAGGCACCGTCGCGCACACCTTGCTGATGGGTGCGGAAATCGGCCGCCAGGTCACCGGCAACCGCCGCGAAACTGGCGTCTTCGGCGCGTCCAACGTGGTGCCGGTGTCCAACCCGATCTATACCGGCCCGATCACCTTCCAGCAGAGCGCCACGGACAGCACCAACACCGGCACCACCGACATCGCCGCGCTGTACGTGCAGGACCAGATCGAGTTCTCGCCGAAGTTCCAGGCCATCCTGGGCGTTCGCTACGACCGCTTCGAGGTGGATTTCACCAACGTCCGCAATGGCGCGCACTTCACCACCCAGGACGACCTGCTCTCGCCGCGCGTGGGCCTGGTCTACAAGCCGCTCGAAGCCGTATCGCTGTATGCCAGCTACAGCAACTCGTTCATGCCGCGGGCTGGCGATCAGCTGAGCTCGCTGTCGCTGACCAACGCTGCGCTGGACCCGGAAGAGTTCAAGAATTACGAAGTCGGTGCGAAGTGGGATATCCGCCCTGCGCTCTCGCTCACCGCTGCCGTGTACCGTCTCGATCGCGAGAACGTTGCCGTGGCCACCAATGTTCCGGGGGTCTCGGAACTGGTGAAGGGCCAGCGCACCGAAGGTGTCGAGATCGGCCTGTCCGGCGAACTCACCGAGCACTGGAAGATCATCGGCGGCTACGCCTACCAGGACAGCGAGAACCTGCTGACCCACAAGGAGATCGCCAGCGTGCCGCGCAACAGCGCCTCGCTGTGGAACCGCTACGACTTCAACGACCAGTGGGGCGTCGGCCTGGGCGCGACCTACCGCGACGACATGTACGCCGCGGCCGACAATGCCGTGGTGCTACCCGGTTACACCCGCGTGGATGCGGCGGTGTTCTACACCGTCAACCCCAACGTGAGGCTGCAGCTCAACGTCGAAAACCTGCTGGACGAGCAGTACTACGCATCCGCGCACAACAACAACAACATCACCCCGGGCGCACCGCGCGGCTACTACCTGACCGCCAGCTTCAAGTTCTGATCTTCCGTTGCACCGCAACTCCCGGGCCCGCACTTGCATGCGGGCCCTTTTGCCCTTGGAGCTCCGATGACCGCCTCTGCCGCCTCGATCGCACAGACCACCACCCGCCGCCGCAGCAACACCGCCTATCGCTGGGTGCGCCAGGTGCACCTGTGGATTGGTGCCTGGGGCGCGCTGGCGGCGGTGGTCTACGGGCTGACGGGCCTGGTGATGAACCACCGCTTTGGCGACGGGGCGTGGCCGCAGGGCGACACCCAGGACAGCGGACGCGTGGTGCTGGAGGTGCCGGCCGGGGCGCGCGACACTCCCGAAGCCCTGTCGGCCTGGCTCGGGTCGGCCCACGGGCTGCACCCGCAGGTGATCCGCAAGGGCAAGCCGGAAGCGGCCCGTCTGGGCGGCACTGAAGTCCGGCAGCCGCCCAAATGGAACCTGTCCGGTGGCACGGCGGCCAAATCGTGGTCGCTGGAGTACATGCCGGGCAACGCCACCGCGGAGGTCAAGCAATCACGCCACTCGCTGCTGGCCGGCCTCAACCGCCTGCACAAGGGCGTGGGCGGCGGTTGGGCATGGATCGCGCTCGCCGACAGTTTCGCTATCGGCATGCTGCTGCTGGGCCTCTCCGGCATCTGGATGTGGGCCCGTGGGCGCACCACCCGGCAGATGGTGGCCAGCGTGATGGGCCTGTCGGTGCTGGTGCTGCTGGTGGTGCTGGGACCGGCGCTGCTTTGATTCAACCGCCCGCGCGGGGCGCCAGGCGGATCATCAGGGCTTCGCCGCCGCCATGCAGCACGTGGCGCAGTCGCGTGTCGCCGGCACGGATCAGCACCGTGTCGCCCATCGCCAGCGGCGGCAATTCCGGCGCGCCATCAAAGGTGGCCCGCCCCGCCAGCAGGTGCACCGCCCACAGTCCGCGCGGCTCGGTGAAGATCACCATCGGCCCCACCAGCGGTCGGTGCCACAGGTCGGCCTCGACGCGGTCGCGTCGCCACATGAGGTTGAAGTCGTGGGTGGGGCCGTCGAGCAACTCGCCAGTCAGGACGCGCTCGCCGGCAAAGCGCAGGCGCTCATGCGGCGGACGCAGCTCGTGCACCTCGCCATCGTCGAAACGCAGGCGCACACCGTGCCCCGACAGCAACACCAGTTCGCGGTCGATGCCCGGGAACGCGGAAAACTCCGCGTCGCGCTCGATCTCGGCAATGGACAGCCGCCAGTCCCACTCCCCACCCGCGTCCCCGGCATCGGGTTGGAAGCCCGAGTCCGTCAGCTGGCCACGCGCGATCTCGCGCGTCCACCCCAACTGGTTTCTCCAGCGCTCACGCCGGTATTCGTTGGCGGGAATCACCTGCACGTGCCCGCCCGCGTGCCCACTGTCGGCCGTCATCCATCCACCCCACATCGCAAGCCCGCCAGTCTAGCCGCCCCGTCAGGTCAAACGAACACAGTGATGCCGCCCGGCCGCGCATCCTGTGCGGCCGGGCGGTATACGTCCTTGTCCGGGGTCAGGCCCCGATTCCCCCGGCCACTCCATTCCGGGTCCTGGAGTCAGCGGCGCTTGGGGATGGCGCCGACGACGATGCGGTCGCGGTTCTTCTCGATGGTCTTCAGGCCGATGCCCTTGACCAGGGCCAACTGCTCGACGCTGCGGAACGGGCCGTTGGCGGTGCGGTAGGCCACAATGGCCTGGGCCTTCGCCGGGCCGATGTTGAGCAGCACGCGATCCAGCGTGGTCACGTCGGCGGTGTTGATGTCGATCTTCTCGGCCGCCATGGCGAGCGGGCTGCAGAGCAGCAGGGCGGCCATCAGCAGGCCTCGCAGGGCGTTGGCGATATTCATCATCGGAATGCTCCTTGGGGTGGCTGGGGCCGTTAGGGCCAATCCGCGTGGCCGCGGCGACATGGACACAGTCTCCGGATCACGGCCGCCGGGCGGAATCGGCCGGGGCCGCGCCGAGGCTCGGAATCGGGCGCGCCCTCGTGTAGGAAAATTCCTACCCCCGCCAGCCGGGTTAAAATGGCCGTTCATCACGCACGAGGTCGTCATGGACGCCAAGCAGGTAGAGCGCTTCGTCTCGAAGAAGTGGGACGACGAAATCGTCCCGCAGCTGGTCGAGTACATCCGCATCCCCAACAAATCGCCGATGTTCGACGAGCAGTGGGTGGAGCATGGCTACATGGACCAGGCCGTCGACCTGATGGCCAGCTGGGCCAAGGCCCAGACGATCCCCGGCATGCAGCTCGAGGTGGTGCGCCTGGAGGGCCGCACGCCGCTGATCTTCGTCGAGATCCCGGCAGCCAACGGGGGTAGCAACGACGACTGCGTGCTGCTGTATGGCCACCTGGACAAGCAGCCGGAAATGACCGGTTGGGACGACGACCTTGGCCCGTGGAAGCCGGTGATCAAGGGCGACAAGCTCTACGGCCGCGGCGGCGCCGACGACGGCTACGCCATCTTCGGCTCGCTGGCCGCGATCATGGCCCTGCAGGAACAAGGCCTGCCGCATTCGCGCTGCGTGATCCTGATCGAGGCCTGCGAGGAATCTGGCAGCTACGACCTGCCCGCCTACGTCGACCACCTGGCCGACCGCATCGGCAAGCCGTCGCTGGTGGTGTGCCTGGACTCGGGCTGCGGCAACTACGACCAGCTGTGGTGCACCACCTCGCTGCGCGGCCTGACCGGCGGCAACCTGTCGGTGAAGGTGCTCAATGAAGGCGTGCACTCCGGCGATGCCTCGGGCGTGGTGCCGTCCAGCTTCCGCCTGCTGCGCCAGATCCTGTCGCGCATCGAGGATGAGAAGACCGGCAAGATCCTGCTCGACAAGCTCCACGCCGAGGTCCCGGCCGAACGCCTGGCGCAGGCCAAGCGCGCAGCGGAGGTGCTGGATACCGCGGTGTTCGACAAGTTCCCGCTGGTCGACGGCCTCAAGCCGATGGCCGACGAGCTGAGCGAGCTGGTGCTCAACCGCACCTGGCGCCCGGCACTGTCGGTCACCGGCGTGGACGGCATGCCGCCGCTGGCATCGGCTGGCAACGTGCTGCGTCCGCACACCGCGGTGAAGCTGTCGCTGCGGCTGCCGCCGACCACCGACGGCAAGACCGCCGGCGACCTGTTGAAGGCCGAACTGCTGCGCGATCCGCCCAACGGCGCGCAGGTCACGATGGAACTGGAAAAGGCGTCCACCGGCTGGAATGCGCCGGCGATGTCGCCGTGGCTGGACACCGCCATCGACGAAGCCAGCCAGGCCTACTTCGGCAAACCGGCGATGTACATGGGCGAAGGCGGCTCGATCCCGTTCATGGGTATGCTGGGCGAGAAGTTCCCGGGCGCGCAGTTCATGATCACCGGCGTGCTGGGCCCGCACTCCAACGCGCACGGGCCGAACGAGTTCCTGCACATCCCGATGGGCAAGCGCGTGACTGCGTGCGTGGCGCACGTGGTGGCGGCGCACCATCACGCCAGCCAGCGTGGCGAGACCAGCGGTGCGGGCGTGGTGGCCGACAGCGGTACGCGCCATGGCGGGCACGGCTGCTGCTGAGTCCCGCGCCGGGCACGGCGCACTTCGCTAATGCCCCACGACGCCCGGCCCAGGCCGGGCGTCGTCGTTTCTACTTCGCTGCAGTGCAACGTGCCAGCCTCCGGCCGACTGCTAGGATCGGCCGGGCAGTACCCACCACCAACGCAAGGGGAACGATATGGGCGGAATCCTGTACACGATCATCATTGGTGCGGTCATCGGCGTGCTTGCGCGCTTCTTCAAGCCGGGCGCGGACCCGATGGGATGGATCGTCACGATCCTGTTGGGCATTGCGGGCTCTTACATCGGCAGCCTGATCTACCCAGCCGCCGGCGTATTGGGGTTCGTGGTGTCGATCGTGTGCGCGGTCGTACTGTTGTTCGTGTACGAGATCATCCGTAAGAAGACGGCGAAAGCCTGACCTGCTTGCGGTCCAGGCGTGAGCAGAAAGCCCCGGCCAATGGCCGGGGCTTTCCCTTTTCGATCGTCAGAATGCGCTCGCGGTTGCGCCAACCGGCTCCGCAACCGCAGGGTGACGCCACCCGTTGGCATGCGCCGCGGCCCGGAAGTCATCCCAGCAAACGGTCGACCACCCGCTGCGCCAGCGTCTCGGCGGCGGCCGCTGTGGTGTCGAGGCGCAACTCGGGCGATTCCGGGGCTTCGTAGGGCGAATCGATGCCGGTGAAGTTGGGGATCTTGCCGGCCCTCGCCTTGGCATACAGCCCCTTCACGTCACGTTCCTCGGCCACCGACAACGGCGTGTCGACAAACACCTCGATGAACTCGCCTTCGCCGAACAGCTCGCGCGCCATGCGCCGTTCGGCGCGGAACGGCGAGATGAAGCTGACCAGCACGATCAGGCCGGCATCGGTCATCAACCGCGCCACCTCGGCCACGCGACGGATATTTTCCACGCGGTCCTCGTCGGTGAAGCCCAGGTCCTTGTTGAGGCCATGACGGACGTTATCGCCATCCAGGATGTAGGCGTGGTGCCCCATCGCGTGCAACTTCTTCTCCACCAGGTTGGCGATGGTGGACTTGCCTGATCCCGACAGTCCGGTGAACCAGGCGCAACGCGGCGTCTGGCCGAGGCTGAGCGCGCGCGCCGCCTGGTCGATGTCGGCGTGGTGCCAGTGGATGTTGCCGGCGCGGCGCAGGGCGAAATCCAGCGTGCCGGCGGCGACGGTGGCGTTGGTCTGCCGGTCGATCAGGATGAAGGCGCCGAGGTCACGGTTGTCGCGATAGGCCTCGAACGGGATCGGCTGGTCCAGGCCAAGGTTGCAGTAGGCCACCTCGTTGAGTTCCAGGTGCTTGGCCGCTAGTTGCGCCTGGGTGTTCACGTCGACCTTGTGCTTGATCTCGGTGACCGTGGCGCTGACGGTGCGCGTGCCGATCTTCATCCAGTACGGACGGCCAGGCAGCAGGCGTTGCTCGCCCATCCACAGCAGGTGCGCGGCGAACTGGTCTGCGACTTCGGCAGGGCGTGCCGCGGCGGCGATCACGTCACCGCGGCTGATGTCCAACTCGTCGGTCAGGGTCAGGGTGATGGCCTGCCCGGCCGCCGCCACCTGCAGGTCGCCGTCGGCGGTGACGACCCGGTCCACGCGACTGCGACCGCCGGATGGCAGCACCACTACCGCGTCACCCGGACGGACTTCGCCTACGGCCACGGTGCCGGCGAAGCCGCGGAAGTCCTGGTTGGGGCGGTTGACCCACTGCACCGGCAGGCGGAAGCCGATGTCCGCGCGGTCGCGCGTGACGTCCACCGACTCCAGGTACTCCAGCACGCTGGGCCCTCGGTACCACGGCGTGTGCGGTGAACGCTCCAGCAGGTTGTCGCCCTGCAGCGCCGAGAGTGGCACTGCGGTGACGTGCTCGATGCCCAGCTGCGTGGCCAGCCCACGGTAGCCATCGACGATTCGCTCGAACACACCTTCGTCGTAGCCGACCAGGTCCATCTTGTTGACCGCCAGCAGCACGTGGCGGATGCCCAGCAGCGAGATGATGTAGCTGTGGCGCCGCGTCTGGGTCAGCAAGCCTTTGCGCGCATCCACCAGCACCACGGCCACATCGGCCGTGGACGCACCAGTGGCCATGTTGCGGGTGTACTGCTCGTGCCCGGGACAGTCAGCGACGATGAACTTGCGCTGGTCGGTACTGAAGAAGCGGTAGGCCACGTCGATGGTGATGCCCTGCTCGCGCTCGGCGGCAAGGCCATCGACCAGCAGGGCGAAGTCGATCGCATCACCCTGGGTGCCATGGCGACGGCTGTCGGCGGCCAGTGCGGACAACTGGTCGTCGAACAGACGCTTGGTGTCGTGCAGCAGGCGCCCGATCAGCGTGCTCTTGCCATCGTCCACGCTGCCGCAGGTGATGAAGCGCAGCAGGCCCTTGGTCTCGTGCTGGTGCAGGTAGGCGGCGACGGCGGCCGCGGCGTCATCGTGTTCCGGCACGACGGTGGAGGTGGCTTCGTTGAGCGGTGCGCTGGCCATCAGAAATAGCCCTCCTGCTTCTTCTTCTCCATCGACGCGGAGGGGTCGTGGTCAATGACGCGGCCCTGGCGCTCGGACGTGGTGGCCACCAGCATCTCGGCGATGATCTTTTCCAGCGTGTCGGCTTCGGAGTCGATCGCGCCGGTCAGCGGGTAGCAACCCAGCGTGCGGAAGCGCACCTTGCGCAGCTGCGGCGCTTCGCCTGCGTGCAGCGGCAG
This sequence comes from Lysobacter daejeonensis GH1-9, assembly GCF_000768355.1. Lineage (GTDB taxonomy): Bacteria > Pseudomonadota > Gammaproteobacteria > Xanthomonadales > Xanthomonadaceae > Aerolutibacter > Aerolutibacter daejeonensis. The sequence goes on from NZ_AVPU01000012.1 coordinate 38,040, forward strand.
GCGTTCGTCGTCGACAAGGATCAACGCGCCATCGCGCTCCACCACGGGTCGTTCGGCCGCGAAGTACAGCGACGGCACCGGGATACGTTCGCGGTAGATGTACAGCCAGACGTCCAGCTCGGTCCAGTTGGAGATCGGGAACACGCGCACCGACTCGCCCTTGTGCACGCGGGTGTTGTACAGGTTCCACAGCTCCGGGCGCTGGTTCTTGGGGTCCCAGCGGTGCTGCGCGGTGCGGAACGAGAAGATGCGCTCCTTGGCGCGCGACTTTTCCTCATCGCGGCGCGCGCCGCCGATGGCGGCATCGAAGCCGTACTGGTCCAGCGCCTGCTTCAGGCCCTGGGTCTTCATCACGTCGGTGTGCACGGTAGCGCCGTGACTGATCGGGCCGATGCCCTGCGCCACGCCTTCCGGGTTGGTGTGCACGCGCAGGTCGATGCCAGTCTCCGCGGCGCGACGATCACGGAAGGCGATCATCTCGCGGAACTTCCAGCCGGTGTCCACGTGCAGCAGCGAGATCGGCGGCTTGCCCGGGGCGAACGCCTTCAGCAGCAGGTGCAGCAGCACCGAACTGTCCTTGCCGATGGAATACAGCATCACCGGGTTGCGGAACTCGGCCGCGACCTCGCGCAGGATGTGGATGCTCTCGGCCTCGAGGCGGTCGAGGTGGCTGAGCGCGGACGGCGACAGGGAAGACGACGGGGACATCGGAAGGTTCAAGGGGCGACTCGCGGAAGCAGGTTCAATCGTGACTCAAAACGCACCGAAGTGCTTGAGCAGGGTACGGGCGCTGAGCCCCATGACCAGCAGGCCAACCAGCACCAGCAGCGGCCGCGGGTGCACGTGGCGGACCAGCAACGCCCCCAGGGGAGCAGCGGCAACACCACCAATGGCCAGCCCGAGGATGATGTCCCAGTGGCCCAGGCCCAGGGTCACCAGGAACACCAGCGACGCAGTCAGCGTCACGAAGAACTCCACCGCGTTCACCGTGCCCACGGTCAGGCGCAACCCATTGCCGCGCGCCAGCAGGTTGCTGGACACGATCGGGCCCCAGCCGCCGCCGCCAATCGCGTCGATCAGCGCACCGAAAAAGCCCAGCGGCACCACGTGCGAAGCGACTTCGGCCGGCGGGAAGTCGCGGAACGCCTTGTAGACGATGATGGCGCCCATCAGCACCAGATAGCCGGCGATCCACGGGCGCAGGGCATCGCCGGACAGGCTGGCGAGGAGATAGGCGCCCACACCCGCGCCCACCACACCGGGCAGCAGCAGCCGCTTGAACAGCTTGCGGTCGATGTTGCCGAAGGCATGGTGCGACGCCGCCGAGGCGCCGGTGGTAAAGCACTCGGCCGCATGCACGGTGGCGCTGGAGATGGCCGGTGGCACGCCGAAACCCAGCAACAGGCTGGATGCGGTCACGCCGTAGGCCATGCCCAGGGCGCCATCGACCAGCTGGGCAGCAAAGCCGATGGCGATGAACAGCAGCAGGTCGGGGGGAAGCTCCATCGGCAATGAGGGGCATCAAGTGGGGTGTGGCCAGTATCGGAGCGACCCTCGGCGCCGATGAAATACAGCGAGGGCATAAGCGCATAACCGCCTTTCCTTTCCGCGTGCGGAACGGGCTGCCTAGTCTGGCAGCGTCGAAATCCCCCTGCGGTGTCTCCATGTCCGCCTCGCCCGCCTTCTCCGCCCCGCCCTCGCTGCTGACGCAGGCGCAATCCGCGCTGGTCGAGCAGCTCACCACCGACCTCGACGGCGCCGGGCTGTGGTGGCTGTCTGGCTACGCCGCCGGGCTGGCCCGTGCCCAGACGTTGCCCGCCGCGCGCCCGATGGCGGTCCCGGCACCCGAGGCGCAACCCGCGGCCACGTTGACCATCGTGTATGGCAGCCAGACCGGCAACGCCAAGCGCGTGGCCGAGTCACTGGGACAGCAGGTCGAAGCGGCGGGCCTGCAAGTGCGCGTGCTGCGCGCCGATGCCTACCCCACCCGCGATCTGAAGCAGGAGCGCTACCTCGCCGTGGTGATCAGCACGCAGGGCGACGGCGACCCGCCGGACGATGCGCGCGGCTTCGTCGAGTTCATCACCGGCAAGCGGGCGCCGGCGCTGACCGACCTGCACTTCGCCGTGCTGGGTTTGGGCGACTCCAGCTATCCACAGTTCTGCGCGGTGGGCCAGGTGCTGGACGAGCGACTGGCTGCACTGGGCGGCAAGCGCTGGATCGCCCGCGGCGATGCCGACCTCGACATCGAGACGGTCGCCACGCCGTGGTTGGCAAATGCCCTGGCTGCCGCGAAGGAATCGCTGAAGCCGCAGACACCGCTGGCCACGGTGACGCCATTACGCCCGTTGGCAGCGGCCACCAGCGCGTATACGCGTGACAACCCGTTCCACGCCGAACTGCTGGCCAACCAGCGCATCACCGGCCGCGACCGCGCCGGCGCGCCGTCGGCCAAGGACATCCGCCATATCGAGTTGTCGCTGGAGGGCTCCGGCCTGCATTACCAGCCGGGCGATGCGCTGGGCGTGTGGCCGATCAATCCGCCGCGACTGGTCGATGCGCTACTGGCGACCCTGGCGCTGGAGGGCACGCAGCCGGTCGACCACGGCGGGCAGACATTGCCGTTACGCGAGTGGCTGTCCAACCGTCGTGAGCTGACCCGCCTGTCGCGCCCGTTCCTGGTCGCGCACGCCGCGCTGGCCAAGGACGAAGCACTGGACCGGCAACTGTCCGCGGACAACCCGACAGGACTGACGGAGCTGCTCGCCAACCACCAGCTGATCGATCTGTTGCGCGCGCACCCGGCCGCGTGGACCGCCGAAGCCCTCGTGGCCGCACTGCGACCGTTGGTGCCGCGACTGTACTCCATCGCCTCCAGCCCGAAAGCCGTGGGTGACGAGGCGCACCTGACGGTCGCGCATATCGAGTACCGCGTGGACGGTGGCCCCGCCGGGACCATCGGCGATGCGCAAGGCGGCGGCGACGTTGAAGCTAGCGTCGATGATGGCCTGCGCTGGGGCACGGCCTCCAACTTCCTCGCCCGCGCGTTGGAAGGCGAACGCCTGCCGGTGTTCATCGAACACAACGAGCGCTTCCGCCTGCCCGCCGATGGCCACCGCGACGTGATCATGATCGGCCCGGGCACCGGCGTGGCCCCGTTCCGCGGCTTCGTGCAGGAGCGCGCCGCCGCGGGCGCCAGCGGGCGCAACTGGCTGTTCTTCGGCAATCCTCACGCGCGCACCGACTTCCTCTACCAGACGGAATGGCAGGAGGCGCTCAAGCGCGGCCAGCTGCATCGCCTGGACCTCGCCTTCTCCCGCGACCAGGTGACGTCGCTGGACGACGCAGCCCGCACCACCACGGGCAAGACCTACGTGCAGGACCGCCTGCGCGAGCGCGGCGCGGAAGTCCATGCCTGGCTGGAAGGCGGCGCGCACGTCTACGTCTGCGGTGATGCCACGCGGATGGCCAAGGATGTGCACGCCGCCCTGCTGGCGCTGATCGCCGAGCACGGCAACCGGTCGGCCGAAGAGGCCGCGGACTACCTCAACGCGCTGCAGGCGCAGGGCCGCTACGCCCGGGACGTTTACTGATGAGCACGCATTCGGTCGAAGACATCAAGCGAGAAAGCGGCCGCCTGCGCGGCACGCTGCTGGAGTCACTGGCCAATCCGGTCACCGGCGCCCTGCACGAGGACGACCAGACCCTGATCAAGTACCACGGCAGCTACCAGCAGGATGACCGCGACGTCCGCGACGAGCGCCGCCTGCAGAGGCTGGAGCCGGCGTACTCGTTCATGATCCGCACCCGCACGCCGGGTGGCGTGGTGTCGCCGGAGCAGTGGCTCAAGCTGGACCGCATCGCCACCACCTTTGCGGAGCGCGGGCTGCGCATCACCACGCGCCAGGCCTTCCAGTTCCACGGCGTGATCAAGACCGAGCTGAAGCCGACGATGCAGGCGATCAATGCCGCATTGATCGACACGCTGGCCGCGTGCGGCGACGTCAACCGCAACGTGGCGGTGGCCGCGAACCCGCACCAGTCACGCGCGCACGCCAGGGTGCATGCGCAGGCCGCGGCCTTGTCCGAACACCTGCTGCCCAACACCCGCGCCTATTACGAGATCTGGCTGGATGAGGAAAAGGTCTCCGGCAGCGGTGAGGAGGCCGAGCCCATCTACGGCGCCGGCTACCTGCCGCGCAAGTTCAAGATCGGCTTCGCCATCCCGCCGTACAACGACGTCGACGTGTTCGCACAGGACCTGGGGTTCATCGCCATCATCGACGACGGAGAACTGCGCGGTTACGACGTCACCGTTGGCGGCGGCATGGGTGCGACGCACGGCGACCAGGAGACCTACCCGCGCCTGGGCAATGTCATCGGCTTCATTCCCCCGGAGCGCTTGACCGCCGTGGCCGAGGCCGTCGTCACCACCCAGCGCGACTGGGGCAACCGCGTAGTGCGCAAGCGCGCGCGGCTGAAGTACACCATTGACGATCGCGGGCTGGAGGCGTTCCAGGCCGAAGTGGAGCGCCGCGCCGGTGGCGCGCTGGAGCCGGCGCGCGGCTTCCGCTTCGTACACAACGGCGACCGCTTCGGCTGGGTGCAATCCGACGATGACGCGACGCGCTGGCACCTGACCCTGCGCATCGTGGCCGGGCGCATCTGGGACCGGGATGGGCTCAGCCACCTGACCGGCTTGCGCCACATCGCGCAGTTGCTGCACGAGGCCGACGCCGCGCCTGGTACCGTTGCCCCCGAATTCCGCATGACGGCCAACCAGAACCTGGTCATCGCCAACGTGCCGGCCGCACTGCGCGCGCGGGTGGACGCGCTGCTTGAGCACCACGGCCTGGACACGCACGCGCGCGCCACGCCGTCGCGACTCAACGCCATCGCCTGCGTCGCCCTGCCCACCTGCGGCTTGGCCATGGCCGAAGCCGAGCGCTACCTGCCCGAGTTCATCACCCGGCTGGAAGGCCTGCTCGATCGCCACGGCCTGCGCGAGCAGCCCATCAACGTGCGCCTCAGCGGCTGCCCCAACGGCTGCTCGCGGCCGTACCTGGGCGAGATCGCGCTGGTGGGCAAGGCGCCCGGGCGCTACAACCTGATGCTGGGCGCCGACCACCGCGGCCAGCGGCTCAACCGCCTGCACCGCGAGAACGTGGACGAAGCCGCGATCCTGGCCGCGCTCGACCCGCTGCTGGCGGACTACGCCGCACAGCGCACCGCGGGCGAATATTTCGGCGACTACCTGGTGCGTGCGGGCGTCATCGCCGTGCCTGCCAAGGACGATCGCACCATCGGCATCGAGGTGGTGGCATGAGCCCTCCGGACCCCATCACCGCGGCCGAATCGCCGCGCGCGCTCGACGAGCTCAACCGCTGGCTGGGCACGCTCAGCGCCGAGGCGCGCGTGGCCTGGGCGCTGGAAGCGCAGGCCGGCGAGCATGCGTTGTCGTCCAGCTTCGGGGCGCAGGCGGCCGTATCCCTGCACCTGGTCACCCGGCAGAAGGCCGACCTCCCGGTGATCCTGGTCGACACCGGCTACCTGTTCCCCGAGACGCACGTGTTCATCGACGAGCTCACCCAGCGCCTCGACCTCAACCTGCAGGTTTACCGCCCGCGGGAGGACGCGGCGTGGGATGCCGTGCGCGTGGCTCAACTGCCAGAACTGGGCGTGGAAGGCATCACCCGCTACAACCACGCACACAAGGTCGAACCGATGCAGCGCGCGTTGCGCGAACTGGGTGTGCGTACGTGGATTGCCGGACTGCGGCGGCAACAATCGGCCAGCCGTGCCGGCATCGACTTCCTGGAACTGCGCGATGGCCGCTGGAAGCTGCATCCGCTGGCCGACTGGACCGATCGCGACGTGTGGCAGTACCTGCAACGCCACGACCTGCCCTACCACCCGCTGTGGCACGCGGGGTACGTGTCGATTGGCGACACGCACTCCACGCGCAAGCTGGAGGCCGGCATGAGCGAAGAGGACACGCGCTTCTTCGGGCTCAAGCGCGAGTGCGGGCTGCACGAAAGCTGGGACGCCGCCTACGCGCCCACCAGCCAGGCGGCCTGAAGCCATGCCGCTTGCGGCATCCACGCAAGCGGCGCGTCGGTCTTACACGGTGATCGGCTGGCTCAGTTCGGTCCAGGTCGGCGGCACCGGCCAGTCGGCCATCTGGTTGCCGGCCAGCACGCGACGCAGGTCATGGCGATCCAGCTGCGGCGCCAGCGCGTGCAGCAGCTCGAGCGTGTAGTCGCGCAACACGCGCTCGCGCGGCAGCACCGCCCACGCCACGCATTCGGGGATCGCCGCGGGCGCGGTCAACGCGCGCAGGTCGGCATCGTCGTGCGTGCTGACGGCCATCTCGGCGAGCAGGCCCACGCCGAGGCCCGCACGCACGTAGGTCTTGATCAGGTCCGCGTCGCGCGCGGTCATCGCCAGTTGCGGCTCCAGCCCGGCTTCGACGAAGGCGCGCCGCAGCGACGACTCCGGACGGATCGATGACTCGTAACTCACCAATGGATAGTTGGCCAGTTGCGCCAACCCCGGCGCGGCGTTCGCGGCCAGTGGGTGGTCCTTCGGCACCAGCACCTGGCGGCGCCAGCGGAACAGCGGAACAGCAATGCCGCCTTCTGGCACATCGCCGGCGGTGCTGATCAGCGCCAGGTCGGCCTCGCCGCTGGCCAGCAGCGATAGCACCTCGCCATCGGCGGTCGGTTGCAGGTGCACGCTGACCTGCGGGTAGGCCTGCTTCACCTGCGCGATGGCCGGCGGCAGCACGAAGCGCGCCTGGGTGTGGGTGGTGGCCAGCACCAGCCGGCCCTGGCCGTCGCGGCGCTGGTTGGCCGCGTACGAGCGGATGTTGTTGGCCTCCGCCAGCAGGCGGCGCGCGTGCTTCAGCACCTGCTGGCCCGACGGCGTGACCGCGTCGAGGCTGCGCCCCTTGCGCGAGAACAGCAGGAAACCGAGTTCGTCCTCGAGCTGCTTGAGCTGCTTCGACAGCCCCGGCTGCGTGGCGTGCACGCGCTCGGCCGCGAGGGTGATGTTGAGCCCCGAGTCGGCGATGGCGACCAGGTAGCGGAGTTGGGTGAGGGTCATGAGCGCGGTGTCCGGTCAGGTCGAGGGTCCAGTCGATGGGCGTTGGACGGATGCACGGGACAGGACATGGGGGCGATGATGCACATGATTTATCTCTCTATTCGGATGAACTGATTTTAATACTAAGCCGCAAAGCCAAGCCAATTCAATGCTTATGCGTTTACGGAATAAGCCAAGACCCTGATGTTATTTCCCCAGCCCGGCCGCGATGGCTAGCGTCGGAGGCCCTCCCAATCCGTCCGCTGCCATGGCCGCCCCGCTGTTTCCGCTGTTCGTCGATCTCTCCGGCCGCGCCGTCGTGGTGGTGGGGGGCGGCAACGTCGCCCGGCGCAAGGTGACGGCACTGCTGGACGCAGGCGCCAAGGTCACCGTCGGCGCGCCCGCACTGGAGCCAGAACTGGCCGAATTGGCCCGCCGGGGCGACATCCAGCACGTGGAGGGCGCGTTCGACCCCAACTGGCTCAATGGTGCGTGGCTGGCCATTGCCGCCACCGACCTGCCGGCCGTCAACCGCGCGGTCGCGGTGGCCGGCGAAGCGCGGCGGGTCTGGGTCAACGTGGTCGACGACGCCCCGCTGTCCAGCGTGCAGGTGCCCTCGCGCGTGGAACGCGGACCGGTGCAGATCGCGATCTCCAGCGGCGGCGGCGCACCCATGCTGGCGCGGCACCTGCGCGAGCAGTTGGAGACCCAGTTCGATGAATCATTGGGTGCATTGGCCACGCTGCTGACGCGCCTGCGCGGCCGCATCCGCGAACGCCTGACCGACCTGCATGCCCGCCGCCGCTTCTTCGAACGCCTGTTGGCCAGCGACGTGCCCACGCTGCTGCGACGCGGTGACGCCTCCGCCGCGGAACGCTCGCTGCTGGCCCAACTGGCCGACAGCGATAGCGTCCCCTTGGCAGGTCGCGTCGCACTGGTCGGTGCCGGTCCCGGCGACGGGGGCCTGCTGACCCTGCGTGGCCTGCGCCTGCTCAACGAAGCCGACGTTATCCTGCACGACCGACTGGTCGGTCCCGAGGTGCTCGCCCTCGCCCGCCGCGACGCCGAACGCATCGAGGTCGGCAAGCAGGCCGGCCACCACCACGTCACCCAGGACCGGATCCATGCGCTGATGCTGGAGCACGCGCGCGCCGGCAAGCGCGTGGTGCGGCTCAAGGGCGGCGACGGTTTCATCTTCGGCCGCGGCGGCGAGGAACTGGAGTTCCTGCAGGCGCACGGCATCGCCTTCGAAGTGGTGCCCGGCATCACCGCCGCGCTCGCCTGCGGTGCCTACGCCGGCATTCCGTTGACCCATCGCGACCACGCGCAATCAGTGCGTTTCGTTACCGCACACACCAAAGATTCGGCCGATGCCATCGACTGGGCGTCACTGGCCGCCGAACGCCAGACCTTGGCGGTGTACATGGGCGTGGCCGGCCTGGAAACGCTGCGCGAACGCCTGATCGCGCACGGCCGCGCCGCATCCACGCCGTTCGCGCTGATCGAGAACGGCTCGCGCCCGGAGCAGCGCGTGGTCGTGGGCACGCTGGACCGCCTACCCGCCCTCGCCCGCGCGCATGCCGTGCAGTCCCCCGCGCTGCTGGTGCTGGGCGAAGTGGCGGCACTGGCCGGCACGCTGCACTGGTTCGGCACCGCGCCGCTGGGCGACACCACGCCTGCCCAACCGCCCGCCACGGTGATGCTGGAGCAGGCGGCATGACCATCGCGCCGCCGCAAGCCACGTAACAACGCACCCCATTCCTCGAAGGACACCCCCATGGCCCTCCACGACAGCATCCTCGACACCATCGGCAACACGCCCATCGTCCGCCTCAACCGCATCGCGCCCACGCACGTCACGCTTTACGCCAAGGTCGAAGCCTTCAATCCGGCCGGCTCGGTGAAGGACCGCCTGGCGCTGGCCATCGTGCTCGACGCCGAGCGCCGCGGCGTGCTCAAGCCCGGTCAGACGATTGTCGAAGCCACCTCGGGCAACACCGGCATCGCCCTGGCGATGGTCGCCGCCGCGCGCGGCTATCCGTTCGTCGCGGTGATGACCGAGACCTTCTCGATCGAGCGCCGCAAGCTGATGCGCGCCTATGGCGCCAAGGTCATCCTCACCCCCGCCGCCGAGCGCGGCACCGGCATGGTGCGCAAGGCCGCCGAGCTGGCGGCGCAGCATGGCTGGTTCCTCGCCAGCCAGTTCGAGAACCCGGCCAACCCCGCCTACCACCGCAGCACCACCGGCCCGGAAATCCTGCGTGACTTCGCCGGCAAGCGCCTGGACTACTTCGTCAGCGGCTGGGGCACCGGCGGCACCATCACCGGCGCCGGCGAGGTGCTCAAGCTCGCCCGTCCGGAGCTGAAGGTGATCGCCAGCGAACCGGCCGGCGCCGCGCTGCTCTCGGGCAAGGAGTGGCAACCGCACAAGATCCAGGGCTGGACCCCGGACTTCATCCCCGGCGTGCTGAACCGCGGCATCGCCGACGAGGTGTTGCCGGTCGACGATGGCCTCGCCCGCGACACCGCGCGTCGCCTTGCCGCCGAGGAAGGGCTGTTCGTCGGCATCTCCGCCGGCGCCACCGTCGCTGCCGCGCTGCGCGTGGCCGAATCCGCGCCCGAGGGCTCGGTGCTGCTGGCGATGCTGCCCGACACCGGTGAGCGCTACCTGTCCACCGTGCTGTTCGAAGGCGTCAACGAAGGTTCGGACGACGAGTGGCTGGCGTCGCTGGAGCCGGCTGCGCAGGCGGCCTGAAACCCGCTGCCGCCAGCGGTTTTGCATACGGCCGCAATCGCCACGGGATGGTTGCAGGGGCGCCGACCGCTCGCACGCATCCGCGAAAGCTGCGCACAGACCGTTCTGGCCTGAAAAGGCCTGATTCCATACCTGCAACATCAATATCGTATGCAAGATCCCTGTGCGCAGCGCGCCACGTCCTGTGCGTACACGTGGCGCGCCTGCGGCCGCCGTCGCACCCAAAAAACATGGGTATCCGGAATCTGGTGTGGGTTCTGGCTCCTTGGGTCTTTGTAGCTATCACTTTCAAAGAATGGATTTTGGTGTTGGACGGCTGAGCGGATGTGCTAGAGTAAAAGTCGGATTTCAGTGTGGGTTCGCCCAAGGTGCTGAGTGACGGACTTTCTCCAGCTGCGAAGCCTGAAGACGCTTGAAATCCTGACCAGCGAGGACAGTTACGTCGTCAAGGCCGAAGGCGTCAATCAGTGGGTGACCTGCCCGCTGTGCAAGACCGGACGCCTGCATGGTCACGGCTCACAGGAACAGTCGTTTCAGGACACACCGACGCACGGCAAACCCGTCGTGATCTTCATCCAGCGCCGTCGCTATCGCTGTACAAGCTGCACCAAGACCTTGTTTGAGCCTGTGGCGGACCTTGATGGAAAACGCCAAGCCACGGCGCGTCTGGTGCGTTATATCCGCGACCAGTCCTTCTCCAAGACCTTTGCGGCCCTTGCCCGGGAAGTAGCCGTGGACGAAAAGACGGTCCGCCACGTCTTCGACGATTTCATCGAGGAGGTCGAGGCCAAGACCCAGTTCCGGACGCCGCGGGTGCTGGGTATCGACGAGCTCAAGATCATCGGCCAGTACCGGGCCATGATCACCAACGTCGAGCGCAAGACCGTGTTCGATATCCGCCCCAGCCGGGCCAAAGCCGAGTTGATGCCCTATTTCCGCGACCTGCGGGACAAGGACTCGGTCGAGTGGGTGGCGATGGACATGTACCACGTTTATCGGCAGTTGGTGCGCGCCACGCTGCCACAGGCCCGGATCGTGGTCGATCGATTCCATATCCAGCGCATGGCGAACGACGCGCTGGAGAAGCTGCGCAAGCGCATTCGCAAGGATTTGTCCACCCGGCAGCGCCTCAAACTCAAGGACGAGCGGTTCCTGCTGCTCAAGCGGCAGCACGACCTGACAGGGAGAGATATGGACCGGATGCGGGAATGGTTCCAACAGTTCCCGCTCCTAAGCGAAGCCCACGCGCTCAAGGAAGGATTTCTGTCGATCTGGGATCAGAAGACCCGCCCAGCAGCAGAAGCCGCCTGCGCGAAGTGGCAGGCCAATATTCCGACCGAATTGGCGGCCACGTTCAAGGACCTGACCACCGCCGTGCACAACTGGCACGACGAAATCTTCGCCTACTTCGAGCAGCCGATTACCAATGCCTATACTGAGTCAGTCAACCGAGTGGCCAAAGACATGAACCGCATGGGCAGGGGTTACAGCTTCGAGGTGCTTCGGGCGCGCATGCTCTACGACAAGAAGGCGCGCAAGGATGGCTCGGTTATCGAAACCGTGTTGGTCGATGACGACGACCCAATGACCACGGACTTCGTGTTCCAGCGGATGACCACGGCGGCAACGCGCAAGAAGAAGATCACGCGCGTGGTCGAGTACGGCCCCTATCTCCCGACGCTGGCGCGGCTACTCGAAGAGGGGTATTTCGAATAGTCCTCAGCCCATTGTGCAAGAGGCGGCGCTTCAGCCTGAATTTGTGATTCAGCCGATGAAGCATAGGTAAGAGGCCCAGCCACTACCCCGCGCAACAGGACAGTTGCTTTACGTCCTTGGTGAAGGTTTGTGCCGCGAGTTTCAGCCCCTCGACCATCGTCAGGTAGGGGAATAACTGGTCGGCCAACTCTCGCACCGTCATGCGGTTGCGAATCGCCAGTACTGCGGTTTGGATCAGCTCGCCTGCTTCCGGGGCTACCGCTTGCACGCCGATCAGTCGTCCCGAACCGGCCTCCGAAACCAGCTTGATGAAACCGCGCGTGTCGAAGTTGACCAGCGCCCGGGGCACGTTGTCGAGCGTCAGCGTGCGGCTGTCGGTCTCGATACCGTCGTGGTGCGCTTCGGCTTCGCTGTAGCCCACGGTGGCGACCTGCGGGTCGGTGAACACCACCGCCGGCATCGCCGTCAGATCCAGCGTCGCGTTGCCACCCGTCATGTTGATTGCAGCGCGGGTGCCGGCCGCCGCCGCGACGTAGACGAACTGCGGCTGGTCAGTGCAGTCGCCGGCGGCATAGATGTGCGGCACGGTAGTGCGCATCGCGTGGTCGATGGTGATGGCGCCTTGCGCATTGACCACCACACCGGCCGCGTCGAGGTTGAGCGTGCGGGTGTTTGGGGTGCGGCCGGTGGCGAACAACAGCCGGTCGGCATGCAGTTCGCCGCGTTCGGTGGTGAGCACGAATTCCCCATCCTCATAGGCGACCTGGCTGGCCTGGGTGTGGTCCAGCACTTCGATGCCTTCGGCGCGGAACACGGCCGTGATGGCCTCGCCAATGGCGGGGTCTTCGCGAAAGAACAGTGTGCTGCGCGCCAGCATGGTCACCTTGCTGCCCAGCCGGGCAAAGGCCTGCGCGAGTTCGACGGCCACCACCGACGAGCCGATCACGGCCAGCCGATCGGGGATCGTGTCGCTGGCCAGCGCTTCGGTCGACGTCCAGAAGGGCGTGTCTTTCAAGCCCGGGATCGGTGGAATCGCCGGACTGGCCCCGGTGGCGATGAGGCAGCGGTCGAAACTCACCTCGCGCATCCCGTCGTCAGCGGTTGCCACGGTCAGCGTGTGCGCATCCTTGAATCGGGCATCGCCGCGCAGCACGGTGATGGTCGGGGTGCTCGTCAGGATGCCTTCGTACTTGGCGTGGCGCAGTTCATCGACGCGCCCCTGCTGCTGAGCCAGCAAGCGCTTACGCAGAATCTTCGGCGAGGCGGCGGCAATGCCGTCATCGAACGGACTCTCGCGACGCAGATGCGCAATGTGGGCAGCGCGGATCATGATCTTGGACGGCACACATCCGACGTTGACGCAGGTGCCGCCGAGAGTGCTGCGCTCGATCAGCGTCACACGCGCCCCTTGCTCGACGGCCTTCAACGCCGCCGCCATCGCCGCGCCGCCGCTGCCGATCACGGCCACGTGCAGTGCAGCCTCATCGTCCTCGCGCTTTGGTTCGCCGCCCAGCCGCTCTTGTGCATTGTTCAGCAGGTCGCTGGGTTGCCCCGGCGCATCGGCAAGCTGCGCTCGGTAACCGAGTGCGGATACCGCCGCGACCAGCGAGGTCACGTCCGCGGCGGTACCTGCGCTGGCCTCAATCTCGGCCCGGCGCTGTGGGTAGGACACTGAGGCCGAACGCACGCCGGGCACCTTTTCCAAGGTCTGCTTGACGTGCTCGGCGCACGACCCGCAGGTCATGCCATCGATGTGCAGCGTGATCGCCTCGGTCATGAGCGTGTGCTCACTTCTTGACGGTAGACGGGTAGCCGGCGTTCTCGGTGGCTTTGGTCAACGCGGCCGGAGTGGTCTTGGCATCGTCGTAGGTTACCACCGCCTCCTTGGGCTCCCAGGTCACCTTGGCCTCGATGACGCCTTCGACCTTGGTCAGCGCCTTCTTGACCGTGATCGGACAGGTGGCGCAGGTCATGCTCGGCACCGACAGCGTGACGGTTTTGGTGGCGGCCCAGGCGGGAGCGCTGAGGGCAACGGTCAGAGCGAGCAATGCGACGAGTTTCTTCATGGCAATCTCCTTTCAGTAGAACAGGGGCATGAGGTAGGGGAACACGAGCGCGATCAGCACCAGGGCGGTGACGATCCAGAAGATCACCTTGTAGGCCGTCCGCACCTGGGGCACGGCGCATGCGTCGTCCGGCGCGCAGGCGCGAGCCGGCCGGAAGATGCGACGCCACGCGAAGAACAGCGCCACGAGCGCCACGCCAATGAAGATCGGCCGGTACGGTTCCAGCGCGGTCAAGTTGCCGATCCAGGCGCCGGAGACACCCAGCGTGATCAGCACCAGCGGACCGAGGCAGCAGGTCGAGGCGAGGATGGCGGCGAGGCCACCGGCGGCCAGTGCACCGCGGCCGTTGCTGGGGTCTGCCATGTGAGGGATCTCCTTCCGAGACGTTGCGTGATGCGCTAAGGTTACTTCCGTAGTCAAGTACGGAGTCAAGCGCGATGGTGAACGATCCGCAAACACTGACCATCGGGGCTTTCGCCAAGGCCGCTGGGGTCAACGTGGAGACCATCCGGTTCTATCAGCGCAAGGGGTTATTGCCAGAACCAGGTCGGCCCGTCGGCAGTATTCGCCGCTACGGATCGGCGGACGTGGCGCGGGTGCGTTTCGTGAAATCCGCCCAGCGGCTGGGGTTCAACCTGGACGAAGTCGGCCAACTCCTACAGCTTGAGGACGGCACTCACTGCAGCGAAGCCGCCGAGCTGGCTGCGCTCCAGCTCACCGACGTGCGCACCAAGATGGCGGACCTGACGCGAATCGAAGCGGTGCTGTCACGGTTGGTCAACGAGTGCCATGCGCAGCGAGGCACTGTGTCGTGCCCGCTGATCGATTCTCTGCACGGGAGCTAGGCGCGTGGCTTAACCCGGTTTTCCGTTCCACTGCGCCTCAAACCCCAGTTCGAGCCGGGGGCAAGGTGACCTGCCACTGATTGTTTCCTTGCACCGACATGCGCCAGACAAAGCCCACACTGAAGGCTAAAAGCGCGTAAGCCTTGCGATACCAGAAACCTACCGAACGAGAGCTGTCAGACAAGAAGGGCTAGTGCGGTCTTCCCACACTAAAATCCGGATACCCAAAAAACATTACCTCCGGCTACCCTGTAGCGATCAGGCGGCCAGCGCCGCCCGGAGCCCCCCATGACCACCCACCCCGAACCCACTCCGCGCGAACTCGCCCGCCTTGACTGGGCGCGTGCCGCCACCGGCAACCCCACTTTCGAACTGCACCGCGCCTCCATGGACGCCGGTTTCCGCAGCTACTGGCGCGGCGCCGTGACGCCCGGCAGCGTGGCTGGCACCGATGCCGCCAGCGTCATCGTCATGGACTCGCCGCCTGACAAGGAGGACGTGCGCCCGTGGCTCCGCCTGCGCGACGTGCTGGAAAGCGGCGGCGTGCGCGTGCCGCGCGTGCTGGCACGGGACGTCGAGCACGGTTTCCTGCTGCTGGAAGACCTGGGCACCGACACCTACCTGCACGTGATCGGCCTGCACAACGCCGACGCCCTGTTCGACGACGCCATCACCCAGTTGCTGAAGCTGCAGGCCATCCCCTGCCCCGCGGACCTGCCCGCCTACGACGAGGCCCTGCTCTCATGCGAGCTGCGCCTGTTCGATGAGTGGTACCTCGGCCACCACCTTGGCCTCGCACTCGACTGCGGCGACATGGACCGCCTCGACCTGGTCTACCGCCGGCTGATCGACGCCGCGCTCGCCCAGCCACAGGTGCTGGTGCACCGCGACTTCATGCCGCGCAACCTGATGCCCGCCGCCGATGGCCCCGCCGTGCTGGACTTCCAGGACGCGGTGCGCGGCCCGATCGCCTACGACGCGCTCAGCCTGTTCAAGGACGCCTTCCTCAGCTGGCCCGAGGACCGTGTCGAAACGTGGCTCGCGCACTACCACGCCCGCGCGGTGGACGCCGGCCTGCCCGTGCCCGACCTCGCCCGCTTCCGCCGCGACGCCGACTGGATCGGCGTGCAGCGCCACCTCAAGGTCATCGGCATCTTCGCCCGCCTCTGGCACCGCGACGGCAAGCCCAAATACCTGGCCGACGTGCCGCGCTTCTTCGCCTACCTCGACGGCGTGCTGCCGCGCTACCCGGAGCTGGCGCCGCTGGCGGAGGTGATCGAGCAGCGCGTCAAGCCGGCACTGGCGGAACTGGCGCGCGGCCAGGAGGGCATGGGCGGATGAAGGCGCTGATCCTGGCCGCCGGTCTGGGCGAACGGATGCGTCCGCTGACCAACACCACGCCCAAACCGCTGCTGCGCGCGGGCGGCAAGCCACTGATCGCCTGGCACATCGAGAAGCTCGCCGCGATCGGCGTGCGCGACATCGTGGTCAACACCAGCTGGCTGGCCGAGCAGTTCCCGCAGGTGCTCGGCGATGGCGCAGGCTGGGGCGTCCGCCTGCATTACTCGTACGAAGGCCCCACGCCGCTGGAGACCGGCGGTGGCATCTGGCACGCACGCACGCTGCTCGGCGACGCGCCTTTCATCGCGGTCAACGGCGACATCTGGACCGACTTCGATTTCGCCACCCTGCCGCGCGAACCGGCGGGCGACGCGCATCTCGTCCTCGTGGACAACCCGGTGCACCACCCGATCGGCGACTTCGCCCTGCATAGCGACACGCTCGCCAGCACTGGCGATGCCAAGCTCACGTTTTCCGGCATCGGCGTGTACCGCAGCGCTTTGTTTGACGACTGGCGGACCACGATCGGCGACGCGCCGGGCGCGGACGAAACTCCGCCGCGTTTCAAGCTCGCCCCGCTCCTGCGCCGGGCCATGGACGCGGGCCGCGTGAGCGGTTGCCACCACCGCGGCCAGTGGACCGACGTGGGCACACCCGAACGCCTGGGCCAACTCGACGCGTCACTGGGGTTGGCCGCGACGTAGGCGGCCGACGCACTCAATCCGCGCCCAGCACCTGCCGCAGGAAAGGCACGGTCAAACGACGTTTGGCCGCCAGCGATGCACGATCCAGTTGGTCCAGCACGCCGGTCAACGCGGCCAGATCCCGATCCACGCGCTTGAGCAGCCATTCCAGCGCGGCCTCGTCCAGCACCAGTCCACGGCGCTGCGCGCGCTGGCGCAGCACCTCGCGGCGCCCATCGTCGTCCAGGGGCGCCAACACCAGGCGGGTGCACTGCTGCAGGCGCGACCGCAGGTCGGGCAACACCAGCCCCAATTCGCCCGGATTGCCGCGCGCGGCGTACAGCACCGTAATACCGGCCGCGCGCGCTCGGTTGTGGGCGTCGAACAGCGCCACCTCGTCGTCGCGATTGCCGGCGATGCGTTCCAGCCCGTCCAGCGCCAGCAGGTCATTGCCCTCCAGCGCCTGCAACGCCTCGCGCAGACGGCCGGCAGCGGCGACCAGCGGCAGGTAAGCGGCACGGCGCCCCGCTCCCTCGGCCGCCGCACAGGCGGCCAGCAGCAGGTGTGTCTTGCCCACGCCGGCCGGCCCGGCCAGATACAGCCAATCGCCACCCACCGTCGCGGCTGCCTGCACCAGCCCAACGACGCCCGGCTCGAGCGTCACATAGGTATCCAATCGCTGGTCCGGCGGGTAGCGCAGCGCCAGCGGCAGTTGCGGCACGGTGGGTCCGCCTCCTCCGGAAACGCTCACCCCTGGCCCTGCTCCGGATGCTTGGCGTGATGCGCGGGGGCGCCCAACACGATGCCGGGCTGCTCACCGGCGTAGAGCCGGCTGGCCACGTAGCGTTCCTGCGCGAAGCGCAGCAGCACGTTGATCACCGCCGCCAGCGGCAGCGCCAGCAGCATGCCAAGGAACCCGAACAGCTGGCCGCCCGCCATCACCGCGAAAATCACCGCGACCGGATGCAATCCGATGCGGTCACCCACCAGCTTGGGCGTCAACCAATAGCTCTCGATTACCTGGCCAATACCGAACACCGCCAGCACGCCGGCCACGTGCGGCCAGTCGCCGTATTGCACCAGCGCGGCAATCACACCGAGGATGATGCCGCTGGCCGGGCCCAGGTACGGGATGAAGGTGAACAGGCCGGCGACGATGCCGATCAGGATCCCCAGGTCCAGTCCCACCGCCCACAGCCCCAGGCCGTACATCACGCCCAGGATCAGCATCACCAGGAACTGCCCGCGCAGGAACGCCCCCAGGATGTCGCTGCTCTCGCGCGCCAGCCGCGTCGCCGTGCCCAGGTGGTCACGCGGCACCAACGCGGCCACGCGCTCGACGAACACGTCCCAGTCGCGGAGGAAGAAATAGGTCAGCACCGGCAGCAGCGCCACGTTGGCCACCAGCGTCAGCAGCGCGAACCCCGAGCGCGACAGGTAACCCAGCAGCGTTGTCGCCACGCCACCCGCCCGCTCCCAATTGCTGCGGATCAGCTCGAACAGGTGACTGAAATCCAGCCACTGGGTGATTTCCAGGCCGGTGCGCGCCTCCAGCCAGGGCAGCGCGGTCAGCATCAGCCAGTCGCGATAAGCCGGCAGCGAGGCCCACAGCGTCAACACCTGGCGCTCGATCGTCGGCACCAGCAGCACCAGCGCCAGCAGCACCAGCAGGGTCATGCCGGTGAACACCAGCCCCACGGCGAAATCACGCGAGCGGCCCCGGGCCTGCAACTTGTCCACCAACGGGTCGCCCAGCCAGCCCAGCATCGCCGCCAGGACAAACGGGGTCAGCACGGGCGCCAGCAGCCACAGCAGCCAACACACGGCCACCGCCACCGCCGCCCATTTGAGGCGGCGGAGAAACAGTGCGATTTCCTCGACCGGTTCCATGTCGCGCATCGGTCAGCGCATCCGGTAAACGGGTTCGTCGCCTTCCTCGGCGACCAGCACGTCGTCGCGGGCCACCGCGCGCTTGAAGCCCGGCAGGCCCGTCGGCAGCTCCAGATCGAACGTCACGCTGCCTGGCACCGCACGCACCGGCGTGATCCGGCCCACCGCGGACAGCTTCTCCAGATAGCCGGCCAGGCGAATGTAGGCCTCCGCACTCGCGATGCCATTGAAGGTCACCCGGTACGTGCCGGCCGGCCCGAGGCCCTTGGCACTGCCAGGCTTGGCATACCGGCGGACCAGTGCGTTGGCCGCGCCGTCCGCACCGGTGGCCATCACCCGACGGGCATCGGCGTGCTTCTCCGTCCAACGCGACAGCACCTTGCCACCATCGACGAAGATCCAGTCGGCCTGCCAGCCCTCCTTAACCCGGTACAGCTTGCCCACCAGTTGCATCGGCGGGCTGTAGCGCGTCGATGCGCGGGCCACGGCCGCGGTGTCCCCGCGCCAGATCGCGCCCACCACCGCCTGTTCGGCGGCGGTACCGGCGGGCAGGCCCAGCGCGTACCCGCGGTCCTTGGCCCGGTCCAGCACCGGCCGGGCTGCGTTGGTCTGCGGCAGCCCCACCAGGCGCGGGCCCGAGCCATCGTCAATCGCCATCCACAGCACCGGCTTGGGCCGCGGCAGCGGCCAGATCGGCAGGCCCACGATCGCCGCCAGCTCATCCACCTGTTCCTGGTCGAAGCGAACCACCAGCACGGTACCGAAGGTCGGTGCACCGCGGGAGGACACACCCTCGTCCTGCCGGTAGTCGTACCCATCCACCATCTCCCTGGCGCGGGCCAGCTCCTGGCGCATGCCGGGGCGCGAGGCGACCGCGTTGTCGCCCGACAGGCGCGCCAGCACCTGCACCAGCGCGCGCACGAAGGCGTTGTTGCGCTCCGGCTCGCCCTGGCCGTTGACCCTGACCTCGGCGGCGTAGGGCCCCTGGGCCTTCGCACGATCACCCTCCACGCGCTGCGCGGCCGCGCCAAACGCCATCGAAAGCAACGCGACGGCCAAAAACACTCGGATTGCGCGGAGCATCGCCTACCCTAAGTTGGCTGGATTCATCCGGAAATGGTGCCCCACCCCGGGTGATCCGTCCATTGACGCCGGTCGCGGACGCCACCACCGGGCCAACGGGGCACCGGCAGACTGCTAAAATGCGCGACTCCCTACCGCCACCGCCGAGTCCGCCGTGACGAGCCCCACCCCGCTTACCTACCGTGACGCCGGCGTCGACATCGACGCGGGCAACGAAGTCGTCGAACGCATCAAGCCGCTGGTCAAGCGCACCATGCGCCCCGAAGTGCTGGGCGGTGTCGGCCTGTTCGGCGGCCTGTTCGACGTGAGCGGCAAGTACCGCGAACCGGTGCTGGTGTCCGGCACCGACGGCGTGGGCACCAAGCTGATCCTGGCCAAGCAACTCAACCGCCACGACACCATCGGCATCGACCTGGTGGCCATGTGCGTCAACGACGTGCTGGTGCAGGGTGCCGAGCCGCTGTTCTTCCTCGATTACTTCGCCACCGGCAAGCTCGACGTGGCCACCACCGTCGACGTGGTCGGCGGCATCGCCAAGGGCTGCGAAATCGCCGGCTGCGCGCTGATCGGCGGCGAGACCGCCGAGATGCCCGACATGTACCCGCCGGGCGAGTACGACCTGGCCGGTTTCACCGTCGGTGCGGTCGAGAAGGCCAAGTTGATCGACAGCAGCAAGGTGCGTGCGGGCGACGTCCTGATCGGCATCGCCTCCAGTGGCCCGCACTCCAACGGCTATTCGCTGGTCCGCAAGATCCTGGCGCGCGCCGGCAATCCACTCGACCTCGACCTGGGCGGCGTGAAGCTGGCCGACGCGCTGATGGAGCCCACCCGCATCTACGTCAAGCCAGTGCTGGAACTGCTGGCCCGGCACGACATCCATGCGATGGCCCACGTCACCGGCGGCGCGCTGGTGGAGAAGATCATCCGCGTGGTACCGCAGGAGTTCGGCCTGGAGATCGACACGTCCGCGTGGCCGCTGCCGGCGGTGTTCGACTGGCTGCAGCGCGAAGGCAACGTGCCGCGCGAGGAAATGTGGCGCACCTTCAACTGCGGCGTCGGCTTCGTGCTGATCGTCGCGCCGGGCGACGTGGCCGCGATCAATGCCGACCTCGATCGACTGGGCCTTGCGCACTGGCAGATCGGCCAGGTCACCCCGGCCGGCACCGGCGAACGCCTGCGCATCGGCTGACCGCATGCGCCTGGCGGTCCTGGCCTCCGGCCGCGGCAGCAACCTGCTGGCCATCCTCGACGCGATCGCGCGGGGCCAGCTGGATGCCGAGGTTGTGGGCGTGTTCTCCGACCGGGCCAAGGCCGCGGCCCTCGACCATGCCCGCGAGGCCGGCGTGCCGGCCACCGCGCTGTCCGCCAAGGGCTACCCCAGCCGCGAGGCGTTCGATGAAGCGATGTTCAGCCTCGTCGACGCCGTTCATCCAGACCTCATCGTCTGTGCGGGATACATGCGGCTCATGAGCGCCGCCTCCGTCAACCAGCGCCTAGGCCGGATGATCAACATCCATCCTTCGCTGCTGCCCGCCTTCAAGGGCCTGCACACCCACCAGCAGGCGCTTGATGCGGGCGCTGCGGTGCACGGCGCCAGCGTGCATTTCGTCACTGCCGAACTCGACGGCGGCCCTGTCATTGCCCAGGCCCGCGTGCCGGTATTGCCGGGCGACGATGCCGAACGCCTCGCCGGCCGTGTGCTGGAACGCGAGCACCCGCTGCTGATTGCCACCCTGCGCGAACTGGCCGCCGGCCACATCCGCTTGAACAAGCACGGCGTGCAATACGATGGGGCCACGCTGGACGCCCCCCTTCAACTCACCGCCGACAATCGCCTCTCGCCGCCATGACCCGGACCCGACTGATCACTGCCGTCGCCGCCCTGATCGTCCCGTTGTCCGCCGCCATCGCGCAGAGCGCCCTCCCGACGCCGCCTGCAACCTCCGCTGTGGCGCCCGCCGCCGCGGCACTGGAACCGTTCATCGCCCAGTACAAGGTCTACAAGGGCAGCAGCGAACTGGGTGAAGCCACCCTGCAACTGGTGCGCCAACCCGGCAATCGCTGGCGGGTGGACCTGCTGATGCGCGGCGGCGGTCTGTTCAAGATCGCCGGCGTGCATGCCGACCAGAGCACCGTATTCGACACCTCCATCTCCGGCCAGACTTACCGCCCGCTGACTCAGGCCACGGTGCGCAGGGTCGTATTCACGCAGCGGAAGACCATCGGTCTCTACGATTGGAAATCACGTACCGCCCGCTGGACGGGCGACGTGAAGGAGTCCCGCTCCCGCCCCGTGGCCCTGCAGCCCGGGGACATGAGCGGGTTGTTGATCAACCTGGCGGTGATCCGCGACGCTGCCCCCGGCAAGGCCCTGCACTACCGCTTTGTCGACGATGGCCGCGTTCGCGACCACCGCTACCAGGTCGCCAGCGACGTGGAGAGCATGGGCGCGGGCGACATGCGGTTCGATACGCTGCGGGTCAGCCGCATCGGCAACACCAGCGGCGACGAGACCTTGCTGTGGGTGGCCAACGGCGTCCCGACGCCGATCCGCATCCTGCAGCGGGACGATGGACAGGACAGCTACGACCTGCGCCTGGTCGAGTACAAGGGAATCCAGTAGATGACGATGACGTTTTCCAAGTCGAAGGTGTACCGGATGGCGTTCGCGGTCTTGGCCGTGCTGGCCAGTGCGCCCGCGTTGGCACTCGAACCGTTCACCGCGGACTACCAGGCCAGTTACATGGGCATGCAGGCCAATGGCCGCATGACCCTGGTCGCCGCGGGCGAAGGCAAGTGGCGCTACAACCTGAGCATCCAGAACCAGTTGGCCAACCTCAGCCAGACCACCGTCTTCCAGGACATGGACGGCCAGTGGCGCCCGCTGTCGGGCACCGACAGCAGCAAGGTGCTGATCAAGAGCTCGATCAAGAACGCGGCCTACGACTGGTCACGTGGTGTCGCCACCTGGTCCGGCGACGTCAAGCCCGATCGCGCCGGCCCGGTGAAGCTGCAGGCCGGTGACATGGACGCGTTGCTGATCAACCTCGCGCTGGTGCGCGACGTGCTGGCTGGCAAGCCGCTGGTCTACCGGATGGTGGAAAACGGCAAGGTCAAGGTGATGAAGTACGCCGTGGCCGGCAAGGAGCAGATCACAGTGGGCGGCAAGCCGCAGCAGGCCACCAAGGTGGTCAACACCAGCGGCGAGCGCCAGATCATCGCCTGGGTGGTCGAAGGCCTGCCGGTCCCGGCCCGCATCCTGCAACGCGAGAAGGGCTCCGACGCGATGGACCTGCGGGTGAGCACAGTCCGATAGTTGTACCTGGCGTGCCGGCACGTGTGGGACCGCGGGCACATTGTTCGCCTCCAGCTCCCGCCCACAAAAAAGCCCCACCCGGGGCTTTTTTGTTCTCTGAGGGTTGGCGCCGCCAGGCGTTAGCCAATGCGGCGGATCTTCGCCCCCAGCCCCGACAGCTTCTCCTCGATGTTCTCGTAGCCGCGGTCGAGGTGGTAGATACGGTCGATGGTGGTCTCGCCTTCGGCCACCAGCCCGGCCAGGATCAGCGACGCCGACGCGCGCAGATCGGTGGCCATTACCGGCGCACCGCTGAGCTTCTCCACGCCCCGCACCACCGCGCTGTGCCCGTCCACGTGGATGTCGGCGCCCAGGCGTACCAACTCGTTCACGTGCATGAAGCGGTTCTCGAAGATCGTCTCCTTGATCACGCCCACGCCCTCAGCCACGCAGTTCATGGCCATGAACTGCGCCTGCATGTCGGTCGGGAACGCCGGATGTGGCGCGGTGGTGAGGTTCACCGCCTTCGGCCGCTTGCCGTGCATGTCCAGGGTGATGCGGTCACCCTCGCAGGTGATTTCCGCACCGGCCTCGCGCAGCTTGTCCAGCACCGCATCCATGGTGTCCGGGCGCGCCTTGCGCGCGGTGATCCGGCCGCCGGTCATCGCCGCGGCCACCAGGAAGGTGCCGGTTTCGATGCGGTCGGCCACCACGGCGTGCCTGCCGCCGTGCAGGCGCTCGACGCCGTGGACCACGATGCGCGGCGTGCCCTCGCCCTCGATCTGCGCGCCCATCGCTCGCAGGCATTCGGCCAGGTCCACGATCTCCGGCTCCATCGCCGCGTTCTCGAGGATGGTGGTGCCTTCGGCCAGGGTCGCGGCCATCAGCACGTTCTCGGTCGCGCCCACGCTGACGATCTCGAACACGTGGCGTGCGCCCTTCAGCCGGGCCGCCTTGGCCTTGATGAAGCCATGCTCCACCACGATCTCCGCACCCAGCGCCTGCAGGCCCTTGATGTGCAGGTCCACCGGCCGCGAACCGATCGCGCAACCGCCCGGCAGCGACACTTCCGCCTCGCCGTACTTGGCCAGCAACGGGCCCAGCACCAGCACCGAGGCGCGCATGGTCTTCACCAGCTCGTAGGGCGCGATGTGGCTGTTGACCGTGCGCGGGTCCACCACGATGCCGCTCTCGCTGCCGGTGCCGATGGTGCCCTGGTCGATGGTGATGGTCGCGCCCAGCCCGGCCAGCAGCTTGGCGGTGGTGACCACGTCGTGCAGGTGCGGCACGTTGCTGATTTCCACCGGCTCGTCGGCCAGCAGGGTGGCGCACAGGATGGGCAGCACGGCGTTCTTGGCGCCGGAAATCTGCACCTCACCGTTCAGCGGGCGTCCGCCCTCGACAACAATCTTCTGCATGGAATTCTCGGCTCGCGGAACGGGGATGTTTACCAGTGGAGTGCCGCCGGGACGCCGGGCTCGCGCGGACCACCGCGCAAGCTTCCCGGCCGGCATGGCGCGGATCAGGCCGAGGCTCCGGCCTCGTCAGGGGTCATGGTCTTCAGTGCCAAGGCGTGGATCTCGCCGCCCATGCGCTCGCCGAGGGTCGCGTAGACCATGCGATGGCGCGCCAGCGGCAGCTTGCCGCGGAAGGCCTCGGCCACCACCGTCGCTTCAAAGTGCACGCCATCATCGCCGCGCACGTCGGCACGGGCGCCGGGCAGGCCTTGTTCGATGAGGGCACGGATGATTTCGGGATTCATGGGGAAAAGCACCTTGGTGGTCGTCGCGCTCAGGGGAGGACATCCCGCTACGGGCACCGGAACGGCCGCCAGCGCCAGCGTTGCGTCGCCGCCCGCCCGGCACCGGGCGTTTCCGGGCCAGACCGCATAGAATGGACCGATTAGCCTAGCGGAAAGGCCCCCACTCCGAAATGGCAACCGTGCCTTCGCCCCGATCGCCCCACACCACGCCCGACACCAGCTCCCTGGCCGCCAGCGGCCGCCGCGCCTTCGCGGTGGAGATCGACGCCCTCGCCGCCGTCGCCGACCGCCTGGACGGTGAGTTCAGTGCCGCCTGCCGACTGATGCTGGAGACCCGCGGCCGCGTGGTCTGCACCGGGATGGGCAAGTCCGGGCACATCGCCCGCAAGATCGCCGCCACACTGGCCTCCACCGGCACCCCGGCGTTCTACGTACATCCCGGCGAGGCCGCCCACGGTGACCTGGGCATGATCATCGACGCCGATGTGGTGCTGGCGCTGTCGTACTCGGGCGAAAGCGACGAGATCCTGTTGCTGCTGCCGGTACTGAAGCGCCAAGGCAACAAGCTGATCTCGATGACCGGTCGCCCGCAGTCGTCCATGGCGCGCGAATCCGACGTGCACCTGGACGTCAGCGTGCCCGCCGAGGCCTGCCCGCTGGCGCTGGCGCCCACCTCCAGCACCACCGCCTCGCTGGCGATGGGCGATGCGCTGGCCGTGGCCCTGCTGGAAGCGCGCGGCTTCACCGCCGACGACTTCGCCCGCTCGCATCCGGCCGGTGCGCTGGGCCGGCGTCTGCTGCTGCACATCACCGACGTCATGCACGCCGGCGACGATGTCCCCGCCGTGGGCCCGGACGCCACCGTCAGCGAGGCGCTGGTGGAAATGAGCCGCAAGCGCCTGGGCATGACCGCGGTGGTCGATGCCGAGCGGCGCCTGCTCGGCCTGTACACCGACGGCGACCTGCGCCGCAGCCTGGACGATGCCGACGTCGACCTGCGCACCACCCCCATCGCCCGCGTGATGACGAAGGCGCCCAGGACCATCGATGCGGGCGCGCTGGCCGTGGAGGCCGCGCAGTTGATGGAAGCGCACAAGATCAGCGGCCTGCTGGTGGTGGACGCTGAACAACGCGTGGTCGGGGCGCTCAACATTCACGACCTGTTGCGCGCCCGGGTGGTCTGATCCCGACGACGCCGGACCCTCGACGCCATGCCCTATTCCCACTTCAATGACTACCCCCCCGCAGTGCGCGACCACGCCACCCGCGTGCGGCTGGCCTGCTTCGACGTCGACGGCACCCTGACCGACGGGCGCCTGTTCTTCGACACCGAGGGCCGCGAGCTCAAGGCCTTCCACGTGCACGACGGCCAGGGGCTGGTGCTGCTGCGCAAGGTCGGCATCACCGTGGCCTTCGTCACCGCGCGCGCCAGCACGATTGCCGAGCAACGCGCACGCGAACTGGGCATCGTCGAAGTGCACACCGCCGTGGCCGACAAGCTGGCCTGCGTGCGCGACATCGCCGCCCGCATGGGCATCGGCATGGACGAAGTGGCCTTCATGGGCGACGACCTGCCGGACCTGCGCGTGATGCAGCAGGTCGGCTTCTCCGTGGCCCCGGGCAGCGGCCATCCGTGGGTGCGCGAACGCGCCCATTGGCGCACGTCCGCCCCCGCCGGCAATGGCGCGGTCCGCGAGTTCTGCGACCTGGTCCTGGCTGCGCAGGGCAAGGCCGAGGCGCTGCTGGCCGACGTGGTCCGCATTGATGGCGTGCGCGTCGAGGGCAACGCATGACGTGGCGGACGATGACCACGTGGGTCCTGCTGGTCGCGGCAATCGCCAGTGGCTGGATGCTGTGGCGCCAGCGCGCCCCGGAGACCGCGCCGGCGAAGGCGCAATTCCGCCCTGATTACGTGCTCAACGACCTGGAACTGATCGCGCTCGACGACCACGGCCGCGAGGCCTTCACCCTGCGCGCGCCGCACCTGACCCGCGACCCATCGGCTAAATCGATGGACATCCAGACCCCGCTGTTCATGATCCCCCCGAGCCCCGGAAAGGCCGGCACGCCCTGGGCAGTGCGCTCGGCCACGGCCTGGGTCGCCCCCAAGGGCGACGAGATCCGCCTGCGCGGGCAGGTGAAGGCCGACAGCCAGGACGCGCAGGGGCGGCCGGTCAACATCACGACCGAAGAGCTGAACGTCTTCCCCAACACGAAGCGCGCCACGTCCACGGCCAAGGTCGCGATGACCCAGCCCGGATTTATACTGAACGGCCGTGGGCTCGACGCCCAGCTTGATGCCAAGCGCATCGTCCTCCAATCCGACGTCAAGGCCCGATATGAAAGGACTGCCCGCTAGTTCGCTGGCCACCGTGCCGGCACTCCTGCTGGCTGCCGCGCTTGCCCTGCCGCAGGCGGCCTCGGCGCGCTCGTCCGACCGCAACCAGCCGATGGACATCGATGCCGGCCACTCGGACTACAGCCTCGACGAGAACAAGCCGGCGACGCTCTCCGGTGGCGTCACCATCACCCAGGGCAGCCTCAATATCACCGCCAGCACCGCGGTGATCACCCAGCGCAACGGCGACCCAACCCGCGTGGTGCTCACCGGCGCACCGGTCACGCTCAAGCAGCAGATGGACGATGGCACGCCTATGAACGCCATCGCCAACAAGATCGACTACGACCTCACCACCGAGGTGGTGGTGTTCACCGGCAAGGTCGACATCCGCCAGCCGCGGGGCAACCTCAGCGGCGAACGCGTGGTCTACAACATGCGCACCCAGCAGGTCACCGGCGGGGGCCAGGGCGCGGGCCGGGTGAAGATGCGCATCATGCCCAAGGGCGCGCGCGCCAACGGGAGCGGCACCTGATGCTGGTCGCCAACGGACTGCGCAAGGCGTATCGCTCGCGCGAGGTGGTCAAGGACTTCGGCCTGACCCTCGATGCCGGCGAGGTCGTCGGCCTGCTGGGCCCCAACGGCGCCGGCAAGACCACCTGCTTCTACATGATCGTCGGCCTGGTGCCGGCCGATGCCGGCGAGATCAAGCTCGACGGCCGCGACATCACCCATGAGCCGATGTACGCGCGCGCCAAGTTCGGCGTGGGCTACCTGCCGCAGGAACCCTCGGTGTTCCGCAAGCTGTCTGTGTCCGACAACATCATGCTGGTGCTGGAGCTGCGCGAAGACCTGGACAAGGCCGGCCGCGAGCGTGAACTGGCCAACCTGCTGGACGAGTTGCAGATCGGCCATGTCGCCACCCAGTTGGGCGCCAGCCTATCCGGCGGCGAGCGCCGCCGCGTCGAGATCGCGCGCGCGCTGGCCGGCAAACCGCGCCTGATCCTGCTCGACGAGCCGTTCGCGGGCGTCGACCCGATCTCCGTCGGCGAGATCCAGCGCATCGTCACCCACCTCAAGAATCGCGGCATCGGTGTGCTCATCACCGACCACAACGTGCGCGAGACCTTGGGCATCTGCGACCGGGCGTATATCCTCAGCGATGGTGGCGTGCTCGCGCAGGGGGCTCCGGACGCGCTGCTGGCCAATCCCGACGTGCGTCGCGTGTATCTGGGCGAAACCTTCCGCCTGTGACCGAATCGCCAACGACCGTCGGCCCTGCCGCGGTACGTTTGTGATCGACCATGAAACCTCGCCTCCAAACCGCTATTGGACAGCACCTGGTGATGACGCCGCAGTTGCGGCAGGCCATCCACCTGCTGCAGCTGTCCACCGCGGAACTTGAGGCCGAACTGGCCGAGGCGGTGGAGAGCAACCCGCTGCTCGACTGGACCGAAGAGCACGCGCTCGCTCCCGACACGGGCGAAGTCCCCTCGCCCACCGAGGCCGGTCCCGCTGAACAAACACCCGCGCGCGACGACGATGACTGGGGCCTGCCGGAAGGCGAGACCTGGTACGAGCGCGTCGGCCCTTCTGATCGGGACGAGG
Source organism: Lysobacter daejeonensis GH1-9 (assembly GCF_000768355.1). Classification (GTDB taxonomy): domain Bacteria; phylum Pseudomonadota; class Gammaproteobacteria; order Xanthomonadales; family Xanthomonadaceae; genus Aerolutibacter; species Aerolutibacter daejeonensis. The sequence continues at coordinate 66,505 of NZ_AVPU01000012.1, forward strand.
AAACGCCCGAGGCCGAACAGGTCGCGGGCGACGAAAGCCTGCGCGACCACCTGCTGTGGCAGTTGCACCTGAGCCATCTCTCGCCGCGCGACCGTGGCATTGGCGTCGCCCTGATCGATGCGATCGATGATGACGGCTACCTGCGTGAGGATCTGGACGCCTTCGTCGCGTCGCTGCGCCCCGAGATCGAAGCCAGTTGCGCCGAAGTGGCCACGGTGCTGCACCAGGTCCAGCGCTTCGACCCGGTGGGCGTGGGCGCCCGCAACCTCGGCGAATGCCTGCGGCTGCAACTGGACACCCTGCCGGACACCACGCCCGGCAAGCCGCTGGCCGGCCAACTGGCCAACGGACCGCTGGAGCGGCTGCCCCGGATCGGGATCGAGGGCCTGGCCACCGAACTCAAATTGCCGGCGGTAGAAGTGGACGTGGCCGTGCAACTGTTGCGCTCGCTGGATCCCCGACCCGGCGCACAGATCGGCGGCATCGGCAGCGACACCTACGTCAGCCCCGACGTGGTGATCTGGCGCCAGCACGGCGTGTGGCGCACCGCCCTGGCCTCCGGCACCCGGCCGGGCCTGGCCATCCACCGCGGCTACGAGTCCATGATCCGCCATGCCAGCACGGCCGACGCCAGCTACCTGCGCGGCCGGCTGCAGGAGGCACGCTGGCTGCTCAAGAGCCTGGAGGCGCGCGGCGACACCCTGCTCAAGGTCACGCGCTGCCTGATCCGCCAGCAGGCCGCCTTCCTCGAGTTCGGCGACAGCGCGCTGCGCCCGCTGACCCTGCGCGAGGTCGCACAGGATGTCGGCCTGCATGAGTCCACCGTGTCGCGCGCGATCGCCCGCAAGTACGCGCGCACGCCGCGCGGCACGATTCCGCTGCGCGCGTTCTTCGCTTCGGGCATCGAGACCGGTGCCGGCGGCGAAGCCTCCAGCACCGCCATCCAGGCGATGATCCGCCAGCTGATCGAGGCCGAGAACCCTCGCAAGCCAATGTCCGACGCGCGCCTGGCCGAATCGCTCAAGGCTGGTGGCATGCCGGTCGCGCGACGCACCATCGCCAAGTATCGCGAGGCGATGAACATTCCTTCCTCGCAGGATCGGGTCCGGATCTGCTGACCGGGGTGCCGCCGCCCCCTTCGGCGGAATCGTTAAGTACTCGTAACGCGCCATGGCGGGCTAACCCGTTACGTTCTCGCCGGTGCGCCGACAACACCGCGCGCACGCCGATTGACCGTTATCAAGGCATCGCTTCACGAAAGCTTGAAACTGGCACCAACGCATCCCAGACATGAGATGCTGTCACTACCGTTCCAACGTGAAGGAGGTTTCCGATGCGTATCGACGTCCACGGTCAGCAGATCGAAGTCACCCAGGCCCTGCGGGACTACGTGGAATCAAAGCTGGAACGGCTGCCGCGCCATTTCGAACAACCGCTCGACGTGCGCGTGCTGCTCAATGTAGACAAGGTCGAACAACGGGCCGAAGCCAACATCACCATCGCAGGCAAGGTGCTGCATGCCGATGCCACCGGCGTGGACATGTACGCGGCCATCGACCTGCTTGCCGACAAACTCGACCGCCTGCTGATGAAGCACAAGGAAAAGCAGGTCGACACCCACCGCCGCGCCGAGGGCATCGCCCGCAGTGCCGACTTTGGCTGAAGGATGCCCCTGCATGACATGCTCGACGGTGACCGCGTTGCACGGCTGGCTTCGGCCGACAGTCGCGATGCGGTGATCGACGCCGCCGCCCGGCTGCTGGCCGGCGCGGCGGCTCCGCCACAAGAAGTGGCCCTCATCCGCGACAGCCTGCGGGCGCGCGAAGCCTTGGCCAGCACGGCCATCGGCCACGGGGTGGCATTGCCGCACGGCCGCATCGCCGACCTCGAAGACACCCGCTGCGCTTTCCTGCAATTGAGCCCCGCCGTCGATTTCGGCGCGCTCGATGGCCAACCGGTCGATCTGGTGGTGGCAATGGCGGTACCCGAACACTTCGCACAGGAACACCTGCACCGTTTGGCCGTGGTGGCCGAGCGCTTCTCCGATCCCGGGTTCCGTGCCGCGCTACGTGCCGCCCGCACGCCCACCGCGCTATACCGGCTGTTGGTGACCGGACAGCCCAACGGCGGCTGAGTCCCATTAAGATGGGCTGATGACGACCCGCATCAGCGCCAACGAACTCTTCGAGCAGCAACGCGAACGCCTGGACCTGCGTTGGATCGCCGGCCAGTCCGGCGGTGATCGTGTGTTGGAGGCGGGCGATACCGTGGCCCGGCGCCCCTCGCTGGCGGGCTACCTCAACGCCATCTATCCGAACAAGGTCCAGATCCTCGGCACCGAGGAGTTGGCCTGGCTGGACGGACTGGACCCGCGCCAGCGCTGGGAAACCATCGAGAAGATCATCCACTTCCGCCCGCTGGCGCTGGTGGTGAGCAAGAGCCAGGCCTGCCCCGAGGACCTGCGGCTGGCCGCCGAGGAGTCGGAAACGCCGCTGTGGTGTTCGCCGCGCCGTGGCCACGAACTGCTCAACCTGCTGCAGTACCACCTGGCGCGCGCGCTGGCGCCACGCATCACCATGCACGGCGTGTTCATGGAGATCTACTCCATCGGCGTGCTGATCACCGGTGAATCCGGCTCGGGCAAGAGCGAACTGGCGCTGGAGCTGATCACCCGGGGCCACCGCCTGGTCGCCGACGATGCCCCGGAATTCACCCAGATCGCTCCCGACGTGCTCGACGGCACCTGCCCCGACATGCTGCAGGACCTGCTGGAAGTGCGCGGCCTGGGCGTGCTCAACATCCGCCAGATGTTCGGTGACACGGCGGTCAAGAAGAACAAGTACCTTCGGCTCATCGTCCACCTGACCAAGCCGATGACCGACCCCCTGCCCAGCGGGCTGGAGCGCCTGACCGGCGACAACAGCACGCGTCGCATCCTGGACCTGGACGTGCCGATGACCACCCTGCCGGTGATGCCCGGCCGCAACCTTGCCGTGCTGACCGAGGCGGCCACGCGCCTGCACAGCCTGCGGATGAAGGGCCTGGACCCGGCGGCGGCGTTCATCGCCCGCCACAGCAACTTCCTTGAACGAGGCGAAGCATGACGACCACCCCGACGCCGGCGCTGGTAATCGTCAGCGGCCTGTCCGGCTCGGGCAAGTCGGTGGCGCTGCGCACCTTCGAGGACCTGGGCTACTACTGCGTCGACAACCTGCCCATCGAGATGCTGCCGCAGTTCGTGCGCAGCGTCAGCAGCGGCGACGACGCCCCGCCCAAGCTGGCGGTGGGCATCGACGTGCGCAACCGCGTCGGCGAGCTGGCCAAGGTCTCCGGCTGGCTCTCTGCCGTGGGCGAACTGGGCCTGGACCCGCGCCTGCTGTTTTTCGAATGCCGCGACGAAGTGCTGCTGCGGCGCTATGCGGACACCCGCCGCCGCCACCCGTTGAGCCACCTCGGCCTGGCGCTGGGAGAGGCCATTGCGCGTGAACGCGAGCTGCTGCGCCCGCTGCGCCAGATCGCCGACACGGTGATCGACACCAGCGACCTCAACGTGCACCAGCTTCGTCGGCACGTGATCACCGAGTTCGAGATGGGCGACGACAAGAAGCTGTCGCTGCTGTTCGAGTCCTTCGCCTACCGCCACGGTGTCCCCGCCGACGCCGACTTCGTCTTCGACGCACGCGCCCTGCCCAACCCGCACTGGGATGCGGTGCTGCGGCCGCTGTCCGGTCGCGATGCGGGCGTGCGTGACTATCTGGACCGGCAGGCGGACGTGGAGATGTTCTTCGGCCAGGTCAGCCAGTTCCTCGACGCCTGGCTGCCGCGCATGAACGCCGACACCACGCGCAGCTACGTCACCGTCGCCTTCGGCTGCACCGGCGGGCGCCACCGCTCGGTCTACCTGGCCGAACGCATGGCCGCCCACGCCCGTGCGGAGGGCTGGGACGAAGTGGCCGTGCACCATCGCGAACTCGATTAGTCCAACCCGCGTCACGCGCGCCGGGACGCCTTCGTCCCGGATTCATGCTGCCTGCTTTCAGGCGGCGTCCCTGCTCTGTTAAGTTTCCTCCATGGCCGTCGGAATCCTGCTCATCACCCACCCCGGCATCGGCAGCGCGCTCGTCGCGGTGGCCAACGGACTGCTGCGCACGCTGCCGCTGCGCACCGAGGCCTTCGAGGTCCCCTTTGGCGGCGACCCGGACGAACTGTTGCCACAGGCCAGCGCGGCACTGCGGCGGGTGGACGGCGGCGCGGGCGTGCTGGTGCTCACCGACCTGTACGGCGCCACGCCCAGCAACCTGGCGGCCAAGGTCGCGCGGCTGGGCACGCCGGTACGCCGCGTGTCGGCGGTGAGCCTGCCGATGCTGTTGCGGGTGATGAACTACGCCGAGCTGGAGCTGGACGAACTGCCTGCGGTCGCTTCCGCCGGTGCCCGCAATGGCGTGATCCTGGACGACGCGTGAGGCCCCCCACATGATCGAACGCGAACTGACCGTCAGCAATCGACTGGGCCTGCATGCCCGGGCCACCGCCAAGCTGGTGCAACTGCTGTCGGCCTACAAGAGCAACGTGACCCTCACCGCCAAGGGCCGCGAGGTCAATGCCAAGAGCATCATGGGCGTGATGCTGCTTGCCGCCGGCCAGGGCACGCAGGTCAAGCTGCGCGTGGACGGCGAGGACGAAGGGACCGCCTGCGACGCGGTGGCTTCGCTGTTCGAACGCCGCTTCGACGAAGACAGCTGAGCGGAGCCCGGGGATGAGGCAGGTGTTCAATGGACTGGGGGCGTCGCGCGGCAGCGCGCTGGGACGTGCCCGGGTCCGCCTGCCGCATGCACTGGAGGTGGCTGAGGAACACATCCACAGCAACCAGGTTGAAGGCGAGCTGGCGCGCCTGCACGAGGCCATCGACGTCGTGCGTGCCGAGATGCATGCCCTCAGGGAACGCCTGCACGGCGCGCTCGCCCATGAGGTGGGCGAGTTCCTCGATCTGCACACCCTGCTGCTGGACGACCCCGAACTGCTGCAGGGCCTGGATGCGCTGATCCGCACCGGCCGCTACACCGCCGACTACGCGCTACGGCTGCAACGTGACCGCATCGCCTCGGTGTTCGAGGCGATGGACGACGATTATTTCCGCAGCCGCGTGGACGACATCGACCAGGTCATCGGTCGCATCCACGCCGCGCTGCACCGGCGCGGGGCCGAGACGGCCGGCGTGGCCGGCGAGATCCTGATCACCGACAACGTGGCCCCCGCCGAACTGGCACAACTGCAGGCGCAGGGCGTGGTGGCCATCGTTACCGCCGGGGGCAGCACGCTCTCGCACAGCGCCATCCTCGCGCGCAGCCTGCACCTGCCGCTGGTGGTCGGTGCGGCGCAGGCACTGCAGAAGATCAACGACGGCGACGCGCTGATCGTCGACGGTGGCAGCGGCCTGGTGGTGCTCGAACCCGGCCCCGGAGACCTGCGCGACCACCGCACCCGCGAGCGCGAGTACATCCGCGAGCGCAAGGAGCTGCATCGCCTGCGCCGCGAACCCACGCGCACGCGCGATGGCCACGACATCCAGCTGCACGCCAACGCCGAGTCGCGTGAGGACGTGGCCGAGGCGCATGCGCTCGGCGCCAGCGGCATCGGGCTGTACCGCACCGAGTTCCTGTTCCTGCAGCGCCATGAACTGCCGGACGAGGAAGAGCAGTTCCGCGCCTACCGCGACGTGGTGCTGGGCATGAGCGGTCGCCCGGTGACCATCCGCACCCTGGACCTGGGCGCGGACAAGGCCGACCGCACCGGGCTGGCGCTGCGCGACGAACCCAATCCCGCGCTGGGCCTGCGCGGTGTGCGCCTGTCGATGGCGCGCAGCGGCCTGCTCGACACCCAGCTGCGAGCCGCGTTGCGCGCTTCCGGCTACGGGCCGATCCGCATCCTGGTGCCGATGGTCACCTCGCGCGAGGAGATCGCGACGGTGCGCACGCGCATCAAGCTGATCGGCCGCGACCTGCGCACCCAGGGCTACGAGATCGCCGATTACGTGCCGCTGGGCGCGATGATCGAAGTGCCAGCCGCCGCGATCGCGCTGCCGGGCTACATCGGCAAGCTGGACTTCCTGTCCATCGGCACCAACGATCTGGTGCAGTACCTGCTCGCCGCCGACCGCAACAACGAAGCGTTGGCCGAGTTGTACACGCCACTGCATCCGGCAGTGATCCGCCTGGTGCGCGACGTGATCCGGCTGGCACATGCCCGCGGCAAATCCGTGGCGGTGTGCGGCGAGATGGCCGGCGACCCGGCCTTCACCCCGTTGCTGCTGGCGTTGGGCCTGAATGAGTTCAGCCTGCACCCCGGCACCTTGCTGGAGGTGCGACGTCGCATCCGCGAATGCGACCTTGCCACGCTGAAGAAGCGTGTTCCCGCGCTGATGCGCGCGCGCGACCGCAGCGACATCGAGGCTTGGGTGGCCCGCGCCTGCGCCGATTAGGGCACTGCCCTCCACAGCCGGGGTGTGCAGCGTCGCGATCACGGGCGATAATGTGCGCATGAACGCATGACGCCCGGTCGCACCCGTCGTCGCCCGCATGAGGCGATGGTTGCGGCTCCCCGCAGGAACGGCCCCCGGCCGCTTCCCCGAGACCGCCCACGGAGCGCCGCATGGCCGAAGCCATCCGCCACGACAAGACCGCACGCCAGCTGCGTCTGCTTTCGGACGCGCTCGACAGCGGCCGGCTGGGCCCGGTCAAGCGGCTGGTCAACACCCTGTCCCCGGCGGAGATCGGCAACCTGCTCGAGTCGCTGCCGCCGGGCAAGCGCACGGTGGTGTGGGGCCTGGTCGATCCCGAGGACGACGGTGAGGTGCTGCTGCACGTGGGCGAGGACGTCCGCGAGAACCTCATCGCCGACATGGATCCGGACGAGCTGGTCGCGGCGGTCGAGGATCTCGACATCGACGACCTAGCCGACCTGGTCGAGGACCTGCCGGACACCGTCATCGACGAAGTGCTCAAGTCGATGGACCGCGAGAACCGCGACCGACTGGAGCAGGTGCTGTCGTACCCGGAGGACACCGCCGGCCGCCTGATGAATCCCGACGTGGTGACGGTGCGCACCGACACCACCGTGGACGTGGTACTGCGCTACCTGCGCCTGCGCGGCGAGCTGCCGGACCACACCGACCACCTGTACGTGGTCAGCCGCCGCCACCAGTACCTGGGCCGCATCGCGGTCACCGCGCTGCTGACCCACGAACCGGGCACGCCGATCAACAAGCTGGTGGACGACGAACAGCCGGCCATCGATGTCGGCGAGACCGCCACCGAGGTGGCGCGCCAGTTCTCCGACCACGACTGGATCAGCGCGCCGGTGGTGGACGACAACAACATCCTGCTCGGCCGCATCACCATCGACGACGTGGTCGACATCATCCGCGAGCAGGCCGAGCACCAGGCGCTGGGCGCCGCTGGCCTGGACGAGGACGAGGACCTGTTCTCACCGGTGCCGCGCGCGTGGCGCCGCCGCCTGATGTGGCTCAGCATCAACCTGGGCACGGCATTCCTCGCCGCCAAGGTGGTCGACAGCTTCAAGGGCACCATCGACGAACTGGTCGCGCTCGCGGTGCTGATGCCCATCGTCGCCGGCATGGGCGGCAATGCCGGCACCCAGGTACTGGCGCTGATGGTGCGCGGCCTGGCGCTGGGCCAGGTGGGCGCGTCCAACATCCGCACGCTCATGTGGAAGGAAGCGCGCGTCGCCCTGCTGAACGGGCTCGTGCTGGGCCTGGTGCTGGCGCTGATCGTGCTGGCCTGGTTCCAGGACATCGGTCTGTCGCTGGTGATCTTCACCGCATTGACCGCCAACCTGCTGTTCGCCGCGCTGGCCGGCGTGATGGTGCCGGTGACGCTCAAGCGCGCAGGCTACGACCCGGCGCTGGCGAGCAGCATCTTCCTCACCACCGTCACCGACGTGATGGGATTCTTTACCTTCCTCGGGCTTGCGACGCTGTTGCTGGTGCGCTGAGCATCGCCCGCGAACGTATTCGGCGCGCGACACCAAACACAACCAGGCGGGTGCGCTGCAGGAACCGTGGCGCACGGCGCGCGCACGGCCGCACAGCGACCTTCAACGGGCCAGTAGTGCCTCCAGCACCGCCATGCGTGCCGCCACGCCGTTGCTCACCTGGCGCAGGATCAACGACTGCGGGCCATCGGCCACCTCGTCGGTGATTTCCACGCCACGGTTCATCGGGCCGGGATGCATCACCACCGCATCGGGCGCGGCACGGCGCAGGCGTGTTGCGGTCAGGCCGTAGTCGCGGTGGTAATCGTCCAGCGAGTCCACCAGTCCCTCTTCCATGCGCTCGCGTTGCAGGCGCAGCATCATCGCCACGTCCACGCCTTCCAGTGCGGCGTCGAGGTCGTGGGTGACCGTGCAGCCCGCCAGCGTGCCGTCGTCGGGCAACAGCGATGCCGGGGCGCAGACGCGGATGTCAATCGACCCGCCCTCTGCTGCCCCGAGCGTGCGCAGCGCGTGCAGGTCGGAACGCGCCACGCGCGAATGCTTCACGTCACCGACGATCGCGATCTTCAGCCGCGAGAAGTCCGCACCCTTGGCCTGGCGCAGGGTCAGCATGTCGAGCAGGCCCTGGGTCGGATGGTTGCTACGGCCGTCGCCGGCATTGAGCAGGGCGGTGTCGGCGTTGGCCGCCGCGGCCAGTTCGGCCACCGCGCCATCCTGCTTGTGGCGCACGACGAAACCGCGCACGCCCATCGCCTCCAGGTTCTTCAGCGTGTCGCGCGCAGTCTCGCCCTTGCTGGTGGACGAGGACGAGGCATCGAAACTGAGCACGTCGGCGCCCAACCGCTGCGCCGCCAGGGTGAAGCTCATGCGCGTGCGGGTGGATGGCTCGAAGAACAGCGTGCACACCGCGGTGCCAGCCAGCGCGCCCCGCGCGTCGTGGCCTTCGGCGAAATGCTGCGCGCGATCAAGCAGCGCGGACAACTGCGCGCGCGGCATGCCGTCGAGGGTGAGCAGGTGGCGCAGCGCGCCGGAAGCATCGGTCTGGGGAATCATGCGGGGGGCAGGTCGGTAAGCGGTGTGGCGTCATCCGGAGAGGCGAGCCAGCGTTCGATGATCACGGCCGCGGCCACCGCGTCCAGCGCCTCGGCATCGCGGCGGCGCTTGCGGCCCTCGGCACGGTCGCTGGCGAAGCGCTGCGCGGCCTCGATGGAGCTGGAGCGTTCGTCCACCAGCACCACCGGCAGCTTGCAGCGGCCGTGCAGTTCGCGGGCAAAGGCGTGGGCGCGGGCGCGGATGGGCTGGTCGCCGCCATCAAGGGTCATTGGGTCGCCAATCACAATTCCGTCGGGGCGCCATTCCTTGAGTAGACGATCGATGGCCGGCCAGTCGGGGCCATTGGCGTGCACATCCACCACGGCCAGCGCGCGCGCGCCGTGGCCGAAGGCGCTGCCCACGGCCACACCGATGCGGCGGGCACCCACGTCGAAGCCCAGCACCGTGCCATCGCGGCGGATCGTTGCGGTCATGCGTGCCCGGCGTAATCAGCCAGGTGGGCGAAGTCGACACCGATGCGACCCGCCGCCGCTTGCCAGCGCGCCTCCAGCGGCAGCGCGAACAGCAGCTCGGCGTCCACCGGCGCGGTCAGCCAGTCGTTCTCCGTGAGTTCGTGCTCCAGCTGGCCTTGGCCCCAACCCGCACAGCCCAGCGCCACGATGGCATGCGCTGGGCCTTCGCCCTTGGCCATCGCCTCCAGGATGTCGCGCGAGGTGGTGAGGAACAACGCTTCGCTGACCTGCAGCGAGGAGTCCCAACGCATGCCGCCGTCGTGCAGCACGAAGCCGCGCTCCGGGTGCACCGGCCCGCCGGCCAGCACGATCTGCGCGGCCATCGCCGGGTCATGCGCTTCCAACCCCATCTGGCCGAGCACGTCGCCCAGGGTGTATTCGGACGCCTTGTTGACCATGATGCCCATCGCGCCGTCGTCGTCGTGCTGGCACACCAGGGTCACGCTGCGCGCGAAATTGCCGTCCGCCAGCGCCGGCAGCGCGATCAGCAACTGGTTGGTCAGGGGCGTGGGCATGAGCGACATGCGCCCATTCTAGCCCGTGCCATACTCGGGGCGACATTCACGGACGAGCCTCATGAGCGAAAGCCCCGACCTGCCCGCCCGGAGCCGGCCCTTCGTCGTACTGGTCGCCCTGTTGCAAGGCCTGTTGCTGTACCTGGCCGAGACTGGCCGCGAGCACGGCTGGTGGCCGTTCGATGGCCTCGGCGGCCTCGTTTGCTGGTACACGCTGGTGCTGTCGGTCCCCACCCTGATGACGCTGTCGGTGCAGGAGCTACGCGACCGGCTGTTCTGGCAGCATGCCCTTGGCGCCACGGCGGTATTCGGCGCGCTGGCCGCATGGGCCGGCTGGAGCGCGACCGGGGCCCCCGGGCTGGCCAGCGGCCGCGTGCTGGCGCCGTTTGGCCTGACCATGGCCGCGGCGCTGTTCGTCGCCCTGCCCTATCTGCAGAGCCGGCTGCAGTACCGACGCTGGAGTGCGCCCTATCCCGACCTGTTCGAGCACGCTTGGCAGAACGCACTGACCCTGCTGCTCACCCTGTTGTTCGTGGGCATCTGCTGGGGCGTGCTGACGCTGTGGGCGCAGCTGTTCGCGCTGATCAAGATCACCTTCTTCAAGACCCTGTTCCGCGAAGAGCCGTTCGTGTACCTGGCCACCGGCACGATGGCGGGGCTGGGTGTCCTCATCGGGCGCACCCAACGCCGCCCGGTACAGGTGGCGCGGCAGATCGTGTTCGCGATCTTCAAGGGTCTGCTGCCGCTGCTGGCACTGATCATGCTGACCTTCGTCGCCAGCCTGCCGTTCACGGGCGAGGAGGCGCTGTGGAACACGCAGTCGGCGGCCTCGATCCTGATGAGCGTGCTGATCCTGCTGGCGTTGTTCATCAACGCTGTCTACCAGGATGGCGGAGGCGCACCACCCTACCCGGCCTGGTTGCGCCATGCGGTGGATGCGGCGCTGGTGGTGTCGCCGGTGTACGCGGGACTCGCGCTGTACGCGCTGTGGTTGCGCGTGCACCAGTACGGCTGGACCGCCGAACGCGTGTGGGCGACGCTGCTGGCGCTGGTGCTCGCGGGCCACGCGCTGGGCTATGCGTGGGCGGCGCTGAAGCGCGGCGACGGCTGGCTGCGCCCGCTGCCGAAGGTCAACGTGGCCCTGTCATTGGGCGCAATGGCAATTGCACTGCTGGTCAATTCACCGCTGCTGGACCCGCACGGCATCGCCATCCGCGACCAGATCGCCCGGCTGCGGGACGGCCGCACCCAAAGTGACGCCATCGATTTCGACTACCTGCGCTTCCATGCGGGGCGTCGCGGCTACGAGGCCGCGCAGGCGCTACAGCACGAGCCGGCCATCACCCGCGATGCGGAACGGCTGGCGGAGTTGCGCCGCGTGCTCAAGCGCACCACGCCTTATGGCGCATGGAAGAGCGACGAGGAACTGCGCCGCACCGCCATCACCCGGGTGGACGATGCACGCACGCTGCTGCATCCCGCCACCGGCGCAGAGCCATTGGACCTGGCATGGCTGGAGGCCCTGGTGGCGCATCGGTTGGATGCGGGCGCGTGCCTCCAGCGCGACGCCGACTGCGTGGTACTCAGCCCCGACCTGGACGGGGATGGCCAGCGCGAACGCCTGCTCTGCGACGCGGGCCGGCCCTGGGGCGTGACCTGCCAACTGCACACCCGGGACCTGCAGGGATGGCACGACGCTGCCTCACTGCACCTGCCGGGCGATGCGACCAAACTGGGACGGGCCCTCCGCGCCGGCCAGCTCACGCCACGCCCGCGGCGCTGGCCGGACATCGAAGTGGCCGGGGAACGCGCCGCGTTCTCGTCCGAGGCCGTACGCGCGACAGTCGACTGAACCGCCATGTCATCCTATTGTGATTTCGCCACCGGGCATCCCCTCCACGGCCCCTACCACGACACCGAGTACGGCTTCCCGCACCGCGACGAGGCGGTGCTGTTCGAGCGTCTGGTGCTGGAGATCAACCAGGCTGGGCTGAGCTGGGAAACCATCCTGAAAAAGCGCGAGGGCTTCCGCCGCGCCTACGATGGCTTCGACGTGGACACCGTGGCCGCCTACGGTCCGCGCGACCGCGAGCGCCTGTTGGCCGACCCGGGGATCATCCGCAACCGGCTGAAGGTGGAGGCGGCCATCCACAACGCACAGGTGGTGCAACGGTTGCGGACGTCGCACGGCGGCTTTGCCGACTGGTTGGACGCGCACCTGCTGGACGCCGGGAGTGCCCGCGACAAGGCGGGCTGGGTGAAGTTGTTCAAGCGCACCTTCCGCTTCACCGGCGGGGAGATCACCGGCGAGTTCCTGATGAGCCTGGGTTACCTGCCGGGCACGCACCGCGCGGATTGCCCGGTCCACGCGCGGATCGCCGAACTGCAGCCGCCGTGGATGCGGGCGCGGTGACGTCCACGCTGGAAGAGATCACACCCATGGAGAGGTATTGATGGATCGTCGACGTTTCCTTGCCGCTGGCGGCTTGACCGCGGCATCACCGTTGTTCGCGCATGCCGCCACAGCGGCCTTTCCGGGCGCCCGAACCACTGCCATTGGCGGGCAGGCACGACCGGAGGCCACGCCCACGATGTTCACCCAGGTCAACTTCATCGCTGATGGATTGAACCTGCGCCCCGCCGAGTACGCCGCACTGCTGGCGGAGACCGTGGCGGGCGGCGACGTCGAGGCCGACAATTACAGCCTTGGCGGCGCCATCGAGCAGTTGGAGCAGACCTTTGCCCGCCTGCTGGGCAAGGAGGCCGCCATGTTCGTGCCCACCGGCACGCTGGCCAACCATCTTGCCGTGCGCACGCTGGCCGGCAATGACCGCCGGGTGCTGGTCCAGGCCGAAAGCCACCTCTACGCCGACAGTGGGGACGGAGCCACCACGCTCAGCGGCCTCAACCTGATCCCACTGTTACCGGGAGCGGTGACGCTGACGGTGGATGACGTTCGGCCGTGGGTGGAGCGCTCTGTCGGCGGCCGGGTGCCCGGCAAGATCGGCGCAATTTCCGTGGAAAGTCCGGTGCGCAGGCTGGGCCATCGCATGGCCGACTTCAGCGAGTTGCAACGGCTAAGCACCTACGCCCGCGGACAGGGCATCCGCATGCACCTGGATGGCGCGCGGCTGTTCAACCTGCCGCAGCACTCCGGCCACACCGTCCACGATTACACCCAGCTTTTCGACACGGTGTACGTGTCGCTCTGGAAGCACTTCAACGCCGCCAGTGGTGCCATCCTCGCTGGCGATGCCGCGTTGATCAACGGCCTGTATCACACGCGCCGCATGTTTGGCGGTTCATTGCCACACGCGTGGCCGCAGGTCGCTGTGGCGCAACGCTTCGCCGCCACCTACCAGCAGGACTATGCGAAGGCGTGGCAGGCAGCGGAGGCGATCATCGCGCAACTGCGGGCGGACGGGCGGTTCGCCATTCGCAAGCTTGAAGATGGCACCAGCCTTTTCTACATGACGGTGGCTGGAGCAGACCATCAAAAGCTGGCTGCACGCGCCCGCGCGCGCGGCGTGACCTTGGCACCGCCGCCTTCCGGTCAAAGCGAATTCACGATGCAGGTGAATACCAGCCTGCTGCGCATGCCGCCCGCCAAGGTGGCGGGCGTACTGATCGACGCCCTGGCCGGCTGAGCCGGCCTCAGCGCACCTCGGCCAAGTCAACGCCATCCAGGCCGGCAGACAGGGTCTTGGCATCGCCGCCCTGCGCCAGCTTGATGCGCAGGCGCACCTCGTTCTGGCTGTCGGCGTAGCGCAGCGCATCCTCGTAGGTGATCTCACCGGCCTGGTACAGCTCGAACAGGGCCTGGTCGAAGGTCTTCATGCCCAGCTGCACGGACTCCTTCATCACTTCCTTGAGCTTGTGGATCTCGCCGTCGCGGATGTAGTCCTGCACCAGCGGCGTGCCCAGCAGGATCTCCATCGCCACGCGGCGGCCCTTGCCATCCGGGGTCGGGATCAGCTGTTGTGCGACCACGCCCTTGATGTTGAGCGACAGGTCCATCAGCAACTGGCCGCGGCGGTCCTCGGGGAAGAAGTTGATGATGCGGTCCATCGCCTGGTTGGCGTTGTTGGCGTGCAGCGTGCACAGCACCAGGTGGCCGGTTTCGGCAAAGGCGATGGCGTGGTCCATGCCCTCGCGGGTACGCACCTCGCCGATCATGATCACGTCCGGTGCCTGGCGCAGGGTGTTCTTCAGCGCCGCTTCCCAGCTCTCGGTGTCGATGCCGACCTCGCGCTGGGTGATGATGCAGCCCTCGTGCTTGTGCACGAATTCGATCGGGTCCTCGATCGTGATGATGTGGCCGGTCGAGTTCATGTTGCGGTAGCCGATCATCGCCGCCAGCGAGGTGGACTTACCCGTACCGGTCGCGCCGACGAAGATGATGATGCCGCGCTTGGTCATCGCCAGCGTCTTGATGATCGGCGGCAGGTTCAGCTCTTCCACCGTCGGGATCTTGGTCTCGATGCGGCGCAGGACCATGCCGACCTGGTTGCGCTGGTAGAAGCACGACACGCGGAAGCGGCCCACGCCGGACACGCCGATGGCGAAGTTGCACTCGTGGGTTTTCTCGAACTCCTCGCGCTGCTGCGGCGTCATCACGTTCAGCACCAGGTCGCGACTCTGTTGCGGCGTAAGCGCGGTCTGGGTGATGGGCGAGATCTTGCCGTGCACCTTCATCGAGGGCGGCATGCCGGCGGTGATGAACAGGTCCGAGGCCTTCTGGTGGGCCATCAGCTTGAGGAACGAGGTGAAATCGATGGTGCTCATCCGGTACTCCCTTGCCGCGCGCCCCTGGGCGACACGGCGTACAAATCAATGAAACGCGGCGACGCGCGCCGTCACTCGAACAGCCGCTTGTCCTTCGCGTACTCCCGCGCCTGCGGGCGCAGGATCAGGCCGCGCTTGACCAGGTCCTGCAGGTGCTGGTCCAGGGTCATCATGCCGGCCGCCTGGCCGGTCTGGATGGCCGAGTACATCTGCGCCACTTTGTCCTCGCGGATCAGGTTGCGGATGGCCGGGGTGCCGACCATGATTTCCCACGCCGCGGTACGGCCACCGCCCACCTTCTTCAGCAGCGCCTGGCTGATCACCGCACGCAGCGACTCCGACAGCATCGAGCGGACCATCGGCTTCTCGCCGGCGGGGAACACGTCGATGATGCGGTCGATGGTCTTGGCCGCCGACGAGGTGTGCAGGGTGGCGAACACCAGGTGGCCGGTCTCCGCCGCGGTCAGCGCCAGGCGGATCGTCTCGATGTCGCGCATTTCGCCGACCAGGATGTAGTCCGGGTCCTCACGCAGCGCGCTGCGCAGCGCCTCGTTGAAGCCGTGCGTGTCGCGGTGCACTTCTCGCTGGTTGATCAGGCACTTCTGCGAGGTATGCACGAACTCGATCGGGTCTTCGACCGACAGCACGTGGCCATACTCGTTCTTGTTGATGTGGTCGATCATCGCCGCCAGCGTGGTCGACTTGCCCGAACCCGTCGGGCCGGTGACCAGGATCAGGCCCTGCGGCTGGTCGATCAGGTCCTTGAAGATCTTCGGGCAATTCAGATCCTCCAGGGTCAGCACCTCGGACGGAATGGTACGGAACACCGCACCGGCGCCGCGGTTCTGGTTGAAGGCGTTGACGCGGAAACGCGCCAGCCCCGGGATCTCGAACGAGAAGTCGACCTCGAGGAACTCCTCGTAGTCGCGGCGCTGCTTGTCCGACATGATGTCGTACACCAGCGCGTGCACCTGCTTGTGCTCCAGCGCCGGGATGTTGATGCGGCGGACGTCGCCGTCCACGCGGATCATCGGCGGCAAACCAGCCGACAGGTGAAGGTCAGAAGCCTTGTTCTTGACCGAGAACGCCAACAGTTCGGCGATATCCATGCGTGCTCCCCCGCACTGCGTCGGAACCGGTCGCGCGACCGGCAAGTTGGAACGATACTACCCCTTGCGAAGCAGTATAGACCTGTACCTGTGTCGCCAATCCATCCCATGGACGAGACCACCGACGAGCTGGCGCGCGCCCTTCAGGGCGTACTCCGGCAACTGGATAACGCAGCCTGTTCAGCCAAGCGGCCAACGCCGCGGCTGCTGGCGGTCAGCAAGACCCAACCGGCGGCGCGGGTGGCGGTACTGGCCGCGGCCGGCCATCGCGCCTTTGGCGAAAACTATGTGCAGGAAGCGGCGACCAAGATCGCTGCACTGGCGTCACTGGGGCTGGAGTGGCACCTGATCGGCCACCTGCAGTCGAACAAGGCCAAGGACGCGGCGGAACTGTTCGACTGGGTGCAGACAGTGGACCGGGCCAAGCTGGTAACGGCGCTGGCCCGCCACCGCAGCGCTGAACGGCCGCCGCTGAACGTGCTGGTGCAGGTCAATATCGATGACGAGGCGAGCAAGCACGGGTGCCGGCCCGATGAGGTGGCGGCACTCGCGGAGGCCATCGCTGCCGAGCCGCGGCTGCGACTGCGGGGACTGATGGCCATTCCCACGCCGTGGCCGGACCTGGAGAAGCGCCGC
Organism: Lysobacter daejeonensis GH1-9; assembly: GCF_000768355.1. Lineage (GTDB taxonomy): Bacteria > Pseudomonadota > Gammaproteobacteria > Xanthomonadales > Xanthomonadaceae > Aerolutibacter > Aerolutibacter daejeonensis. The sequence goes on from NZ_AVPU01000012.1 coordinate 83,125, forward strand.
GCGGCCTTTGCCCAGGTGCGGCAGCTGTACGAAGCGCTGCAGCAGGCCCATCCCGGGGTGGATACCCTGTCGATGGGCATGAGCGAGGACCATGCCGTGGCCATCGCCGAAGGTGCGACCATGGTGCGCGTGGGCACGGCCCTGTTCGGGCGTCGCCCGGCCGCCGGATAGGCGCTGCCCGTGCGGACCCCGCGCATACCCGGCGTCCCGGCCATGCACGCCATGCCGGTCGCGTCTTATCACCCCGACCCCCATCCCGGACAGCAGGAAGCCCCATGAACCATCAATCTCCTGCCAGCCTCGCCTTCATCGGCGGCGGCAACATGGCCCGCAGCCTGATCGGCGGCCTCGTGGCCCGCGGCGCGGACCCGACCACGATCCGCGTCGCCGAGCCCGTGGATGCGCTGCGGCATGCAATGCAACAGGACTTCGGCGTCCACACCTTCGACCACGCGGCCGATGCGGTGCAGGGCGCGGACGCCTGGGTGTTGGCGGTGAAACCGCAGGTCATGCGCGCCGTCTGCGAAGCGCTGACTACGCAGGCCCAGGCCACGCGGCCGCTGGTGGTGTCCATCGCCGCCGGCATCACCGCCGGGCAACTGGACCGCTGGCTGGGAGGCTCATTGGCGGTGGTCCGCGCCATGCCCAACACGCCGGCACTGCTCGGTGCGGGCGTGACGGGCCTGTTTGCCAATGCCGCGACCGACAACGCGGGCCGGGCCCGTGCCGCGGCGCTGCTCGGCGCGGTGGGCGCCACAGTGTGGATCGACGACGAGCACCTGATGGACGCGGTGACCGCGGTATCCGGCAGCGGCCCGGCCTACGTGTTCCTGCTGGCCGAGGCCATGCAGCAGGCCGGTGAGGCGCAGGGACTGGACCCCGCCGCGGCGCGGGTGCTGGCGGCGCAGACCCTGCTGGGCGCGGCGCGCATGCTGACCGAGCGCGAGGAACCGGCCGACGTGCTGCGTGCCCGCGTCACCTCGCCGGGCGGCACGACGCAGGCGGCCATCGAAACCTTCGAGGCGGGTGGCTTCCGCGGGCTGGTGGCCAGGGCCATCGACGCGGCCACCACCCGCGGTCGCGAACTGTCCGCCGCCAACGACTGAGTCACCGGGAGTGTTGCCATGATGCCCAGTTCCACGCCGATGTTGCCTCCCAGCGCATGCCTTGCCCTGGGCAACCACTCCGGCAGCCCACTCCCGTTGGCGCGGCGCCGTCGTGTGGCCGCCACTTGGATACCCCTGCTCACCTGCCTGCTACTGGGTGGCTGCGGCGGCGATACCGGCCCCGCCGGTCCGCCCGCTGCCGCGACTGCTCCCTCTGCACCGCAGGAGGCCGTGACCCGGATCGGCGACGTGACCATCCGCGCGAGCGTGGTGCAGACCTCCACCCTGCCCGACACGGTGGCCATGCAGTACGGCATCGAGCGCAGCGACCGCCTCGCCCTGCTGCTGGTGGCCGTGCGCCAAGGGCCGGAAGCGCAGGAAACCGCGCTGCCGGCAACCATCACCGCCACCGCCACCGACCTGCGCGGCCGACGCCAGGACATTCCGATGCGCGAGTTGCGCACCGGCGACCTGCTCGATTACGTGGGCACCGCCGAGATCGACCTGCCCGACACCATGCGCTTCGAGCTCACCATCGTGCGCGAAGGCGGCGCCCGGTCGACGATGCAGTTCAACCGCGAGTTCTATCCGCGCTGACCGTGCGCGGGTCGTCCCCGCGCGCCCAAGCCTGCACCACTGCGGCGATCTCGCGCACGCCATCGGTCAGCGCCGCGGGCCCCGGCTGCAGGATCGCGGGTGACTTGATCTCGTGCAGCCAACCGCCGCGCACTGCGGGGACCGTCTCCCAGCCCGGGCGCGCGGCCACCTTCTCGGGCCGGAACTTCTTGCCGCACCACGAGCCCAGCACGATGTCCGGCGCGCGGGCCACCACCTCGTCGCCATTGGCCAGGATGCGGCCCTTGGCCAGCGACTCGGTGGCGCGTTCGGGAAAGACGTCGTCGCCGCCGGCAATGCGCACCAGCTCGGACACCCAGCGGATGCCGGTGATCAGCGGGTCGTCCCATTCCTCGAAATAGACCTTGGGTCGGCGCGGCAGGCGTGCGGCTGCGTCGGCGATGGCGTCGAGGCCCCGCTGCAGCTCGTCGGCATAGGCAATCGCGCGCTCTGCGGCGCCCACCATGGCACCCAGGCGGCGGATGTAATCGAGGATGCCATCCACGCTGCGGTGGTTGCTGATCCACACTTCCACGCCATGGCGGATCAGTTCGGCGGCGATGTCGGCCTGGATGTCGGAGAAACCGATGACGAAATCCGGCTGCAGCTTCAGGATCTCGCCGATCTTCGCGCTGGTGAAGGCACTGACCTTGGGCTTTTCCTTGCGCGCAATGGCCGGGCGCACGGTGAAGCCGCTGATGCCGACGATGCGGTGCTGCTCACCGAGCGCGTACAGCGTCTCGGTGGGCTCTTCGGTCAGGCAGACAATGCGTTGGGGTCCCATCGCGCCATTCTGCCCAAGGCTTCGGGCCGGCGACAGCGATTACGGGTACAACATGCGCCGCGACCACGCGCCAACGGCGTCGACTTCGTAATGCTGCCGCTCGTGCAGGCGGAAATCGGCGCCGTACCAGAACTCGATGGTCTCCGGCTTGACCCGGAAACCGGTCCAGCGCGGTGGGCGCGCGACTTCGCGGCCATCGAACTCGCGCTCGGCGTCGGCCAGCCGCTGTTCAAAGGTGTCCCGGTCGGGCAGGGTCTGCGACTGCTTCGATGCCCACGCGCCCAGCTGGCTGACCCGCGGCCGCGAGGCGAAGTATGCGTCGGCCTCGGCATCGGACACGATTTCCACCGCCCCCTCGATGCGCACCTGCACGCCGTTGCGCACGCGTGGCCAGTGGAACAACAGCGCGGCGTGCGGATTTGCCTGCAACTCCCGACCCTTGCGCCCATCCAGGTGGGTGTAGAAGACGAAGCCGCGACGGTCGCGCGACTTGAGCAGGACCACCCGCGCCGAAGGCCGCCCCTGCGGCGTGGCGGTGGCCACGGTCATGGCGGTGGGGTCGGGTTCACCGGCCGTGGCGGCCTCGGCGAACAGGGTGTCGAAGGTGGCGAGGGCTTCGCCCAGCAGGTCGGTCGTGTCCATGCTGCGCATTGTGCGCCATCCCCCCAGTCCGCCGCCTGATCCGGATCAACCTGCGACGGGCGGCGCGCCTTGGCACCGCCCGCCCATGTCCTTACTCGACAACGAACGAAACCCGCATGTTGACCCGCCATTCGGTGACGTTGCCGTCGTTGTCGGTCACCACCTTGACCTCATTGACCCAGGCACCCTTGATGTTCTTCACCGATTCGGCGCATTTCTTCAGGCCGCTTTTCACTGCGTCCTCCATGCTGGCCTTGGACGATGCATTGAGCTCGATGACCTTGGCGATGGCCATGGCAAACCTCCTGTGGCCCGCGACCGGGCTGGCGCGGAACTCCGACCCTAGGCGTGGAAGCGTTAAGGCCGCGCAGTCAGTTGCGCCCGCAACCAGCCCGTGCCCGCCGCCGGCGCACGCCTACAATGGGGGAATGAAGCCCGCTGCCAATCTCGTCCTTGTCGGCCCGATGGGCGCGGGCAAGACCACGCTGGGCCACGCGCTGGCCGAGCGCCTGGGCCTGCATCTGCACGACCTGGACCGGGCGGTGGAACTGGCGGCCGGCGCCAGCGTGGCCGATCTGTTCGCCCGCGAAGGCGAGGCCGGCTTCCGCACCCGCGAAAAGGCCAAGCTGGCCGAGCTGCTGGCGGGCGATGGCGCGCTGGTCGCCACCGGCGGCGGCGCGGTGCTGGACGCCGACAACCGCCGCATCCTGCGCGCCCGCGGCTTCGTGGTGTACCTGCCGGTGGACGTGGCCACGCAACTGGCGCGGCTGGCCGGTGACCACACCCGCCCGTTGCTGGCGCGGCCGGACCGTGAACAGGTGCTGCAAGACCTTGCCGCCCTGCGCACGCCGTTGTACCGGGAAGTGGCGGACCTGGTCTTCGACACGACCGGATTGGCGGCCGAAGACGCTGCGGCACAACTGGCCGACCGGTTGGCCACTCAATGGATGCGCCAGGGAGCAACCGCATGAACACGGTACGCACGGTCAAGGTAAGCGGCGACTATCACTACACCATCGCCATCGGCGCGGGCCTGCTGGACGATGCTCCCCGTCTGGCGCACACCCTGCGTGGCCGCCACGTGCTGCTGGTGAGCGATGGCAACGTCGCACCACTGTACGCCGACAAGGTCGAGGCGGCATTGGCCGCCGCACGCCCGGACCTGGTGGTCCGCCGTTTCGTGATCCCGCCCGGCGAACAGGAGAAGACCCTCGCCCGCTTCGGCGAATGCATCGAAGCGCTGGCCGCCATGGGCGCCACCCGCGACGCCACGGTGCTGGCCCTCGGTGGCGGCGTGGTGGGCGACCTGGCCGGCTTCGCCGCCGCCTGCTGGATGCGGGGCGTCGACTGCGTGCAACTGCCGACATCACTGCTGGCCATGGTGGACTCCTCGGTGGGCGGCAAGACCGCGGTGGACCTGCCGGCGGGCAAGAACCTGGTCGGCGCCTTCCACCCGCCGCGCGCAGTGATCGCCGACACCGCGACCCTGCACACCCTGCCGGAGCGCGAGCTGCGCGCAGGCCTGGCCGAAGTGGTGAAGTACGGCGCGATCTTCGACGCCGGGTTCCTGCATTGGATCGAGGCCCATGCCGAATCGCTGCTGGCCGGCGACGAGGCGGCGCTGTCCTACGCCATCGCCCATTCGTGCGAGCACAAGGCCGACGTGGTGGCGCGTGATCCGTTCGAGCACGGCGACCGCGCGATGCTCAACTTCGGCCACACCTTTGGCCACGCCATCGAGACCGAGCAGGGCTACGCCGGTACCACCGGCGCCGGGCTCAACCATGGCGAGGCGGTGGCGGTGGGGATGGTGCTGGCCGCCCGGCTGTCGGCCGCACTGGGCATGGCCCCCGACGCCGACGCCGAACGCCTGCAGGCGTTGCTGCAGCGGCTGGGACTGCCCACTGCGATCCCGGCAGGACTGGCGCCCGATGCATTGCTGGCCCGCATGCAGCTGGACAAGAAGGCCGACGCGCGCGGCCTGCGGCTGGTGCTGTGGAACGGCGCGGGCAAGGCCTGCATCGTGTCGGGCGTGGCCGAGAACGCAGTGTTGCGGGCTCTGGCGCACGGCTGAGCCGCGCTGCCGCTACAATGCCGGGCCATGCGCCTGCTCCTGCAACAACGGCCTGACGGCCCCGAAGCCCCGCGCTTCGTGCAACTGATGCTGCAACCCGACCTGTTGGGCGGGTGGACGCTGGTGCGCGAGTCCGGGCAGATCGGCGGCCGCAGCCAGCTGCGCCGTGACCAGTTCATGGACCAGGACAGCGCCTTGGCCGCGCTGGAGAAAGCGCGCGACCAGCACATCAAGCGCGGCTACCAGTTGATGTTCACCCAGGGCGCGGACGCGCCGCGGTGAGCGGTGCGATTAGCCGCAACCTGTCCCTCGCCGCGCCGGCAACACCTTGGCAGCGACGGCGAACCGCCCGCGCGGCGACCGCGACCCCCTCTTTTTTCGCCCCACTCCTTGACCGAACCGCGCCCACACGCGCTTGAGGACTACTGCATGACCGCCAACGCCCCACTGACCAACGACCGCTTCCTTCGCGCCCTTCGCCGCGAGCCGGTCGACTGCACGCCGGTGTGGCTGATGCGCCAAGCGGGCCGCTACCTGCCGGAGTACCGCGCCACCCGCTCGGCCGCCGGCAGTTTCCTCAACATGGCCAAGAACCCGGAACTGGCCTGCGAAGTGACCCTGCAGCCGCTGCGCCGCTTCCCGCTGGACGCCGCGATCCTGTTCTCCGACATCCTGACCGTGCCCGACGCGATGGGCCTGGGCCTGTATTTCGTCGAAGGCGAAGGCCCCAAGTTCGAACGCCCGGTGCGCAGCGCTGCCGACATCGCCAGGCTGGCTGTACCGGACATGGGCACCGAACTGCGCTACGTGACCGACGCGGTCAGCCTGATCCGCCGCGAGCTCAACGGCAGCGTGCCGTTGATCGGCTTCTCCGGCAGCCCTTGGACGCTGGCCTGCTACATGGTCGAAGGCGGCGGCAGCAAGGACTTCGCGCGGGTGAAGTCGCTGGCGCTCAACGACCCGGCCGCGATGCACCAGCTGCTGGAGGTCACCACCGACGCCGTGATCGCCTACCTGTCCGCGCAGCGCGCGGCGGGCGCGCAGGCGCTGCAGGTATTCGACACCTGGGGCGGCGTGCTGTCGCCGGCGATGTACCGCGAATTCTCGCTGCGCTACCTCAAGCGCATCGCGCAGGAGCTGCCGCGCGGCGAAGGCGCCGACCGCACCCCGCTGATCCTGTTCGGCAAGGGCAACGGCGCTTACGTGGAAGAACTGGCCGCCACCGGCACCGAAGGCGTGGGCATCGACTGGACCGTGGACCTGGGCGATGCGGCGCGCCGCACCGGCGGCAAGGTCGCCCTGCAGGGCAATCTGGACCCGGTAACGCTGTACGCCTCGCCCGACGCCATCCGCGCCGAAGTCGGACGGGCCCTGGACAGCTACCGCGAGGGCAACGGCGGCTCGCGCGAAGGCCACGTGTTCAACCTCGGCCACGGCATGTCGCCGGACATGAACCCCGAGCACGTCGCCGTGCTGGTCGACGCGGTGCACGCACTCAGCCGTCGCTGAGCGCGCGATCGCTCTCGACACGCGCGATTCGCGCGCGGCCAGCCCCAGCCGCGCGCCCCGGGCGCCCCGCCGTCACGCGACGCCGGTTGGCTCCGGGCAAAGGGCGGTCACCACGTCCGACAGCATCGCCCTGGTCACCGGCTTGCGCAGGAAGCGGTTGAACCCCGCGTCCAGCGCCTGGGCCATCGCCGCTTCGTCGGAGCGCGCAGTCAGGGCTACCAGCGGTGCCTGGAAACCGCGCGCACGCAGTTGGCGCGCCAGGCTCAGGCCGTCCATGCCCGGCAGGTCGAGGTCGAGCAGCGCGAGGGAGAAGTCCTGCGTCATGGTGGCCGTGAGGGCGGCCAGGGCATGCGGCGCGTGGTGGACGCGATGTCCTTGCGACTGCAGCAGGCCGGTGACCACCTCAGCCACCATCAGGTCGTCCTCGACCAGCAGGATGCGAAGCGCCCCCGGCGCCGAATCCCGGCAGGGTTCCAACTGGGGTTCCGAGACCGAATCCGAATCCACCGCCGGAGCGAGCTCGGCGTCGGCCAGCGGCAGGTCCACCACGAACCGTGCGCCCTCGCCCAAGGCGCCCGACACGCTGATCCGCCCCCCCATTTCCGCAGCCAGCTCCTGGCAGATCGCCAACCCGAGCCCACTTCCGCCGTAGCGCGCGGCGGTGCGCGCGCCTTCGGCCTGCTCAAAGCGCCGGAACAGCCGGGACGCCTGCTCCTCGCTCAGGCCAGGCCCAGTGTCGGCCACTTCCAGTGACAGGCCGGTCGGTGCCAGCCGCCCCACCCGCAACGTCACACTGCCGCGCTCGGTGAACTTGATCGCATTCGCCAACAGGTTGGTCAGGATCTGCGCGATGCGGTCGGCATCGCCGACCAGCCCGGCCGGCAACTCGGGCGCTACTTCCGTTTGAAAGGCCAAGCCCTTCTGCCGCGCAAGCGGCGCCATCAGTGCCACTGCCTCCTCGACCAATGCGCGCGGATCGAACGGCTGCGGGTCCAGTTCCAACTTGCCGGATTCGATCCGAGCGAGGTCCAACGCATCGTTGACCAGTCGCAGCAAACGCTCGCCAGCGCGGCGGATGGATTCGGCGTAGCCACGCTGCTGCCGGTCCAGTGACGTACCCAGCAACAGCTCGCTCATGCCCAGCACCCCTGTCATCGGCGTGCGGACCTCATGGCCCAGCGTGGCGAGGAACTGGGTCTTGGCCAGTGAAGCGTGCTGGGCAAGCTCGCGCTCCTGCTGCGCCATCTGCCATGCGTGCCGACGACGGACGCGCTGCCGGTAGGCATCGCCCAACCACCATGCCAACAACAGGGCCAGGCCAGCGGCGCCAGCCAGGGCGGCCGGCGTGCGCCACCATGGCGGCGCCACGTCGAACGTCACCTGCTGCACCGGAGACCACACGTTGTCGGCGTTGCGCGCCTGCATCTCCAGCCGGTAGCGTCCGGGCGCGAGCGCGCTGAACACCCGCTCGCCGCGCATGCCCGCGTCCACCCAATCGCCGTCATGGCCGCTGAGCCGGAAACGGTAGGCATGGGTACGCGCGTTGTTGAACGACAGCAGGCGCGCCGCCACCCGCAGGTCGCGGTCGTCGTGCGCCAGTTCGAACCCACCGCTGCCATCCAGGCGCCTCACGCCCGCATCGTTGCGGACGTGGATGTCTTCGACCACCAACCGCGGCGGACGGGTGGAGGGCCGCACGATCGCCGGATCGAACAGCACCAGCCCCTCCGGCGAGCCCGTCAGGAGGCGGCCATCGCCGGGCCGCGGTACCGGCGGGCCGCTGAACTCCTGGCTGGGCAGGCCGTCGTGCACGCCGAACACGCGTGCACTGCGCTGCGCCGGGTCCACCCGGATGATGCCGCGGACACTGGTCATCCACACGATGCCTGCGGCGTCCACGGTCACGCCGTTGGGCACGACCTGCGGCAACCCGCCGGTCGCATCCATCCGCCAAGCCCGCGCGTAGCGGCGAGGCGTCCGACGGTAGCGTTCGATCGCATCGTCGCGTGCCACCCAGATCTGGCCGTCGGGTGCCGCCGCCACGCTGCGCACGCCATCGGCCGGCAAGCCTGCTACATGCTCCAGGCGCCGCAGGTCCGGGTTCCATGCCTGTACGCCGTGGGCACCCAGCACCCACAAGCGCCCGCCCGGCCCGCGCGCCAGGCTCGCGATCTGCGTGCCCGGCAGCAGCCCTTGGCCATCGCCAGGGTAGAGGTTGTGGAGGACATGACCGTCGGGATCGCGCGCCTGCAGCCCACTGGCCTCGGTGGCGACCCACAGAAGCCCGGTACCATCCTGCGCCATCGCTACGGGCAAGCCTTCCAGGACCGAGTCACGCGGAGTCCGCCGCGACCAGCGCACGGTCTGACGCGTGCGCGGGTCATAGCGCACCAGCGCCTCATGGGAGGCCACCCACACGCGCGCGTCGCGGTCCTCGATCACCGCCGACAGGATCATGCCCCGGCCCACGTCATGCAGCGTGTGCTCGACGTGGCCGGTCTCGGGATCAAAGCGGTCGAGCACGCCACCGGTACCCACCAGCCACATGTCCCCGTCGCGCGCGGGGGCAATGCCGAGCACGCTGGCATTGGCCAACGAGGTGGGATCTTCGAGGCGACGTGGCAGCACCGAGAACTGGCGCCAGTTGGGCGGCAGGTACCAAAGCCCGTTGCTGCTGCTTGCAAACCACAGGCCGCCCTCGTGGTCCTCGTAGGTCTTCACCCACGGCGGGCGCACGATGCCACGGCTGGACAGGCTGTAAAGCGGCACCACCGCCACGTCACCGTCGTTGTCGCGGCCCAAGCCCTGCGGGATGTCCAGCCAGCGACTTCCGTCGCGGTCGCGGTGCAGGACGTGCAGCACCGGCACGTCCCGCCAGGGACGCGGGTCCACGCGGCCGTCGGGACGGCGCACGGCCACGCCCTGGCTGGTGCCGATCCACAACGTGCCGTCGTCTTCGACGGTCATCGCGTTCACGAACGTCGACCCGAGTTTGTCGGGCGCCAGCCGCTCGAAGTCCCATCCGGTCCAGCGCGCGACACCGGCCTTGGTACCCACCCACAGGGTGCCGTCCGGCGCCACCAGCACCTTCGACACGCTGGGACTGGGCAGGCTGCGCGGGTCACCCGGGCGCGGCATGAAGCGCGTGACGTGCCCCTTGGCGTCCAACCGATGCAGGCCGTGATCGGCGGTGCCGAACCAGATGTCACCCGCAGGCGTGGAGGTCACCGTCCAGATGTCGTTGCTGCCCATCGCCGGGCTGTTGCCGGTGTTGTAGTAGCGGAACGTCTGCCGGGCCTCGTCCAGTACCGCCAGGCCCGCCATGCGCGTAGCCACCCACAGCCGGTTGCGCGCATCGACGTGCACGCTCCACACGAAGTTGTCGCGCAGCCCACGCTCGGCGCGCCAGACCCGGTAATCGAGACCATCAAACCGCGCCAGGCCGTCGCTGGTCGCAATCCACAGGTAGCCGTGGCGATCCTCGGTGAGGTCATTGATGCGATTTGAAGGCAACCCATCCGCCACGGTCAGCTGCCGCAGGCGAGGCGTCTCTGGCAAACCCGCATGGATCGGCGCCCACGCGCCCAACAACAGGCACGCCCACAGCAGCAGCCGCACAGCCCATCCCTGCATCACCCGCTCCATCTCCTGCGCCACGGCGTATCCAGTCGTTCGGCGGCACTTTGCCGCATTCCCCCCGGCAAGGCTGGGCGATGGCGCCGTGGTACGCAAGTCGGCTGTCGCGCGCATGCCCTTGGAACCTTCCCCCCCCCAGCCCATCGCGGCGTCTACAATCGGCCGAGCACACCCGCAATCAACGGGACCCCCGATGACGCTTACCCGCCCCTTCTCCGTCGCCCTTGTCATGGGGGCCCTGCTGGCAGGCGTCACGGCCCGCGCCACGGAACCGGAGGTGTACACCTTGGATCCAATCCATACCCGGGTGGTGGTGGCGGTCGAGCACGCAGGTTTTTCGAAGGCGCTGGGCACGGCGTCCGGCAGTACCGGCAGCCTGTGGTTTGATCCCGCTGACCTTGCGGCCACGCGCTGGGATATCGCCGTCCCGCTGACCCGCCTCGACTTTGGCGATGCGAAGTGGAACGCGGCGGTACAGGCGGCAAGCCTGCTCGACGCCAAGCGCTATCCGGAGGCGCGATTCGTCTCCACGGCCGTCACCGCCGTCGATGCCCAGCATGCCCGCGCCTGCGGCGACCTCACCGTGCGCGGCGTAACCGCGCCCTTGTGCCTGGACGTGACGGTCAACGCCGTCAAGCGCCACCCGCTGCCGCCCTTCCGCCGCACGGCCGGGTTTTCCGCCAGTGGCATGCTCAGCCGCAAGGCGTTCGGCCTGGAGGCGTGGCCCAACGTCATCGGTGACTGCGTCGAACTGCGCATCGAGGCCGAAGCCGTGCGTGCGCGCAACGACGAACCGGTGTCTTCGCCAGACACCGCGCCGACCCCCACCCCCGGGGCACCACGCGCATGAACGCCAAGAACACCGCCGACCGCTGGGGCTGGGTCAGCCAGTCGTTGCACTGGCTGATCGCGCTGCTGATCGTGGTGATCGCGATCATCGGCCTGAACATGGTCGACCTGCCCAACTCGCCGCGGAAGATCTCGGTCTACGCGCTGCACAAATCACTGGGGCTTACGGTGCTGGCGCTGGTAGTGTTGCGCGCGGCCTGGCGGCTGTATGCGGGCGCGCCGCGACACTTGCCCGGCACGCCCACGTGGCAGCAGCGCGTGGCCACGATGACGCACGCTGCGCTGTACGCGCTGATGTTGGCGATGCCGCTGTCGGGCTGGCTGCTGAATTCCGCGGCCGGCTATCCGCTGCAATGGTTCAAGCTCTTCAACCTGCCCGCGCTGGCGGCGCATGACGAGGGCCTGCGCGAAGTGGCCGAGGGCCTGCACGAAGCCGGCTTCTGGGTGCTGCTGGTGCTGGTGTTGGCCCATGCCGGTGCGGCGCTGTTCCACCACCTGTTCCAGCACGACGACACGCTGCGACGCATGCTGCCCATGCGCGCGCGCGGCGGCGCGTCCACGCCCCCGGAGAATTGAGTCATGCGCCACTTCACTGCCGCCCTCGCCTTCGGCCTGCTCCTGGCCAGGCCCGCACTGGCTGCCGATTACGTGCAGGCCGCAGGTTCGTCGCTGACGTTCGCCTCGCGTTACCAGGGCGAGATATTCACCGGTCGGTTTGCGTCGTTCTCCACCCGGCTCAGCTTTGACCCCGCGCGGCTGGCCGCCGCCAAACTCGACGTAACTATCCCGCTGCTGGGCGTGACCACCGCCAACAACGACCGCGACACCACGCTGCAGAGCGCGGATTTCTTCAATACCGCGCGATTCCCGCAGGCCCGTTTCACCGCCAGCCGGTTCCGCAGCCTGGGCGGCAACCGCTATGCCGCCGACGGCATCCTGACCCTGCGCGGCGTCAGCAAGCCGGTGACGCTGGGCTTCACCTGGTCGCCCGGTGCCCGCCCGGTGCTGACCGGCAAAGCCACGGTGAAGCGACTGGACTTCGGCGTGGGCAGTGGCGACTGGGCGGACACCGAACTGCTGCCCAACGACGTCGCGGTCAGCACCAAGGTGGTCTTCAGCCCGGCGAAATGAACAGGCGCAGCCGTTCCACGTCGAACGGCCAATCCAGCTCCGCGCCGCCGCGCGCGTCGTGCAGCACCGGAACGCGGGCGCCGTAGCGTGCTTCCAGCGCCGCATCGTCGTCGATGAACACGCTGTCGAAGTCCGGTACCCGCGCAGCCGCCAGCACCTCCAACGCCAGGTCGCAGAGATGACAATCATCGCGCTGGAACAGGATCAACCGGGGGGCGTTGGGCATGGGCGGCACGATGCGTTTGCGTATGGGGAAAGGCCAAGGATTGCGTGCACGGGCATGCACCGGCCAGCGTAGGATAATGGGTTGCCTGCGGCCCGTCGCCGCGACTCAATAACCCCGCCCCGGCGGTTGGAGATTTTTCGTGGCTGTCAGCAGTTTCGACCTGTTCAAGATCGGCATCGGCCCCAGTTCCTCGCATACCGTTGGACCGATGCGCGCCGCGGCGCGCTTCATCGAGCGCTGGCTGGTCGAGAACGACGACCTGCAGCGGACCGCACGCCTGCGTGCCGAGGTGTTCGGCTCGCTGGCGCTGACCGGTCGCGGCCACGGTACCGACAAGGCGGTGCTGATGGGCCTGGAAGGCCATTGGCCCAACCAGATCGACCCCGACATCATCCCCGCCGCGCTGGAGCGCATTCGTGCCAGCAAGCGCATCCGCCTGCACGGCGGGCACGAGATCGGCTTCGACGAGAAGCACGACCTGATCATGAACAAGCGCCAGAAGCTGCCGTTCCACACCAACGGCATGCGTTTCACCGCGTACGACGCCGACGGCGAGGTGATCGCCACGCGCGATTACTACTCGGTGGGCGGTGGCTTCGTGGTCAACCAGGACGAGGCCGCCGAAGACCGCATCGTCGCCGATGAGACCGAACTGCCCTACCCATTCCACTCCGGCGACGAGCTGCTGGCGCGCTGCGCCGAGAGCGGGTTGAGCATCGCCGAGCTGATGTACGCCAACGAAAGGGCATGGCGCACGCCGGAGGAAATCAACGCCGGGCTCGACGAGATCTGGACGGCGATGTCCGCCTGCGTGGCGCGGGGCATCCGCGAGGGTGGCACGCTGCCCGGCGGCCTGCACGTGAGCCGGCGAGCGCCCGCGCTGCATGCCGAACTGTCGTCGCGTCCGGAGGCAGCAATGCGCGACCCGCTGACCACACTGGACTGGGTCAACCTGTACGCGCTGGCAGTGAACGAGGAGAACGCCGCCGGCGGTCGCGTGGTCACGGCGCCGACCAATGGCGCGGCCGGCATCATCCCCTCGGTACTGCATTACTACGATCGGTTCATTCCCGGCGCGAACATCCAGGGCGTGCGTACGTTCCTGCTCACCGCCGCCGCTGTAGGCATCCTCTACAAGGAGAACGCTTCCATCTCCGGCGCCGAAGTCGGCTGCCAGGGCGAGGTCGGCGTGGCCTGCTCCATGGCCGCGGCCGGCCTGACCGCCGCGATCGGCGGCAGCTGCAGCCAGATCGAGAATGCGGCGGAGATCGGCATGGAGCACAACCTCGGCCTGACCTGCGACCCGATCGGCGGCCTGGTGCAGATTCCGTGCATCGAGCGCAACGCGATGGGTGCGGTGAAGGCCATCAACGCCAGCCGCATGGCGATGCGCGGCGACGGCAAGCACAAGGTCTCGCTGGACAAGGTGATCAAGACCATGCGCGACACCGGCCGCGACATGCAGGACAAGTACAAGGAGACCTCGCGCGGCGGGCTTGCGGTCAACGTGATTGAGTGCTGATTGTTGACGGCCTCATTTCGTATGGGCCCCGCCTGGGCGGGACGGCGCTTCAATGGACCACGCCTGTCCCGCCCCTTGGCTGACCGTCAACCGCAGATACGCAGCACGTCGTCCAGCAGGCCTGCAGCGGTGACTTCGGCGCCGGCGCCCGGCCCCTGGATCACCAGCGGCTGGCGCGAATAGCGGTCCGACCAGATGGCCACGCGGTTGTCGGTGCCTGCGCCGCCGGCCAACGGGTGGTCCGCCGGCAATGACTCCAACCCAACGCGCGCCTTGCCATGCTCGAGCCGCGCAATGAAGCGCAGCTTCCCGCCATTCTTGTAGGCATCCGCAAAGCGATCGCGCAGCGGTTGATCCAGCGATGGCAACGCTGCATCCACGTCGGCCTTCGCCAGTCGCGCCAGCTCGGCCGGCACCAGCGAAGCCACGTCCACGTCTCCAGGCTCCAGTTCGACGCCGGCAGCCCGGGCGAGGATCACGATCTTGCGGCGCACGTCCTCGCCGGACAGGTCATCGCGCGGGTCCGGCTCGGTATAACCCGCTTCGCGCGCCTCGCGCACGAAGCCGGAAAAGGGACGCAGGCCATCGTAGTGGTTGAACAGCCATGCCAGCGAACCTGACAGCACGCCGGCGATGGCGTGGATGCGATCGCCGCCCGCGCGCAACTCGCGGATCGAGCGGATCAGCGGCAAGCCCGCACCCACGGTGGCACTGTCGCCATAGCGCGTGTTGCCTTCCGCGCAGGCCGCATGGATCGCGCGCCAGCGTTCCAGCGAAGTGCCCTGCCCCAGCTTGCAGGCCGTCACCACGTGGATGCCCTGCGACAGCCAGCGCGCGTGGTTCAGTGCGACCTCCTCGCTGGCGGTGGCGTCGACCACGATGCGCGGCCCATGGCCGCCCTGCAGCGCCAGCTCCACCGCCGACAACCGGCTGGGCTGGCCCTCATGCTGCAGCAGGTCGGCCACCCCTTCGGGCAACAGGCCAAAGCGGCCTCCCAGCGCGTGGCGCGAATTGGCGGCGTACACCAGCGACAACCGCCCACCCTGCGACGATCCCGACCACGCGGTTAGCCGTTCCAGCACCGCGCGCCCCACGGTGCCGGTGCCGAGCAACGCCACGCGGGCCGGCGCGCGCTGGGCCTGCGGCACGCCGGC
>NZ_AVPU01000008.1 GCF_000768355.1 Lysobacter daejeonensis GH1-9
CGGTTGCCACCAGGGCGCCCGCCCGGCTTGCCGCCCGGATGTCCCCCCGGCTTGCCGCCGGGACGGTTGCCGCGCGGGCGATCGCCGTACGGGTTGAAGCCACCCGGATTGGCGTGGTCCGACGGGAAGCTCGGCGCATTACCCGGATGGCCATAGGGCTTGGCGGCGCGTTGCGGCCGGCCCTGCGACTGGCCGCCACCGGGGCCACGACGCTCGCCGCCGAAGCCGCCTTGTCCCTCGCCACCGTAGCCGCCGTCGGCACCACCGCGACCGCCAGCGCCACTGCGTCCACCGGGGCCGCTGCGCGCGCCGCCGGGCTTGCCAGGCTTGTTGCCCCACGGCTTGCCCGGGCCGCGCTGCTCGGGGTTGCGGTGGCCGCTAGGACCGGTATCCACGCCCTCGGGCACGTACCACGTACGGAACGCGGCGGGACTGCCCTCGGGCAGCTTCGGACCCTTTTCCTTGCGCTGCTTGAACGGCTTGTGCGACGCCTTGGCCGCCATTTCGCCACTGACGGTCAGGCCGCCGTGGGGCTTCTTGCCACCGCGACCGCCGCGACGGTCGTCGCGCACGTGGTCGAAACGGCGCAGTTCACGACCCTCATCGGCGGTGTTGTGGCCGCCCACATAGCCGTGGGTGCGCTCGCCGCCGAAGTGGATGGTCGACTTGGCCGCCTTGCGCTGGCCGATCACCGGCTGCAGCGTCAGGGCCGAAGGCGTCCCATCTTCGAGGCCGAGCTTGGTGCGCAGGGCTTCGACGCGATCGGCCGGCAGCTCCTGCGACTGGCCACGCAGCAGCGGCTGCGGCAGGGTCACGTCACCGTAGCGGATGCGCTTCAGGCGGCTCACCTGGCAGCCCTGAGACTCCCACAGGCGGCGCACTTCGCGGTTGCGGCCTTCCTTCACCACCACGCGGAACCAGTCGTGCGAGTCGGTGCCACCAATGGCCTCGATCTCGTCGAACTTGGCCGGGCCGTCGTCCAGGGCCACGCCGCGACGCAGGCGGTCGACGATGTTTTCCGGCACGTTCTCCATGCCTTCCGGCGCGCGCACGCGGCAGACGTACTCGCGCTCGACTTCGAACGACGGGTGCATCAGCGCGTTGGCCAGCTCGCCGTCGGTGGTGAGCAGCAGCAGGCCGGTGGTGTTGATGTCGAGGCGGCCGATGGCGATCCAGCGCGCTCCCTTCAGCGCGGGCAGGGCCTCGAACACGGTGGGGCGACCCTCGGGGTCTTCACGCGTGGTCACTTCGCCTTCGGGCTTGTTGTACATCAGCACGCGCGACGGATCGGTCAGCGCGCTGGCGACGAACTGACGTCCGTCGATCTCGATCTTGTCGCCGCTGGTGATGCTCTGGCCCACCTGCGCGGTCTCGCCATTGACCTTGATCAGGCCGTCGGCGATGCGTTGCTCCAGTGCGCGGCGCGAGCCAAGGCCGGCCTGCGCCAGCACCTTGTGCAGGCGTTCTTCGAGCTTGGGGGCGGCGGTCTCAGCCGAGGCTTCGGTGCCGCGCTTGAGCGTGAGCTTGCGGCTCTTCTCTTCAGTCATTTTTCATTTGCTCCGGCTCGTCCTCGTCAGAGGCGGCCTGTACTTCGGGAACGGTCGTCGTCGCGACGGCGTTGTCTTGCTCGTGATCGTTCTCGTCCGCCGCGCGCTCGCCCGGCGCGGCTTCGGGGGTGCCCATGGGGGCGGTGTCTTGCGGGGTGTTGCTGTCGCTGGCGTCCTGGTCGAGGCCTCCGTCGGCATCCTCCAAGTCGGCAGCAGTGGAATTAATGGCGTCGGTTGCGTCGATGTCGTCCTGCGCGCCTTCCTGGTTCTCGACGGGCGCCGTGTCATCGCCCTCGTTGTCGCCCTTGCCGATGGCGGCCGTGGGTAGCGGTGCGTCACCCAATGCCAGCTGCGGCTCCAGCTCGCCGATATCCTTGATTTCCGACAGCGGCGGCAGCTCGTCCAGCCGCTTCAGGCCAAAGTAATCGAGGAAGGTCCTGGTGGTGCCGAACAACGCCGGCTTTCCCGGTACGTCGCGGTGGCCCACCACGCGGATCCACTCCCGTTCTTCCAACGCCTGGATGATGTTGCTGCTGACCGCCACGCCGCGGATCTGCTCGATCTCGCCGCGGGTGATCGGCTGCCGGTAGGCGATCAGGGCCAAGGTTTCCAGCGTCGCGCGGGTGTACTTGGTCTTGCGCTCGGTCCACATCCGCGCCACCCACGGGTGCACGTCGGCCTTGACCTGGTAGCGGAAGCCGGAAGCCAGCTCGACCAGCTCCACGCCGCGCTCGGCGCAGCCTTCCTGCAGGGTCTGGATCGCCTGCGCGATGCTGCCGCTCGGCGGCGGCTGGTCCTCGGGGAACAGCGTCTGCAACTGCGCCAGCGGCAGCGGCTGGTTGGCGGCCAGCAGGGCTGCTTCCACGATGCGGGTGATGAGGTGTTGGTCCATTCGCTCGTTTGCTATGGGGCGAGGTGGGCGGGTGCCCGACTCAGTTGTCCGGATCGTTGGCGGCCGGCTCGTCGTCGAACTCGCTGGACAGTTCCAGCGCATCCGGCGCGTCCTGGCCGATCACCAGCGACTTCACGTAGATCGGTTGCAGCGGTGCTTCCTGCACGATCTCCACCATCTGTTCCTTGGCCAGCGTCAGCATGCCGAGGAAGGTCACCACCACCCCGAGCTTGCCTTCCTCGGCGGTGAACAGCGACTCGAAACGATGGAAAGCGCCATCGCCCAACCGCTCCAGCAGCTCGGCCATGCGCTGGCGGACGCTGAGCGCATCGCGCTTGATCGCGTGTTGGGTGAACAACTCGGCGCGCTTGAGCACGTCGTGCAGGGCCAGCAGCATCTCCTTCAGGTCCACCGGCGGCGGCAGCTTCACCGCTGCACGGTCCGGCACGAAGGCCTGCGCCGGCGTGGTATCGCGATCCTGGCGGGGCAGGGCGTCGATGTCCTCGGCGGCCTTCTTGAAACGCTCGTACTCCTGCAGGCGACGGACCAGCTCGGCGCGCGGATCGTCCTCCTCGCCTTCCTCGGTGGCCGCACGTGGCAGCAGCATCCGCGACTTGATCTCGGCCAGCATGGCGGCCATGACCAGGTAGTCGGCGGCCAGCTCGAAGCGCATCTCGTGCATGGCCTGGATGTAGTCGACGTACTGGCGGGTGATGTCCGCCACCGGGATGTCGAGGATGTCCAGGTTCTGCCGGCGGATCAGGTACAGCAGCAGGTCCAGCGGGCCCTCGAAGGCCTCCAGGATGACCTCCAGCGCGTCCGGCGGGATGTACAGATCCTGCGGGATCTGCAGCACGGGTTGGCCATGCACCACCGCCAGCGGCATTTCCTGCTGCTGGGGGGCGCTGGTCTGGGCCGCCGGGGCGGCTACCGCTGGGGGCGTCTCAGCGTCCTGCCCGGGGGCGTCGGTCGCATCTGGCGCGTTTTCGTTGGTCATCAAGAGCGGGCCCCCTCGGGCCTGCGGCACTGCCAATGCATCGGAGTGGCGACCGGATCGGCCACCTGGGAAGGTGCTACGGACAGCAGAACGTCTTTGCCAAGGGCCCGACGGGTCCGGCTCGCGCGCCATCAGCAAGGCGGGCAACAGTCAGGAAGGCGTTGGGCATGGGCCGGGAACGGGGCGAACCGTGGTGGGGCACGGGTTTCGCGGGGGGCTGGCGCCGGAACCGCGAGCATCGCCGCCTGACGGCCTCAGGCGATTGCGACCAAGGGTACGGTGTTGGGGGTGGCGCTGTCCAGTCGGGCGGTTGGCGTGTGGCTGACTACAATTCAGCCTGGGCCCGCACGCGGCGGGCAACTTACGAACGAGGAGCCAGGCCGCATGTGGTACGTAATCGAAGGATATGATGGCGAAGACGTGCTGGCGCGCCGCCTGGCGGCCAGGCCCGATCACGTGGCGCGGCTGACGGCCTTGCGCGACACCGGCCGCCTGTTGCTGGCCGGCCCCTGTCCCACCATCGACGCCGAGGACCCGGGCCCGGCGGGGTTCACCGGCAGCTTGATCGTGGCCGAGTTTGAGTCGCTGGAAGCCGCCCGCGAGTGGGCGGACGCCGACCCGTACGTCGCTGCGGGGGTGTACACGCGAGTGGACGTGCGGCCGTTTCGCAAGGTGCTGCCGTGACCGCCGGGCCGCTGCCCCGTGAGGCGAAGGTGGCGGCGATCCGTGCGGCCATCGAGGCGGCCCTGCAGCCCGTGTCATTGGTCGTGGAGGATGAGAGCCACCTGCATGCCGGTCATGCCGGCGCGCGGGATGGGCGAGGGCACTTCCGGGTGGAGGTGGTCAGTGCGGCGTTTGAAGGCATGGGCTCGATTGCGCGGCATCGGGCGGTGTATGCGGCAGTCGGTGACTTGATGGTCACTGATATTCATGCGTTGGCGATTGTGGCCAAGGTGCCCGGAGAGGGTGGGTAGGCCCTTAACGGGCTTTGGGTGGCGCGGAACCCCACTCGCAGCTCAATACTGCTGCATGGCAAGACGCGTTTGTCAAAGCTTGGGATCTGACTGGTCAGGCGACCACTGCCAAAAGGTCGCGCCGTAGCTGCTGTCCGCGACCTCCGGGAACACATCGCCCTGCTTGAAGTGACTGCGGCTACTTGGCTTGGCGGGGGTAAGCCAGTAGCCGGATCGCGGCGCAAGCTTTCCGGCCGGAACGCGCGTGGGCATTATGTTGATGGGGCCGAGCCCTGCCTCCAGCGGGACAGTCTCTCCCGTTACGCGTTCGACGAGCACCCAATGTGTTGGCGCTTGCCCCACGTTCTGCATACGGACAGGGTCGTACCCTACGTTGGCCTCGTCCGCAGGCTCGCCTGCAATCAGGAACTGGGCGCAACTGTCGTCGATCTCGGGCAGGTAAATGCCGGTGCGGGGCACCCGCTCGCCGCTCATGACGGTGACCTCTGGGTTCAATCGGTACTTGGGCCAAGCGCCGACTACGGGAAGAGGGCCGCGTGAATCCGGGTCGTAGCGGGAGCTCAGTGTGCCGGAAAGCCAATACGCACCGGCAGTGCGCCAGATTGGGTCTGCATATCTGCCCGCCCTATACAGCAATTCGGAGTACTTATCGCTAGCGCCAGGCTCTACTTCGTCGAACCACGCATCGGAGAATTCGCGTTGGCCACGGATGTCGCCATTGATTCCGCCCTGGAAACCTTGATAACAGCTCCAGTCGCTGTGCGATCGCTTTATGTAGCCGTCGTACAAATAGGCCAACGTATCTTGAAAGTTCGGCAGCACGCGTTCGCCCCACACGATGTCAGGTTGTTCTGGAAGCGGTCGGCTTCGGTAATCGAGCGGAAGGTCATTCATGAAGCGGGCGAGGTAATCCGCGACATACTTGACCACGTCTTCCCATGCGTCGCGCGCCAGGCCGTAGTACTCCAAAGAGCTATAGCGCTCAAGGAGGAATATTTCTTGAGGGATAAGGGGCGTTGGCATGGCGTGTCACATCTCTTGCTTGATCGGCGCGTTGCGCTTGTCGATGTTGTTGGTCAGCTTTGGCAGCCCTAGGAACTGGTCGCTCTCGCCCACGAAGTCGGTATAGCCCCAGCCCGTCGGCTGGCGCTTGCCAATGTACTCGGGCAGCACTTGCCCAGGATCAAGCACGATCTGGCTGCCGCCGCCTTCCAGTACGTAATCGGTCCCCTTCATTGACTGGGTCGCCGCGGCGCCTTCCCAAACGCGCAGTCCCTCGCCGGGCGGCACGGTGTAGGTGACGTACTCGCCGTTGCGATTCCAGTGTCGCCATACGGCGAAGTAGCGGCGCCAGTCATCGCGGTTCTTCAGCTTTCGAAACTCCGATTCACGCATCCAGCAGATGCTGTTGTCGGCTGAGCTGGGATCCACCACCCGGTAGAGTCTTTCGCCCGGTGGAATGACTACAGGACGGGCGTCGTGGAAGGAGCTATACGCGCTTCTGGTGGCCTTGTTTGCGGAGGTATCGCTGATGTCTGGCCAAGAAATTCTACGTGGCGAATCGTCTAGCGGGGCGTAAGCGAGCCTCCTTGTCTTGTCCACCCAGGCTGGCCTGTTCAAGTCGAACTCGACGCGGTCCTGCGCCAGAGTAGGACGCACGTACTTGTGCGGATTGACCGCGTCAACGTTGGCTCGGTAAAGCACGTCCGCCTCGATGTCCAGGCGGCGCGCCAGCTTGTTGAGCCAGTGGGTCACTGGTGCGAGGAGCATGCCAATCCGGTTGTTCAACTGTCGCCGGATCGATACGACGGTCTCGAGGAGTCGGCCAGCGCGCGTCGCCATCGCCGTCGTACCCCACCGCCGGATCAGGTCGACGAAGTAGCGCAATGCGTCGAGGACCTTGTCGAAGGCGCGCCCAAGCTCGCCAACCGAGAGTTGGCTGGCCACTTCGCGGACCTTGCCTGCCAGCCACTTGTAAGGGCTGAGGATGCGGTTGGCCCGTAGGGCAGCCTTCACCGCAGGCGTTTGCAGGTATTGGTTGAGCTTGCCGATGCCTGCTTCGACGAAGGGCCGACTGGCGTTCCAGAAGTCGGCATCCAGCGCTGCCCTGCCGGCCCGGTGCACGGACTTTCGCCCGTAGGCGAACAGGATCTTGCAACCGCCCTTGGCCAGCGAGCCCAGAACCGGGAAGAGGCCAATCAAGGTAAGGATGAGCCCGATCCAAGCCCACTTGTTCGATGTGTCTTGATCAATCTTTCGGCAGTTGGCAACAACGTCGCGCACGTCGCAGATCTGATCCACGAATGGGATCATCGATATGACCGTGCCAGTGATTACCTGCGCGGTGCTCTGGTCCTCGGCGAAATCGCCTTGGATGACTTCCCAGATCCATTCCGCGGCGGCCGAAAGCTTCTTTCCTCCACTTTCGACCCAGTCGCCAGGGGCTGGGGTGACCCACGCCAGTGCGTTTTCCAGTTCGTCCCATTCCATGAGGTTGTCCTTAACCAAACTTCGAATGTGCAGCCCGCGTCAGTGCTCTGATCGGTTCCCAAGGGGCGTCGTCCTTCGGCTCGGGCAACTCGTACTCGACTTTCGTCGCCTTCGTGGGGACGCCATCGTGGCGGGCGTGACCGTCGTCATCGAGTGTTCCGGAAACCGTCTGGCCGCCTTCGAAGAAGATTTTGTAGGCCATGCCCGCGAATGCATCGTTATCCACGTCGCGGTGATCAATCTCTATCCAGTGGTCAAGTTTTTCTGTCGCATTGGGCAGCGATGTGATCGATGCTGCGCCACTTGCCGCTCCAAGGAACGGATTCTCAGTTGCCTTGACCGTGAAGTTTCCCGGACACGTAAACGTGATGTCGGTACCCCTCAGCGTGATCGCGCTTTGCCCCGCTTGCAGTACGATTTTCTCCTTCGCCAACACCTCGACCCGCTCGTCGGTCGCGGTGATCGTGACGGATTGATCTGCCAACAGTTCCAACGTCCCGGTATGCGCCTGCAAGCTGACTTGTCCATTGGCTGCGATTGCCCGCAACGGGCCCTGCTGGGCAAAGAACGCAACATGTCCACCGCTGACGCCGGCCAGCGTCTGACCCGCGGCGAGGTGCGCATCGTCCTGTGAGGTCAGATGCAGGTGACCGCCGGCATACGCCAGTGCGCTCTTCGGCGTGGCAATTGCGATGCGGTCCGGGCCTTCGGCAAGTATTGCTGCGGCGCCAAAGGGCTTGGGCGCGGCGCCCGCGCTGCCATTGTCAGGCGTCGACTCATCTGCGGTTGATTCCACCGTCTTGGTGAAGGCGCGCAGTGGGTCGTTGGCCTTCAATCCGGGTACATCATGGTGTCCCAGCGCCTCATCCAGCGCCTGCGCCGTCTGTTCGGCACCGAGCAGCTGGCTGATGGCCTCGGCGTCGTCCATCTGCGTGGAGGCGGCGTTGCTGCGCAGGGTGGTGGACAACAACACCCCTTGCCCAGCCCGCAGGTTGCCCCAGCCCAGCGTTGCCAGGTCGAAGCCTTGCCCGCGCAAACCACCGCGCTGCTCGTTGCCATGTTCGACCAGGTAGCCCAGTTCCAGCCGGGCATCGGCCAGCGTGGAATGCAGGCGCTGGCGCAACTGGCCCGGTGCGTCGTCCATCACCCACTGCTGCGTGCCGCCGCCGTCCAGCGACTGGCTGTGCAGGCCGCTCAAGGTGCCAATGTGGTTGGCCGTCGCGTCGTGCCCGGCAGCGAACGGTGGGGCGACGTCGCCGTTGTAGAGCTGACCGGTCACTATCGGCTGGTCGATGTCCGCGTGAAGGAATTCCACCAGCACTTCGCTGCCCACGCGGGGCAGGGTGTGGCTGCCCCAATTGGGGCCTGCCAGCCATTCGGCCACGCGCACCCAGGTGCCGCTGGTGTGGTCACCGGGGGCGTGGCCCTCGGGGAAGGCGCCGGAAGCGGCCTCGGTCAGCCCGCCTCGGTTCGGTGTGGCGCCGCGCTGCCACGCGAACTGGATGCGGACCTGGTGGTCACGGCTCGAAGTGATCGCAGCGTCTGGCAGGCCCACGACCATGGCGGTCTGGGCACCGGGCGCCAGGGGCTTCTGGCACGGCGTCGGTACGATCGGCACGCCTTCGGTGACGGTCAGGAGCCGGTTGCGGTAGCTGCCGCGTTCCATGTCGGGCGCATCGAGCAACGCCGCGATGCCGCTGCCAAGGTTGTTGCTGGCGGCGTGCTCCACCACCAGCGGGACGAACGACTGTCCCGACAGCTCCGGGTGCTGCAACAGGGTGAAGGCATGCCCCGGGGCCATGCCGCGCTCGCTGCCGCTTCCGGCTTGCAGAGTACGTGGCAGGCGCAGGGCATCCAGCAACAGGCGACCGGCCTGGTCAGCTTCGCCTCGATTGGCGAAACGTCCAGCGTGGCCAGCGTGGAAGACCTCGCGACTCGCAACGGCGCCAGCCGGGTCCGGCGCCTCCGTGGTCGCGGAGGTCGCTTCGACAGCGGAGGCGTCCCAACTGGCCACGGCGACCGCATCCGGTGCCAGACCGTGTGTTTCGGCAAAACGGCCGATGGCATCCATCGATTCGGTTGCGTCGATGCGGTGGTAACGCACGTTGGCGGGCTGGGCGCGTGGCGCGCTGGCCTCCGCATCGTGGATGACCAGCGTGTGGCTCTCGCCGGCGTGGTCGATGCGCCAGGCCAGCCCTCGTTCGGCCAACAGCCGGGTAACGAAATCCCAATCGCTTTCGCGGTACTGGGTCGTGATGGACCGCCGTGGCATCGTCTGCGTGACGTCCGCGCGCCAGCTGGCCTGTGGGTAATCGGCAAACACCCGCGTGACCACGCCCAACACGTCCAGGTCCTGGAATATCAGGGCGTTGGTGCGCAGCCGCAGCAGGGCGGTCCAAGGCTCCAGCGTCAGCCGGTAGCGCGCGAGCCCTCCGTCGCTGCCCAGGGCCGAGGTGTGCGTGATGAGTCCGTTCCATGCCCGCAGGGATCCATCGGCCCGGCGCAGGCGCAGCGTGGCCGGTTGCCCCAACACCCCGGCGAGCGGGGCAAAAGCGGTAGGCGACAGGCAGTCGATCTCGAAACGGAACCCCTCGCATACGGCTTCGCGGCCTTCGAACCGCTCTGGCACGAAGACGTCGGGCAAGGCGCAGTCAAGTTCGATGAGGCGGGCGTCCTGCGAAAGCAGTTTGCCCAAGGCAATGGCAGCAGCGTCCTGCGCCGCGTCGATCCAATCCATGGCGATGTCAACCCAAGTCCGTTTGGTGGTGCATGACCGCGGACCAGTCCGCCGCAGTACGGGCGGGAGCATAGCATTGGCTGACAGGGGCCGTGGAACATCCAGCGTGCTTGGTGCAGGTCGGTACGCGACGGCTATACTCACCTGTGGTCAAGCGCGGTCCGCTCAGGCGGATTCAGGCAAATCAATGGCTTGTGGCGCGAACCTCATCTCGTTTTGACATCAATGGCAGCGCCCCTGCGCTGCGCCAGGGGCCTCCTCGACGCATGCGTCTGTCCACCATCAAGCTCTCCGGTTTCAAGTCCTTCGTCGATCCCACGACGCTGCACCTGCCCACCAACATGACCGGCGTGGTCGGCCCCAACGGCTGCGGCAAGTCCAACATCATCGACGCCGTGCGCTGGGTGATGGGCGAAAGCTCGGCCAGCCGCCTGCGCGGCGACTCGTTGACCGACGTGATCTTTGCGGGCTCCTCGGCGCGCAAACCGGTGTCGCAGGCCATGGTCGAGCTGATCTTCGACAACACCGACCACACCATCACCGGCGAATACGCGGCCTACAACGAGATCTCGGTCAAGCGCATGGTCAGCCGCGACGGCCAGAGCAGCTATTACCTCAACGGCGCCAAGTGCCGGCGCCGCGACATCACCGACCTGTTCCTCGGCACCGGCCTGGGCCCGCGCAGTTACTCGATCATCGAGCAGGGCATGATCAGCCAGATCATCGAGGCGCGGCCGGAAGACCTGCGTGTGTACCTCGAAGAGGCCGCCGGCATCTCCAAGTACAAGGAGCGGCGCAAGGAGACCGAGACCCGCATCCGCCATACGCGCGAGAACCTCGATCGCCTCAACGACCTGCGCGAAGAGGTCGGCAAGCAACTGGAGCACCTCAAGCGCCAGGCGCGGCAGGCCGAGCAGTACCAGGCGATCCAGGCCGAGCGCAAGGTCAAGGATGCGGAGTGGAAGGCGCTGGAACACCGCGGTCTGGACCAGAAGTTGCAGACCGCCCGCGAGAAGCTCAGCCAGCAGGAAACGCGCCTGCAGCAGCTGATCGCCGAGCAGCGCGAGGCCGAGCGCGAGATCGAGCAGGGTCGGGTCAAGCGCGAGGAGGCCGCGGAGCAGCTCAACAGGGCGCAGGCCGGCAGCTATGAAGTCAGCGGTGCGCTGGCGCGTATCGAGCAGCAGATCCAGCATCAGCGCGAGCTGTCGCAGCGCCTGCTGCGCGCTCGCGACGAAGCGCAGAGCCAATTGGCCGAGATCGCTGCGCACATGGGCAGCGACCAGTCGCGGCTGGACGTGTTGCGGGCGGCCATCGAGCAGGACGAACCTCGACTCGAGCAACTACAGGCTGAAGATGAAGCCCGCCAGGATGCACTGCGCGAGGCCGAGACCCGCTTGCACGATTGGCAACAGCGCTGGGATGAGCACACCCGCTTCCAGTCCGAGGCCGCACGCGCCGCGGACGTGGAGCGCACGCGCATCGAGCATCTGGACCGCCAGGTGCTGGACGCCGACCGCCGTCGTGAGTCGCTGGGCAGCGAACGGGTGGGCCTGGACGTCACGGCGCTGACGGAAGCCTTCGAGGCGTTGAGCGAGGAGCATGAGCTCAAGAAAGCCTCGTTGGACAACCTCACCGACGAGCTGGAAACGCGCAAGCGCACCGTCTCCGAGATGCAGGAGCAGCAACGCGGCACGCAATCCGAGCTGGCCGAGGTGCGCAAGAGCGCGCAGGCCGCACGTGGCCGCCTGTCATCGCTGGAAACGCTGCAGCACGCCGCGCTGGGCCAGGAACAGGGCGCGGCGCTGGCGTGGTTGAAGGCGCGCGGACTTGATTCCGCTTCGCGCGTCGGCGAGAAGCTGGTAGTCGAGCCGGGTTGGGAAAACGCCGTCGAAAGCGCCCTCGGCCAGTTGATCGAAGGCGTGCTGGTGGAGTCGCCTGAGACGCTGGTCGACGCCATCGGCGAGTTGGGCGATGGCCGCCTCGCGCTGGTCGACCCGCACAACGACGCCGTGGCATTCGCCCCGACTTCGCTGGCGTCGAAGGTGCAGGGGCCGATCGCCATCCGCCGCATCCTTTCCAAGCTGCATGCCGCGGAAGACCTGCAGTCGGCACGCGCGCTGCTGCCGGGCTTGGGCGACGGCGAGTCGGTCATCACCCGCAACGGCGAGCGCCTCGGTGCCGGCTGGGTCCGCGTGCTGCGTTCTGGTGCGGCCAAGCAGGGCGCCCTGCTTCGCGAGCGCGAGATCCAGTCTTTGCGCGCCGAGATCGATACCCTGCAGGAGCGCGAGCGCACGCTGGAAGCCACCCTGACCCAGTTGCGCGACCGCCTGCTGGCCAGTGAGCAGCAGCGCGAGGACGCGCAGCGGACGTTGTACATGGCGCACCGCAGCGTGTCCGAGCTGGCCGGCCAGTTGCAGAGCCAGCAGGGCCGCCTCGACACCGCGCGCAACCGCATCGAGAAGATCGAGGCGGAGCTGGCTCAGCTGGCCGAAACGCTCGAGACGGCGCGGGAGCAGGCCCGCGAGGCCCGCACCCGCCAGGAAGAGGCGGTCATGCGCATGGGCGAGCTGGAAGATGCCCGCCAGACGCTGGAGGCCGAACGCCGCAACCTCAGCGAAGCCCGCGACCAAGCCCGTGCGATGGCCCGTGAATCCCGCGACACTGCCCACGCACTGGCGCTGACGCTGGAATCCCAGCGCGCCCAGATCGTGGGGCTTGCCCAGGCGCTGGACCGCATGGGCGGCCAGCGAGGCCAGCTTGACAGCCGACTTGAGGAGCTGGTGACCCAACTGTCCGACGGTGACTCGCCGGTGCTGGAGCTGGAAGAGCAACGCCAGGTCGCATTGGAACGCCGCGTCTCCGCCGAGCAGGAGCTGACGCAGGCCCGCACCACCCTTGATGGCATTGACCACGACCTGCGCCGCTTCGAGCAGACCCGCCAGCAGCGCGATGAGCAGGCCCTGCAGCAGCGCGAGGCCATCGGCCAGCGCCGCCTCGACCAGCAGGCATTGATCCTGAAGGCGGAGACCCTGGTCGCCGCCATCACCGAAGCCGGCTTCGTGCTCGACGACCTGGTCAACACCTTGACCGACGACATGGACGCCGAGACCTGGGGCCGGACCGTCAGCGAGCTGGACGCCAAACTGCGGCGCCTGGAGCCGGTCAACCTGGCCGCCATCCAGGAGCACGCCGAAGCCGCGCAGCGCAAGGAATACCTTGATTCGCAGCACACCGACCTGACCACGGCGCTGGAGACCCTGGAAGAGGCGATCCGCAAGATCGACCGCGAGACCCGTGGCCGTTTCAAGGACACCTTCGACCGCGTCAACAGCGGCGTGCAGGAACTGTACCCGCGCCTGTTCGGCGGCGGCCATGCCTACCTGGAACTCACCGGCGAGGACCTGCTCGACACCGGCGTGGCGATCATGGCGCGACCGCCCGGCAAGCGCGTGTCCAACATCTCGCTGCTCTCGGGTGGCGAGAAGGCCATGACCGCGGTGGCACTGGTGTTCGCCATCTTCCGGCTCAACCCGGCGCCGTTCTGCCTGCTGGACGAGGTGGACGCACCTCTGGACGAGGCCAACGTCGGCCGCCTCGCGCAGATGGTCAGCGAAATGAGCGAGCAGGTGCAGTTCCTCTTCGTCACCCACAACAAGGCGACGATGGAGGCCGCACACCAGCTCTCCGGCGTGACCATGCGCGAACCTGGCGTGAGCCGCCTGGTATCGGTCGACCTGGCCGAAGCCACGCGACTGGCCGGCGTGGCCTGATTTCCCGCCATTGCCGTAAGATTCCTGCCTGACGGAAAACGGAGTTGCTGATGTCGGACATGACCCTGCTGCGGGTAGGCATCCTGGTCGCGGGACTGATCCTGATCGCCGCCATCTTCTGGTTCGGTCGGCCGC
The DNA here is from genome assembly GCF_000768355.1 of Lysobacter daejeonensis GH1-9. Classification (GTDB taxonomy): domain Bacteria; phylum Pseudomonadota; class Gammaproteobacteria; order Xanthomonadales; family Xanthomonadaceae; genus Aerolutibacter; species Aerolutibacter daejeonensis. Next base: position 13,543 of record NZ_AVPU01000008.1, read on the forward strand.
GGAAGCCGGGGCAGGGCAAGCGCCTTCCCCGCAACGCCGCGCCGAAGGACGCGGACAGTGGACGGCTGGAGCCGACGCTCGGCGAGCAGATTGAGGCAGCCCTGGCCGATGGCGGGACCCGCGGTGGCGAGGCCACCACGCAGGCGGAGCTCGATCTGTTCGAGCGCACGCTGGAAGGCAGCACAGGCGTGCCGACTACCGAGTTGGGCAAGCGATCCAGCGAGGATTTCGACAAGATCGTGACCGTCTACCTCGCGGCACGCGCCGGGAATGTCCTCAACGGTTCCGACATCGTGGTCGCCGCCGAGAAGGCCGGGCTGGTGTACGGCTACCTGGGCGTATTCCACCGGTTGGTGGAGCGCCGCCCGGAGCAGGGGCCCGTTTTCAGCATGGCCAACATCAAGACGCCCGGCAGCTTTGACATGAGCGCGATCCAGTCGCTGGAGACGCCGGCGGTGGCCTTTTTCCTGACGCTGCCGGCGCCCGTGCCAGCGCTGGAGGCCTGGGACACCATGCTGCCGACCGTGCAGCGGATGGCCGAACTGCTCGACGGCGTAGTGCTGGACGACCAGCGCAACGCCCTGGGGCGCCAGCGGATCGCGCACATCCGCGACGAACTGCGCGCCTATGACCGGCAGCGCGAAGCTCCGCCGTTGACCAAGCCCGGTCGCTGGTAAACCGACGGCCCCACGCCGATGAGTGACAACGCCGCCCGCATTGCCGAGCTTCGCAAGCGGCTCGAGGATGCCAATTACCGCTACTACGTGCTCGACGATCCGTCCATTGCGGACGCCGAGTACGACCGCCTGCTGCGCGAGCTGGAGTCGCTTGAAGCGGCGCATCCAGACCTGCGGTCGCCGGACTCGCCAACGCAGCGCGTGGGCACCGCGCCCTCGGGCACGTTCGCCGAGGTCCGCCACGCCATCCCGATGCTGTCATTGGGCAACGCGTTCAGCGACCAGGAAGTGCGGGACTTCGTCGGTCGCATCGAGGAACGCCTGGATCGCCGCGAACCACGGTTCTCCGTGGAGCCCAAACTGGATGGACTGGCGATCAGCCTGCGCTACGAACAGGGTCGTTTCGTGCAAGGCGCCACGCGTGGCGACGGTGCTACCGGCGAGGACGTCACGGCAAACCTGCGCACGGTAAAGGCGATTCCCTTGCATCTGCGCGGCGGGGACTGGCCCGACGAGCTGGAAGTGCGCGGCGAAGTGTACATGCCGCTCGAGGCCTTCCGCGGCTACAACGAGCGCGCGCTCAAGGACGGTGGCAAGGTGCTGGCCAACCCGCGCAACGGTGCCGCAGGTTCGCTGCGCCAACTGGACCCACGCATCACCGCGCAGCGGCCCTTGGCGTTCTATGCCTACGGCGTCGGCGTGGTGGAGGGCATCGAGCTGCCATCCACGCATTCGCAGACCTTGGCCTTGCTGAAACAGTGGGGGTTCCCGGTCAGCGCCGAAAGCAACGTCGTGGCCGGTGCCGAAGGCCTGTTGGGCTACTACCGCGCCATGGGCGACAAGCGTGACCGCCTGCCATTCGACATCGACGGCGTGGTCTACAAGCTGGACGACTACGAGGGCCAGCGCGAGATGGGCTTCGTGTCGCGTGCACCCCGCTGGGCCATCGCGCACAAGTTCCCGGCCCAGGAACAACAGACCAGGCTGGTGGGTATCGACATCCAGATCGGTCGCACCGGTGCGGCGACGCCCGTGGCGCGGCTGGAGCCCGTGCAGGTTGCGGGCGTGGTGGTAACCAACGCGACGCTGCACAACGCCGACCAGATCGCGCGCCTGGACGTGCGCCTGGGCGACACCGTGATCGTGCGACGCGCCGGCGATGTGATTCCTGAAATCGTGCGCGTCGTGCCCGAAGGTCGTGCCGCCGATGCAGCCGTCTGGCAGATGCCCACGCAGTGTCCCGTGTGCGGCTCGGAGATCGTGCGCGAGGAAGGCGAGGCGGTTTGGCGCTGCTCCGGCGAACTGTCGTGCGCGGCGCAGCGAAACGAAGCCATCCGCCACTTCGCCTCCCGCCGCGCAATGGACATCGAGGGCCTCGGCGAGCGCTTCATCGAGGACCTCGGCGCTCTGGGTTACGTCACGTCGGTGGCCGACCTCTACCGGCTGACGCTCGATGACCTGCTGGAGATGAAGCGCCGCGCAGACGAGCGTGATGGCACCACGCCCGAGACCGCCAAGGCGGGGAAAGTGGCCAGCAAGTGGGCCGAGAACCTCATCGCCGCCATCGACCGCAGCCGCGACACCACGCTGGAGCGATTCCTTTTTGCCTTGGGCATCGAACACGTTGGCGAGAGCACCGCGAAGGCGCTGGCACACTGGTTCGGCGACCTGTCGCTGATCCGTCGCCTGCCGTGGCCGCTGTTCAAGCGCGTGCCCGACGTCGGCGGCGAAGTGGCGCGCGCCATCGGCCATTTCCTCGACCAGCCCGGCAACCAGCGCGTCATCGACGAATTGCTTGCGGGTGGGGTAGTGCTGCGCGACCAGCATGCACCGTCGCCCAAACTGCATGGCGCGCTCGGATTTGCCACGCTGCTGGTCGACCTGGAGATCCCGAAGATCACAAAGGTTCGTGCCGAACAGTTGGCGGCTGCCTTCAGCACCGCCACCGCGCTGCTTGACGCGCCACAGCACCACTTCGTGAGCGCGGGACTTCCAGCCGAAACTGCCAAGGCCCTGGCCGATTGGCTGGCCGACGATCGACATGCGCAATTGCTGTCGACGGCCGATGCCGCGCGGCAGGCGCTGAGCGCCATCACCCCGGCTGCCGTTACCGGCGGGGCGGGGGTTCTGGATGGACAGACCGCGGTACTGACCGGAACCCTCACGGCGCTCACGCGCGACGAGGCCAAGGCGCGGCTGGAGACGCTGGGTGCGAAGGTCGCGGGCAGTGTGTCGAAGAAGACCTCGTTCGTAGTGGCTGGCGAAGCGGCCGGTTCCAAACTGGACAAGGCGCAGGAGCTCGGCGTGGAGATCTGGGACGAAGCGCGCCTGCTGCAATTCCTCGCCGAGCACGGCGTGGCCCCATGAGCGACTGGCGACCGTCCGCCAGTTTCGAGGCCCTGCGGCTTCGCGCGGCGGTCAACGCGACCTTGCGCGCCTACCTTGACCAGCGTGGCGTGGTGGAAGTGGAAACGCCGGTGATGTCGGTCGCCGGCAATACCGAGCCCAATATCGCTTCCTTCTCGCTGGCGTTCACCGGCCGCACCGACGGCGGTCCACGCACGCGTTGGCTGCGCACGTCTCCGGAATATCCGCTCAAGCGCCTGCTCGCGGCCGGCTTTGGTGACTGTTACGAACTCGGCCGCGTCTTCCGCGACGGCGAAGCGGGCGGCCGCCACAACCCCGAGTTCACCATGCTGGAGTGGTACCGCGTGGGATGGGACCACCATCGGTTGGTCGATGAGGTGGCCGATCTGGTCAATGCCGCGTTGGCGCTGGTCGGGCGCCGCGCTGGACTGGTGCGCACGACCTACCGCGACCTCTACCGCGAGCGGCTGGGTGTGGACCCGATGACCGCGACGACGGAGGAGTTGCAGGCGGCCATGGGCGCCGTGGCCATCGATCCGGCGGGCTTGACCCGCGACGACTGGCTCGACCTGCTCATGACCCACCGGCTGCAGCCGGACTTCGCCCCGGACACGATGCTGGCGGTGGTGGATTATCCCGCCACGCAATGCGCTCTGGCCCGCATACGGCCGGGCGACGCCGCCACCGACACCTATCCGGTGGCCGAACGCTTCGAGCTGTACCTCGGGTCGTTGGAGCTTGCCAATGGCTATCACGAACTGGCGGACCCGGCGGAGCAGGGTGCACGTTTCGAGCGTGATGCTGCAGTGCGACATTCGCGGGGCGATGCCGTGCCTCCGCGCGATGAACGCCTGCTGGACTCACTCCAGGCACTCCCGGATTGCGCGGGTGTCGCGCTGGGCGTGGACCGGCTGATGATGTCGCTGCTGCGGACCCCACGCATAGCCGACGTGCTTGCTTTCGACTTCTTTCGCGCCTGAATGCAGCCAGCTATGTGAACGAGGGCTGATGGCCGTCCCGAAAAGAAGAAGTCGCATGCTTGCGTTCACGCAGTCGCGGTAGAGTTGACCTGTAATGACGGCGATCACAGGGGATTGGCTGATGCACTGCAGCAACCTGACCGGTGTTCTGTTCGGGCTCGTCGCAATCGCCGCGGCGCCCACGGCGTTGGCCCAGTACGGCAATGCCCCGGGTGCTGGCACCGTCCGCTGCGAATCGCGTGATGGCCGGCTGCGCGAATGCCCCATCAGCCATCGCGGCGGCGTTCGCGTGGCAAAGCAACTGTCGCGGACTGAATGCGTGCGAGGCCGCACCTGGGGGGTGAGCCGCGATGGCGTGTGGGTCTCCGATGGTTGCCGCGCGGATTTCGCCTACGGTTATGGTGCGGATGATGGCGACGACCGGCCCGTGGGCAGTCTTGACCGCACCTTGCGTTGCGAGTCCAACGATGGCCGCTGGAAACACTGCGCAACCGACGCCGAAGGCCGCGTCGAGTTCGTACGCCAGCTCTCGCGCAGCAACTGCTTGCGCAACCAGACCTGGGGCGTTGATCCGCGCGGCGTCTGGGTAAGCGGTGGATGCCGTGCCGAATTCCGCATCACGACTTTCGAAGGGCGTAATGAACACGGTTCCGCCCAGGTCGTGCGCTGCGAATCCAACGATGGCCGGCAGGAGCACTGTCCCGTCAATACCCGCGGCGGCGTTCGCGTGGCACGGCAGATCTCGCGCACGACCTGCATCGAAGGCCACAACTGGCGATTCGATCGCAACGGCATCTGGGTGAAGGAAGGCTGCCGGGCCGATTTTGAAGTGGGTTACCGTCACGACCCGGGTTGGGGCCTGGGCCGAAACGAGTGACGCAAACGGCGCTGCGCAACGGGCGCCGCGCTAGAATTGGCGGATGAATGACGCCCGCCTCGATTTCGACCGTTACGACCGCATCCGCCCCATCCGCTGGACCGGTGACAGCCTAGAGCTGCTGGACCAGCGCAAGTTGCCGTTCGTGGTCGAGTACGTGGCATGCACCGGCAGTGCCGCCGTCGCCGAGGCCATCCACGCGCTGACCGTGCGCGGTGCGCCTGCGATCGGCATCGCCGCCGCGTGGGGCGTGGTGCTGGCAGCCCGCGATGTCCAGGCCGACAGCGGCGCCGAGGCGGCGCTCAAGCTCGAGCCCGCAATGCAGCAGCTCAACGCCGCGCGGCCCACCGCCGTCAATCTGGCCTGGGCGCTGGCGCGCATGCGCAATGTGCTGGGCGGCGCCGGACCGGATTGGCGCGACGTGCTGACGCGCGAAGCGCAGTCCATTGCCGACGAGGACCTCGCCGCAAACCGTCGCATGGGTGAGCTCGGCGCGGCGCTGATCGCCCCGGGCAGCGACGTCATGACCCACTGCAACACCGGCTCCCTCGCCACCGCGGGGTTCGGCACGGCCTTGGGCGTCATCCGCGCGGGCGTGGCCCAGGGCCGCATCGCCAAGGTATATGCCGGCGAGACCCGCCCGTGGTTGCAGGGCGCGCGCCTGACCGCGTGGGAACTGCAACAGGATGGCATCGCCCCGACCCTGGTCGCGGATGCCGCCGCCGCGCACCTGATGAAGACCGGCGCGGTGGATTGGGTCATCGTCGGTGCCGACCGCATCTGCGCGAACGGCGACACCGCCAACAAGATCGGCACCTACTCGCTGGCCATCGCGGCCCGGCACCATGGGGTGAAGTTCATGGTGGTGGCCCCCTCGTCCACCGTCGACATGGCCACGCCGTCGGGCGATGCGATCCACATCGAGGAGCGCGATCCGGGCGAGATGTTCGCCATTGGCGGCGTGCGTACCGCGGCGCCGGATATAGCGGCGTGGAACCCGGTGTTCGATGTCACGCCTGCCGAGCTGATCGATGCGATCGTGACCGAGAAGGGCGTGATCGAGCGGCCCGACCAGGCGAAGATGCAGGCCGCGTTCAGCGCCTGAGGGTTCAGTTTCGGGCGGGTGAAAATGGCCTGACCCTGCAATGTGGGTGCGCGCCGCCGTGCCCCCGCGTTGGCGCGAGCGTCGCAGCCGGTTGAGCCCCGTCGACACTCAGGCCGGCAGGCGCGGAAAATTCCCGCCGAATGCCGCGTAAGTGCCTGTTTCTGCGTGGAAACCGGCGTCAAACAGGGCGTGGGATGTGATAGGATTGAATGTCCTTTTCGCACGCCCTGAAGCGGCCGTCGAAGCGACGTGTCCCGGCCCGCCGGGTGCGCGCGCATGCCGACGTCGCCAATGGCGCCGATCACCGCAGAACACGGAAACCTGATGGCCGAACTCGCCAAGGAAATCATCCCGGTCAACCTCGAAGACGAGATGCGCAGGAGCTACCTCGATTACGCCATGAGCGTGATCGTGGGCCGCGCACTCCCCGATGCCCGGGACGGTCTCAAGCCAGTGCACCGCCGCGTCCTGTACGCGATGAACGAACTCGGCGCGCACAGCAACAAGCCGTACTACAAGTCGGCGCGTATCGTCGGTGACGTCATCGGTAAGTACCACCCACACGGCGACACCGCGGTCTACGACACGCTGGTGCGCATGGCGCAGCCGTTCTCGCTGCGCTACATGCTGGTGGACGGCCAGGGTAACTTCGGCTCCATCGACGGCGACTCCGCCGCGGCCATGCGTTACACCGAAGCGCGCATGTCGCGCCTCAGCCACGAGCTGATGGCCGACATCGACAAGGAAACCGTCGACTTCCAGCCCAACTACGACGAGAAGGAACTGGAGCCGACGGTCATGCCGACCCGGATCCCGAACCTGCTGGTCAACGGTTCGGCCGGCATCGCGGTGGGCATGGCGACCAACATTCCGCCGCACAACCTCTCGGAAGTGATCGACGCGACGATCGCGCTGATCGACAACCCGCTGATCGACGTCGACGGGCTGATGGAATACATCCCGGGCCCCGATTTCCCGACCGCGGGCATCATCAACGGTACCGCCGGCATCATCGCCGGCTACCGCACCGGCCGTGGCCGCGTGCGCATGCGCGCCCGTGCCGAGATCGAGGTCAATGACAACGGCCGCGAGGCCATTGCCGTCACCGAGATCCCGTACCAGGTCAACAAGGCGCGCCTGATCGAGAAGATCGCCGAGCTGGTCAAGGAAAAGAAGCTCGAAGGCATCAGCGAGCTGCGCGATGAGTCCGACAAGGACGGCATGCGCATCTACATCGAGATCAAGCGCGGCGAGTCGGCCGAGGTTGTGCTCAACAACCTCTACCAGCAGACGCAGATGGAGTCGGTGTTCGGCATCAACATGGTCGCCATTGTTGACGGCCGCCCGAAGCTGCTGAACCTGAAGGAGCTGCTGGAGATCTTCGTGCGCCACCGCCGCGAGGTGGTAACCCGCCGCACCATCTTCGAGCTGCGCAAGGCACGCCAGCGCGCGCACATCTTGGAAGGCCTGACCGTCGCGCTCGCCAACATCGACGAGATGATCGAGCTGATCAAGACCTCGGCCAACCCCAATGAGGCGCGCGAGCGCATGTTGGCGCGTACCTGGGAGCCGGGACTGGTCGGCGCGCTGTTGGCGGCCACCGGTGCCGACGCCTCGCGCCCGGAGGACCTGCCGCAGGGCGTTGGCCTGATCGATGGTCGTTACCAGCTCACCGAAACCCAGGCGCAGCAGATCCTGGAAATGCGCCTGCACCGCCTGACCGGCCTGGAGCAGGACAAGCTCACCGAGGAATACAAGCAGTTGCTGGAAACCATCCGCGGCCTGATCGAGATCCTCGAGGATCCGAACGTGCTGCTGGAGGTGATCCGCACGGAGCTGCGCAACGTCAAGGAAGAGTTTGGCGATGCGCGCCGCAGCGAGATCCGCCAGAGCGAGGAAGACCTCGACATCCTGGACCTGATCGCGCCGGAAGACGTGGTCGTGACCCTATCGCACGCCGGTTACGCAAAGCGTCAGCCGGTCACCACCTACCGTGCGCAGAAGCGCGGCGGCAAGGGGCGCAACGCGGCGTCGACCAAGGACGAGGACTTCATCGACCAGCTGTGGCTGGTGAACACGCACGACACGTTGCTGACCTTCACCAGCGCCGGGCGCGTGTTCTGGCTGCCGGTGCACCAGTTGCCGGACGCGGGGCCGAACGCCCGTGGCCGCCCGATCATCAACTGGATCGCGCTGGAAGCCGGCGAGAAGGTGCAGGCCGTGGTACCGGTGCGCGAGTATGAGGAAGGCAAGTACGTCTTCTTCGCTACCCGCAATGGCACGGTCAAGAAGACCCCGCTGACCGAGTTCGCGTTCAAGCTGGCCCGAGGCAAGATCGCCATCAACCTCGACGAGGGCGATGCGCTGGTCAATGCCGAGCTGACCGACGGCAACCGCGACGTCATGCTGTTCGCCAGCAACGGCAAGGCCGTGCGCTTCAACGAGGACGAGGTGCGTGCCATGGGCCGTACCGCCACCGGCGTGCGCGGCATGCGCTTGGCCGAGGGCGAAGGCGAGGGCGACGACGCCACCGCCGGCGCCCGTGTCGTCAGCCTGATCGTGGTCGATGGCGAGGGCGACATCCTCACCGCCTCCGAGCACGGTTACGGCAAGCGCACGTCGCTGGACGAGTACCCGCGCAAGGGCCGTGGCATCCAGGGCGTGATTGCGCTCAAGACCACCGAGCGCAACGGCGCGCTAGTGGGCGCCATCCAGTTGAGCGACCACCACGACGTGCTGCTGATCTCCGACGGCGGCACCCTGGTGCGCACCCGTGCGGCCGAGATCTCGCAGGTGGGCCGCAACACGCAGGGCGTGACCCTGATGCGCCTGGCCGCTGGCGAGACGCTGCAGGCCATCGAGCGCCTGGATGCTTCGCTGGATGACGACGAGGGCGTTGAGGGTGAGAACGGTGCCATCAGCAGTGGCGATGCCGCTGTGGGCGGCGAGGGCACCGTGGAAGCTTGACGTCCCCGGCCGTCCTGTCTGAAATGAAAAAGCCCCGGCCAATGCCGGGGCTTTTTTTCATGCGGTCTGCGTCTGGTTGTGCAGCAGTGCGTGCAGTCAGGCCGGCAGGTGTTCCAGTACGTACTCGGCGGACGAAACGCGGAACTCGCCCGGGGCTTCGACGTGCAACTGGCGCACGACGCCATGGTCGGCGTACAGGGCGAAACGCTTGGAGCGGATGCCCATGCCGTAGCCGGTGGCATCCAGCTCCAGGCCGAGTGCGCGGGTGAACTCGCCGTTGCCGTCCGCCAGCAGGGTCAGGCCTTCGGGTACGTTCTGGCTATTGCCCCACGCCTGCATCACGAAGGCGTCGTTGACCGCCATGCAGTAGACGTCGATGCCACGACTGCGGAACGCTTCGAAATTCTCGACGAAGCCCGGCAGGTGGCGTTCCGAGCAGGTGGGCGTGAATGCGCCCGGTACCGCGAACAACACCGCCCGACGGCCATTGAAAAGCGAAGCGGTATCGACGATCTCGACGCCCTCGCGGATGCGCTGCAGCGGGATCTCGGGCAAATGGTCGCCGACCTGGATGGTCATGGGGTGCTCCTGTGGGTGAGGGCTTCGATCTGCACAGTATCCTCTGCCCACGGCATGAGGTCGATCACTTAAGATTGACGCACTCGGCGGGCAGCTGGCGGCGGACAAGTGGGAGCGCTGAATGCAGTTCAAGGACTACTACCAGACGTTGGGCGTGGAACCCTCGGCCGGCGAAGGCGAGATCAAGACTGCTTATCGTCGGTTGGCGCGGAAGTACCACCCTGACGTGAGCAAGGAGCCCGACGCCGAGGAGAAGTTCAAGGCCGTCAACGAAGCCTACGAGGCGCTACGCGACCCGCAGAAGCGGCAGGCCTATGACCAGCTGCGCGCGCGCGGCTACCGCCCCGGCGACGACATCCAGCCCCCCCCGGGCGGCTTTGGTGGCGCCCCTGGCGGCGTCGACTTCGAGGAAATCTTCGCCGGAGGCGGTGCAGGAGGAGGCTTCAGCGACTTCTTCGAGAGCCTGTTCGGGCGTGGACGTGGGGGGGGCTTCAGCCAAGGTCCGGGGGCGGGCCGTGGTCCGGCGCCCCGCGGAGATACCCGGGCCAAGCTGGCCGTGTCGCTGGAGGCCGTTCACGAAGGCAGCAGCGTCCGCATTTCGGTAAACGGCAAGACCCTGGACGTGCGCGTGCCAAAGGGCGTTCGGCCGGGTCAGGTGATCCGGCTGGGTGGACAGGGCGCGCACGGCGACCTGCTGCTGGAGATCGAGTATGCCGCCCACCCCCAGTTCGAGGTGGACGGCCGCAACGTCATCTACATCCTGCCGATCGCGCCATGGGAGGCCGCGCTGGGCGCCACGTTGAGCGTTCCGACGTTGGGTGGCCGCGTGGAATTGAAGATTCCCGTCGGGTCCGAGGCGGGGCGCAAGTTGCGCCTGCGCGGCCGCGGCTTGCCAGGTGATGCGAGCGGTCGGCATCCGACCGGCGACCAGATCGTGGAATTGGAAGTGCTGGCACCGAAGGCGCACACGGATGCGCAGCAGGCGGCCTACGCCAACCTGCGCGACGCGTTCGGGGATGACTGGCGGCGGGCCTGAGGCCACGCATGGTGGCAGGGGGGTAATGCCCCCGCCGGCTTATCGCGGCAGCAGCTCGGCGATGACCGAAGACAGATCGTCCTCGCTGAAGGGCTTGGTGATGTACGCCTTCGCGCCTTGACGCATGCCCCACACGCGGTCGGTGTCCTGGTCCTTGGTGGTCACTAGGACGACCGGGATGTGCTTGGTGGTCTCGTCGCGGCAGATCGAGCGGGTGGCCTGGAACCCGTTGAGGTTCGGCATCACGACGTCCATCAGGATGAGATCGGGCAGCTCGCGCTTGGCGGCCTCCACGCCCGCCGCGCCGTCTTCGGCCGTGAGCGCCTCATGCCCCAGTTTTTCCACGATGCGACGGATTCCCATCAGCTGCACCGGTGAATCGTCCACGACCAGGATACGCGCCATCAACTCCCCCTTGTTACCGCCGATTGTAGCGGTGCGCGAAGACACCGCAAGCGTTGCTGAACGGGCACCACTCAGAACGTGACCAACGTACGGCCGAAGGAACCACCGGCCAGCATCGTCGGGAAGACCCCCGGCAGGTCGGCCAACGCGACCTCACGCGTGCAGATGCGCTCCAGATGGCGCGGCTTCCAGTCCGATGCCAGATGCTGCCAGACCGCGTCGCGGATGTCGCGGGCGGTCCCTGCGGACGCCACGCCCAGCAATGACACGCCGCGGATGATGAAGGGCATCACCGTGGTGGGCAGGTCGGCGGTGGCGGCCAAACCGGCGCTGGCGACGTTGCCATAGGGCGTGGTCTGGGCCAGCAGGCTGGCGAGCATCGTGCCGCCGACGTTGTCGAGGCCGCCGCCAAAACGCGCCGACTCCAGCGGGCGGGTGGTGGCCAGGGCGTCGCGCCCCAACACCTCGCTGGCCCCGATGGCCTTGAGATAGTCGGCATGCTCGGGTTTGCCACTGATGGCATGGACCTCGAAGCCGGCCTGGCTGAAGATGTCCACGGCCAGCGACCCGACGCCGCCAGTGGCGCCGGTGACAGCCAGCGGGCCGAGATCCGGCGTCTGGCGGTTCTCCACCATGCGCAGCAGGGCCAGCGCGGCGGTGAAGCCCGCAGTGCCAAGGATCATGCTCTCGCGCAGGCTCAAGCCCTGCGGCAGGCGGATGACCCAGCGCGACTCCAGGCGGGCGTATTCGCTGTAGCCACCGTCGCGCGTTTCGCTGAGGCCGCAGCCGGTGGTGAGCACCGCATCGCCTTCCTTGAATGCGGGGTCGGTGGACGCCACCACGTGGCCTGCCACGTCGATGCCGCCCACCAGCGGGAACCGGCGCAGGATCTTGCCCTGGCCCGTGCCTGCCAGTGCATCCTTGAAGTTGATGGACGAATGCGCCGTCTTGATGACCACTTCGCCCGGCGCCAGGTCATCGAGCGCGATCCGTTCGATGCCGCTGCGATAGCCGGCGTCGTCATTGTGGATGCGGAAGGCGTCGAAGGCGTGGGGGATGGTCATGCGTGCGTCCGTGAGTGGTGCGGGGCGGATCCGTATTGTGACCGCGCAGGCCAAGTCCCGCATCCGACGAAGGTGTGGGCTTCATCGGCGAGGGCGGGGCGGGCGCCGTGTGGCGAGCAAGGTGAAGACTGGAAGGCGGCGACCGTGGTCGCCAGTGGGGTCAGCGCAGGGCCTTGCGACGCTTCTCGTCCATCCACTTGCTGGCCTGCGCAGGCTGGTAGCCGCGCATCCAATCCAGCATCGCGCTGATCCCATCGCCGTGCCACAGGTCGCGGCGCTGGTCGGGATGCAGGAATCGCTCCTCGACCATGCGGTCCATCATCGCGATGATCGACGTGTAGAACCCATCCACGTCGAGGAAGGCGCAAGGCTTGTCGCCGATGCCCAGTTGGCGCCAGGTCAGCATCTCGAACATCTCGTCCAGGGTGCCGAAGCCACCGGGCAGGGCAATGAAGCCGTCGGACAGGTCGAACATGCGCATCTTGCGTTCGTGCATGTTGGCCACGACCTCAAGGCGGGTCAGGCCCTTGTGCGCGACTTCCCAGCCCATCAGCTGCTCGGGGATGACGCCGATGACTTCGCCCCCGGCCTCGAGTGCGGCATCGGCGACGATACCCATCAATCCCACGTTGCCGCCGCCATAGACCAGCGTCAGTCCATCGCGGGCCAACTGCTGGCCCAGCGCGATCGCACGCTCGGTGTAGATCGGTCGGGCGCCAGCATTGGAACCGCAATACACCGCAATGGACTTCATTGTGTGTTACCTCCTCTCCAACGCAGAACGGCGCACCGTTGGGTGCGCCGTCCGTGACACGGCATTCAGCTCCAGCCTGACTGGCTCAAGCCAAGCCTCAGTTCGCCTTGTGGATGGCGCGCTTGTGCACGGCCATCGCCGCGTCATGCACGGCTTCCGACAGCGACGGGTGCGCGTGGCAGATGCGGGCCAGGTCGTCGGCCGAACCGCTGAACTCCATGGTCAGCACACCTTCGTGCACCAGTTCGGAGACATTGGCGCCCACCAGGTGCATGCCCAGTACGCGGTCGGTCTCGGCGTGCGCGATGACCTTCACGAAGCCGGCCGGCTCGGCCATCGCCACGGCGCGACCCACGGCGGCGAACGGGAAGCTGCCGGCCTTGTACGGCACGCCTTCGGCCTTGAGCTGCTCTTCGGTCTTGCCCACCCAGGCGATTTCCGGCTCGGTGTAGATGACCCACGGGATGGTGTCGAAGTTGACGTGGCCCGGCAGGCCGGCGATCAACTCGGCCACGGCAATGCCTTCTTCGAAGCCCTTGTGCGCCAGCATCGGACCGCGCACGCAGTCGCCCACCGCCCAGACGCCATCGACGCCGGTGTGGCAGTGCTCATCCACTTCGATCTGGCCGCGCTCGTTCACGCGCACGCCGGTGCCTTCGGCCAGCAGGCCCTTGGTTGCAGCGCGGCGGCCGACGGCGACCAGCAGCTTGTCGACCACAAGGGTCTGCTCGCCCGCCGCATCGGTGTAGGTCAGCTCGACTTCCTTCTTCTTGCCCTTGCCCTTCACTTCGGCCTTGGAAACCTTGGCGCCGAGCTTGATGTCGAGGCCCTGCTTCTTGAACTCGCGGGCCGACACCTTGCCAACCTCGGCGTCCGCGGCGGACAGGAAGCCCGGCAGCGCCTCCAGGATGGTGACCTTGGCGCCCAGGCGGTTCCACACGCTGCCCAGCTCCAGGCCGATCACGCCGGCGCCGATCACGCCCAGGCGCTCCGGCACGGCTTCGAAGTCCAGACCGCCCACGTTGTCGACGATGCACTCGCCGTCGAACTTGGCGAACGGCAGCTCGATGGAGTCCGAACCCGCGGCGATGATGACGTTGGTGCCCTTGAGCTCGACGACGCTGCCGTCATGCTGGGTGACCTTGACCACGTTGCCCGGCTGCAGCTGGCCGAAGCCGTAGAAGGCGGCGACCTTGTTGGCCTTGAACAGCGACGCGATGCCGCCGGTGAACTGCTTCACGATGCCGTCCTTGCGGGCGACCATCTTCTTCACGTCGATCGCGGGCTTCTCGAAGCTGATGCCGTGCTGGTCGAAGATATGGCCCATGTTCCAGAACTGGCGCGAGCTGTCGAGCAGAGCCTTCGACGGGATGCAGCCCACGCGCAGGCAGGTGCCGCCAAGGGCGGGCTTGCCGTCCTTGCCGAGCGCGGCGTCGATGCACGCGGTTTTCAGGCCCAGCTGGGCGGCGCGGATGGCAGCGTGGTAACCGGCGGGACCGCCGCCGATGACGACGACGTCGAAGTTCTGTTGTTCGCTCATGGGGATCTCTGGTGTTCAGCCGTGCGCGCCGTGGCGCGTCCTTGAAGCTGTTGGCGGGGCAGGGCGGGGCCCTGTGTCCGGTAACGCGGACGGGAACCGTCGCCGGTTCCCGTCCCAGTGCGATTACATGCCCAGCAGCATGCGATGCGGGTTCTCGAGCTGGTTCTTGATGTCGACCAGGAAGAGGACCGCGTCCTTGCCGTCGATGATGCGGTGGTCGTAGGACAACGCGATATACATCATCGGCGCGGCGATGACCTGGCCATTCTCGACGATGGCGCGTTCCTTGATGGCGTGCATGCCCAGGATGGCCGACTGCGGCGGGTTGACGATCGGCGTCGACATCAGCGACCCGAAGGTGCCACCGTTGGTGATGGTGAAGGTACCGCCCTGGAGGTCTTCCAGGCCGATCTTGCCGTCACGCGCCTTCTTGGCGTACTCGCCGATCTGCTTCTCGACGTCGGCGAAGCCCATGCGCTCGACGTTGCGCAGCACCGGGGTGACCAGGCCCTTGTCGGTGGACACGGCGATCGAGATGTCGGCGTAGCCGTGGTACACGATGTCGTTGCCGTCGACCGAGGCGTTGATGACCGGGTACTTCTGCAGCGCGTTGGCGGCGGCCTTGGCGAAGAAGCTCATGAAGCCCAGCTTGACGCCGTTGGCCTTCTCGAACGCTTCGCCCAGCTCCTTGCGCATGGCCATGACCTTGCCCAGGTTGACCTCGTTGAACGAGGTCAGCATGGCGATGGATTCCTTGGACTGCATCAGGCGCTCGGCGATGCGGGCGCGCATGCGGGTCATCGGCACGCGCTCTTCCGGACGCGCACCGCCGGCCGAGCCGACGCCGCCGGACTTGGCGTAGTTGACGATGTCTTCCTTGGTGACCATGCCGCGACGGCCGGTGCCCGGCACCTGCGAGGCATCGACGCCGCTGGTGATGGCTTCGAAACGGGCGCCCGGGGGCAGGGTGGCGCCGGAGGCGACCGGTGCCGGGGTGGTGGATGCCGGCGCCGCGGCGGCGGCCTTGGCGGCTTCGGCCTTGGGCTGCACTTCCTGCGCGCCGGCGGCCGGCTGGGCAGCCGGAGCGGCGGCGGCAGCGGCGCCTTCCTCGACGATCGCGATCAGCTGCTGGCTGAGCACGGTGGCGCCTTCTTCGAACTTGATCTCCTTGATCACGCCGTCGACCGGTGACGGCACTTCCAGCACGACCTTGTCGGTCTCGAGGTCGACGATGTTCTCGTCACGCTTGACGGCATCGCCCACCTTCTTGTGCCACGTGGCGATGGTGGCGTCGGAGACGGACTCGGGCAGGACCGGAACTTTGATCTCGGTGCTCATGGGGCGGGCATCCTGGCTTGCTAAAAAGTGAAAAGGGTGGATTCGTAGACGATTATTCGTCGCCGGCTTCGCCGTGCAGCGAGTTGACCAGCGCGTCGTTGATCAGCTGGGTCTGCTCGCGCACGTGGTCCGCGAAGTGACCGGCCGCCGGCGACGGCGAACGGGCACGGCCGGCGTAGTGCAGCGACTGCTTCGGCGCCAGGCAGGCGTTGAGGTGGTGGCGGATCTGGTACCACGCGCCCTGGTTCTGCGGCTCTTCCTGGCACCAGACCACGTCGGTGGCGGCGGAGAAGCGCTTGAGCTCGGCAGCCAGCTGCTTGCGCGGGAATGGGTACAGTTGCTCCACGCGGAGCAGTGCCACGTTGTCCAGGCCCTGCTTCTGCTGCTCTTCCAGCAGGTCGTAGTAGACCTTGCCACCGCAGACCACCACGCGCTTCACCTTCTTCGGGTTGGCGTTGGCGTCGGGGATCAGGTGCTGGAACTCGCCCTTGGCCAGATCGTCCAGCGAGGACACGGCCAGCTTGTGGCGCAGCAGCGACTTCGGCGTCATCACCACCAGCGGCTTGCGGGTGGTCATGCGCATCTGGCGGCGGATCATGTGGTACGCCTGCGCCGGGGTGGTCGGCGTGCACACGATCATGTTGTTGAGCGCGCACAACTGCAGGTAGCGCTCCAAGCGTGCGGAGCTGTGCTCCGGGCCCTGGCCTTCATAGCCGTGCGGCAGGAACAGCGCCAGGCCGCTCAGGCGACCCCACTTGGCCTCGCCCGACGACAGGAACTGGTCGACGACCACCTGCGCGCCGTTGGCGAAGTCGCCGAACTGCGCTTCCCAGATGTCCAGGGTCATCGGATCGGCGGTGGAGTAGCCGTACTCGAACGCCATCACCGCTTCCTCGCTCAGCAGCGAGTCGATGATGGTGACGTCCACCGGGTTCTTGACCAGGCGGCGCAGCGGCAGGATGTACTCATCGCTGGTCTGCTCGTGCTGGATGGCGTGGCGATGGAAGAACGTGCCACGGCCGCAGTCCTGGCCGACCAGTCGCAGCTTGTAGCCTTCGTCCAGCAGGGTGGCGTAGGCCAGGTTCTCGGCGAAGCCCCAGTCGCCCGGCAGCTCGCCGGCCGTCATCTTGCGGCGGTCCTCGTAGATCTTGGCCACGCGCGGGTGCAGCTTGACGCTGTCCGGGACGGCGTTGATCTCGTTGGCCAGCGCAACCAGCTTCTTGCTGTCGAAGGTGGTGTCCACCGGATCGGACAGCTTGCCGGTCAGGTACTTCGACCAGTCGATGGTGAACTCGTCCGGGGTGACTTCCACCACCTCGGTGGTGACCACGCCATCGTCCAGCTTCTGGCGGTAGCCGTCGACCAGCGCCTGCGCGGCGTCGGCGGTCAGCGTGCCTTCCTCGACCAGCCTGGCGGCGTACAGTTCGCGCGGGGTCTTGTGCTTGCGGATGACCTGGTACATCACCGGCTGGGTGGCTGCCGGCTCGTCGGCCTCGTTGTGGCCGTGGCGGCGGTAGCACACCAGGTCGATGACCACGTCCTTTCCGAAACGGTTGCGGAAGTCCAGCGCCATCTCGGCGCAGAACACCACGGCTTCCGGATCGTCGCCGTTCACGTGCAGCACCGGGGCGCCGACCATCTTGGCCACGTCGGTGCAGTACAGCGTGGAGCGGGCGTCCTGCACGGCGCTGGTGGTGAAGCCGACCTGGTTGTTGATGACGATGTGCAGCGTGCCGCCGACCGCGAAGCCGCGGGCCTGCGACATCTGGAACAG
Organism: Lysobacter daejeonensis GH1-9; assembly: GCF_000768355.1. Classification (GTDB taxonomy): domain Bacteria; phylum Pseudomonadota; class Gammaproteobacteria; order Xanthomonadales; family Xanthomonadaceae; genus Aerolutibacter; species Aerolutibacter daejeonensis. Next base: position 31,006 of record NZ_AVPU01000008.1, read on the forward strand.
CTCCATCACCACGCCTTGGCCGGCGAACGCGGCGTCACCGTGGATCAGCACGGGGATCACCTGCTCGCGGCCCTTGTCGCCGCGGCGGGTCTGGCGCGAGCGCACCGAACCGACGACCACCGGGTCGACGATCTCCAGGTGCGACGGGTTGAACGCCAGCGCCAGATGCACCGGGCCACCCGGGGTGGCAACGTCGGCGCTGAAGCCCATGTGGTACTTCACGTCGCCCTGGTGGGCGAGGTCGCTGTGCACGTGCTCGAACTTGCCTTCGAACTCGTCGAACAGGTGGCGCGGCGGCTTGCCGAGCGTGTTGACCAGCAGGTTGAGGCGACCGCGGTGGGCCATGCCGATGACCACGTCCTTGGCGCCGTTCTGGCCGGCGCGGCGGATGGTGGTGTCCATCAGCGGCACGAGTGCGTCGCCGCCTTCCAGCGAGAAGCGCTTCTGGCCGACGTACTTGGTGCCGAGGTAACGCTCCAGGCCATCGGCAGCGGTGAGGCGCTCGAGGATGCGCTTCTTGTCGTCGGCGGTGCGGCCGTACTTGCCGCCGGCCTTCTCCAGGCGCTCGTAGATCCAGCGACGCTGTTCGGCGTCGGTGATGTGCATGAACTCGGCGCCGATCGGGCCGGTGTACGTGGCCTTGAGCAGGGCGAGCAGGTCGCCCAGCTTCATGCGGTCGTTGCCGCCCACACCGCCGGTGCTGAATTCGGCCTTGAGGTCGCTCTCGGACAGGCGGTGGAAGGCCAGTCCCAGGTCCGGCGCTTCCGGCTTCTGCATCAGGCCCAGCGGGTCGATGTTGGCACCCAGGTGGCCGCGCGAGCGATAGGCGGTGATCAGGCGGCCGACCTGGCGTTCGCGCTCGTCACCGGCGCCAGCGGCGACCGTGACCTGGCCCTTGGCGGCGCGCTTGCCCGCGTCCACGATGCTTTCGATCGCGGCCGAGTGGGGCACGTCGCCCGCCTCACGGCCCTTGAAACCGTCGAAATAGGTTTTCCACTTGGCCCCGACGCTGTCGGGGTCGACCAGGTACTGCTCGTACAGGTCTTCAATGAAGGCGGCGTTCGCGCCGAGCTGGGACGACTGGGAGAACTGCTTCAGGAGGCTGTCCACGATGGTGATCGCGAATCTCTTCAGGGGGAGGCGGGGAGGCCAGCGCGGGCGCGGGCGCTATTCAGGTAATCAAGACCCGGAATTATAGCCACTGGAACGGGCTACGCGGTTAACACTTAAGTCAAACCATTCAAATGCCTAGCGCCCGGAACTCGCTGCACGGCCGTGCACGCTCCCATACGGGGTCGAAGGTGGCCTGCAACTGGCGGGCGCGGGCTCGGTCGTCGAGTCGGGTTTCGCCGTCGAACCGGTGACCCAGGGTGCGGAAGTACCAGCCGCCGGCGTCACTGGCGGCGTAGGCGGGGGCGTAGGCCTGGTCGCCCGGCTCCTCCACCGCGCGGAACTGGAAGGCGCTGGGCAGGCGCTGGGCCAGGGACAGCAGGGCCGAGTGCGCGCGCTGGGGCGTCGTCGGGTCCTGCACCAGGATGCGGATTTCGCCACGGCGGGTGGCCAGTTGCCTGAGCGCCGTGATCAGGTCCGGGTGATCGAGCAGGCCGGGGTCCAGGTCGCGGCTGTAGATGTCCAGTTGCCGGCGGGTGCCCGTAACCACGCCGATCAAGGCAGCCAGCGCCTGGTCGCGGGTCTCCACGGCATTGGCGTGGTCCAGCAGCAGGCGCATGGACTGGTGTTCGATGCCGGCTTCGTCATAGCGCGCGCCGTAGGGCAGGAAGCCGTGGCGCGCATAGAAGTTGATCGCGGTGACCTGCGCATGCAGGGTCACTTCGCGCCAGCCGAGCTTGCGGGCTTCGTCGAGCAGCGCGCGCAGCAGGGCGTCGCCGACCCCCTTGCCGCGCCAGTCGGGCAGGACCGCCATGCGGCCGATGCGATGCTCGGGTGTCAATCGGCCAGTGCCGACGGGGTGGCCGTCGGCGTCGCGGGCGATGACGTGATGGCAGTCCGGATCCAACTCGTCCCATTCGAGCTCCAGCGGCACGCCTTGTTCCGCGACGAAGACCGGCTCGCGCACCGCGCGCAGTTCGGCCAGTCCGGTGTCATAGGGGATGGGCTCGACGTGGAATTGGGCGGGGGGCATGTCAGTCCTCATCTTCGGCGAGGTACAGCTGGTAGTGGCCCGCCGCCAGCAGCGAAATCAGCAATTCGCGGCCGGTTTCGGACAGTGCCTCGTAATCATGCCCGTCGACGGTGGCGTTGTTGGCCAGCAGCCGGGCGTCGGCAAGCGGCAGGGCGTGGTCCTGGCCGCTGACGAAGAGCGTGGCGCCGCGCGCGGCCTTGCGCCAGGCGACTCGTGTCCACGGGTGGCGCACGAGCGACGCGCCCTGCTGCAGGTCCCACTCGATCTCGATGCGCGAGCGATCCTCGCCATTCGACATGACTTCGCCCGCGGCGCGGTAGATGGTCATGAAGCGGCCGAACCAGTCGCCCAGCCGCTCCGGGTCGTTCATGCGCAGCATGTTGAGGGCCTCGACTGCACGCGACATCGCGTCCGTATCGATCTCATACGGATCCTTGGCCGGTTTCAGGTCGGGGTCGTGGTAGCGCAGCGATTCGTCCGCCTCGGCGGCGAGGGTGTCGACGAAGTCGCCGAGCAACTCGGCGGCTGCGGGCGCGCGCATGCCCACCGAGAACGTCAGGCAGGCGTCCTCGGCCACGCCGTTGTGGGGCACGTTGGGCGGCAGGTACAGCATGTCGCCGGGACCCAGCACCCAGTCGTGGGTGGCGTGGAAGGACTGCAGCAGCTTCAGCTCCACGTCCGGGCGGAAGGCCAGCGAAGGCGCCGGGCGGCCCATCGCCACCGAGGCGTCGATCTGCCAGCGGCGGTGGCCATGCGCCTGCAGCAGGAACACGTCGTACTGGTCGACGTGTGCGCCCACCGAGCCCCCTGGCGCGGCGAACGACACCATGATGTCGTCGATGCGCCAGCGCGGCAGGAAGCGGAAGTCTTCCAGCAGTTCGCGGATGTCGACGTCCCACTTGTCCATGTCCTGCACCAGCAGGGTCCAGTCCTGGTGCGGCATGTCGGGGAACATCGCCTCGTCGAACGGTCCGGTGCGGACGCTCCAGCGGTCATGCGCGCGATCGTGCATGACGATGCGCGAGAGGGCCATTTCCTCGCAGGCCACGCCCGCGAGGTCTTCGGGCTGGATGGGGGAAACGAAGTCCGGGAAGGCGTTGCGGACCAGCAGGGGATGCTTCTGCCAGTAGTCCCGCAGGAACACTTCAGGCGTCATGCCCAGCGGGCCATTGCCACCCGCATCGATCTCGAAAGGCAGGACCTGTGTCGCGGGCTGCGCGGACGACTTCCGGGGACGCTTCATGGGGGCATGCCTTGATCGTGGAGCACGCCATTCTACGGGGTGGCGGCCTTCCGTTTGCTCGTGCCTTGGCTCTTGAGCCGCATGCCCACGTGGACGATGGCCTTGATCGCGGGGATCAACTCGTGGCCGAGGTCGGTCAACGCATATTCGACGGAAGGTGGCGAGCTGGCCACCACGTTGCGGGTCACCAGGCCCTTGGCTTCCAGCTCGCGCAACCGTGCTGTCAGCACGCGCGCCGAGATGCGTGGGATGTCGTGGCGTAGCTCGCCGAACCGCCGCGAACCCGCGCTGAGGTACCACAGCACGTTGGGCGCCCACGCACCGCGCAGCATGGCCATGCACTCGGTGAGCGGGCAGGTGGGAGGTGGCGTTTCCACCTTGTTCTTACGGAGCGGCAGGCCCATGGGCGGCGACTGAAAACGGGTTACGGAATGGTAACCACAATCGCATGGTTATCACCAGTTATCAGGTATCCAATAGATACCAAGTGTGTATACGATACCGCCTCCCGACATGAGGACTGCGGCATGGAGCAAGGCAGCAGGACCGAGGCGGTGCGCCGCCTTGGCATCCGGTACCCGATCATCCAGGGGCCCTTCGGTGGCGGCCTCTCCACCACGCGACTGGCATCCACCGTGTCCAACCTGGGAGGCCTGGGATCGTTTGGCGCCCACATGCTGCCCGCCAGCGACATTGGTGGTTTGGTGGACGAGTTGCGCGGGCTGACGGCGGCCCCTTTCGCGGTGAACCTGTGGGTGTCGGACCACGATCAGGGTGGTCTGGACCTCGACGAGGTGTCATTCGACCGTGGGTGGCGCCTCTTCGAGCCCTACTTCCGCGAATTGGGGGTGCCTCGGCCCGAGCGGATGACGCGCGGCCACCCGGATTTTGACGAACAGGTTGAGGCCTTGCTGGAGGCCCGGCCGCCGGTTTTCAGCTTCGTGTTCGGCATCCCGTCTGCGGCCGTACTGGCCGAGTGCCGACGGCTGGGCATCGTGACCCTGGGCGCGGCGACATCGATTGCCGAGGCACAGGCGCTGGAGGCCGCAGGCGTCGACCTGATGGTGGCCACTGGTGCCGAAGCCGGCGGGCATCGGCCCTCATTCCTGGCGAGCGCGGAAGCCTCGCTGATGGGCACGCTCCCGCTGGTTCAACTGGTCAGCCGCCGGGTGGGCGTGCCGGTAGTCGCGGCAGGCGGTATTGCCGATGCCCGCGGTGTTCGCGCAGCGTTCGCCCTGGGTGCCCAGGCGGTGCAGGTCGGTACGGCATTCCTGGCCTGCGAAGAGTCCGGCACAACGGACGCGCATCGGCAGTTGCTGTTTAGTGAACGGTCCGAACACACCACTTTGACCCGTGCATTCACCGGCCGTCTCGCCCGAGGCCTTCGCAACCGCTGGACGGACGAATTGGCCACGCGCAGCACGGAGTTGCCCCCGTTTCCCATCACCAGCTGGTTTGTTTCGAAGTTGCGTCCGGCCGCCATCGCGGCCGGTCGTACCGATCTGGTGTCGCTGTGGAGCGGCCAGATCGCGCCCGACCTTCGCCATCGCACCGCGACCGAACTGATGCGGTCGCTGCTCGCAGAGCTGCACCCCCACCCACAACCCGAGGAAGTGAACGCATGAAGCTCTACTACGCCCCCGGTGCCTGCTCGCTGGCATCGCACATCGTCGCCCGCGAAGCCGGCATCGAGATCGCGCTGGAAAAGGTCGACACCCGCACCAAGCGCACGGAGGCAGACCGTGACTTCCTGGCGATCAATCCCAAGGGCTACGTGCCTGCGCTGGAGTTGGTCGACGGGGAAGTGCTGACCGAAGGCGCTGCGATCCTGCAATACCTGGCAGACAGCAAGCCCGATGCCGGTCTGGCTCCCGCCCACGGCACCCTGGCGCGCTCGCGGTTGCATGAAGCGCTGAGCTACGTCAGCAGCGAGCTGCACAAGTCTTATACGCCGCTGTTCAATCCGGCCACGTCGGAGGAGGTCCGCGAGGAGCGCAAGGCGTACCTGGTCAAGCGGTACTCGCTGCTGGATCAGGTTCTCGCTGATCAGCCCTTCCTGCTTGGCGAAGACTTCAGCGTCGCCGACGCCTACCTGTTCACCGTCACCCAATGGGCCGGCTACGTCAGCCTGGACCTTTCCGATTTCCAGGCGCTGGATGCGTTCCAGGCGCGGGTCCGGTCGCGGCCTGCGGTGCAGGCGGCGCTGCAGGCGGAAGGGCTGGTGCCGGCCAAGGCGGCCTGACACGTTTGGAGGCGGGTCCCGGCGTCTGGCCGGGAGATGTTGTACCGGTCCGGGGCCATGCCAGCCCAGATCGCTGGTGATACCCAATGCGGCGGCACCCCATCGGGGTGATCCGCCGCGATCCGGTTGCGCCGGTGTCCTGCGTCAGATGTCCTTGGCCAACCGCTGGGCGATGCCGATGTAGCTGCCGGGCGTCATGTCGAGCAGGCGCTGCTTGGCCTCCGCCGGCAGGTCCAGGCCAGCGATGAACTCGCGCATGGACTGCTTGTCGATGCCGTGGCCGCGGGTGAGCGCCTTCAGTTGCTCGTAGGGCTGCGGCAAGCCATGGCGGCGCATCACGGTCTGCACGGCCTCGGCCAGCACTTCCCACGACGCATCGAGATCGGCGGCCAGGCGCTCCGGGTTGGCCGACACCTTGCCCAAGCCACGACCCAGCGCTTCAAAGCCGATCACGGCATGGCCGAACGCGGTGCCCAGCGCGCGCAACACGGTGGAGTCGGTCAGGTCACGCTGCCAGCGGCTGATCGGCAGCTTGGCGGCGAAATGCTCCAGCAGCGCGTTGGCGATGCCGAAGTTGCCTTCCGCGTTCTCGAAGTCGATCGGGTTGACCTTGTGCGGCATGGCTGAGCTGCCCACTTCGCCGGCCTTCACGGCCTGCTTGAAGTAGCCCAGCGAGATGTAGCCCCACATGTCGCGGCACAGGTCGAGCAGGATGGTGTCGATGCGCTTCTGCGCGTCGCACAGTTCGGCGATGCCGTCATGCGGCTCGATCTGGGTGGTGTACGGCTGCCAGGTCAGGCCCAGCGAGGTGACGAAGGCCTGGGAGAACTTCGCCCAGTCCACTTCCGGGTACGAGACCGAGTGCGCGTTGTAGTTGCCCACCGCGCCGTTGATCTTGCCGGGCATCGGCAGGGCGGCCAGCACGTCGCGCTGGCGCTGCAGGCGGGCGACGACATTGGCGAGCTCCTTGCCGACGGTGGTCGGCGAGGCGGTCTGGCCGTGGGTGCGCGACAGCATCGGCAGCCCCGCGTACTCATGTGCCATGGTGCGCAGCTTGGCGATCACGCCGTCCAGCGCCGGCAGCATCACCTGCTCGCGCGCGGTGTTGAGCATCAGCGAATAGCTGAGGTTGTTGATGTCCTCGGAGGTGCAGGCGAAGTGCACGAACTCCAGCGCCGGGGCCAGCTCGGCGTCGTCCTTGAGCTTTTCCTTGATCAGGTATTCCACGGCCTTGACGTCGTGGTTGGTGGTGCGCTCGATCTCCTTGACGCGGGCGGCGTCGCGCACGGAGAGCTCGTCGGCCAATGCGCGCAGGCGCGCCACGGCGGCCGGTGAGAACGGAGTGAGCTCGACGATGCCCGGCTCGTTGGCCAGCGCCAGCAGCCACTCCACCTCAACCTTCACGCGGGCCTGGATCAGGCCGTATTCGGAGAAGATGGGGCGCAGTGCGTCGACCTTGCCGGCGTAACGGCCATCGAGCGGGGACAGGGCGAGCAACTGGGTTTCGACGACGTTGGCGGCGGTCATGGGCGCGGGGTTGGCGAAGCGGGGCCGTAATTCTACAGGTCCCGGCGGTAGGGCGTTTCCGGGAGCGCTGGAGCGCAGGGGCCGGGGTGCCGGGGCGGGGGACGTTTCGGGCGTGCAACGATCCCCTGCCGGCGCGGCGTTATGCTCGGTCCATCCGAACGTGGACCGGGAGCGCGGCCATGGCCAAGCAGGCGAAATTCCGCATCGAGCACGACAGCATGGGGCAGTTGCGGGTCCCCGAAGAGGCACTGTGGGGCGCGCAGACCCAGCGCGCGGTGGACAACTTCCCCATCTCGGGCCGGCCGATGCCGCGCGACTTCATTCGGGCGCTGGGGCTGGTCAAGGCGGCTGCGGCCGACGTGAACGGCGGGCTCGGACTGTTGCGCAAGGGCATGGCGACGGCCATCCGCAAGGCCGCGCTGGAAGTCGCTGCCGGTGAGCATGACGCGCAGTTCCCGGTGGACGTGTTCCAGACCGGCTCGGGCACGTCCAGCAACATGAACGCCAACGAGGTCATCGCCACGCTGGCCTCGCGCATGGGCAAGGGGGCCGTGCACCCCAACGACCACGTGAACCTGGGACAGAGCTCCAACGACGTGGTACCGACGGCGATTCGCGTGTCCGCGCGGCTGGCGGCGGCGGAGGCGTTGTTGCCAGCACTCAAGCACCTGCGGCGGACGATTGCCACGCGTGCCAGGACGCTGGGCAGGGTCACCAAGACCGGGCGCACGCACCTCATGGATGCCATGCCGCTGACTTTCGGCCAGGAGTTCGGCACATGGGCGGCGCAACTGGAGTCCGCGCAGGCCAGGTTGGAGGACACACTCAAGCGGGTGCGGCGCCTGCCCATTGGCGGCACCGCCATTGGCACGGGCATCAATGCCGATCCGCGGTTCGGCAACGCCATGGCGAAGGCGCTGAGTGCACTTACCGACACCCGCTTCGAGTCCCCTGCCAACCGCTTCGAGGGCATTGCCGCCCAGGACGACCTGGTGGAGCTGTCCGGCCAGCTCAATGCATTGGCCGTGGCCTTGATGAAGATCGCCAACGACCTGCGCTGGATGAATTCCGGGCCGCTGGCCGGGCTGGGTGAGCTCGAACTGCCCGCACTGCAACCGGGCAGTTCGATCATGCCCGGCAAGGTCAACCCGGTGGTGCCCGAGGCGCTGGCGATGGTGTGCGCCCAGGTGATGGGCTATCACACGGCGATCACCGTGGCGGGCCAGAGCGGCAACTTCCAGTTGAACGTGATGCTGCCGCTGATCGGCGCCGACCTGCTTGATGGCATACACCTGTTGGCCAACGGGATGCGGCTGCTGGCCGATCGCAGCATTGCAGGCCTGCGCGTGCGCGAGGACCGCGTGCGTGAGGCATTGGACCGCAATCCGATCCTGGTCACCGCGCTCAACCCGATCATCGGTTATGAGAAGGCCGCGGCCATCGCCAAACAGGCCTACAAGGAGGGGCGGCCGGTGCTGGCCGTCGCGGTCGAAATGTCGGGCCTGTCGGAAGCGGAATTGCGAGGCCTGCTGGATCCGGTGGCGTTGACCAAGGGCGGAATCCGCGAAGGAGTTTCGGGCGGTTGAACGAAAACGGCGTCGTCTGTGCTGACGACGCCGTTCGGCCGTTCCGGAGCCCGGTGGGGCTGCCGGTTTGCTCAGCCCTCGGGTGGGGCTGGTGGCTCCGGGGGGGCGGGTGGCGCAGGCGGCGCGTCCGACTTGGCGGCGGTTTCGTCGTGGCAGTCGTCGATGTCCTTCGTGGTCATCGTGGCATACGGCTTGAACTCGGGAAGTGCGGCGGCCAGCTTCTCCTGTGAGTCCAGCACGGCGGGCAACCGGTTGCAGAGCACCTCCGCGTCGGCCTTGATCTTCTCCGCTTCGGCTTCGATGCGCTTCTCGATTTCGTCGGTGTTGCCGCTGAAGACGCCCTTGAGCGCTTCACCTGCCGCCTTCATGCCCAGTTCCGCCCCGCGTACGCCAATCACCATGCCAGCTTCGGCGATGGCCACGATGTTGGCGCGGTGCTCCAGCAGCAGGGCGCGTTGCTGGTCGTCGACCGTGACCGCCTTGCCATCGATCAGCAGGTCGCCCTTCGGGGAGATCTCCGCCTTGGGCAGGTTGCCGTTGTCGCTCGACAGCGTGATGGGCTCGTTGGCGAGCTTGGCGCGGGCCTTCTGGGTGGCTTCATCCACCACCTTGCCCAGCGCAGTGGCAGGGGCGTCGGCGGGTTCTGCCGGTGCCGGAGCGGACTGCTGGCGGCATGCGCCCAGCAGGGGAACGCAGGCCAGCAGGGTGAGGGTCGCGATGCGTACGTGCTTCATGACGTGGGGCCTTGAGTGAAGGAGTGGGGGAGCGACGAGGGCATCAGCCCTCGTCACGCCACCGGCGCAGGCGGATCGCGCCCAGGATCATTGCCGCACCGGCCACCACGCCAATCCACAGCGAGGGCGAGGCCAGGGTGGAGTAGGTGGTCTGCAGGTTGACCAGTGCATGCACCGCCTGCGGGCCCTCGGCGTCCACGTGGCCAATGCGCGCCGCATCGAACCAGGTGCCCGGCGCGACGCTGAACAACACACGGGCCACGACGTTCTTCCAGAACCAGGTCGCCTCGAGGTTGAACAGCTGCATCATGTCGAACCAGGTGACGAAGATGCCCGCGAACACCGGGATCATCACCGCCCACAGGAACGCCTTGCTGCGCGCCCAGGCCGAGCAGAGCATCAGCCAGCCCACGGTCGGCATGGCCCACAGGGCGTACACCGGCAACGAGGCGATCATGTTGCCGGCCACGGTCAGCGGGCTGGCTGGGCCCCACAGCAGCGTCAGCGGGTTGCCCCCGTGCAGCAGCACCAGGCCGCTGTACAGCACCAGCGAACCGAACATGGTCGCGATGCCTGCCGCTATCGCGAGGGCTGGTGCCACCACCACGGCGCTGGCCACTTTGGACAGCACGGTGTCGCGATCGGAGACCGGCAGGGATTTCCAGAACAGCACGCTGCGGTCCTTGCGGTCGTCGTAGAGGCAGCTCAGGCAGTAGAAGAACACGACGAAGGTCAGCACGATCAGCGGCCAGCTGGCTGCCATGTACAGGCTGGCGTCGATCACGCCGCCGAACTCGCGCAGTTCCTCCGGCCCCAGCTTTTCGGTCAGCTGCGACAGGTCGAGTCCGTTGATGCGGAAGCTACTGCCTTCGACGTTGACGGTGGCGTGGTCGGGTGCCTTGCGCAGGAAGGCTTCGCCGACACCGGCGCCCATCATGCTCAGCAGCAGGAAGATGCCGCCGGCCACAAGAGGGGCCCAGAGGAAACCACCCTTGTGCTCCCAGAACTCGCGCTTGAGCAGCAGTTTCAGCTTGTGGGTGGGATGCGGTGCGGCCACGGGGGCACGCACATGGGTTTCGACGACGGCATTCATGCGTAGGTCCCCTTCATGGTGGCGACGAACAGGTCGGCCAGGCCCGGCGTGCGGGTTTCACCGAGCGGTTCCAGCTGGGCAACGGGCACGCCGTCGAACAGCATCACGGTCTTGCCGAACGGCAGCGAGCGCTCGTCGATCGGCTTGAGGGCGCGGGCGGACTCCAGGTGCGCGGTATCCACCAGCACCTCGATGAAGCGGTCGCCCAACGACTCCATGTCGTTGTCCAGCACCACCTTGCCGTCGCGGATGAACATCACGTCGGTGAGGATGTGCTCGATCTCCTCGACCTGGTGGGTGGTGACGATGATGGTCTTTTCCTCGTCGAAGTAGTCCTCCAGCAGGCGCTGGTAGAACTGCTTGCGGTAGAGGATGTCCAGGCCCAGCGTCGGCTCGTCCAGCACCAGCAGCTTGGCGTCGATGGCCATCACCAGCGCCAGGTGCAGCTGCACGATCATGCCCTTGGACATCTCGCGAACGCGCAGGTTGGGCTTGAGCTGGGTGTGCTCGAGGAAACGCTCGCACTTGGCCCGGTCGAAGCGTGGGTGCACGCCGGCCACGAACTCGATGGCTTCCTTGACCCGGATCCAGCGCGGCAGCACCGCCACGTCGGCGATGAAGCACACGTCACGCATCAGGTCGTCGCGCTGGGTGCGCGGGTCACGGCCCAGCACGCTCAGCTCGCCTTCGAACGGGATCAGCCCGAGCACGGCCTTCAGCGCGGTGGTCTTGCCCGCGCCGTTGGGCCCGATCAGCCCGATGATGCGCCCGGTGGGGATGGAGAACGAGGTGTTGTCCAGCGCCACCTTGTTCTTGTAGGCCTTGCGCAGGTTGCGGGCGGTGACCACCGAGCCGGTGGCGACATTGGCCATGGTGTTCATGCCGTGCCTCCGATGGCCTTCGGCCCCATCAGCTCTTCCATGGACAGCCCCAGGCGCTGGATACGCTCCAGCACCAGCGGCCATTCCTCGCGAAGGAAGCGTTCACGTTCATTGACGAGCAACTTCCTTGCAGCCTCTTCTGTAACGTACATGCCCAGTCCCCTGCGCTTTTCTACGAGAGCCTCGTCCGCCAGTTCCTGATAGGCGCGCGAGACGGTGATTGGATTCAGCTGGTACTCGGCGGCGACCTGCCGGACGGAGGGCAGGGCGTCGCCGGGCTTGAGGACGCCATCGAGCATCATGGCGATGACGCGTTCCTTCAGCTGGCGATAGATGGGAGCGCCATCGCTCCATTGAATTGCGGTCATGGTCAACCCCGCTGTGCGAATGAGAAAAAGGGCATGACCAACGTCTGCCGGCGGTGGCGCGCACTCTTCCTGATCACGCGTTTGGGGGCCTCCGCGACGCCGTCCGTGCTGGACAGGCCGAGGGCGGCCGTGGAGGGGATGGCGCCGGGGACGGTCGCGAGCGGATTCGGCAGGCCGGAGGCGGGCTGGGCCGGGCTGGGGTCCGAAGGCAGGGCGACCAGCACCAGCAGGGCGCTGGCGGCGGCGAGGGTCAGGGCGGTGTGGCGGAGCGCGTTGTTCATGTGAACGTCCTGCTCGTTAGTAAACCGGTGTTGTATGCAACTATAACACCAAAACACGCCCCGTCAAGCACCGCCAACCCAACTGAAGTCATACTTGGGGCCCAACCCCGGTCCAGGTCCTTCACATGACCCGAAATACCGTTCTGGCAGCCGTGGCAGCTGTCTCCCTGGTAGTCGCGGGCGCGGCGCTTGCCGCCTCCGGCCTGCTGGCCCACAGCTACCGCCCCCTTGCGGGCAAAACCCCGGTCAATCTGGAAAAGACTTACGGCGGACAGGTGCTGCTTGTGGTCAATACCGCCAGCAAGTGCGGCTTCACACCGCAATTCGAAGCACTGGAAGCGCTTCACGCCAAGTACAAGAGCAAGGGCTTTGCCGTGCTCGGCTTCCCCTCGGGCGATTTCCGCGAACAGGAATTCACCGACGAGAAGCAGATCCAGGAGTTCTGCACGCTCACCTATGGGGTGAAGTTCCCCATGTTCGAGAAGGTGCACGTCGTGGGCGAGCAGGCCACTCCGTTCTACAAGGCGCTGGCGCAGGCCTCGGGCGAAGTGCCGAAGTGGAACTTCCACAAGTACCTCATCGACCGCGACGGGCGCCTGGTCGCCAGTTGGGGCAGCCGCACCAAGCCGGATGACAAAGTCATCGTGGCCGCCATCGAGCAGGCACTGAAGGCGCCCCGGCCCGCCCAGCGCTGAGGCCGATTGCCGTACGGGTCGCAGGTCGCGACAATGGGAACTTCGCGCCGCGCCAGCGGCGTATCCGACAGGAGCAGTCTCGGAATGAATGCTTTCGCGCGCGGCCTGGCCGTGTTGATCACCACCGCAGCAACGCTGACCGGCGCCGCTGCCATTGCCCAGGGAAAGACCGTGCTTACCAACGACCGCGAAAAGGTCAGCTACATGATCGGCCAGGACGTCGCGACCTCGATCGCGCCGGTGGGCCCGGACCTCGACGTCGCTGCCTTCGAGCGTGCGGTCAAGAACGCCTTTGACGGTGGCAAGCCGCTGCTGGAGGACAAGGATGCGCAGGCCGTGGGCAGCGCGCTGATGCAACGCATTGGCGTGCGCATGGGCAAGGCGCCTCCGGGCACCCAGGCCCCCGAGGTTGCCAAGGACAAGGTCGGCTATCTCGTGGGCGCCGACGTTGGCCGTTCGCTGGCCGGCATCAAGGAAGAAATCGAGTTGCCGGTGCTGATGCAGTCGGTGCGCACCGCGCTGGCCAAGCAGCCGTCGCTGCTGCCGGAAGCCGAGGCCAATGCCATCCGCGAGGCCTTCTCCCAGCGCATGCAGGCCAAGGCGCAGGCGCGTGCTGGCGAGCAGGCGCAGAAGAACAAGGCCGAGGGTGACGCCTTCCTGGCCAAGAACAAGTCGGTCAAGGGCGTGTTCACCACGCCGTCGGGCCTGCAGTACATGGTGCTGCGCCAGGGTTCGGGTCCGCGCCCGCAGGCCACCGACAAGGTGCGTGTGAACTACCACGGCACCCTGCTGGACGGCACCGTGTTCGACAGCTCGTACGATCGCGGCCAGGAGGCGGAGTTCCCGCTGAACCAGGTCATCGCCGGCTGGACCGAAGGCGTGGCGATGATGCCGGTGGGCAGCAAGTTCCGCTTCTGGATCCCGGGTGAGCTGGCCTACGGCGCGCGCGGAACCCCGGGCGGCCCGATCGGTCCGAACGCCACGCTGCAGTTCGACGTTGAGCTGATGGCGATCGTGCCGTAACGGTACGTTCAGTCCACTCCCGACACATTCCGACGGCACGTTTCCGTGCCCCCTCCGCCGCACCGGCCCCCGTCGGCGCGGCGGTCGTCGCATCACGATGGAGTCCTGTTCCATGAAGCAATCCGTGCGTCATATCGCCGTACTGGCCGCCGCCACCCTGGCGTTGGCCGCCTGCAACAAGCCCGCCGAGAAGGCCGAGGGCACCACCGCCGCTGACGCCGAGACCTCAGCCTCCACGGCGACCAAGATTCCGGGCCTGGAGGGTGAGAAGGCTCAGTCCGGCTACGTGATCGGCCTGGACATTGCCAAGTCGCTGGAGCCCGCCAAGGGCGAGTACGACCTCGACGCCATGATCAAGGGCCTGAAGGCCGGCGTGGCCGGTGAAAAGGCGCTGGTCGACGACAAGCAGGCGCAGGCCATCCGCGAGGCCTTCGGCCAGAAGATCCAGGCCAAGCGCATCGCCGAGATGATGGCCAAGGCCAAGAAGAACGCCGAGGACGGCACCAAGTTCCTGGCCGAGAACGGCAAGAAGGAAGGCGTGAAGACCACGGCCTCCGGCTTGCAGTACCAGGTCATCACCGAGGGCACCGGCGCCAAGCCGAAGGCGACCGACGTGGTGAAGGTGCATTACAAGGGCACCCTGCTGGACGGCAAGACCTTCGACAGCTCCTACGATCGGGGCGAGCCGGTGGTGTTCCCGTTGCAGGGTGTGGTCCCGGGCTGGCAGGAAGGCCTGCAACTGATGACCGTGGGCAGCAAGTACAAGTTCTGGATCCCGGCCAAGCTGGGCTATGGCGAAGCCGGCACCCCGGGCGGCCCGATCGGTCCGAACGAGACGCTGGTGTTCGAGGTCGAGCTGCAGGACGTGGTGCAGCCGAGCAAGAAGTAAGCCGCGCGGGCGATCGCTGTGATGCAGCGGTCGCCCTGCGTCGGGCAGTTTGTTGCGTCATCGCACTGAAGGATTCCAAGGAATGCGCGTCACCATTTTCGGCACCGGCTATGTGGGCCTGGTCACCGGTACCTGTCTGGCCGATGTCGGCCACGACGTGGTCTGCGTCGACATCGACGCGGCCAAGGTCGAGGGCCTGAACAACGGCATCATCCCGATCTTCGAGCCGGGGCTGGAGCCGATGGTGAAGGCCAACCATGCCGCGGGGCGCCTGCGTTTCACCACCGATGCTGCAGCGGCCATCACCCATGGCGACGTGGTGTTCATCGCGGTGGGCACTCCGCCGGACGAGGACGGCAGCGCGGACCTGAAGTACGTGCTGGCCGTGGCCCGCACCATTGGCCAGCACCTGGGCAAACCCGCGGTGGTGGTGGACAAGTCCACCGTGCCGGTGGGCACCGCGGACAAGGTGCGCGCGGCGATTGCCGCCGAGTTGGCCACGCGTGGCCAGGACATCGCATTCCACGTGGTGTCCAACCCCGAATTCCTGAAGGAGGGCGATGCGGTCAACGACTGCATGCGCCCGGATCGCATCGTGATCGGTGCCGACGATGCCGGCGCGGTGGAGAAGCTCAAGCGCCTGTACGCGCCGTTCAACCGCAACCACGAGCGCATCGTGGTGATGGACGTGCGCTCGGCCGAGCTGACCAAGTACGCCGCCAACGCGATGCTGGCGACCAAGATCAGCTTCATGAACGAGATCGCCAACATCGCCGAGCGCGTCGGCGCGGACATCGAGATGGTGCGGCAGGGTATTGGCTCGGACCCGCGCATTGGCTGGCACTTCATCTATCCCGGCGCCGGCTATGGCGGTTCCTGCTTCCCCAAGGACGTGCAGGCGCTGGCCAAGACGGCGCAGCAGTACGGTTACAACGCCGAGTTGCTGAATTCGGTGGAGTCGGTCAACGACCGGCAGAAGGGCCACCTGTTCGAGTTGATGGCGCGCCATTACGGCGGCGTCGAGGCGCTGCGTGGCAAGACCGTGGCCGTGTGGGGCCTGGCGTTCAAGCCCAACACCGACGACATGCGCGAAGCGTCCAGCCGCACGCTGCTGGCGAAGTTGTGGGGGGCGGGCGCCAAGGTGCGCGCGTACGACCCGGAGGCGCACCACGAGGCGCAGCGTATCTTCGGCGAGCGTGATGACCTGCTGCTGTGCGATTCGGCCTACCAGGCGCTGGTGGACGTGGACGCGCTGGTGGTGGTGACCGAATGGAAGCAATTCCGCAGTCCGGACTTCGCCCGCGTGCGCGATGCGCTGCGCGACAAGGTGGTGTTCGATGGTCGCAACCTGTACCACCCGGACGAGCTGGAAGCGCTGGGTCTGGCGTATTACGGCATCGGTCGTGGCCGATCGATCCAGGCGAGCGCATGAGCGGCGAGCTTGAACAGCGGCTGGTGGACCTGGAAACACGGCTCGCGTTCCAGGAGCACTCATTGACTGAACTGAGTGACGCCCTGGCCGCGGCTCGCAATGACGAGACGCGCAACGCGCTGTTGCTGCACCGCGTGCTGGAAGAGCTGAAGCAGCTTCGCCTGGCGATGTCGAATGCGCCGCTGACCGGCGATCCCGCCAGCGAACCGCCTCCGCCGCACTATTGATACCTGTCCGTTGGCCGCTGCGGTGCTTACGTGCGGCGCGGATGCATCACGCAAGAGAGACACCATGAGCAACAGCCTTCGCGACCAGCTGCTCGGCCTCGGATTCACCGCACCGGCCAAACCCGAGCGTTCCGACAAGCCCAGTGCTGGCAAGCCCGGTGCGGGCAGGCCTGGCACGGGCAAGTCGGGTCCGGCCCGCGACAGCGGAAAGGGGCGTCCGGGTGGTCACCCGCACCCGCGCGGTGGTGGTGGAAAGGGGGAACAGGGGCGACCCGGCCACCCCGGCGGTGGGCGACCCCAGGGGCAGAAGTCCGGCAAACCCGCGAGCCGCGAAGACATTGACCTTGCCAAGGCTTACGCCATCCGCGCCCAACGCGAGAAGGACGAACGCATCGCCGCGGAAAAGGCGAAGCAGGAAGAAGCGCGGATCAAGCGCGAGGCCCGCGCCAAGCTGGCCGAGTTCATCAAGGACAAGGGCCTGAACGTGGCCGATGCCGAGATCGCACGCCATTTTCCCTACGGCGGCAAGATCAAGCGCATCTACGTGACCGCCGAACAGCTGAAGGCGCTCAACGCCGGCGAGTTGGGCGTGGTGCAACTGGAGGGGCGCTACCTGCTGGTGACCGCCGAGGTGCTTGCGCAGGCCGAGGCGATTTTCGCGCAGGCAGTGGCGCTCAAGGTGGATCCGAATGCGCCCGCCGAAGAAG
The DNA here is from genome assembly GCF_000768355.1 of Lysobacter daejeonensis GH1-9. Lineage (GTDB taxonomy): Bacteria > Pseudomonadota > Gammaproteobacteria > Xanthomonadales > Xanthomonadaceae > Aerolutibacter > Aerolutibacter daejeonensis. Next base: position 48,077 of record NZ_AVPU01000008.1, read on the forward strand.
ACCCGTACAGCGACCCGGCGTTCCAGGTGCCGGACGACCTGGTCTGGTGAGGGGCATGGGGCGCGGTGATGCGCGCCCCATGCAGGTCAGTCGGGTGGCGATCGCCACCGGCAGACATCGCACAGTCAGAACTTTTCGCCGACCGGCAGATAACGCCATTCTCCCACCGGCATCTTGTTCAGCGAGATCCGGCCGATGCGCAAACGCCGGATGGAGACCACATCGAGCCCGACCTCGCGGCACATGTGGCGCAACTGCCCGGGCTGCACGGCCTTGATGGCAAAACGCAGCCGGGTCTCGTTCTGCCAGCTGACCTTGCACGGTGGCAGTGCGCTGCCACGGTAGTGAAGGCCATTGGCGAGCCTGCTCATGCCGTAGGGCGCGATGCTGCCAGCCACCTCGACCACGAACTCCTGCTCGATGAGCGCGTATTCTTCGGTCAACCGGCGGCGGACCCGGCCGTCCTGGGTGAGCACCAGCAGGCCACTGGCTTCAGCGTCCAGCGGCATCAGTGGCGCCAGCCGGTGGAAATGGCGCTTGAGCATGCGCACTTCCGACATATCGCCCTCGGCGCGTGTCGCGGGCGTCACCAAGGCCGCCGCGTCCTGGATATCCACGCCAGCGGGCTTGTGCAGCAGCATCGTGGCCGGCTCGATGGGCTCCAGGCGGGCACCGGGTGCGAGCTCCAACTTCTGCGCAGCCACCATGGCCTGCGGTTCCTCCACGACCTGGCCATCGACCAGCACCCAGCCGCCTTCGATGTACTGCTGGGCGTCCGCACGGGAACAACCAAGCAACTCGGCGATGCGTTTGTCGAGGCGGGTAGGTTCGGACATGACCGGATTCGTGGCGACGGGCTGCAAGTGTAATGATATGCGGCCCGATGATCTGGAAATGGGTTGTCGCCGCCGCTCCATGTTCAGGAACCCATGAAGACTCCCCCCGGCTTGCAGCCATTGATCGACGACGGCGTGATCGACGAAGTGATGCGTCCCCTCAAGAGCGGCAAGGAGGCGGCGGTGTACGTGGTGCGCTCAGGCGATGACGTCCGTTGCGCCAAGGTCTACAAGGACATGGCCCAGCGCAGCTTCCAGCAGCGGGTCCAGTACCAGGAGGGCCGCAAGGTGCGCGGCAGCCGCGAGGCCCGTGCCATCGGCAAGGCCAGCAAGTATGGGCGCAAGCAGCAGGAGACCGCCTGGAAGAATACCGAGGTAGACGCGCTGTACCAGTTGCGCGATGCGGGCGTACGCGTTCCCGAGCCCTTTGGCTACTACCACGGCGTGCTTGTGATGGAACTAGTGACCGACGCCGACGGCCATTCCGCGCCCCGGCTGGGCGAGGTGGAGCTTGCGCCGGACCAGGCGCGCGGCTTCCACCGGTTCCTGGTCCGCCACATCGTGAAGATGCTGTGCGTCGGGCTGATCCACGGCGACCTGTCGGAGTACAACGTGTTGGTCGCACCTGATGGCCCGGTCATCATCGACTTCCCGCAGGTGGTGAGCGCCGCGGGCAACAATGCCGCGCGCACGATGCTGTTGCGCGACGTCAACAACATCACCGCCAGTCTGGGCCGTTGGGCGCCCGATCTGTTGGACACCTGGTACGCGGAAGAGATGTGGGCGTTGTTCGAGGCTGGCGAGCTGCATCCGAATAGCGAGCTCACCGGCGAGTTCGAGCACGACACCACGGTGGCCGACGTCGACAGCGTGCGGCACGCGATCAACGACGCCCGCGAGGAAGCGCTGATCCGCCAGCAGGGCCGCGAGGCCGCGGCCGCGGCGGACTAGGCAACGTTTACTCCGGGTCGTAATCCAGGTTGGACGCCAGCCAACGCTCTGCCTGTGCGAGGGTGACGCCCTTGCGCCGCGCGTAGTCCTCCGCCTGCTCTTTCGACACGCGGCCAACCACGAAGTACTGGCTGCCGGGGTGGCTGAAGTAGTAGCCGGATACCGCCGCTGCCGGATACATCGCGAAACTTTCGGTCAGGCGCAAGCCGATGCGCTGCTCGGCATCGAGCAGGCGGAACAGCGTGGCCTTCTCGCTGTGCTCGGGGCAGGCCGGGTAGCCGGGGGCGGGGCGGATGCCACGGTACTGCTCGTCGATCAACGCCTCGCTGTCGAGCGACTCGTCGGGCGCGTAGCCCCAGAATTCGGTGCGCACGCGTTGATGCAGGCGTTCGGCCAGCGTTTCGGCGAGGCGGTCGGCCAAGGCCTTGAGCAGGATGGCGTTGTAGTCGTCGTGGTCGGCTTCGAAGCGGGCGACATGTTCCTCGATACCGATGCCGGCGGTCACCGCGAAACCGCCGATCCAGTCCTGGCGTCCGCTGTCGAGCGGCGCGACGAAGTCGGCGAGACAGAAGTCGGGACGCTCGACTGGCTTGTCGGCCTGTTGGCGCAGGAAGTGCAGGGCCTCCGCGTGGCCTTCCACATCAAGCACTACGTCGTCGCCCACCGCGTGCGCGGGCCACAACGCAAATACCGCCTTGGCGGTCAGCCACTTCTCCTTGACGATGCGGTCGAGCATGGTACGGGCGTCGCGGTACAACTCGCGTGCCTGCGTGCCCACGATCTCGTCATCAAGGATGGCCGGAAAACGGCCGGCCAGCTCCCATGCCTGGAAGAAAGGAGTCCAGTCGATCAGCTCGACCAGGTCGTCCAGCGGCCAGTCGTCGAACACATGCAGGCCGGGCTGGTTGGGCGCGGGCGGGGCGTAGTCAGCCCAATCGCCGTCGAAGCGCTGTGCGCGCGCCTTCTCCAGCGATACCAGCCGCTTGCCGTCGCCGCGGTTGCGGTGACGCTCACGGATCTCCGCGTAATCGGAGGCATTGGCGGCGACGAACGCATCGCGCAGGTCCACGCTGATCAGCGACTGCGCCACGCCCACCGCACGCGAGGCGTCCTTCACCCACACCGTGGGCGCCTGGTAATGCGGATCGATCTTGAGTGCGGTGTGCGCGCGCGACGTGGTGGCGCCGCCGATCATCAGCGGCATGCTCAGCCCTTGGCGCTGCATCTCGCGCGCAACGTGACTCATCTCCTCCAGCGAGGGCGTGATCAGCCCGGACAGGCCGACCAGGTCGGCGTTCTCGCGCACGGCGGCATCCAGGATGGTCTGCGCCGGCACCATCACCCCCAGGTCGATGACCTCGAAGTTGTTGCAGGCCAGCACCACGCCGACGATGTTCTTGCCGATGTCGTGCACGTCGCCCTTGACCGTGGCCATCACGATCTTGCCGTTGGACTTGCCAGCGTCGCCGGTACGCAGCTTCTCGGCCTCGATGTAAGGCAGCAGGTAGGCCACCGCCTTTTTCATCACGCGCGCGGACTTCACCACCTGCGGCAGGAACATCTTGCCGGCGCCAAACAGGTCGCCGACCACGTTCATGCCGTCCATCAACGGGCCTTCGATCACGTCGAGCGGACGGGTCGAAAGCGCTCGTGCCTCCTCGGTGTCGCCCTCGATGTACTGGTCGATGCCGTGTACCAGCGCATGGCTCAGGCGCTCGCGTACCGGCTTGTCGCGCCAGGCCAGGTCCTCGACCTTCTTCTCGCCCTTCTTGCCCTTGTAGCGGTCGGCGATCTCGAGCAGCCGCTCGGTGGCATCGGCTCGGCGGTTGAACACCACGTCTTCGACGCGCTCGCGTAGCAGCGGATCGAGGTCGTCATACAGCGGCAGCGCGCCGGCGTTGACGATGCCCATGTCCATGCCCGCCTTGATGGCGTGGTACAGGAACACGACATGGATGGCTTGGCGCACCGGCTCGTTGCCGCGGAACGAGAATGAGACGTTGGAGACGCCACCGGAGATGTGGCTGAAGGGATGTCGCCGCTTCAGCTCGCGGCAGGCCTCGATGAAGGCCACCGCATAGTCGTTGTGCTCCTCGATGCCGGTGGCGACCGCGAACACGTTGGGGTCGAAGATGATGTCTTCCGGCGGGAAGCCGATCTCCTCGGTCAGCAGTTTGTAGGCGCGCGAGCAGATCTCGACCTTGCGTTCGACGGTGTCGGCCTGGCCGGTCTCGTCGAAGGCCATGACCACCACCGCCGCGCCATAACGGCGCACCAGCCGTGCCTGGCGCAGGAATTCGGTTTCGCCCTCCTTCATCGAGATGGAGTTGACGATGCCCTTGCCCTGCAGGCACTTCAGCCCGGCCTCGATCACGCTCCACTTGGAGCTGTCGACCATGACCGGCACCCGCGCAATGTCGGGCTCGGCGGCGATCAGGTTGAGGTAGGTGACCATTGCCTGTTCGGAATCGAGCAGGCCCTCGTCCATGTTGACGTCGATGACCTGCGCGCCGTTCTCCACCTGCTGGCGGGCAACGACCACGGCCTCGTCAAAGCGACCTTCGAGGATCAGCTTCTTGAACTGCGCCGAGCCGGTGACGTTGGTGCGCTCGCCAACGTTGACGAAGTTGCTCTGAGGGGTGATCTGCAGCGGCTCGAGGCCGCTGAGGCGGGTTTGGCGGGGGAGGGATTGCATGGGATTCAGTTGCCTGCGGCCGTGGACGGCCGGAGATCACGAACAGAGGGGGACGTGCGGTTGGCCGGTACGGCCCAGCTGGAGCGGTTCACGGACAACGTACGATTGCAGCCAGTCACGCGGCGTTCTCCAGGTCAGGGCGCACACGCGGAGGCGCGTTGGCCACCGCCTCGGCGATGGCGGCAATGTGCTCTGGCGTGGTGCCGCAACAGCCGCCCACCAGGTTCAGCAGGCCCGCCTCGGCAAAGCTGCGAAGCACGGCCGCCATGTCTTCCGGCGTCTCGTCGTAGCCGCCAAACGCATTGGGCAGGCCTGCGTTGGGATGGCAACTGACGTAGGCATCGGCCACCTGGGCCAGCACGTCGACATGCACGCGCAGGTCCTTGGCGCCCAGCGCGCAGTTCAGGCCAATGGCCAAGGGTTGCGCATGGCGCAGCGAGTACCAGAATGCCTCGGCCGTCTGCCCCGATAGGGTGCGGCCGGAGGCATCGGTGATGGTGCCGGAGATCATCACTGGCAGGCGGGCGTCACGGGCCTCGAAAGCCTCCTCGATGGCGAACAGCGCGGCCTTGGCGTTGAGCGTGTCGAACACGGTCTCCACCATCAGGATGTCGGCACCACCGTCGATCAGCCCGTCGGCGGCCTCACGGTAGGCCACGCGCAGCTCGTCGAAGCTGATGGCGCGGAAACCCGGGCGATTGACGTCCGGGCTGAGAGAGGCGGTGCGGCTGGTCGGCCCCAGCACGCCGATCACGAAGCGCGGATGGGATGGGTCGTGGATTTCAGCTTCGTCACAGGCCGCGCGGGCGAGGCGCGCGCCTTCGACGTTCAACTCGCGCGCCAGGTGCTGCAGGCCGTAGTCCGCCAGCGAAATGGTGGTCGAATTGAACGTGTTGGTTTCGATCAGGTCCGCGCCCGCATCGAGATACTGGCGGTGGATGCCGGTGATGATGTCCGGACGGGTCAGGCTGAGCAGGTCGTTGTTGCCGCGCTGGTCGTGGCCGCAGCCGCAACCTTCGCCGTGGGCGTGGCCGCTCGTTGGCGACCACAGGCGGTCATAGCCCTCGGCGAAGCGTTCGCCGCGATAGTCGCCTTCCTCCAGCTGGTGCCGCTGGATCATGGTGCCCATCGCCCCGTCGATGATCAGGATGCGTTCGCGCAACTGCTGCTGCAGGGCTTCGGCACGGGCGGGGTTGAGCCAGGGGAGGGTGTTCATGCGGGACTGCCTACCTTGCAACCAGCGGCTTGCGCGCAATGAGCGCGATGACTTCGAAATGGGGCGGACGGCGCTCGCGGGTGACGGTCTCGCAGGAGACGATGTCGAAACCGGCGCGGCTTGCAAAACGGCTCAGCTCCTTCTCGCTGAAGCCCAGGTTGACGTGGCCAAAGCCTTCGACCGCGGTGCGATGCTCATGTTTGGCCAGGCTGGTCAGCAGCAATCGGCCGCCGGGACGCAGCACGCGCGAGGCTTCCAGCACTGCTTGTGCCGGGTGCTCGGCGTAGGTCAACGCGTGCATCAGCACGACGAGGTCGAACTGTTCGTCAGCGAAGGGCAGGGCGTGCATATCGCCCTCGCGGACCTCCACGTTCTTCAGCTTGCGCAGGCGCTCGGAGGCGGCCAGCACTACCTTCGTGCTGGAATCCAGGCACACGTAACGGCGCGAATGCGGGGCCAGCAGTTCGGCCAGCACGCCATCGCCGGAAGCAATGTCCAGCACGTCCCCGGGCTCCAGCAGCGGCAGCGCCGAGCGCGCCATGGCTTCCCACGTACGCCCGGGCGAGTAATGGCGCTCCATGTCGCCGGCCACCGAGTCGGCCCAGTTCTGGTCGGCGGCGCGACTGGCCAGCACCTCGGTGACGCGGTCGGCGTCCTGGCGCAGCAGCGGATCGTCGCTACCCTCGCGCAGGGTTTGCCACAATGCGCGCTGCGCCGTGTCCAGGGCGGTGTCGTCGAACCGGTAGTAGGCCGATACGCCCGCGCGGCGATCGCGCACCAGCCCGGCTTCCTTCAGCTTGGCCAGGTGGGTGGACACCCGCGGCTGGGCCAGGCGGGTGATGGCGGAAAGCTCCGCCACGGTCAGTTCCTCGCGTTCCAGCAGGGCCAGCAGTCGCACGCGGGTGGCGTCGGCGAATACCTTGAGTCGGGACGACCAGCCTTCCAGATCCATTGAGCACCTTTAATCAATCTATCGCGATATAGCGATAATTGTGGCCGGTGCGGTGGCGAGGGTCAAGCCGCGTGACCTTGATCATTGGGGTTCGGCAACAGGGACGGCTACAATTGCAAACGTAACCAATCGCGGGCGCACGCCGCCCAACAGCCAGTCGAGGTGCTTTCGTGGATTTCCGCTTTACCGAAGAGCAGTTGATGATCCAGGACGTGGCGCGCCGTATCGCCCAGGAAAAAATTGCTCCGAGTGCCGAGCACCACGACAAGACCGGCGAGTTCCCGCTGGACAACATCCGCACCCTGGGCGAAAACGGCCTGATGGGCATCGAAGTGCCGGCCGAGTATGGCGGCGCCGGCATGGACCCGATCAGCTACGTCCTGGCCATGATCGAAATCGCGCACGCCGACGCGGCGCACTCGACCATCGTCTCGGTCAACAATTCACTGTTCTGCAACGGCATCCTCAAGTTCGGCACCGAGGAGCAGAAGCAGCTCTACGTGCGTGCGATCGCCGAAGGCCGTGAAATCGGCGCCTTCGCGCTGACCGAGCCGCAGTCGGGTTCCGACGCCACCGCCATGCGCTGCAAGGCCACCAAGCAGGCTGATGGCACCTACGTCGTCAACGGCAAGAAGAGCTGGATCACTTCCGGCCCGGTGGCCAAGTACATCGTGCTGTTCGCGATGACCGACCCGGACAAGGGCGCGCGCGGCATCACCGCATTCATGATCGACACCGATCGCGAAGGCTTCCACCGCGGCAAGACCGAGCCCAAGCTGGGCATCCGCGCTTCGGCCACCTGCGAGATCGAGTTCACCGACTACGTGGTGCAGCCGCACGAAGTGCTGGGTGCCGAGGGCGAGGGCTTCAGGATCGCGATGAGCGTGCTGGATGCCGGCCGCATTGGCATTGCTTCGCAGGCGTTGGGCATCGCACGCGCCGCGTACGAGGCGACCCTCGCCTACGTGAAGGAGCGCAAGGCCTTCGGTGCGCCGATCGGCACTTTCCAGATGACCCAGGCCAAGATCGCCGACATGAAGTGCAAGCTCGATGCCGCCACGTTGCTGACGCTGCGCGCGGCGTGGCAGAAGGGCGAGTTCGAGAAGGGCGGCGCCCGCTTCAGCAACGAGGCGGCGATCGCCAAGCTGACCGCGTCCGAGGCGGCGATGTGGATCGCCCACCAGGCCGTGCAGATCCACGGCGGCATGGGCTACTCGAAGGAAATGCCGTTGGAGCGTTACTTCCGCGACGCCAAGATCACCGAGATCTATGAGGGTACCAGCGAGATCCAGCGCCTGGTCATCGCCCGCAACGAGACCGGCCTGCGCTGATCTCCCATGAAACGCCTGCAAGGCAAAGCCGCGCCCGCCACCGCCTGCCATGTGCATCGCGGTGGCGATCGCCGCGATAAACCGATCGCCCGTCGCGGCGTCTCTGTCGACCTCTCCAAAGGGTCGGACGAGGCGTGCCACGGTGTTGTTCCCCGCTGACTTTCCCCGACTGGCCTGCGCGAAAGCGTGGGCCTCACTGCATTGGAACTACCGTACCCATGAGTACTGCCGCCAAAGCTCCAGCCAAACCCCGCGGTAAAGCCCGCGCTGCTGTGGCCGAAACCGACGCCGTCTCCCTTGAACCGATCCTGGCTGCGGTCCGCAAGCGCGTGCCCAAGGCACGCCATGCGGAAGCCGAGGCCTTCGTGAATGCCTTCTACCGTCGCATGAGCGCGGATGAACTGCCGCAGCACGATGCCGACGGCTGGGCCGCGCTGGCCATGGATTTCCTGGACTTCGCGCGCACGCGCAAGCCGGGCACCGCGCTGGTGCGCCTGTTCAACCCCACCTGCAAGGAGCAGGGCTGGGAGTCGCCGCACACCGCGCTGCAGATTTCCAACGACGACATGCCGTTCCTGGTGGATTCGGTGACGATGGCGCTGGCCGAGCACGGCATTGGCGTGCATGTGCTGGGCCATCCGGTGGTCAAGCTGACCCGCGACAAGGCCGGCAAGGTCTCCACGGTGGGTGAGGGCGTACCCGAGTCGATGATGTGCCTGGAGATCGATCGCCAGGCGCCGGAGTCGATGGCAGCAATCAAGACGCTGGTCGATGAGGTGCTGGAAGACGTCCGCGCCATCGTCGCGGATTGGTCGAAGATGCGCGACAAGATGACTGGTGTCGCCAACGACCTGGTCAACCGCACGATGCCGGTCGACGAAGCGGGCCGCGTGGAAGCTCAGGAGTTCCTGCGTTGGGCGTCGGACAATCACTTCACTTTCCTCGGCTACCGTGAATACGAAGTGGCGAAGGAAGGCGGCAAGGAAGTGCTGCGTGCGGTGAAGGACACCGGCCTGGGCCTGCTGCGGGGCAAGGAAGTGGGCAAGCCGCGCCTGCTGACGTCGCTGGCAGCGCACTACATGCCGCAGTCCGGTTCGGTTGATGCGCTGATCCTGACCAAGACCAACGCACGCTCCACCGTGCATCGCCCGGGCTACATGGACTACATCGGCGTGCTGACCTTCGACAAGGACGGCAAGCCGGTGCGCGAGGAGCGCTTCCTCGGCCTGTATACCTCCAGCGCCTACACCCGCCGGCCGTGGGACATCCCGCTGGTGCGCCAGCGCCACGAGTACGTGATGGCCCAGTCCGGCCTGGCGCCGGACAGCCACAGCGGCAAGGCGCTGCGCCACATCCTCGAGACGCTGCCGCGCGACGAGATGTTCCAGGCCAACGAGCAGGAACTGCTGAGCACTGCCAGCGGCATCCTCGGCCTGCAGGAGCGCGTGCGCAGCAAGCTGTTCCTGCGCCGTGACCGTTATGGCCGTTTCTTCTCCGGCCTGGTCTACATCCCGCGCGAGCGATTCAACACCGACGTGCGCCTGCGCATCGAGGCGATGCTCAAGCGCGTGCTGCACGGTGAACACATCGACTCGTCCGTGGTGATGGGTGAGTCTCCGTTGGCCCAGTTGCACCTGATCGTGCGCCCGAAGTCGGGCGAAACGGGCGAGGTGGACAACGTCGCGATCGAAACCGAGCTGGCCGCCATCGTGCGCAATTGGCAGGACGACCTGCGCGAAGCGCTGGTCAAGCGCCACGGCGAGGAAAAGGGCCTCAAGCTGGCCAACAGCCTGGGCCGCGCGCTTCCGCGCGGTTACATCGAAGGCGCTTCGGTGGCAGTCGCCGCCGATGACGTCGAGAACCTGTCCGCGCTCAAGGGCGAGGACGACCTGCGCCTGAGCCTGTATCGCGCATACGGCATCGGCGACCTGCGCCTGAAGTTCTACCGCCTGGGCTCGGACCTGCAGCTGTCCGACGCGCTGCCGCTGATGGAGAACATGGGCCTGCGCGTGCTCACCGAGCACCCATACCGCGTGGCGGCCGGCGACACGATCGCCTACATCCAGGACTTCGATGTGGCCGTGGCCAGCAAGGACCTGGACGTCGAGGCCAACCGCGCGCAGTTCGAGGATGCCTTCGTTCGCGCGTGGCGCGGCGAAGTGGAGAACGACGCCTTCAACCGCCTGGTGCTCGGTGCGGGTCTGTCGTGGCGACAGGTCGCCATGCTGCGCGCCTACTGCAAGTACCTGCTGCAGGTGGGCGTGCCGTTCTCGCAGCATTACGTGGAAGAAACCTTCAACCGTTACCCGCTGCTGGCTCGCATGCTGGTCGAGCTGTTCGAGGCCCGCTTCGACCCGTCGACGGGCAAGGAGAGCAAGGCCGAGATCAAGGCGGGCATGGAGCAATTCACCCGCCAGATCCAGGCACTGGCGGGCGGCGACGAGGCCGTGATGGCGGTGGTCAAGCCGGTTATCGATGCCCGCGCCGGCAAGCGCGAAGCGCAGACCGAGGCTGCACGCGCTGCCCTGCTGGGCCTGCTGGACCGCGTCAGCAGCCTGGACGAGGATCGCATCCTGCGCAGCTTCATCGGCGTGATCGAAGCCACGCTGCGCACCAGCTACTACATGGATCGCAAGGACGGCCTGCGCGCCGATGGCGGCCCGGCCGACTATGTCAGCTTCAAGTTCGACTCGTCCAAGGTGCCGGACCTGCCCAAGCCGCGTCCGTACCGCGAAATCTTCGTGTACGGCCCGCGCGTTGAAGGCGTGCACCTGCGTTTTGGGCCGGTCGCCCGCGGCGGCCTGCGGTGGTCGGACCGCCGCGAGGACTTCCGCACCGAGGTGCTGGGCCTGGTGAAGGCGCAGATGGTGAAGAACACCGTGATCGTGCCCGTGGGCTCGAAGGGCGGCTTCTTCGCCAAGCAACTGCCGGACCCGAGCGTGGACCGCGATGCGTGGTTCAACGAGGGCGTGGCCTGCTACAAGCGCTTCATCAACGGCCTGCTGGACATCACCGACAACATCGTCGACGGCAAGATCGTGCCGCCGCTCAACGTGGTACGCCACGACAACGACGACCCGTACCTGGTGGTGGCCGCCGACAAGGGCACCGCGACGTTCTCCGACACCGCCAATGGCATCGCACGCGCACACGGCTTCTGGCTGGACGACGCGTTTGCCTCGGGTGGCTCGGTGGGCTACGACCACAAGGGCATGGGCATCACCGCGCGTGGTGCGTGGGAGTCGGTCAAGCGCCACTTCCGCGCCATGGGCCGCGACAGCCAGAAGCAGGACTTCACTGCGGTGGGCGTGGGTGACATGTCGGGCGACGTGTTCGGCAACGGCATGCTGCTGAGCAAGCACATCCGCCTGCTGGCCGCGTTCGACCATCGCCACATCTTCCTTGACCCGAACCCGGATGCCGCGGTGACGTTCAAGGAGCGCCAGCGCATGTTCAAGCTGCCGCGCTCCAGCTGGGCCGACTACGACGCCAAGCTGATCAGCAAGGGCGGAGGCGTGTTCCCGCGTTCGGCCAAGTCGATCCCGCTGTCGGCCGAAGCCAAGGCGGTGCTGGGCATCGACGCATCGATCGCGGCGATGAGCCCGACCGACCTGATGAGTGCGATCCTGAAGGCACCGGTGGACCTGCTGTGGAACGGCGGCATCGGCACCTACGTCAAGGCGGCCAGCGAGACCCACGCCGACGTCGGTGATCGCGCCAACAACGCCCTGCGCGTGAATGGCCGCGACCTGCGCTGCAAGGTGGTGGGCGAGGGTGGCAACCTGGGCATGACCCAGTTGGGCCGCATCGAGGCCGCCCAGCACGGCGTGCTGCTCAACACCGACTTCATCGATAACTCGGCGGGCGTGGACACCTCGGACCATGAGGTGAACATCAAGATCCTGCTCAACGACGTCGTGCAGTCGAAGAAGCTCACCGTCGAGGGCCGCAACAAGCTGCTCGCGGCGATGACCGACGAAGTCGGCGAGCTGGTGCTCAACGACAACTACCGCCAGAACCAGGCCATCAGCCTGATGGAGCGGATGAGCCTCAGCCGCCTTGGCTCCAAGCAACACTTCATCCGTACGCTGGAATCGCAGGGCCTGCTGGACCGCCAGATCGAGTTCCTGCCGTCCGATGCCGAGATCAGCGACCGCAAGTCGCGCGGCCAGGGCCTGACGCGTCCGGAACTGTCGGTGCTGCTGTCCTACTCCAAGCTGGTGCTGTTCCAGCAGTTGCTGGACTCCAACGTGCCGGAGGACCCGTACCTGTCCAAGGAACTGGTGCGCTACTTCCCGCAGCCGCTGCAGGAGAAGTACGCCAAGGTGATGGAAGGTCATCGCCTGAAGCGCGAGATCATCGCCACGGCCGTGACCAACTCGATGGTCAACCGCATGGGCGCGACATTCACCCTGCGCATGACCGAGGACACCGGCCGCACGCCGGCCGAGGTGGCCAAGGCCTACACCATCGCCCGCGAGGCGGTGGATGCGCGTGGCTTGTGGGCGCAGATCGACGCGCTGGACGGCAAAGTGCCGGAGAGCGTGCAGATCGACGCACTGAAGACCATCTGGACGCTGCTGCGTTTGATGAGCCGCTGGATCCTGTCGCGCCCCGGCGCGATCCCCGAGATCACCACGGCGATGGCCCGCTACGGCGAGGGTATCAAGTCGGTTCGCGAAGCGCTGCCGGGCGTGCTGTCCGATGCCCGCCGCGCGGCGTATGACGCGCGCCTGGCCGAGTGGAAGGCCAAGGGCGTGCCGACAGCGCTGGCGACCCAGCTGGCTGCGTTGCCGACGCTGGAATTCGCCTGCGACATCGTCGAGATTGCGCAGGCGCGCAAGCTGACCCCGACCGACGCGGCCAAGGGTTACTTCGCCCTCGGTGCGGCGTTGCACCTGCCGTGGCTGTACGAACAGGTCGACGCGCTGGACGTGGATGGCCGCTGGCAGGCGTTGGCCCGTGGGGCGCTGCGCGACGAGCTCGGCACCCAACAGCGCAGCCTGGTCAGCCAGATCCTGGCCGGTGGTGGCAAAAAGTCGCCGGAAGCGAAGGTGGAGGCGTGGATGCAGCGTGACGACTCGACCCTGCGCTTCACCCTGACGATGCTCAACGACCTGCTCAGCCAGAAGTCGCTCGACTACCCGACCTTGTCGGTCGCCGCGCGTCGCCTGGCGCAGCTCGCCTCGGCGGCGGAGTAAGCGAGGCGGGTGTAACGGTCGCGGCTGGACTCCGGGTTATGCTGTCCGCATGACCCGGAGCCTCCGATGACCCAGACGCCCCGCATCGCTTTCCTGGCCAGTCACACCGAAGACGCCCAGAGCGCGCTCGCCCAGCTGGTCGAGCGCCATGGGCAGCATGCCCCCGCCGAGGCTGATGTAGTGGTGGCCCTGGGCGGCGATGGCTTCATGCTGCAGACGCTGCACCGCCACGGCACGCTGGGCAAGCCCGTGTACGGGATGAAGCTCGGCACGGTGGGCTTCCTGATGAACCACCACAGCCCCGACGGGCTGCTCGAACGCCTGCAGGCGGCCGAGCCGGCCGTGCTGCGCCCGCTGGAAATGCTGGCGCAAACTGAATCGGGCGCCACGGTCGGGTCGTTGGCCTACAACGAGGTCTCGTTGTTGCGCCAGACGCGGCAGGCAGCGCACATCCGCATCGAGCTCAATGGGCAGACGCGGCTGGACGAGCTGATCTGCGACGGCGTGCTGGTGGCCACGCCGGCGGGCAGTACCGCCTACAATTTTTCCGCGCACGGACCGATTCTGCCATTGGGTGCCAACGTCATGGCGCTCACGCCAATCGCCGCCTTCCGGCCGCGTCGCTGGCGCGGCGCGGTGCTCAAGGCCGACACCGAGGTGCGTTTCCAGGTGTTGGACCCGTACAAGCGGCCAGTCAGTGCCACCGCGGATTCGCACGAGGTGCGCGATGTGGTGGAGGTGGTGATCCGCGAGTCGCATGACCGCACGGTCACGCTGCTGTTCGACCCGGAGCACAACCTCGAGGAGCGGATGTTGGCGGAGCAGTTCACCAGCGGGTGAGGTTTCAGGGGGGCGGGTATCGGCAGGTCCGGGCATTCGCTCCACGAGATTCGCTCGGTGCCCGAACCTGCCGATACCCGCCCTCCCACGGTGTGGTCGAAGTCCAGAGCAAAAGCAACGGCTCTTGGTCCCCCTTCACGGCCTGGGCGCGAACCGGTTGGTCCGCGAACCAAGCGAGTATCGGGGAGCGACTTCGCGGACCAACCGGTTCGCGCGTCCCATACCGTCTCAGCGGGCGAGACCAAGAGGCGGCACAATACCCCCATGCCAGACGCCAATGCCGACCCGCTGATCGTCGCCATCTCCTCGCGCACGTTGTTCGACATGGAGGACAGCCACGCGTTGTTCGAACGCGAGGGGCTGGATGCCTATGCCGACTTCCAGCGTAGCCATGAGGACGACATTCTGCGGCCGGGCGTCGCCTTTCCGCTGGTACGCAAGCTGCTGGGCCTCAACGAAGGTGCGCCCCCGGAAGCGCCGCGGGTGGAGGTCATCCTGATCTCGCGCAACTCGGCGGACACAGGGCTGCGTATCTTCAACTCGATCGAACACCATGGCTTGTCGATCAAGCGGGCGGCGTTCAGCAATGGCGCGCCACCGTACCCGTACATCAAGCCGTTCGGCTCCGACCTGTTCCTGTCCGCCCATGCCGAAGACGTGCGCGCCGCGTTGGCCGCGGGCATCGCGGCTGCAACGCTGTTGCCTGCGCAGGCGCAGCAGCACCGCCATGACCAGCTGCGCATCGCCTTCGACGGTGACGCGGTGATCTTCGGTGACGAGGGCGAGCGGGTCTCGCGCGAAGGCGGGCTCGCGGCCTTCGCCGCCTATGAGCGGGCGAATGCAGGGCAGCCGCTGTCAGGTGGGCCGTTCCGTGGGTTCCTGGATGCGTTGCATCGATTGCAGGCCGCGTTCCCGACCGGCGAAGCCGCTCCCATCCGCACGGCGCTGGTCACGGCGCGATCGGTGCCGGCGCACGAGCGGGTGATCCGCACGCTGCGCGATTGGGGCATCCGCTTGGACGAAGCGCTGTTCCTGGGGGGGCGGGCGAAGGGCCCCTTCCTGGAGGCGTTTGGCGCCGACATCTTCTTCGACGATTCCGAGCACAACATCGTGTCGGCGCGCGATCACGTCGCCGCCGGCCACGTGCCCCACGGCGTGGCCAATCCGCGCTGAAATTGCGGCTTATTCGCCGGGGAGTGCCATGGCATCCAACGGCAGGCGGATGTCGGTGACGCGCCAGCGCAAGCCATCGCGGGTCATTCCCACCACCAGCGGTCGCTCCGACTCCGGATGCAGCGTGATGGTGAAGCGCGAAAGTGACTCGAAGCGGTACTTGGCACCTTCCAGCGGGTCGCTGGGGCCGGTGTGCGCGTAGCTGTCGCCCGGGTCGATGCCGGAGCCGGTCACGCGATGCAGCAGGCCGCGGCCTTCGATCAATGCGCCCAGGCCTGCCGGCGTGGCCAGCACCTCGACCAGCCCATTGGTGAGGCCACCGGCCATCCGCACGGCCAGGGCACCGAGCAGGCTGGACTGTGCATCCGCTCCGGCGCGGCGGACCAGGTGGTCGTCCAGTTGCTGCTTGAAGTTGGCGCGCAGCGCGGGGAAATCGATGTGCTGCGACAGGGCCGCGGTGTCCTGTGCCGCGACGGCCTTGCGCATCTGATGGACGGCCAGGAACGGACCCGACGCCCAGACACCCAGCAGCAAGGCCAGGATCACGAGGCCGACAGTCAGCAGCTTCTTCATTCCACATACTCCTCGGTGCGTTGCCCTGAGGATATCCGCTGACGGAACGACCGTGCCGAGGCAAGCAGCACGATGCAGCCCACCAGCGTGGCCAACGCGGCGGCGACAAATGCCCATCGCCCCCCGCCGTGCTGCCAGGCCACCGACGCCAGGCCCGCACCGAGCACCCCGCCAATCCCGCCGCTGAAGCCATACAACAGTCCCTGCGCGGCCACCATGTCGTGGCGTTTGGGAAACAGCTCGGCCATGCGGCGCATGCATCCGGCATGGAACGCGGCAAAGCTGAGCGCGTGCCCGGTCTGCGCCACGGCCATCCAGCCAAAAGAGGGCCCCAGCCACGCCACCATCAGCCAGCGCGCCACGGTGAAGGCCATGCAGGTCGCCATCACGCGCCAGGCGCCAAAGCGTTGCAGCAGTTTCGGCGCCAGCCAGAACATGGCCACTTCGCAGATCACGCCGATGGCCCACAGCACGCCGACGGCAGTCCCGTCGTGGCCTTGCGCCTGCAGGTGCAGGGTATAGAACACATAGAACGGGCCGAAGCCCAGTTGCATCAACAGCGTCACCAGCAGCAGGCTGCGGACGCCCGGCCTTCGCCACAGAGGGCGTGGGGCGCGCAGTGCGTCGCGCGCGTTCGCGCCGACGCCTGAGTCCGAATCCGAGTTGGTGGCCGCAGGGGCTGAGTGTGCTGGCTGCCCGTCCGCTGCGGACATTGCGGCCGCTGGCGGGGGCGGGCTACTCGAGCCGGTGGAACGCGGGTGATGCGGACGGTCGTGCCGATGCAGCCACGCGGCAGCCGTGGTGAGGGCCAGCCACGGCAGCGTCAGCCAGACGAACGCGCCTTCGCCCAAGCGGTCCAACAGCCAGCCGTAACTGGCCGCCACCACGAGAAAGCTGATGGAGCCCCAGACCCGGATGCGCCCATATTCGTGGCTGCGATGGGCAAGCGCGGACAGCGTCATCGCTTCGAACTGCGGCATCACCGCGTTGAAGAACAGCGCGAACCAGGCAATGGCAAGGAAGATGGGCACGACACCGGTCGCGCCGGCGAGGGCCGCAAAACCCAACAGGGCCAGCAGGCATCCCGCCACCAGCCAGCGGCCTGGGACCGCGCTGCGGGCCGACCAGAGCGACCACGTGGGCGGTGCCAGCATGCGGCCGCCGTACCAAAGCGCCAGTGCGGCGCCCACCACGTAGCCGCCGTGCCCTTGGGCGACCACCCAGCGGCCAATGTAGGGGGTGAAGGCACCCAGTGCCCCGAAGTACCCCAGGTAGAACAGCGAGTAACGTCGAAAATCCGCGGGCGACACCGTCAGAACTCGAGGTCGAGGGCGGCGCAGAGGTAGTCGGTGAAGGGGCCGAGCGCGGCGAGGTCCTTCTCCACCGTCTGCAGCAGGCGCGGCCCGGTCATCAGGTCATCGTCCAGCGCCCGGAATGCCACGAAATTCTTGCGGCGAAGGTCGTCCGCGAACTCGAAGTCGTCGGGAAAGCCGCGCGGCATGCGCACCAGCATCTCGCTGTCTTCCAGATCGAAGCGTTTGCGGAACGTCGGGGCGTGCGCCGCCGCCTTCCAGCTGCCCGGGTTGTCAACGATGAAGTGGCGCACCTTGCGCACGGTCTCGGTCTCCGGGTGCCACAGTCCAGCGCCGATGAAGCAGTCGCCCGGTTGCAGGTGAAGGTAGAAAGACGGTGCAGCGACTTCGCGCCGGCGCTCATGGAACAGCCGCGCGCCCTGCCACGGCTTGTATGGCGCCTTGTCGTTGGCAAAACGGGTATCGCGCTGGATGCGGAACAGCGATCCACCCACCGGTCGCGAATCGGCCCGGAAATTCGGGCTGATGGCGGCCAGCGCCGGCTGCAGGTCGGTGAGCAGCCGCTGGAAGGGCGCGCGCACGTGGCTTTCGTAATCGGCCTTGTGCGACAGGAACCACTCACGGTTGTTGTGCCGGGCCAGGCCGCGCAGGAACTTGAAACTGGCGTCGCTGAAGTACTGGCTCATGGTAGGGCGTCGACGGGCGGGGCGACAGTATTGCGCGCGTCAGGACAAGCCTGCATCAAGATCGTTGGTCCAGGCCTCGATCTGGTCCAGAAGGGCCAGCTGCCTTGGATCGAGATCACCATGGGCCCGCAGTTCGCCCAGTTCCTGGCGGACGCTGTCGAAGGTGTATTCCGACAGACCGGCAGTGCCGCGCAGGCGTCGGCGGCGGAAGTCATCCCAGCGTTGCCGCTCCTCCGGCGTCAGTGTGGCCGGCCAGTTGCGCGCCCGATAGCGGAACAGCAGCTCGGACAGGCGCTGGTCGCGGAATGGAATGCTGCGCTCGCCCAGCGATTCCGGCGGCGTGGAGCGTACGTCCTGCAACAGACGCTTGTCGCCATCGGCCAGGAATCCGTCGTAGAGCGAGGCATCCGCGTCGGCGGGTGCGCGCGGTTCGTCCTTGCCGAAGACGCGCCGCACCTTCTCGGCGAGGGCGGGGCCGACGGCCTGCAACCGCCTGGCGTTGGCGGCCACCGCCTCGGGGTCAATGCCCAGGCGCTCGAAATCCGGTTGGCGCAGGTGCTGCCATGCCATCAACGCGGGGCAGCGGTTGAGGTGCAACTCCTTCAACGCAACGCGCTCCTGGCCCGGCGCCAGTTGTTCGGTGCGCAGGTACATCGTGGCGGCGATCTCGTCGGGGTCGCGCTCCAGTAGGGCCAGCGGATCCTGCGTCAGATCGAACACGATGATGCGGTTGTCGATGCGCGGGTGGCGGGCGATCGGGAGCACCGGCGCCGCGCACAGCCGGTTGGCGGGGTAACGCTGCGAAATGTGCAGCAGGGGCGTCATCGCCGCCACGTCCACCAGGCTGGCGGCAAAACGCTTGTCACGCAGCCGCAGCGCGTACTCCCAGAGCCGCGGTTGCGCGGCCTTGAGCTTGCGTGCCAGTCCGATCAGGGCCCTGACGTCCGACAGGGCCTCGTGGGCATCGCCTTCGCGTACGCCATTGGCCTCGGCCAGGTGTTCCAGCTTGAACGATGGGTCGCCTTTGTCGTTGCGCGGCCAGACCAGTCCTTCCGGGCGCAGGGCGTGGGCCATGCGCAGTACGTCCAGCAGGTCCCAGCGCGAATTGCCGCCGCGCCACTCGCGCTCGTAAGGGTCATGGAAGTTGCGGAACAGCCCAAAGCGGACGAATTCATCATCGAAGCGCAGCGAGTTGTAGCCTAGGCTGCAGGTTTCCGGCCGCGACATCTCATCGTGGATGAGGGCAAAGGCCGCTGCTTCGCTCATGCCATCGCGCAATGCCTGCTGCGGCGTGATGCCGGTGACCAGGGTGGCGCCGGGCGATGGCAGCAGGTCGTCCGCTGGCCGGACATACACGCTGATCGGTGCTTCGATCTCGTTGAGATCGGTGTCCGTGCGGATGGCCGCGAACTGCGCGATGCGCGTGGTTCGCGGGTCCTTGCCAAACGTCTCCAGGTCGTAGAACAGGAAGCTCGCGGGCATCGGCTCAGTCGCGCGGCAGCGGGGTCAGGCGTTCGCGGACGGTGGCATCCACGAGGCTCCAGTCCAGCGAATCGAGTGTGTCGTGACCGCGGGTCAGGTCCACCAGCAATTGGCGCTGCAGTTGTCCGCGCTCGAAGGCAACCGCGTACGGCATGCGCTGGAAGGTCACCATCGCGTAGCGCGGCATGAACCGGTCCGGGTGACGCTCCGCCAGCTTGAGCTCCAGTGCGCGCTGCAGCAGGTAGTCGTCATCGTCTACCCGATCGCGCATCTCGAGGTAGTTCTCCAGCGCCATCTGCTGGATGGCGCGGGCATTGGGCAGGCGCTCGGCCTGGAACGAGGCAAAGGCCGACGCGAGGTCGGTGTCGCGATCCACGTGTTCCGCCAAGGCCACGCAATCCTCGAACGCGCAGTTCATCCCCTGGCCATGGAACGGCACCATGGCATGCGCGGCATCGCCAATCAGCACGGCACGACCATCCAGGTGCCAACGATCCAGATAGAGCGTCGCAAGCAGCCCGGCGGGGTTGCGTTCGAAGTCGTCCTCCAGCTCGGGGATCAACGGCAGCGCATCGGCGAAGTCGCGCTCGAACAGTGCGCGCGCATCGGCACCGGTGCGCACGGTGGCAAAGCTCGGATCGCCTTCGTTGGGCAGGAACAGGGTGACGGTGAACGTGCGCTCGTCGTTAGGCAGGGCGATGCACATGTAGCGCCCGCGCGGCCAGATATGCAGCGCGTTGGGCTCGATGCTGAAACTGCCGTCCGGAGCGGGCGGAATCTCCAGTTCCTTGTAGGAGTGGCCCAGGAACTCGGTGCGCTCACCAAGGTCGCCCTCACGGGCCATCGCCGTCCGCAGTGACGAACCCGCACCATCCGCCCCGACCAGGGCGTTGAAGCCCACCGCATGTGAAGTGCCGGAAACGTCATCAGTGAAGGTGGCGATGCGCGACTCGAAGTCCACGCTGTCCAGCCCACGGTGGAAGTGGAGGCGGGCACCGGCCTGCTCGGCAATGTCGAGCAGCACGATGTTGAGATCACCGCGATGCACGGACCAGATGACTTCGCTGTCGTCCTTGCCGTAGCGCTGCAGGTCGGTGCGGCCATCGCGGAAATGCACCATGCGGCCACGCATCATCACGGCCTGCGCCATCACCTCGTCGTCGCCCGAGGCCAAGCGCAGGGCGTGGCGGCCGCGCTCCGCCAGCGCCAGGTTGATCGATCGTCCGCCTGCGTAACCCTTGACCCGCGGGTCGCCACGCTTCTCGTACACGTCCACCTTCCAGCCGCGCTGGGCGAGCAGGGTGGCGAGCAGGGCACCGGCCAGGCCGGCGCCAATCAGGGTGATGTGTCTTTCAGCGGGCATCGCGCCAAGCCTCCACCGTCCGTGCAAAGCGCAACACGTCGGCATGGGTGTTGTAGAGCGGAGCAGGGGAAATGCGGATCACGTCGGGCTCGCGCCAATCGCCGAGCACGCCGTTGGCCGCCAGATAATCGAACAGCGCACGCCCCTGCGGCCGGCCGCCGACCACGCGAATCGAAAGCTGGCAGCCACGACGTGCAGGTTCGGTCGGCGTCACGATCTGCAGCACATCCGGGAGGCGCTGACGGATCAGGGTTTCCAGATAGCCGGTCAACGACTCGGAGCGGGCCCGGAGCGTGGGCATGCCCACCTCGTCGAACAGCGCCAGCGACGCCCGCAACGGCGCCACCCCAAGGATGGGTGGATTGCTGAGCTGCCAGCCATCCGCACCGGGGGTCGGCACGAAGTCCGGCCCCATGCGAAAACGTGTCGATGCATCGTGGCCCCACCAGCCGGCAAAACGCGGACGCTGCGTGTGGGCATGCCGCTCATGCACGAAGCATCCGGCTACCGCCCCCGGACCCGAATTGAGGTACTTGTAGTGGCACCACACCGCGAAGTCCGGTCCCGCGTCGTGCAACTGCAGGGGCAGGTTGCCCACGGCATGGGCGAGGTCGAAGCCGCACAGCGCGCCCTGCGCGTGCGCGAGCCGGGTAATTTCTGCGAGATCGAATGCCTGTCCGGTGCGGTACTGCACCCCGGGCCACACGACCAAGGCAAGCCGCGGACCGTGCTCGGCGATGGCGCGCGCAATTGCTTCCATCGAGAACGTGCCATCGGCTTCATCGGGCTGCAGCTCGATCAGGTCGGTGGCCGGATCGAATCCGTGGAAACGCACCTGCGACTCCAGTGCGTAGCGGTCGGACGGGAACGCGCCTGCCTCCATGAGGATGGCCGGGCGTTCCGCGGTGGGCTGGTAGAAGCTCACCATCATGAAGTGCAGGTTGGCGGTCAGCGAGTTCATCGCCACCACTTCGGAGGGCAGCGCACCCACCAGACGTGCGAGCGGATCACGCACCAGTTCGTGGTAGGTCATCCACTGCGCCTGCCCGGTGAAATGACCCTCCACCGCTTCCACCGCCCACTTGTCCAGGACCTCGTCGACGTGCGCACGCGCGCCACGGGGCTGCAGGCCCAGCGAATTGCCGACGAAATAGGCCATCTCGCGGCCTTCGTGGTGCGGAATCAGGAAGTCGGCGCGGCGCGAGCGCGGCGCAACGGCATCGAGGTGGGCGGCGTGGGCGTCGGAAAACGGATCGGCATGCGCTTGGGTGGTTACGTCGGTCACGTAAGGAGTTTCCATGTCCCAGGCGGGACAGTCGGTCAATGGGGCGGGGTCAGGTGAAGCGCGACATCGGCAGGCCGAGCCACTCCAAGGCCGTGCCGTGGTACAGCCGGGCCTGGTCGTCGGCAGACAAGGCCAGCGAGGCGATACCAGCCCCCGGCTCCTGTTCGCCCAAGGGGAACGGGTAGTCGGTGCCCAGCATCACCCGATTCGTGCCGCAGGTGTCGAGCAGATAGCGCAGCGCCCGGTCGTCGGCCACCCACGAATCGAAATACAGTTGCGCCAGGTAGTCGCGCGGATTGCGCGGGTTGTCCGTGGCGACGAGGTCCGGGCGCATGTTGAAGCCGTGTTCGATGCGACCGATGGTG
This sequence comes from Lysobacter daejeonensis GH1-9, assembly GCF_000768355.1. Taxonomy (GTDB): domain Bacteria; phylum Pseudomonadota; class Gammaproteobacteria; order Xanthomonadales; family Xanthomonadaceae; genus Aerolutibacter; species Aerolutibacter daejeonensis. The sequence goes on from NZ_AVPU01000008.1 coordinate 70,339, forward strand.
TACGGGAAGCTTCCTCCGCCGTGGGCGAGGCACACCTTCAGCTTGGGCAGGCGTTCCAACACGCCCCCGAAGATCAGGCAGCAGGCGGCGCGCGATTGCTCGGCCGGCATGCCCACCAGCCACGGCAACCAGTACTTGGGCATCGACGGCGTACCCATCATGTCCCAGGGGTGCACCAGGATCGCGGCGCCAAGCTCGGCGGCGGCCTCGAAGAAATCGAACAGTTCCGGTGCGTCCAGGTTCCAGTCGTTGACGTGGCTGCCGATCTGCACGCCCTGCAGGCCCAACTGGTCCATGCAGCGCTCCAGCTCCTGGATGGCCAACCGCGGCGACTGCATGGGCACGGTTCCGATGCCTGCGTAATGGCGCGGATAGTCGCGGCAGGCCTTGGCCATGTGGTCGTTGAGCGCCTGGTGCAGCTCCAGCGCGTGGTGCGGCTTGGCCCAATAGCTGAACATCACCGGCACGGTGCTGATCACCTGCACCTGCACCCCGAAGCGGGCGTAGTCGTCGATCCGCTCCTGCGGATCCCACGTCTTCGACCAGACCTCCCGGAAGAACTTGCCGTCCTTGTAGATGCGGTGCCGGCCGTCTTCCGTGTGGTGGATGACCGGGAATCGCAGGTCGCCATACTTGCGCGCCAAATCCGGCCAGTCACGAGGCAGGTAATGGGCGTGGGTGTCAATCTTCAGCATCGCGCGTCCATGGTCAGGTGATGTCCGCCTGCGAGTCAGCCTGCAGCTCGTAACGGCTGGGTCGGGGATTCAGGGTGCCGCACTGGGGGCAGGTGCGCAGTGCGTCGTCGCGGTAAAAGCGTTCGAAGATGCGGAAGAAATCCTGCTCGATGTCCACGAGGTGGAAGCCTTCCTCGAACAACTTGTGGTTGCAGTTCACGCAGAACCACATCAACGCGTCATCCTCGTGGGCGAGCCGCTTGCGCTCGATCACCAGGCCGACCGACCCAGGCATGCGCTGCGGACTGTGCGGCACGCGCGGCGGGAGGTAGAACATCTCGCCGGCACGAATGGGGATGTCACGCGGCGCGCCATCTTCCTGGATGCGCAACACCATCTCCCCCTCGAGCTGGTAGAAGAACTCCGGTCCTTCTTCCCAGTGGTAGTCGGTGCGCGCATTCGGCCCGCCGACAATCATCACGATGTAGTCGTCGTCGACGATGCACTTGTTGCCCACCGGCGGCTTGAGCAGGTGGCGGTGTTCGTCGATCCAGGCCTGCAGGTTGATCGGGGCGGGCAGCATGGCGGCAGATCCTGGTGGCTGTGGTCAGGCGGTGGGCTGGGGCCCATCATGCAGCACCGCGACGCACTTGAGCTCGATCGCGATCGGCGTCGGCAGGGCGGTGATGCCCAAGGTGGTGCGGCAGGGTGCGGTGTCGATGTCGGGGAAGTACTCGGCCCAGATGGCGTTGTAGGTCTTGAAGTCCCGCGCCATGTCGGTCAGGTACACGGTCACGTCCACCAGGTCGGTGAAGCGCGCACCACTGGCTTCCAGCACGGAGCGGACGTTGTCGAACACGGCATGGGTCTGGGCGGCGATGTCGTAATGCTTGAGGCGACCATCGGCGAAGTATTCATTACCCGGGATGTGATCGCCGTCGGGGTGCCGCGGACCAATGCCCGACAGGAACAGCAGGTTACCCACGCGGCGCGCATGCGGGTAGCGGCCAACTGGCCGAGGCGCGCTGTCGGTGCGGATCACATCGGTCATCTCAGGTAACCCCACAGCCGTCAGCGATGCGGGCCAGCGACAATGCATAGGTCGAAGCCAGTTGTTCCTGTCTGTTCATGCTGATGCCCAGGTCGTTCACCCGCCCGTTGCCGAGGCTGTACACCCAGCCGTGCACGGTCAGGTCTTGGCCGCGGGTCCACGCATCAAGCACGATGTTGGTGTGGGCCAGGTTCACCACCTGCTCCAACACATTCAGCTCGCACAGGCGGTCGTGCTGGTCGCGCTCACTCTTGAAGCCATGCAGGCAACGCGTGTGCTTGTCGGCGACGTCGGCGACATGGCGGATCCAGTTGTCCACCAGTCCCAGTCGCTGGCCCGTCAGGGCCGCGTGGACGCCGCCGCAGCCGTAGTGGCCCACCACCATGATGTGCTTGACCTTCAGCACGTCCACTGCGAACTGCACCACCGACAGGCAGTTCAGGTCGGTGTGCACCACCACGTTGGCGATGTTGCGATGGACGAAGACCTCGCCTGGCGCCAAGTCGGTGATCTGGTTCGCCGGCACGCGCGAATCGGAGCATCCAATCCATAGGTACTCCGGCGCCTGCTGTTTGGAGAGCCGTTCGAAGAACCCCGGGTCCTCCTCGCAGATTCGTTCGGACCAGGCGCGGTTGCGTTCCAGCAGTTCGTTGAGCGGGTTCATCAGATCCTTATCCAATATTGAGTCCGACGTTCTTTGCGTCGGTGAAGAAGCGCATGGCTTCCAAGCCGCCTTCGCGGCCCAGACCGGAAGCCCCCACGCCACCAAACGGCGTGCGCAGGTCGCGCATCAGCCAGGTATTGATCCACACCATGCCCACCTGCAGCTTCGCCGCCATGCGGTGTGCGCGGTTGAGGTCGCGCGTCCACACGCTGGCCGCCAGTCCGTATTCGCTCGCGTTGGCCAAGGCTAGCGCCTCGTCATCGCTGTCGAAGGGCTGCAGGGTGGCGACGGGGCCGAAGATCTCATCGCGGTTGCTGGCGCAATCAGGTCCCAGCCCATCGACCACGGTGGGCGCCACGAACCAGCCAGGCCGGTCGAGGGCGTTGCCTCCGCACAGCACATGGCCACCTTCATCGCGGAGCCGTGCCAGCGCGGCGGTGACCTTGTCGAAATGCGCCTGCGATACCAGCGGCCCCATCTGGCTGTCATCGTCCATCGGGTCGCCCACGCGCAGCGCCAGTGCGCACTCCACCAGTGCATCCCGGAACTCAGCGTAAATGCGGCGCTCGACCAGGATGCGCGATCCGCACAGGCAGATCTGGCCGCTGTTCTGGAACGCGGACCGGACAATGGTGTCGAGGTGGTCGCGCCAGTCGCTGTCGGCAAACACCAGCGTGGGGTTCTTGCCGCCCAACTCCAGCGACACCTTCTTGAGCATGGGGGCGGCCAGACCAGCGATGCGCTTTCCCACCGCCGTGCTGCCGGTGAACGACACGGCCTTGACCCGCGCATCCATTACCAGCGGCTCGCCTACCTCCGGTCCGAGCCCGTGCACGATGTTGAGCACGCCCTTGGGGAACCCCACCTGCTGCATCAACTCGCCCAGCATCGTCGCGGTCAGGGGCGTGACTTCGGACGGCTTGGCCACGACCGTGTTGCCGGCAGCCAATGCCGGTGCGATTTTCCAGGTGAACAGGTACAGCGGCAGGTTCCACGGCGAGATGGTCGCCACCACGCCCAGCGGTTGCCGCAGCGTGTAGTTCAGGCCGGCCTGTCCGTGGTGGGACTCGCTGGCGAACTGCGTGGCGGCGTGGGCGAAGAACCGCAGGTTGCTGACCGCGCGCGGAATTTCCGCCTCCCGAGCCAGCTTGATCGGCTTGCCGCCGTCCCGCGACTCGGCGTGGGCGAAATCTTCCAGCCGCGCCTCGAGGGCGTCGGCCAGCCGTTCCATCCAGCGCGCGCGTTCGGTATGGGGCAGCGCAGCCCAGGCCGGCGCGGCGGCTTCCGCGGCGGCTATCGCCGCCTGCACATCCGCGGTGTTGCCCCGTGCGACCTGGGCGAAAACTTCGCCCCGCGCCGGGTCAAAAACATCGAGCCACTGCCCTCCGGAGGGGGCGCGGTATTCACCGGCAATGAAATGACCGAGACGCATCCGGTTAATGTACCAGTCGCGTCAATCCCTCCGGCACGGTATGGAGGAGGTGGGTCTCAATGGTCCGCCGATCCCCTTGATCGGAAGGTGCGCACCGGCAAACGCCTCGTTGCCACGAGCGGGCCGCATCTCCGATGCGGCTACAGGGACCGGGTGCGACCGCCGTCGACCGGCAGGTTCACGCCGGTGATGTAGCCCGCGGCCGGCGAGCACAGGAAGGCAATGGCGGCTGCCGTTTCCTCGGGCTTGGCGAAACGGCGCATCGGGATCTCCGCCACCATCTTCGCGAACACGGCCTCACGGCTCTGTCCGGTCTTGGCTGCGGTGGTGTCGATGATCTGCTCGATGCGCGGCGTCTCGGTGGAGCCGGGCAGTACGTTGTTGACGGTGATGCCCTTGACGGCCAGTTCGGTGGCCAGCGTCTTGGCCCAGCTGGCCACCGCCCAGCGGGTGGTGTTGGAAACGCCCAGCCCGGAAATCGGTTCCTTCACCGAGGTCGAGATCACGTTGACGATACGGCCGTAGCCATCGCGTTCCATGCCGGGGATCACGGCCTCGGCCAACACGTGGTTTGCCAACAGGTGCTGGCGGTAAGCGGCTTCGAACGCGGCAATATCGGTGCCATGCACCGTGCCAGGCGGCGGGCCGCCACTGTTGTTGACCAGGATGTGGACCGGCTTTCCGGCTGCCAGCGCTTCCACTTTCGCGCGCAGCGCTTCAGTGTCCGTGGCGTCGGCCGAAATCCAGCCGTGAACCTGTCCGGCCTGCGGGCGGGGCAGGGCGGTCGCCACTTCGCCCAGCACGTCTTCGCGACGGGCGAGAAGGGTGACGTCGGCGCCGAGTTCGGCAAGGGCCTTCGCGGTGGCCAGGCCGATGCCTTGCGTGGCGCCACAAACCAGCGCGTGCTTGCCAGACAGGTTCAGGTTCATCTCAGTCTCCAGCGATGGGGGCGGCTAGTCGTGCGCGCATCAATTCGGCAGTGTCGCGGCTCGACTCGCGCGCTGAAATCGCCAATTGGTCGGACACGGCGACCCGGTTTGCCTGCGGGTGGTTCTGGTTGAGCTTGAACTTCATCGTGATCCGCGCCACCTCGACGCGGAAACCGACGATGCCGCGCAACTGGTTGCGGTGATCCTCGCGATCCATCTCGAATCGCCAATCGCTGCCAACGGCCGCTTCATGCTGGAGGCTCAACCGGTCCACGATCCCGGCCAATGCGCCTTCATCCGTGAAGAATTCCAGTACTCCCTCCAGGTGGGCGACGGCATAGTTCCACGTGGGAACCCGGGCCTCCTCCTCCTTGTCCGGATACCAGCCCGGTGACACATAGGCGTTGGGGCCGTGCACGATGGCCAGGCACCGGCCCGCGGTGCGACGGACGGGGTTGGCACGGGACACATGCCCCTGAAGCTGCACCCGGTCGCCATCGCGGTGGTACAGCACCGGCAGGTGATTGGCCTCGGCATGACCGTCGCTGACCGTGACCAGCGTGATGAAGTTGTCACGCCCGACCAGTGCGTCCAGTGCCGCGAGATCCGTCTCGACGAAGGTGCGAGGCTGATGCATGGCAGGCTAGTGGCGGGATGGCAGTTTCTGGACCATCAACTCACGCAGCTGGGCGTCATCGGCCGACTGGGGTGGCACCAACTCATCCAGCGCCAAGCCGCGTGCGGCCGCGTCATCCGCGTCCATGCCCTCCAGCGCCACGTACTCCGCATCCATCAGCGCCGCGCGAGCGCTGTCCTCGCTGTCGTAGGGCTGGGCGTTGCCATCGCTGTCGAACACCTCGGCGGTGCCCGCGTCGAGCACGCGCAGCCGCGCCCAGACCACCGTGCGGCCCAACGTGGCCAACCACCATTCGTCACGCGTGCTCATGCCGACACCACCATGGACAACAACCAGAGCAGACCGCCTGCCACGAGGCCGCCGATGATGCACATCAGCGAAATGCGGGCCGGCGTGGCCAGCCCGTTGAGGTTGCGGTCGTTCGCTGCGCGGTAGCCGCCGCGCAGCAGCCACCACAGCGACGCCGGCTTGGCGAACGCCAGTTCGCCCAGGTTGCGCTGCAACTCCGGATGGCGGTCACGCACGTGCACCAGGGTCAGCGGCCAGAAGATCGCAAGCGCGGTGGCACCGGCGATGGCCAGCGCCAGGCAGCAGAGGGCCAAGAACAGGATCACCGATCAGAACTCCGCACTGCCCGGTGCGCGCGGGTAGGGGATCGCGTCGCGGATGTTGGACAGGCCGCACACGTAGACCACCAGGCGTTCGAAGCCGAGGCCGAAACCGGCGTGCGGCACCGTGCCGTAACGGCGGAAATCGCGGTACCACTCGTAATGCGCCGGATCGAGGCCGAACTGCGCCATGCGCGAATCGAGCACGTCCAGGCGCTCCTCGCGCTGCGAACCGCCGATGATCTCGCCGATACCCGGCGCCAGCACGTCCATCGCCGCGACGGTCTTGCCGTCGTCGTTGAGGCGCATGTAGAACGCCTTGATGTGCTCGGGATAGTTGGTCACCACCACCGGGCGACCGACATGCTCCTCGGTCAACCAGCGCTCGTGCTCGGTCTGCAGGTCCAGCCCCCATTCCACCGGGAACTCGAACTTCTTGCCGGCGTTCTGCAGCAGCTTGATCGCGTCGGTGTACTCGATGCGTTCGAACGGCGCGTTGACGAACTTCTCCAGGCGCGTGATCGCATCGGGCTGCACGCGCTCGGCGATGAACGCGAGGTCATCGGCGCGCTCGGCCAGCACGGCACGGAACAGGTACTTGAGGAAATCTTCGGCCACGCGCGCATCTTCAGCCAGGTCGGCGAAGGCGATTTCCGGCTCCACCATCCAGAACTCGGCCAGGTGGCGGGTGGTGTGGCTGTTCTCGGCGCGGAAGGTCGGGCCAAAGGTGTAGACCTTGCTCAGCGACAGGCAGTAGGCCTCCACGTTGAGCTGGCCGGACACCGTCAGGAAGGTCTCCTTGCCGAAGAAGTCGCGGCTGAAGTCGACCTCGCCCTTGGGCGTGCGTGGCAGGTTGGCCAGGTCCAGCGTGGAAACGCGGAACATCTGGCCCGCGCCCTCCGCATCGGACGTGGTCACGATTGGAGTGCTGATCCAGTAATAGCCCTGCTCGTGGAAGAAGCGGTGCACGGCCTTCGCCAGACAGTCGCGGATGCGGGTGACCGCACCGAACAGGTTGGTGCGCGGGCGCAGGTGCGCCACTTCCCGCAGGAATTCCAGCGAGTGCGCCTTGGGCTGGATCGGGTAGGTTTCCGGGTCATCGACCCAGCCCACGACCTCGACCTTGCTGGCCTGGAGTTCGTAGGCCTGGCCCTGGCCCTGCGACTGCACCAGCGTGCCGGTGGCGATCACCGCGCAGCCGGCCGTGAGGCGCTTCACCTCGTCCTCGTAGTTGGACAGGGTATTGGGCGCCACCACCTGGATCGGCGCGAAGCAGGAGCCGTCGCTGACGTTCACGAAGCTCAGCCCGGCCTTGGCGTCGCGCCGGGTGCGTACCCAGCCGCGGACCGTGACTTCTCCGCCAGCGGGCACCTTGCCCGCGAGCGCCTGCGAGACGCTGACCACCGTCATGCCTTGAATCCTTGCCGCAAAGGGCCGATATGGGGAAAGAGGTCGAGTTTACCGGTTGCCGGCGCGTGCTTGCGAGTCGGCGGCCAGTTTCCGACGCTGACGTGCCCGGTGGGCGTTGCCGGTCCTGTCAGGGTCCTATCCGTATACTGTTGCCGTACTTCTGGAGTCGTCCATGGCCGTCACCCTCAGCCCCGCCGCCCTTGCCCGCGTGCAGCGCTACCTCGTCGAGACCCCCGAGGCCGTCGGCCTGCGCTTTGGCGTCACCAAGACCGGGTGCTCGGGCTGGCAGCACACAGCGGACCTGGCCAAGGATGAGCGTGCTGGCGACACCGTCTTCGAGCAGGAGGGCGTGCGCATCTACGTGGACGCCATCAGCCTGCCGCTCGTCGACGGCACCGAGATCGACCTGGTCAAGCAGCGCCTGGGCGAGCAGTTCGTGTTCCGCAACCCCAACGTGGCCGACGAGTGCGGCTGCGGCGAGAGCTTCACCACCACGGTACACGCGGCCTGACCCAGCCCTGGGCAGGGGCCGGATCTGGCCTCCCGCCCGGCTTCCTCGTTTGCGTCTAAGTCCGCGTCCTGCCATACTTTCCGGCTCCCGCGGCCTTGGCTGCAGGAGCCCCTTGCCCGACCGCGCCCGGCATCCACCCGATGCGAGGGTGGCGGAGGGCTGAACAGGCCAGCTTTCGCCGGCCTTCATCCACAAGGAACAACACAATGCGTCATTACGAAGTCGTGTTCCTGGTCCACCCGGACCAGAGCGAACAGGTCCCGGCCATGATCGAGCGCTACAAGGGCTTGATCGAGAACGGTTCGGGCACCGTTCACCGCCTTGAAGACTGGGGCCGCCGCCAGCTGGCCTACCCGATCGAGAACCTGGTCAAGGCGCACTACGTGCTGCTGAACATCGAGTGCAACCAGAGCGTGCTGAACGAGCTGGTCGACGGTTTCCGTTTCAACGACGCCGTCCTGCGCCACCTGGTCATGAAGCGTGACGAGGCCGACACCGAACAGTCCCTGATCATGAAGTTCAAGGACGAGAAGGGTGACAAGCCGGAGCGTGGCGAGCGCCGCCGCCGTGACGACGAAGGCACCGACGCCGGCACTGCCGCCGACGAGTCCACCGACGACAACGCCGAAGCCGCCTGAGGATCACTGACATGTCCAAGTTCTTCCGCCGCCGCAAGTTCTGCAAGTTCACCGCCGAGGGTGTCAAGGAGATCGATTACAAGGATCTCAACACCCTGCGCCAGTACCTGACCGAGACCGGCAAGATCGTCCCGAGCCGCGTCACCGGCACCAAGTCGAAGTACCAGCGCCAGCTGTCGACCGCGATCAAGCGCGCCCGCTTCCTGGCCCTGATCCCGTACACCGACAATCACAACGTTTGATTGGCGCACCTGCGGGGCCATCCCGCGGGTAGCCGGCGGAGGGCAGGCGACGCCTGCCTTCCTGCCGCACTCATTCGGACAACAGCCATTGCTGCAGGGCGACGCCCTGCTAACGAATCCGGAGCAACACCATGAAGCTGATCCTCCTGCAGAAGGTCACCAACCTCGGCGGCCTGGGTGACACCGTCACCGTCAAGCCGGGCTACGGCCGCAACTACCTCGTGCCGCAGGGCAAGGCCGTGCCGGCCACCGCCGCCAACCTGGCCGAGTTCGAAGCCAAGCGCGCTGAGTACGAAGCCAAGGCCAAGTCGATCCACGACAACGCCGAAGCCCGCAAGGCCAAGCTGGAAGGCGTGTCGGTGACCATCCGCGCCAACGCCGCCACCGAAGGCAAGCTGTACGGCTCGGTCACCACCCGTGACATCGCCGACGCGCTGACCAAGCACGGCTACGAGGTCGCCAAGTCCGAAGTCATCATGGGCGAGGGCGCCATCCGCCACATCGGCGAATACGACGTGCTGGTCCACCTGCACGCCGACGTCGAGACCACCGTCAAGGTGATCGTCGAAGCCGAAGCCGCCTGATCCACCGATCCAGGCTGTGCTGCCGGAGGGCGCCGCAAGGCGCCCTTCGTGTTTCCAGGCCCGGGGTGTGAAGTCGGCGGGGCGATGCGCGGGCAAGCCAAGGCCCTGGCATGCCTGGCTGGGCGCGAGCCCATCACCGGGTGCGTGCCCACTCGCCGTCGCAGGCAATGAGACAGCGGTGGGCTAGGTTCCGGGCCATGTCCCCGCGCGCGGCTATCCGCAGCTTATCCACAGACTTGTCTGCAACACCCGGCGGCCATCGGGGCATAGGATGGCCGACCAGTCGTTTCACCAAGGCCGCGCAGACGGCCCATTCCAGGGGATTCCACTAGCCATGAGCGCACGTCCCGGTTTCCGCAACGACAAGCGGTTCGAGACCCGTTCCGACCAGCGCATGGACCAGTTGCGGGTGCCCCCGCAATCGGTCGAGGCGGAGCAGGCCGTGCTCGGCGGCCTCATGCTGGACCCCAATGCCTACGACCGCATTGCCGACCAGCTCAACGACAACGACTTCTACCGTCGCGACCACCAGCTGATCTACCGTGCCATCGCTGAGCTGGCGCAGAAGAGCAAGCCGTTCGATGCGGTAACGCTGGGTGAGTGGTTCGAGTCGATGGGCCTGGCCGAGCAGGTGGCCGGCGGCGCCTACCTGATCGAACTCGCCAGCACCACGCCGTCGGCGGCCAACATCCTGGCCTACGCCGAGATCGTGCGTGACAAGGCCGTGCTGCGCCAGCTGATCGACGTCGGTACGGGCATCGTCAACGACGGCTTCCAGCCTGATGGCCGCGACAGCGACATGATCCTGGAGGAGGCCGAGAAGCAGGTCCTCGCCATCGCCCAGTCGCGCACGTCGGGCCGTTCGGACTTCACCGACGTGCAGAAGGCGCTGGTCGAGGCCTTCGACGTGCTGCAGACCCGTTATGCCAACGGCGGCAGCGTCACCGGCCTGCCCACGGGCTACACCGAGTTCGACGAGCTCACGGCCGGCCTGCAGAAGACCGACCTGATCATCCTCGCCGCGCGTCCCGCGATGGGCAAGACCACGCTCGCGCTGAACATGGCCGAATTCGCAGCGTTCAAGAGCAAGCAGCCGGTGGCGGTGTTCTCGATGGAAATGTCGGCCAGCCAGCTGGCGCTGCGCCTGATCTCGTCGGTGGGCCGCGTCAACGCGCAGCGACTGCGCACCGGCCAACTGGAAGACGAGGACTGGAGCCGCGTCACCAGCGCGATCCGCCAGCTCAAGGAAGTGAAGATCTTCATCGACGACGAGCCGGGCCTGTCGCCGGTCAAGCTGGCCGCCAAGGCGCGTCGCCTCAAGCGCGAGCATGGCCTGGGCCTGATCGTTATCGACTACCTGCAGCTGATGTCCGTGCCCGGCAACAACGAGAACCGTGCGACGGAAATCTCCGAGATCTCGCGCTCGCTCAAAGGCCTGGCCAAGGAACTGCAGGTGCCGGTGATCGCGCTCTCGCAGCTCAACCGTTCGCTGGAAACGCGCGCCGACAAGCGCCCGGTGATGGCCGACCTGCGCGAATCGGGCGCCATCGAGCAGGACGCGGACATGATCGTCTTCATCTACCGCGACGATTACTACAACAAGGAAAACTCGCCGGACAAGGGATTGGCCGAAGTCATCATCGGCAAGCAGCGTTCGGGCCCGACCGGCTCGATCAAGCTCAAGTTCTTCGGCGAGTACACGCGTTTCGACAACCTCTCGCACGACTCGATGGGCAGTTTCGAATAGCGCAAGGGGCGCATGCGGCTCTGGCAGAATGAGCCGTCCCTGTCTGGAAGCCGACGACGATGCCCATCGCGCTGGTGTGGTTCCGCAATGACCTGCGCCTGGCCGACAACCCGGCACTTCGAGCCGCGCTGGACGGCGGATACACACCACTGCCGCTTTACATCCATGCCCCCGAGGAAGAGTTCCCCTGGGCTCCCGGTGCGGCCAGCCTCGCCTGGCGCCACCAATCGTTGGCTGCGTTGGATGCGGACCTGCGCCAACGTGGCACGCACCTGCGGCTGTTCCATGGGCCCAGCCTGGCGATCCTCCAGGCGGTGGTGGCCGCCAGCGGCGCTGAAGCGGTTTTCTGGAACCGGCGTTACGAGCCCGCCATCGAGCAGCGGGATACCGGCATCAAGCAGGCCCTGCGCGCGCAAGGACTGCGCGTGGAAAGCTTCAACGGCAGCCTGATGTTCGAACCATGGGCGGTCCAGACCAAGCAGGGTGGCCCGTTCAAGGTATTCACGCCATTCTGGCGCGCGGCGTCGGCGCAGTGGCGGAACGAACCGCTCTGGGAGGCACCAGCCGCACTGGCCGAGGCCGACACCGGTCCCGCCGGGGTGCCGCTGGCGGCGCTTGGGCTCTTGCCCACGCCGCGATGGGACATGCCGTTCTGGAGCGACTGGACGCCCGGTGAAGCAGGTGCCCATGCAGCGCTTGAGGTCTTCATTGACGGCGCATTGCATGGTTATGCAGACAGCCGCGATCGCCCCGACCAGGTGGGCACCTCGCGCCTGTCGCCACACCTGCACTTTGGTGAAATCGCCCCTTGGCGATTGGCGGCGGCAATCCAGTCGGCGCGATCGGCGGCGTCGGCCGCCGGGGTCGATGCCTGGCTGCGAGAACTGGGCTGGCGGGAGTTCGCACACCACCTGTTGCATCATTTCCCGCAATCGGCGCAGCACAACTTCAACCCGGCGTTCGACCGGTTTGCATGGGCGAACCTGCGCGAGGAGACGCTGGAGCGCTGGCGCACCGGACGCACCGGCGTGCCGATCGTCGACGCCGGCCTGCGTGAGCTGTTGGCCACCGGCTGGATGCACAACCGCGTGCGCATGATCGTCGGCAGCTACCTGACCAAGCACATGCGTGCGCACTGGCTGGAGGGCGCACGCTGGTTCTGGGACACGCTGGTCGACGCCGACCTGGCCAACAACACGCTGGGCTGGCAATGGGTAGCCGGAACCGGCGCGGACGCAGCCCCGTACTTCCGCGTGTTCAATCCGGTCACGCAGGCGACCCGCTTCGACCCCGACGCGCGTTACATCACCCGTTGGGTTCCCGAACTCGCCAAGTTGCCAACGGCGCTGCGCTTTGCTCCATGGACCGATCCTGCCGTGGCCGCGCGCTTGGCCCCCGACTATCCGGCGCACCCGCTGGTGGACCTGGCGTCTGGACGCGACGCCGCCTTGGGTGCCTACCGGACCCTGCGCGCCTCGCGTTGACGCTCCTCACGGCTGCGTGATTCACTCGCAGCAAACCACGGGAGGGTTGCATGGCCACAGCGGCGCCCAAGCAGCGTGCGCGCAGGCCCAGGGGGCCGCGTCGGGAAAGCATGTCCAAGGTGGACACGGCGTGGCTGCGCATGGAGCGACCCACCAACCCCATGATGATCACCGGCGTGCTGATGTTTGCCGAGCCGATGGACGTCGAGCGGTTGCGCAAGGTCGTGAAGCAGCGCTTCCTGGCCTATCGACGCTTCACGCAGAAGGCGGTGGACGCGCCGACCGGTGCCTCCTGGGTGACCGATCGCGATTTCGACCTGGATTGGCATGTGCAGGCGGCGGCGCTGCCGGGCCGTGGCGACAAGCGGGCCATGGAGCGCTTCGTCAGCCAACTGGCCTCCAGCCCGCTCGACCACGGCCGCCCGCTTTGGCAGTTCCAGCTGGTGGAGCGCTACCGGGGTGGCTCGGCGCTGGTGGCACGCATCCACCACAGCTATGCCGACGGCATCGCGCTGGTGCAGGTATTGCTCTCGCTGACGGATACCACGCGCGAACCGGTGGCTGGCGATGAACTGCATGCGTCCTGGCTCAAGCACGACCACGCCCATGTCGCGCGCCGCGTAGGTGCGGTGGACCGCTATGTGCAACTGGGCACGCGCGCGGTGGAGAAGGGCATGGAGATGTACCGCGACCCCAGCCTCGCCGCCGTGCTGGCCAAGGAGGGTGGCGAGATCGCCCGCGAACTGGTGCATGCGGTGGCCTTGTCGGATGATCCACCCTCGGTGTTGCGCGGCCCGCTGGGCGTCAGCAAGCGCGTGGCCTGGGCCGAGCCCCTGGACCTGGAAGAGGTCAAGGCGGTGGGACGTGCCTGCGAATGCACGGTCAACGACGTACTCATGGCCACCGCCGCCGGCGCATTGCGCAGCTACATGATCGAACGCGGCGATTGTGTCGAAGGGCTGACCCTGCGGGCCACGGTGCCGGTGAACCTGCGGCCACTCGAACATGCCAAGAAGCTGGGGAACCACTTTGGCCTGGTGTTCCTGGACCTGCCGGTGGGCGAGGGCAATCCCATCCGTCGTATCGAACGCGTGGCCGAATCGATGAATTCCCTCAAGAACTCACGGCAGGCCATCGTCGCCTATGGCCTGCTGGCCGCGCTGGGCATGGCGCCCTCGGCGGTGCAGAGCCTGGCGCTGGATCTGTTCAGCCGGAAGGCGTCGGCAGTGGCGACCAACGTGCCGGGGCCGCAGCAGCCGCTGTACATGGCCGGGTGCAAGTTGCGGGAAATGATGTTCTGGGTGCCGCAAACCGGCACCGTCGGGGTCGGCATTTCCATTCTCAGCTACAACGGGCGCGTGCACTTCGGCCTGATCTCCGACGCCAAGCTGATTCCAGACCCGGATAACGTCATCCAGCGTTTTGGCAGCGAGTTCGACAAGCTGCTTTACCTGTCGCTGATGGGCAATTGGGATCACCGTCTGGATGCCGAAAGCGCCTTCCAGCTGATTCCTTCCGAAACCTGAACAGGCTGCCCGGGTCGTCACCCTTTCCTGACAGGGGCGTGTTTAGCTTGTGCCCGTCATCTACACCCCCCAAGGAATGACCCTCATGAATAACTCGCTCAAGATCGCGCTTGCCGCTGCTCTTTCCACCGCGATGCTCGCGGGCTGCGCCACCACCGCCGGTGGCGGCGCCTACGGCAGCGCCGGTACCACCGACCAGGACGGCATGAGCCGCACCAAGAAGGGCGCGCTGATCGGTGCGGCCGTGGGCGCAGTGGCAGGCTTGCTGTCGGGTGACGACGCCACCGAGCGTCGCCAGCGTGCGCTGGTTGGCGCGGGTGTCGGCGGTCTGGCCGGCGGCGCCATCGGCAACTACCAGGACCGTCAGGAACGCGCCCTGCGCGAGAAGATGGCCGGTACCGGCGTCGAAGTCGTGCGCAACGGCGACAACATCACACTGAACATGCCGAGCAACATCACCTTCGGCTTCGACCGCTCCGACCTGCAGCCGCAGTTCTACCCGGTCCTCAACGATGTCGCGGCCACGCTGCAGGAATACAACCAGACCATCGTGGAAGTGGCTGGCCATACCGACAGCGTCGGTACCGACAGCTACAACCAGCAGCTGTCCGAGCGCCGCGCCGCGGCCGTGGGCAACTACCTGATGGGCAAGGGCCTGATGCGCGATCGTTTCATCCTGCTCGGCGCCGGCGAAACCCGCCCGGTGGCCAGCAACGACACCGAGTCCGGCCGCGCGCAGAACCGTCGCGTCGAGATCACCCTGGTGCCGCTGCGTTCGTAATCGAAACAGAAACAAAAGTCACAACGGGGAGACGGGCTGCCGCGAGGTGGCCCGTCTTCTTTGAAGCTGTGGCCAGGGCGTGACTTTGACGGTAGCTGGCGTCGCGTTGGCGGAGCGAAGTCGGAGCGACTCGAGCAACCGGGCCAAGGCCAAAGAAAAACCCCAGTCGTTTCCGACTGGGGTTTGTGTTGGTGGGGTGGGCTCTACCTAATTGTGCGCTGCGGGCCTGTAGATACGCGCTCCACGCCTTTCGCACTGGTCAACCTACCGTCATTGTTACCGTCTTATGCCAGGGCCTTGAATTGGCCTGTCGTCAGATTGACATGGTAGCGGTCACAGGTTCTGACCCTGTACCGCTCACCACCTTTCTTCGGGTGGAAATTAAGTTCTATCAGGGGCGTGCCGACATTTGGTGCCCAGACCCGCAATTGAAGAAGGACGTGGTGCGCGTGTTCTGCTACATCGCGGTCGAGCTTTGCCGTCTATGCGAGCCTTAACGCCCAGCAGGGGTGGAGCTTCGACCGAGATCGCCCGGTCGCAACCGCGGACTTCTCCATGCTTGGGACGGTCAGAAGCCAATGCTCTCCCAAGTGAGGACTGCGGCGCGGTGCCAGGCCCTCAACGGCGGCGGCCTGTCTGGCTGGAGCGCATTCTGAGCGCCAAGGGGTGAGAGACCGGGCCCGACGGGGCCCGCGAGACTTTGTCATCTCACGCGCAGAGACCGAGGCGAGGCATGATGGGCACGGACGCCACAGGGGGCACCATGACCGTACTGACCGACCGCTTCACCCGGGCCGTCGATTACGCCCGTATCGCCCACGCAGCCCAGGTGCGCAAGGGTTCCAATATCCCCTACCTGTACCACCTGCTCGGCGTGGCCAGCCTGGTGATCGAGTTTGGCGGCAACGAGGACCAGGCCATCGCCGGCCTGCTGCACGACGTGGTCGAGGACTGCGGCGAGGCGCATCGCGCCCTCGTGCGCGCGAAGTTCGGTGAGGGCGTGGCCAGCATTGTGGAGGCCTGCACCGACGGCTCTGCCGAGAGCAAGGCCGGTCACACCGACCCGGAGGCTAAGCGGCGCCATTGGGCCGAGCGTAAGCAGGCGTACTTGGCGCACCTGCAGGACGTGGACGCCGCCGCCTTGCTGGTGTCGGCCTGCGACAAGCTGCACAACGCCCGCGCCATCATGCAGGACCTGCAAGCCCCCGGAGTGGGGCAGGCCGTGTTCGAGCGTTTCACCGGAGGCAAGGTCGGCACCCTGGGCTACTACGAAGCGCTATCGCGCGTGTTCACAACCCGGCAGGTCAAGGTCGCGCCAGTGCTGGATGCGGTGGTCGCGCAGATGCACCAATGGGCCGATGCGGCCGAGCGCCGACCGCTGGCCGCTTGACCGGACATTGGTCGTCCACCCCATGCAGCGGACGTGCCCGTCAGAGCTACAGTATCGTCCCCCGCACCGGTGCCCCCACGTGCCTGCGCCACCGCGCGCGCCATTGACACGCCATGACCAACGAAGAATTTAAAAAGACCCTCTGGGACACCGCCGACAAGCTGCGCGGCTCCGTGGCCGCCGCCACCTACAAATACCCGGTGCTGGGGCTGGTGTTCCTCAAGTACGTGTCGGACCTGTACGACGCCCAGGCGCAGGTGATCCGCCACCGCCTGGCCGAGCCCAAGTCCGAGTACTACATCGCCGACCCACAGGTGCGGCAGGACAGCGAAGCGGTATTCACCGGCGACAAGACGTTCTTCGATGCCGACAACGTGTTCTGGGTGCCGCCGCAGGCGCACTTCGACACCCTGCTGGCGCAGGCCGCCGCGCCCGATCTGGCGCAGAAGCTGGACACCGCGCTGGGCGAGATCGAGGCCGAGAACCCCACCCTGAAGGGCGTGCTGTACCGCGAGTTCAGTCGCCTGGAGCTGGAGCCCGGCAAGCTGGGCGAGCTGATGCAGCTGATCGCCCGCCTGCACTTCAACCCCGGCAAGCACGGCAGCCGCGACGTGTTCGGCGAGGTGTACGAGTACTTCCTCGGCCAGTTCGCACTGAAGGAAGGCGCCCGCGCCGGCGAGTTCTACACGCCCAAGAGCGTGGTCAACCTGCTGGTGGAGATCCTGGCGCCGTTCAAGGGCACCATCTACGACCCGGCCTGCGGCTCGGGCGGCATGTTCGTGCAGTCGGCGCGGTTCAAGGACGCGCACCAGACCAAAGCAAGGAAGGGCGACCTGGCCATCCACGGCCAGGAGCTGATGGCCGCCACCCGCCGCCTGGCGCTGATGAACCTGGCCGTGCACGGCCTGCACGGCGACCTGGGCAAGACCTACGGCGATACCTTCGCCAACGACCAGCACAAGACCCTGCGCGCCGACTACGTGCTGGCCAACCCGCCGTTCAACATCTCCGACTGGGGCGGCGACAAGCTAGCCGACGACCCGCGCTGGGTGTACGGCATCCCCCCCAAGGGCAACGCCAACTTTGCCTGGCTGCAGCACATGCTGGCGCGGCTGTCATCGCGCGGGCGCGCTGGCATCGTGCTGGCCAACGGCAGCATGAGCTCGCAGCAGAGCGGCGAGGGCGACATCCGCCGCGCCATGGTGCAGGCCGACGTGGTGGAGTGCATGGTGGCCCTGCCGGGGCAGCTGTTCTCCAACACGCAGATCCCGGCGTGCCTGTGGTTTCTTTCCAAGGACAAGGGCACGGGCGGCAACGGCAAAGCCGACCGGCGCGGGCAGGTGCTGTTCATCGACGCACGCAAGGCGGCGAGCGGGCGCATCGGCCGCACCCAGATCGAGTTCGCCGACGAGGACATGCAGCGCATCGCGCAGGCCTACCACCGCTGGCGCGGCAGCGACTTCAGTGATGGCGGCGAGTATGCCGACGTGCCAGGGTTCTGCTACAGCGCGTCACTGGCGGAGGTGGAGAAGCACGGCTTTGTGCTGACCCCGGGCCGCTATGTGGGCGCGCAGGTAGAAGAGGACGACGACGAGGCGTTCAACGACAAGATGGAGCGGCTGACCGCGCAGCTGGCCGAGCAGATGGCGAGGGGTGCGGAGTTGGATACTGTGATCAGGGAGAAGTTGGGGGCGCTGGGTTATGGCGTTTGAATGGCCTGCGGCAAAGCTCACAGATATCGCAGCAATCAACCCGCGAAGAAGAGTGAATAAGGGCGAGCCGGTGCCCTTTATCGAAATGTCTGCGCTTCCGTTAAGTGGTCGCGATATCGAGGCAACAGCGATCTCGACTCGGGCGGCAAAGTCGGCGGGGTCCCACTTTCAGAACGGCGACACTCTTCTGGCCAGGATCACGCCCTGCTTGGAGAACGGTAAGACAGCTCAGGTAAGGAATCTGGATGAATGCGTAATCGGCGAAGGATCTACTGAGTTCATCGTCCTTTGTGGGCATCAGGCCGCCGACAACGATTACATCTACTACTTGTGCCGCAGTGCCGATTTTCGCGAGTTCGCGATTGCGCGAATGGAAGGCACGTCTGGTCGCCAACGTGTCTCATGGCAGGCTATTGCTGGCTATCAGTTCGCGCTCCCGTCACCAGAGATTCGGCGGGACGCTGCGGAGGTGCTGGCAAGGCTCGACGACCGTATTGACAACTTGCGTCAAACGAACGCCACCCTCGAAGCCATCGCTCAAGCCCTGTTCAAATCCTGGTTCGTGGACTTCGACCCCGTGCGCGCCAAGGCCGAAGGCCGCGAGCCGGAAGGCATGGACGCCGCCACCGCCGCGCTGTTCCCCAGCGACTTTGAGGATTCCGAACTTGGGCCGATTCCCAAGGGCTGGCTCGTGGGGGCAGTTGAAGATCTGTTCGTCCTCCAGCGTGGCTTCGATCTTCCAAATACGAAACGAATCGACGGCGAGTACCCCGTTATGGCAGCAAGCGGGCCAAATGGAACGCATCGCGAATCCATGGTTACTGGGCCAGGCGTCACCACCGGTCGAAGCGGAGTGCTTGGAAAGGTCTTTCATGTAGCGACCGATTTTTGGCCACTCAACACCTCGCTATGGGTAAAGGAGTTCCGAGCAGCACCAGCGCCATATGTTTATCAGTTCTTGAAGCGCATGAATTTGGGGCATCTCAACGCAGGATCAGCAGTCCCAACGCTCAATCGAAATCATGTGCATGGGAAGGCGGCGCTAGTTCCGCCTGGGCCACTTGTCGATACGTATTCAAAGAATGCCGAGACACTGTTGCAGGCAGTTCATGCCAACGAGAAGCGCGAGTTGCTGTTGGCCGAACTCCGCGACACCCTTCTCCCCCGCCTGATCTCCGGCAAACTCCGCCTCCCCGAGGCCGAGCGCGAAGTCGAGGCTGCCCTCGCATGAGTCACGTCTGTCCGATCTGCGCGGTTGTACTGGAGCCCATGCCTCGGTACCCGCGTTATGTCTGCGAGAACTGCGCCACTCGCGCGGTCACCGCCGAGGGCCGCCCGCTGGTGTTTGGTAATGAAGGCCTCAGCGGTGGATTCATCGCTCAGTACGCCGACACGGGCGAACCCTACGACAGCCACGCCTGCTGGATCGACGGCATCCCCTGCCACGCCGACGAACACCGATTCGGCGGCATCGTGATCGAGGTGCTTGCATGAAGGCCATCATCCACAGCCTCGGCCAGGTCCTGTACTCGCCCAGCCAGTACGTGATCCCGGTGTTCCAGCGCCATTACCGCTGGGAGCTTCCGCAGTGGCAGCGGCTGTGGGACAGCCTTGAGGAGATCCAACAGCCGGGCAAGACCGGCAACCATTTCATGGGCTTCCTGGTGTACGTGGTGGGCAGCACGCCGCAGCCGGGGCAGCCTACGCGCTTCCACCTGATCGACGGGCAGCAGCGCCTGACCACGCTCTCGCTGCTTCTGGCGTCCATCCGCAACGTGGCGCGTCGCACCGCGCAGGAAGAACTGGCGCAGGAGATCCACGAGGACTACTTGGTGCACCCGCGCCGCAAGGGCGAGCAGCGCTACCGGCTGTTGCCCAAGGAGCACGACCAGACTGCCTATCTGGCCATCGTGGACGACAAGCCGCCGGCACCGGGGCGCATGGCGCAGGCGGTGGCGTTCTTCGAGCGCATGCTGCACGCCCGCGCCGACGAACAACCGGCTGCACTGAGGCGCCTGTTCGAGGTGGTCTGCCAGCGCCTGGACTTCATGGGTGCCACGCTGGAGAGCGAGAACGCCTACAGCATCTTCAAGAGCCTCAATTCCACCGGCGTGCCGCTGAGCCAGGCCGACCTGATCCGCAACTTCGTGTTCATGCACGTGCCGCCCGATGCGCAGGACGAGTTCGACGCCGAGCGCTGGAACCCGCTGGAGGCGCGCTTTGCCGCCGGGGACGGGCGGCTGGACGAGGAGCGTTTTGCCCGGTTCTTCCGCGACCTGCTCATGGCCGACGGGCAGTACGTGCCGCCCAAGCTGACCTTTGCCACGTTTGAGGCACGGCATGAGGCCACCGGCTTCGCTCCTGACACACTGGCCGCGCAGTTGGCCCAGCGCGCCGAGCAGTACGCGGTCATCGGCAGCCGCGCGCCGGACAGCAGCGTGGCGTTGACGCGGGCGCTGGCCCGGCTCAACCGGCTGGACAGTTCCACCACGTTCCCGTTGCTGCTGTGGTTGTTCGCACAGCGCGATGCCGGGCAGCTGGATGACGCCGGTCTGGCGCGTGCGGTGGACATGCTGTGCGGTTTCATCCTGCGTCGCTTCGTGGCAGGCGAGACTTCGCGCGGTTATGGCGAGATGTTCGTGCGTGCCATTCGTGACAGCCAGGGCGAGCCGGTGGCCGCACTGGAGCAGTTCCTGCTGCAACGGGGCTGGCCGGAGGATGCGCGCTTCATCGAGGCATTCACCCGTTTTCCGCTGTACAAACGCGGCTACGCCCGCGAGGTGCTGGAGGCGCTGGAACTGGCACGCGGACACAAAGAGCAGGGCTCGCTGACGCAGGCGCAGATCGAGCACATCCTGCCCCAGACGCTCAGCGACGACTGGGCCGACGCGCTGGGCGACGACGCCGAACGCGTGCATGGCGAGTGGCTGCACCGCCCCGGCAACTTGACCCTGTCGGCGTACAACCAGGAAGTGGGCAATCAGGGGTTCACGGTCAAGCGCGCACGTTTTGCCCAGTCCAACATCAGCCTGACCCGGGAGGTGGGCGACTACCCACACTGGGGCGAGGCCGAGATCCTGGAGCGCGGTGAGCGTATGGCGATGGACGCCGCCGCGTTGTGGCAAGGCCCCAAGGAAGCGTACGCGGCCGAGGCCGACACCGCGCAGGAGCAGGAGGCGCGGTCGGTGCGTCTGGCGTTCTGGACCGGATTCGCCGAGCACCTGGCCGCCGCCCACTCTTTGTTGCCGCAGCTGGTGCCCGAATCCAAGCGCGTGGTGCGCTTGCAGTCCGGTATCCCACACCTGCGGTTGGCCATGCGTTACAAACTGCAGGACGGCTCCGTGGCGCTGCTGCTGCGGTTCAAGCCCAAGGCGCGAGCGTACTGGCACGCCCTGCGCGATGACCCTGAACTGCCCAATGGCTGGGTGGGACAGGCGTGGGAGTTTGACGATGGTGACGGCGGCGATGCCCTCATGACGCTGGAGTGCGTGCCTGCCAGCAAGGACAGCGCCTACTGGCCCGCGCTGTATGACTGGCTGGCTGTCAAGCTGGCGCTGGTAAGTGACCATGGTTTGCCGTGGCTGCGCGAGGCCATCGGCGTAAGCGCCGACGATGACGACAACGAGGACGACGACAAGGCGCTCACGCCCACCCGCCAGCGCCAACTGGCATTTTGGACACAACTGGTGGCGCACGTAGTGGCGCAGTCAAGCGTGGTGCGCCCGCAGAAACCGGCGGCGCAGAGCTGGCTGAATATTTCGATTGGGCGCGCCGGCTTTGGCGTGATCCCCACCGTCAACCAGCAAGTGGGGCGGCTGGGCGTGGAGATAATGGTGGCGGGCAAGCGGCCCAAGGAACACTTCAAACTGCTGCTGGCGCAGAAGGGCAGCATCGAGCAGCAGTTGGGGTTTGAGCTGGATTGGATGGAACTGCCCGACGCGCACCAGTGCCGGATCGTGTCATGGCGCAACAGCAGCCACCTGCAGGACCAGGCGCGTTGGCCGGAGTACGTGGAGTGGATGGCGGATCGGATCATCCGGATGGATGGGGTGTTCCGGCCCCTGGTGAAGCAGTTGCCGTGATCAGGACCAGGGGGAGTCGTGGCAAAGGTAAGGTTGTTGACTCAGCGCGACGAAGTGGGGCGCGCTGTGAAGAAGCTGGTGCCCACGCACATTGCCGTTGCTTACGTCGGCATTGACTGGGCAGATCTGATTGTTGGGGACAAGCTCAAGGAGATCGTCCTTTCGCCCACGGTGGGTAGCAATCCCAAGGCCATTGAGGCGCTGGGGAAACGGTTGGGTTGGGGTAACGTCCACTTCCTCGATCAATTGCACGCCAAGATCTACGTGGGGCGGTCCGGAGTGATTGTGGGCAGTGCGAATCTATCCACCAATGCCCTCTCGATGGGTGGGGCGGACTTGTTTGAAGCCGTCATGCTGTCGGATCAGGCGGGGCATCGGGTCGATGCAATGGCGGCCTTTTCGGAGCTGCGTGAGACCGCCATCAAGGCGTACCCGACCGCGAAGTCAAAGAAAGATCGCCTTGCAAGGCTGGTTATTGAAACTCGCAAGGCGCGAGCCGCTGGGTTGTTCAAGCAGGCGGGCAAGGGCGCGACGTTTGATCGCTATCGAATCGGCGATCACCGCATTTTCGTGGAGTGGTGGACTGCCGGCGGGGAGTCGGGAAACGAGGTCGAAGGCGATCGCGACTACATGAACCTCCGGTTAGGGCGGGAGCGGGCAGGCGTCGGAGATTGGGTGTTGAGCTGGCGCTGCAACGATGACGGGTATCCGACAAAAAACGGCGCCGTCAAGTGGATCTGGATAAACACGGTTCGACGGGGAAGGAGTGGGCTGGAGGACTATGCCGATCAGGTCGCGGAGACGACGCGACCTGCACCTGCGGCGCTTCCGTTTGAAATCGATGGTTCCTTCGAGGCCGCCTTTCGTCAGGCAATATCACTGGAAAAGTTCTGGCGGATGCGCACCGATGTCAAGGACAGGGTGATGACCACCCCTAGCAGGGCGCAGGTCGAAGAATTTCTGAAGCACGTAAGGACGCTATACAAATAGACGCTAGAGCTAACGATTTTGGGGGATTGAATGGCGGGCAAGAAGCAAACCCAGAGCCTTGTTGAGCTGCTCAAGGAAAGTGGCATATCTCTTGATGTCCTGGAGGACGAGAAGAGTCCCGAGTTTATCAAGCAGAAGGAGCGCCTCATTTTCCTCATCAAGAGCGGGCAGATTGAGGAAAAGAGGATAGAGGCTCTGTCCAAGGTTGTTCCGGATTCGAATGCCGCGCTCAAGAGCGTCTCGGGGAACGCAAAAGATGCGCAAATTGCGTCTATAGAGGCTCTTAAAGCAGAGCACGCAGACGCGTTCAGGGTCATCGAAAAGATCGTGCAGGAAGCACAGAGCGAAGATCTGCGCAGGGAAGCGCTGCACACCGTTGAGAGGATGGCGAAGGAGAACAACGACACGCAGAGCAAGATTTCCTCTCGCAACAATAGAACTTACATGTACATGGCTGGCTCAATAGTGGTGGGCCTGCTCGTCGTTGCGGGGAGTGCTGTCGCCAAATCGTATTTGGAAGAATATGTCTAGTCGTTAGCCGGTTGTGCGATTTCTGCTGCAGCTAGTTGGATGTTCTGCAAGGCTGGAAGGAACGCGGAGAGGCCATGCTCGAAGACCACCTTGAAACCGCCTGCCTGGACTGGCTCGCCGCAATGGGCTGGTCCTGCGTCGCCGGTGACGCCGTAGCTCCCGGCGGGCCTGACGGCGCCCGCACCCGCTGGTCCGATGTTGTCCTCGCCCCGCGCCTGCACGAAGCGGTAACCCGCCTCAACCCTGGCCTCAGCTCCGCCGAGGCGGACCAGGTAGTCACTAAGCTCGCCACCTACGGCGCCCAGTCTCTGGTGGACGGCAACCGCGAGCTCTACGACTGGCTGCGCAACGGCGTGCCGCTGGAGCGCACCGAGGCCGACGGCCACCGCGTGGTGGCCCGCATCCCCGTCATCGACACCAACGGCGTCAACGACCTGCTGGCCGTGCGCCAGTTCACCGTGCAGGGCCAGAAGATCCGCCGCCCGGATATCGTGTTGTTCGTCAACGGCCTGCCACTGGTGGTGATCGAGCTGAAGAACCCGGCCGACCTCAACGCCGACTACGAGGCCGCCTACCAGCAGATCCAGACCTACAAGGCCGATATCCCGCAGCTGTTCTGGTTCAACCTGCTCAACGTCATCTCCGATGGCACCGTGGCCCGCTACGGCGCGGTCAGCGCCGACTTGGCGCGGCATGCGCGCTGGCGCCTGCTGGACGGGCGCAAGGTGGACAAGGGCCAGCTGGAACTGGAAGTGCTGATCCGCGGCCTGCTGCACCCGGCCACGCTGCTCGATTTCTTCCGCGGCTTTGTCGCCTACGGCGGCGCGGACGGCGGGGCCAGCTTCAAGATCATCGCGCAGTGGCACCAGTACCACGGCGTGCGGAAGGCGGTGGATCGCGCGGTGGAGGCGCTGGTCCAGCGCAAGGACGGCAAGGGCGGGGTGATCTGGTTCACCCAGGGCTCGGGCAAGTCGCTGCTGGCGCTGTTCTACGTGATGGCGCTGCGCGACCGCCCGGAGTTCCGCAACCCCACCGTGGTGCTGGTCACCGACCGCAACGACCTGGACGGCCAGCTGTACGAGACCTTCGCCGATTGTGCGTGGTCGCTGCGCGCCACCCCGCGCCAAGCCGAGAGCCGCGAGCACCTGCGCGACCTGCTGGGCCAGGTGAAGGCCGGCGGCGTGTACTTCACCACCATCAACAAGTTCGCCCCGCGCGTGGGCGAGGCCGGCGTGCCGGTGCTGTCCGACCGCGACAACATCGTGGTGATTGCCGATGAGGCGCACCGCACCCAGTACGGCTTCACCGCGCAGTTGGACACGGCCAGCGGCCAGACCAAGTACGGCCTGGCCAAGTACATGCGCGACGCGCTGCCCAAGGCCATCTACCTGGGCATGACCGGCACCCCGGTCAGCATGGACGACCGCGACACCGAGGCGGTGTTCGGCGCCTACGTGGACGTGTACGACATGATCGCCGCGCAGGAGGACGAGGCGGTGGTGCCGGTCAGCTACGAGTCGCGGATCATCGCCCTGCGCTTCAACGAGGCCGAAAAGCAGGCGCTGCTGGACGAGTTCCTGGAGGTCACCGACGACGAGGACGAAAGCGAGCAGGGCAAGACCGCCAGCCGCCTGACCCGGCTGGAGGCGCTGGCCATGGCCGACGACCGCTTGGCCACGCTGGCCGCCGACCTGGTGGCGCACTGGGATGCGCGCACCGAATCGCTGTCGGGCAAGGCGATGACCGTGGCGATCAGCCGCGAGGCAGCGGTGCGCCTGTACGAGGAGATCGTAAAGCTGCGTCCCGATTGGCACGACGCGGACATCACCAAGGGCCGGATCAAGATCGTGATGACCGGGGCCTCGTCCGACCCGCTGCACTACCAGCCGCACCGCACCGACAAGCAGCAGCGCAAGTTGTTGGAGAAGCGCTTCAAGGACGCCGACGACCCGTTGCAACTGGTGATCGTGCGCGACATGTGGCTGACCGGCTTCGACGCGCCGCCGGTGCACACGCTGTACGTGGACAAACCCATGCAAGGCCACGGCCTGATGCAGGCCATCGCGCGCACCAACCGCATCTGGAAGGGCAAGCCGGGTGGGCTGATCGTCGATTACATCGGCATCGGCGAGGAACTGAAGAAGGCGATCAAGCAGTACACCAAGGACGCCGGTAGCGGCCGCGAGCCGGTGGACACCTCCGGCCAAGCGCTGGCGATCCTGCTGGATACGCTGGACGTGGTGCGCCGCGAGTTCTTCCATGGCTTTGACTGCAGCGGCATCGAGGATGCCAAGCGTGCGGTGGCGCTGTTGGGCGCGGCCATGGAACACATCACCCAACTGGACCCGGTGGCGGACGAGAAGGGCCGCAATCGCGGTATCCGCCGCTACATGGACCAGGTGGCCAAGCTGACCAAGGCGCAGGCGCTGGCCGGCACCCGAGCCGAGGCCATGGCCCTGCGCGAGGAGATCGCGTTCTACCAGGCGGTGCGCGTGTGTCTGATCAAGCTGACCCGGGCTGGCGAGACCCGCTCGCGCCTGGAGAAGGAGGCCGCGCTGCGCCAGCTGGTGGCCAAGGGCGTACTGGTGGATGGGGTCAACGACATCTTCGGCACGCTGGGACTGGGAAAGCCCGACATCTCACTGTTGGACGAGGCCTTCCTGGCACAGATCCGCACCATGCCCACGCGCAACCTGGCCGCCGAGCTGCTGGAGCGCTTGATTGCCGATCAGATCCGCGCGCGTGGGCAACGCAACGCGCTGCAGGGCAAGGCCTTCAACGAGCGACTGGAAGAGGCGGTGTCGCGTTACCAGAATCGCGCCCTGACCACGGTTGAGGTGATCGAGGAACTGATCAAGCTGGCCCGCGAGATCAACGACGCCCGCCCGCCCGACGGCATGAGCGAAGAGGAGTACGCGTTCTACCAGGCGCTTTGCGAGAACGAATCGGCGGTCCGTGAGCTGGGACACCCTTCGCTGCGCGCACTGGCACAGGAGCTGACGGACAAGCTGCGCCGCTCGGCCAGCATCAACTGGCAGAACCGCAAGGACGCGCGCGCCCGGATGATCGCGATGGTCAAGGTGCTGCTGGCGATCCACAAGTACCCGCCGGACAAGCAGGCCGAGGCGACCGAGAAGGTGATCGCGCAGGCGGAACTAATGGCTGATACGTGGAGCGCGGAGGGTAGAGCAGTGCCGGCCTGAAGGGCCCCGGCACCAGAGGGGCAGGTCAGAGGACTGGGCGACCGCCATGCCCCAGCAGTTGGCACGCCTGCATGCTGGACTCAAGGCGGATGTCCTTGCAAAAGCGCCGCCAAGCATCGCTCGCATAATGGGAGCCTTGATTCGAGTTGATCAGGGCCTTGCGGGGACGCCGGCTGCGCGGGGCCTTGATCACGGCCGCATTGCTAATCCGGGGCTTGCAGGACTGGGTGTCGCGTTGTCCCGCACCGCTCAGCGCCCCACTAAGACATTTTCGCCGGTCCAAAGAGGCCGGTTTGCGCGTAAAACCCCAATGGTCAATCCGGCGACCTAAGGACGAGGGGATGTCATGAGAGCGCATGGTTGGTCGATTCTGGGCGCGGGCGTGTTTGGTGTCGCCATCGCAGGCGTCATCGTTACTATCCCGAGCAAAGAGGGGGAAGCTAACCCCCAACCCCTAGCGCCCTGGGGTTATTGCGTTGAAGGGACCACCTATAACCCGCGAACGGAGTCTTGCGAGAGGCAGCAGGGTATAGCTGATCGCCCGGGCTCAGCGGCGGCGCCCGGCGAGGTCGTCGGCCCAGGGGGCTCTATCGCCTCAACCGCGGGCGTCGACCCGAATCCACCTGCAAGCGCCTACGCGAGCGAACAGGAAGCGGAACGAGCCTGGCGGTACGCCCAAGCGGCATTCTTCGCCGCCCCGGACAATGTCGGGCTTCTGGCCAGCGAAGCCCAACGCGCGACGTTCCAAACGACGCTCAACGCTGTGTTTCAAGAATCCAAGGGCACTATCAGCTACGTCGAAACACTCAACCGTGCCAAGGCGCGCATAGCGCTGGCAGGAGGATACTCCGAACGGGCTGAGGCCCTGCACCGCGCCGAGGTCGAGCAGGGCAACACGCGCGCCTTGCAGGCCGCCCAACAGGAGGCGATCTACCTCGAGCAACAGCGCCAACAGCGGCGAGCGGCCGCCGAGGCCGAGTACCAGGCCAGACGCCTGGCCGAGGAACAGCGGATCCAAGCACGCCGAGCGGCGGACGAGGCCAGCTATCAGGCACGTCGTGCCGAGCGCGAGGCTTCGTACGCGAGTCGCAGCTACGGCACCGCCTCGGCCAGTAATTACGAGACCGCACCCTACCGGCACGCCGTTCCAGAAGCGCCAGAACCGCGCCAGTTCCGTGACTACCAAGGCAACAGCTACACCCAGCCTTCGGGTTCCAACTTCGCCACCGAAACCCGCACAGGCCAGCAGTGCTTCGTCAATGGCGATTTCGTGCACTGCAATGAGTTTCAGCGTGCTTGGAACGATCCGACGAGTAAGAGCTTGGAGGTTCAGGAGGCCATCAGTGCCGATCGCCTCATAGATCAGGTCGAAGTTGCTTACGCCAGCGGCGGCGCGGGGCTCAGCCCGAACTCCTCCATCAGTTCGTGCCGCGCCAGGTGTGTCACTTGGCTGTTTGCCAACACCTCGCGTTCCTGAGTCTCCTGCTCCTTGAGCGCTGGCAAATAGCTCCCCGCTGCCAGCAGCGTCTTGACCCGGGTCGGCCAGCCCAGCATCCAGCGGTTCGCGATCTGCACCGCCAACGGCGAGGTAGCGCGGATCTGCGCAGCCACGTCCGCGGGGTACGCCTTCGGCCTCAACAGCGGTTCGATCTGTCGCGACGTTAGCATCGGTCGGCTCCTCAGCTGGAATGGCTTCAGCTTACGCCGACGACGTGTGATACGCAGGGGGCGTTCGAGATCAAGCGGCGCAGCGTGTGGCTCGCCCTGCTCGACATCGAGCCGGCGTTCGCCGCCGCGTTGGAGCGACTGTTCGAGACCCCGGAGGCCGCGACGCGTTGGCTGCTCGCCGCGGGCCCTCGCAACGGCGGTCGTTGGTGCTCCTCGTGGCGGAGGGCCAGATCGGCACGGTTCGCGAGATTGCGCCGGACGATCTACGGATTCGCCGACTGAGCCCCGCCGACGGCTCTCGCCGTGGCGCAGGCGTGCTCGTATTCGCCAATCAGCCTGGAATGAGCAGCGTGACCGTGCCCGCCGCATCCACCGAGGTGAAGCGATCGACGGCGCGAACAGCGCCGGCATCCACCAGCGCCTGCAATAGATAGGGTACCGCCGCCGGCGTTACCGGGGCGGCGGTGTGCCGCAACTCGATGCCGACCGCGGGCCAGACGGCCGAGACATAGGACACCTCCGACTCGTCGCTCTCCCCCAGTTCGAAACTGGACCCGACCACTCCGATGACGTGCCCGTCGCCCGAGAAAACCGGCCCGCCACTCATCCCGCCTTTGGTGGCGGCGCTCGCCTCGAAACACGGGTACGGGAGCATGACGCGGTCCCGGCTGCGCTCGTGGATCGCGGCGATGGTGCCCGAGGACTCGTGGGGATTGAGGCCGACCTTCGCATGGCCCTGCTCATCCAGGCGATGCGTGGAGTGCGGATAGCCGAGCGCGTTGACCGCCTGGTCGACCCTAGCCTGCGCGAGCGACAGGGTTGGCAGTTCCCACACGAAGTCCGCCGGCAATTCGGCCGGCGTGCGCAGCTCGACCCACAGGGCCACCACGTCGATGGTCGGTGTGTAACCGTAGCCCATCACGGCCCACTTCATTTGGCCGTGTCGTGGGTGCTGGATCGAAAAGTCAATGCCGAACTTCATGTCGCCGACGATCTCGTGGATGCGGCAGCCGTGGAACTGCTCGGAGACCTCGTCGATGACGTGGCGCGCCGTGAGTACGAGGAAGGGCGCAACGAAGAAGCCGGACCCCAAGGGCAGCAGGCTGTGGCCGACGGTGTCCCACGCATCGCCGGCGACCAGCACGCCCGTGTAGTGGAGCCGGGAATCGTCCGGCCTAGTCTGTTGGTAGGTACTAATCGAGGTCGCCTTCTGGTCCACTGGCTAAATGTAGTGATTGAACGGCAACCTCGGCTCGGCGTGCAACGGTGCGGCGCCAGGATCCCGATCGATGGGGGGGGTGGGAAAATTTCTCACACTCGACGGCGAGCCATCCCGGCAGATGCCGCGGGTCGACGGTGAGAATCTGGTCTCGCTCCGGAAGATCGTCGCTGCGATCACCGCCGCTCAGCCTTAGAAAGCGATCTGCCCTTAAGCAAGGCCAGGCTCCCAATGCATCCCTTGCCCCTGACCTTCACAAAAGTCGGGCACACTGACGCCACCCCCCACCCATAGGCCGGGTCAGGCCGGTTCTTCCGTGAACCGATCGCAAGCCCGTTCGAGACTGCAGGGAAGTCGGCGCCATGGATGAACTTGGGATTGATTTCGTGGACGCCGTGCCGTGGTTCGCACACGCTCAGGACCAGCCGTACGTCCTGATCCATGTCAGCCCGGCGAGTGTCACGCAACTGGTGGAAAGCATCGGCGTGCCACTCAGGCGTTGCTACATCACCGATGCCGATCTCGATTCCGCGGCGCAGCGACCCGGCGTGACGCGCGCCGAGATCATCCGCTCCAAGCTTCCCGACGCCGGGGCGACTATGTCCGGCGATTTTGGCGAGGTGCTCGGCTACTTCTATCAGGCGGCCCGCGAACTGCCGGCCACCGCCATCGGTCCGAAGAAGTGGCGCCTGAAGCAGGACCGGACCAAGCCGGCGCCCAAGTCGGACGTGGTGCATTTCGTGATGCCGAACCGTCCGCATCCCAGTGCGGCGGATGCGATCCTGTGTGCGGAGGTCAAGGCCAAGGCCACCGCCGGCACGTCCACCCCGATCGCGGATGCCATTGCCGACTGCAAGAAGGATCGAACCAGCCGCCTAGCCAGCACGCTGGTGTGGTTACGCGAGCGGGCCCTGACCACGGACCTCGGGGATGTTGACCTGCCGTTGCTGGACCGATTCATCCAAGCCGTGGACAGCCCGCCGGTCGCCAAGCGTTTCCGCGCGGTGGCCGTCATCTGCAACGCGCTGTTGACCAACGAGCTGGTCGCAGCGCCGAGCGTGGCCGATCCGGAGTTCACCCTCGTCGTGATCGGCGTGCCAAACCTGCAGCAGACGTACACGGCGGCATTCGCAGCCGCGCAGGCCTCGGCCTAGTCATGCGCGCGTCTCTGCAGCGGTGGATCAACAATGCCGACACCGCCCGACACCTGCGTCACTTCCAGTTCGCGCAACTTCCGATCGAGCTGGGGGCCATCGACCATCGCCTCGACGATTACTACATATCCTTGGTCGGGGAGCTGTTCGCCAACCTGCACCAACCCCAGGTCGCGCCCGCGGACTGGGCGCAGCTGGGCAATGCGTTCTTGCAGTTCTCGGTCGAGATAGCCGATGACCAATTGGGTGACCGGGGCATTTCCCGCGAAGACGCGACGTTGTTCGCCGCGGCGGCGTTCTATTTCGGCGACTTCCCCGCATCGGCGTGCCTGGCGATGCGGCGTTCTGCACGGCCGGCCAATCCGGCCAGCCTGCGCGCTGCCTGCTACGACTTTCTGGCGCGACCGGGCACGTTGCAGTCCGATTTTTCGCGGGCCGTCCAGGACGAGCTCAAAGCCGGCGACCTGGATCGCATCGCGTTGCGGAGCGCGGCGCTGCGGGAGCGAGAGGTCCGCGCCTTGGAAGAGGGCCCCGAGGTTTGGATCGTGGCCCGACTGCTGCGCGGCCTGCTCGAGCGTTTTCAGCAGACCAACTTGCGGGCGGTCCTGCCGCAGGGCGCCAGCCCATTCTGGACGCCGCTGGTGCGTTCGCTGGTCGACCGACAGCCCTCAAGCTGGGAGTTCTTTCCCTCGCAGATCCAGGCCATTCGCGGCGGGTTGCTGACAAACGCGAACAGTTACGCGATGCAGATGCCAACCGGCGCCGGCAAGACGACGCTGTGCGAGACCCTGCTCTACTGGCACCTGGGCGTTCATCCCGACGATGTCGCGGTGCTGCTCGTGCCCTTCCGCTCCCTCGCCTCAGAACTGAAAGGAACCCTCGTCACCCGCTTGAACGCGATGGGCTTGCCTGCGCGTTGCGCATACGGTGGCACGGTGCCCTCGGGCGAAGAAGTCCACGGCCTAGACCAGATCCGGGCCATGGTGGCGACGCCCGAGTCGCTGTCGGGAATCCTCAGCGCCGAGCCGACCTTCGCCCAGCGCATTTCATTGGTGATCTGCGACGAGGGCCACTTGCTGGACAGCGATGCGCGCGGCATCGGGCTCGAGTTGCTGCTGGCGCGCATGAAGTCGCGTGCGGGGGCCGCACCGCGCTTCGTCTTCGTGTCCGCTATCGTGCCCAACATTGAGGAGATCAATGCGTGGCTCGGCGGCACCGACCAGACCGTCATTCGTAGCGACTACCGCCCTGCGACGGCCGAGTTCGCCGTGCTTCAGCCGCTGGGAACCGGCGCGGCCGCGACCATTCGCTTGGCCATGCACCCGCACGAAGCGCCCGAGCGGCGTTTCACCCTCGATCGCTTCCTGGATCGCAACAGCTTCACTTTCACCAATCCAGTCACGCGGCGCCCAAACACCTACGGCTTCGCCTCCGTCAAGACGCAGGCCATCGCCGCCGCCCGAAAGCTCCTGCCGATGGGGACCACCGCGATCTTCGCCGCCAACAAGCGAGGCGACCAGGGAGCCGAGGGCCTCGCGAGAGAACTCGTCAACCAGTTGAGACAACCGATGCCGTTGCCAGCGCCCATGGACTACGCGCAACCCGGGGCCTTGCCACCATGCATCGCTTACCTGGAGGCCGAGTACGGGGCAGCGTGGATCGGCACGCAAGCCGTGCGCCACGGTGCAGTGCTTCACCACGGCGATATTCCGCAAGAGACGCGCGAGGTCCTGGAGGCTTTGATCCGGGACAACGCGGTTCGTCTGGTCATCTGCACGAGCACGCTGGCCGAGGGCGTCAACCTGCCCATCCGAAGCCTGGTCCTATACTCGGTGCAGCGTCGCAGACCCGGTAGGCAGCAGCCCGAAGCCATGCTCGCGCGGGACATCAAGAATCTGGTTGGCCGTGCCGGTCGCGCGGGCGTGAACACCAAGGGCTTGGTGATCTGTGCGAATCCCGGCCAATGGGGGCTGGTCCTGCCGGTCGCGGCGCAAGGGGCCGGGGAGCCGGTGCGCGGCTCATTGGTGAGCCTGGTCCGGCAATTGAGCAACTTCCTCGCACGACAGGGAATGTCGCTGAGCAACGAGTTCCTCGAGGGCGTCGACGCCGTCTACCCCGTCGTGGACGGCGTCGATTCGACCTTGATCGACCTCATTTCCGAAGAGGTGGGAGAAGATCTGTTTGTCGCACGTGCTCGGGAACTCGCCGAGCAGACCTTTGCGGCTAGGCAGTTGGAACCTGCCCAGGCGGAGTTGCTGCGCGATGTCTTCGAGCTACGGGCTCGCCGGCTCATTGGGCTGCGACCGACCGGCCAGTTGGCATGGGTGCGCGAGACGGGCGCGAAAGTGCGCATGCTCGCATCGGTATCGGCCGGGCTTTGGCCGGCTCGGCCAAATTGGCAGGATCCGGTCGATGTCCTGGATGATGGATTGCGCACGGTAATCCTCGAATGGGCGTGGACGCACGCCGAACTGCAGCACGCGGTGTTGCAGGGGTTTCGTGTCGAGGCAGATCAGGTGGAAGTCGCGAAGCCGCGCTTCTTCGAGATCGTCCGGCGGTGGATGTTTGGGGAGTCGTTCGTCGAGATCGGTCAACAGCTCCAGATCGACATGGGCGACCTGCTGGCCCTCCACACACGGGCGATCGCCTACACCCTGCAAACGTTGGTGGAGCAGGGCCTGAGCCTGCTTGCGCGCCGCCTGCAGGCCGATGGCCTGGAACTCGCGGCGGGTGTGTCGAACTTCACGCAACAGCTGCGCTTTGGTGCGCCGAATGTCGCTGCGCGATTGCTCGCGGAGTTGGGCGTGCGTCACCGTCGTGCCTACGTGGCGCTGGGCAACGCCATCACTCAACCCGGGCCACCGCCGGATCTCACGAACATCAAGGCCAACGCGCGCGACGGACTGCGCCAGCATGAGGCCGAGTGGCGCGCCTATTTGGGCGACCTGGTCTACGCCAACACACTCAAGGACCTGGCCTGAGCCGAGTGACTCGGCTCAGGCCTCACGGGCACGGGCCGCTTTCGCGCGGAAAGCCGTCACGGACTCGAGCCACTTCGCGTACTGCGCCAGAAACGCGTCGGCGCTCTCGCGGCCCCGCGCTGTGCGGTGCACGAGGGCCTCGGCACTGAAGTCCAACAGATCGCCCGGGCGTTCCGGCTGCAGTATCTTGATTACCCGAAGGAACGGGGCTCAGGCCTGAAATTCGCATGGCCATACGCTTAAACGCTTTGCGATTGGAACGGCCGCCTAGCTCAGGCTTTGCCTGCTCATCGAATGGCCGCTTGTGGCCGAAAGCGGACAGGATTCGGGTACCGGATAAACAATGGTTATCGGGATTCGTTAGCGGAAGATTCGTCGTGCACGATCGCTCATCATGCGGCCCGACACGCGGATCAGTGACTCACTGCGCCGGCAGCCGGTCATTTTTTACATATCAACGCTCAGCGCAAGCGAACCATAAGCATGTTGTGATTCCTGCTCGTCGAACTCCCGCGTCTTGAAGACACGCATGACCGCGAGCTTGGTTCGCCGCCCGAATAGCGACCCCTGCATGGCGAATCCGACGGCAGCCTGGCCGACGAAGGGACGACGGTTCACGGAATGGCTGTCCGCGAACAGGTTCCCGTCCAGCGAAAAGTCATAGCCCACCGCCTTGGCCTCAAGCAGGACGAAGAAATGGCCACCTTGGAAAGGGGTGTCCTCTGGCGATTCGGTATTGCCGCCAGCAGACCTTGGCGAGCGATTTTCGGCGCCGGGCCGTATGGGGTAGGTGCCGAAGTCGTCGGGGAGGCTCAAGCCAAAGCGGGCTTCCCATCCGAGGGTGGCGGACGTCTCGATGCTGCCCAGACGAGCACCCTTGGTGGTGATCTGGTCTATGCCCCACGCGCCGGTCTCGCCGAACGCAGCATTTCGGTACCGGATTTTCCGGTCGGCCGCGACCTGGAAAGCCGGTTCGCTCCCCAACTGGTGATCCCAGCCCTGGAAGGTCTCCTCGCCGATCAACTTGTGCACAAAGTCCTGGGACTGCTTGGCGAGCGAGAGCGGGCCGATCACGCCGAAGGTCAATTCACGTGTGTCGAGTACTTCGCGCCCCGGGGCCGGTAGCGGGCGACGTCGATTCCAGGACGAGCCGACGTAGAGCAGTCCCGCGTATGGGCGGTCGCTCTCGATCAGATCGGACCTCGCGTAGTCCTCGGGCGTGTACATCGACTGCCCGAACTTCACCACGACATTTTCGCGCGTCGTCGCAGGGTCGCCAGCCCAGAAGCTCGGGTTGATGGCATCGATCACCTCCGCCTGAGCACGCAGCAGGCCGGGTAGGCAATCGCGGGAGGCTCCCGATGGGCGGTCTTCCGAGACCAGCGTGGCCGACACGCCGTTGGTGTAGTTCTGATCCGTCCCGGCGAACAGATCGTTTTCCAGACGCAGGGCGCCGCCACGGAGTTCGAAACCCGATCCGGGCTCGCAGGCCTCCCGCGCATTGGCCACCGATGCTCCGGCTGCAGCCCAGAGCAGGACCGCCGCCATCGACTTCTGTTGCATAGTTCCCGAGAGCGAGCCAGTCCCTTGCGTATTCGGTCGGCGGCGCGTCATGGCACCGACTCCGGCGTGGTGGCGCTCGGCACCTGATCGCCGTAGTAGGTCTCGAGTTGCCGGACGATGTCATCGGCGGACTCCGCGTAGGAGAACAACGTCAGGTCCTCACGGGAGACCAGGTCTTCTTCGCAGAGGAAGTCGAAGTCGATCAGGCTTTTCCAGAACGCCGACCCGACCAAGATCACCGGGACTTTGGGCATCTTGCAGGTCTGCACAAGGGTCAGAACCTCGAAGAGCTCGTCGATCGTGCCGAAACCGCCGGGAAATGCGACGAGCGCCTTGGCCCGCATTAGAAAATGCATCTTTCGCAAGGAGAAGTAGCGAAAGCGAAAGGCAAGCTCGGGGGTGATGTAGGGGTTCGGCTGCTGCTCATGCGGAAGTGCCACATTTAGCCCTACCGAGGGGGCTCCGACCTGAAAGGCCCCTCGGTTTGCGGCCTCCATGATGCCAGGGCCGCCGCCAGTGACCACAACAAACTCGCGGCGCCCTTCATGCTGAAAACGGCGCGAGACCAAGGAGGCAAATCGCTGGGCCTCGGAATAGTAGCGTGAGTACTTAACCGCCCGCAGTGCAGCCATCATCTCGGTGTGAGCATTCGGGCGCCCCGGATTCTCACGGTTCTGGGACTGAACCTGATCGAGTCGAGCAGCAGCGTCCCCGAGGGACAGGATCCGGGCGCTGCCGAATACCACGATCGTCGACTTGATCCCGGCCGCCCGCATCGCGCGCTCAGGCTTGAGATACTCGAGCTGCAGTCGGAGGGGACGCAGGTCATCGGAGGACAATAGCTCCGCATCCTCGTGGGCTAGGCGATAGGCGCTGGCCGCGGCAATCTGGTCGGCCATTTCCGCCGGCTTCGCCAGAGCTTCGTCGTTGACGGCGCTCATGCGACGGCATCCGGCAATTCGTAGACATCGCCCACGCGCGGCACGGTGACCGTCCAGCCAGGACGGCTGGCAAGCGCGCTGGCCAGCGCCTGGGCCGAAGCGTCCTCACCGTGGATGACAAACACCTGCCGCGGAGGCTTGCTGAAGCCATCGGCCCAGCCAATCAGGGCTTCCCGATCGGCGTGGGCGGAGAGGCCTCCCACCGTGTGGATCTTGGCCCGGACGCGTATATCCTGGCCGAGCAGGTGCACCGTCTGGTGACCCTCGACTAGGCGGCGGCCCAAGGTGCCGCGGGCTTGGTAGCCGGTAATGAGCACCGCGCTAGAACGTCGGCTGAGGTTATGGAAGAGGTGATGCCGGACCCGACCTGCATCGCACATGCCGCTAGCCGAGATGATGATCAGCCCCGACTGCACATTGTTGAGCGCCATCGACTCCTGCGCGGTCTCAGTGAAGCGCAGGCGGGGCAAGCCGGTGCCGGCCTCCTTCCACTGCACCAACTCCCGGGCGGCTTCATCGAAAAGCGCTGCATGCTTCTGGGTAATGCGGGTCGCCTGCGTGGCCATGGGAGAGTCCACGACGATGTTAATTGGGGCGATGCGCCCCTCGCGCGTCAGTCGGTGGAGGTGGTAGATGACTTCCTGAGTGCGACCCACCGCGAACGCGGGGATGATGACGTTGCCGCCCGCCAGAGTCTGCTCAACGATCCTGGCCAGCTCGTCGCGCGTGGCTTCCTGGTCCTTGTGCGACCGGTCGCCGTACGTCGATTCGATGAACAGCAGGTCGGCGTCATCGATCAGCGTAGGGTCCCGCAGGATTGGACGACCTGGCTGCCCAAGATCACCGCTGAATACGACCTTCGTCGTTCGTCCTCCGCTCTGCGAGACCCAGACCTCGATGATGGCCGACCCGAGAATGTGGCCCGCTTCGCGGAAGATGCACATCACCTGTGGATGTGCCTCCACGCGCTGGTCGTAGGGGGTGGGCCGAACCTGCCGCAAGGCCTGCTCGGCATCCGCCATCCCGTAGATGGCCGCGTCTTCCGGGCGCGGCGGCTTGCGCTGTTTGGGGTGTCGCCGCGTGGCCCTCTCTGCATCGGACTCCTGGATGTGGGCGCTGTCGCGCAGCATCACCTCCAGCAGGTCACGTGTGGCCGACACCGTGTGGATCGGTCCCTTAAAACCGTGGCGGGCCAACTTGGGCAACAAGCCGCTGTGGTCGATGTGGGCGTGCGTGAGCAGGACGAAATCGATGGACGCGGGATTGAAAGGGAAGGGCGCATGGTTACGCGCCTTGGCCTCGCGTCCGCCTTGGACCATGCCGCAATCGACGAGGAAGCGAACTTGGTCGGTTTCGATGAGGTAGCAGGAGCCCGTGACCTCTCGGGCTGCGCCAACAAAATGGATCTTCACGTGGGAGACCTTCTTCGGCGAGCGCTGCCTGGGATCACGGGGAGATCGCAGCGCTTGGAGGGGTGGCTCGCCTCCCTCCGGCAGGCCGGGAGGGGAGGGGTCTGCCCGCGCGCCGGCGTAGTGCCCGGGCCGCGGGGGAGCATCCCGTCGAGCAAAGTAAGCGATCACTACCTTATTACTCGCCCCATAGGTTGGCAAGTTCGCTCGTCTGGGTACCGATCAGTTTTCCGAAGCGGCGGAGGTCACGGTTCCCCCCGCCGCCGTCACGCTGATAGCAAGATTTGCCATGGTTAGCAGCCATAAGCCTCGGCCCGGCAGACGGGACGTAGGCTGAACAATCGCCAACCGAGCCGCCGAGTTCGCACCGAGGGGCTTGACGCCTTTAATTTCCACAAAGATAGTAAGTACTCACTCACGCAATTCACGGAGCGACCTGTGAGCACGCATCCAAAGCATCTGCCTGCCGATGAGCGCCGCACTGTCACGGTGGAAGCCGTCGTGGCGCTGGCGGGCGAGAGCA
This sequence comes from Lysobacter daejeonensis GH1-9, assembly GCF_000768355.1. GTDB lineage: Bacteria > Pseudomonadota > Gammaproteobacteria > Xanthomonadales > Xanthomonadaceae > Aerolutibacter > Aerolutibacter daejeonensis. The sequence goes on from NZ_AVPU01000008.1 coordinate 108,623, forward strand.
ACCCTGCCGAGATCACCACCGCGGCCATCGCCAAGCACATGAAACTGACCCAGGGCGCGCTGTTCCGCCATTTCCCCTCCAAGGACGCCATCTGGCAGGCCGTCATGGAGTGGGTGGCCTCCCGGCTCCTTACGCGTATCGAGCACGCCGCGGCAGGCGTCGAGTCCCCGCTGGCCGCCATGGAGGCCATGTTCCTGAGCCATATCGAGTTCGTGTCCGAGCATCCGGGCATCCCCCGGATGATGTTCAGCGAGCTGCAGCGCAAGGAGTCCAGCCCAGCCAAGGAAATGGCCCGCACCCTGATGGCACGTTATGGCGATCGCCTGCGGATGCAGATCCAGCATGGCATTGCCTTGGGCGAGATCGACCCGGAAACGGATCCGGATACCGCATCGATCCTGTTCATCGGGCTGATCCAAGGGATCGTCATGCAGTCGATGCTGGCAGGTGACCTCAAGGTGCTCAAGGCCGAAGCGCCCAAGGCGTTTGCTATTTACCGCCGTGGCTTGAAGGCAAGTCGATGAAGCTAGCACCCGTCTTCCGGCGCACCTGGGGATTAATCGCCGTAGCGATCCCGCTGATCGCCTTGTTCATTTACGTCGTGATTCGCTCCGGCCCCATGGCGCCGGTGTCGGTCACGACGGTCTCGACGACCATGCGCGAGCTTCAGCCTCAGATCGCCGGCATCGGGACGGTCGAGGCCCGGTATGCCCATCGCGTGGGCCCGATCACGCCCGGCCGCCTGCTTCGGGTCGACGTGCAGCCGGGCGATACCGTCGAGGCGGGCCAGGTACTGGCCGAACTGGATCCGATAGACCTAGAACAGCGGCTCGACGCCGTGCGCGCCGCCGCTGACCGCGCCGAGGCGGCCTTCTCCGAGTTCAAGGCGCGGCATGCCTTCGCGGCCTCGCAGGCTGATCGCTACGAAAAGCTCTTTACGGCCCAGGTCGTGAGTGAGGAACAGGTCATCACCAAGCGCCAGGAGCTACGGATCGCCGAGTCGGCCCTCAATGCAGGGCACAAGGAGATTGCTCGCACCCGCGCCGATGTCCGGGCGGCCGAGATCCAGCGCGACAGCTTGATCCTGCGCGCCCCGGTCGACGGCATCGTCGCCGCCCGCACGGCGGACCCCGGCACGACGGTCGTTGCCGGCCAGTCGGTGATCGAGGTCATCGAGCCAGGCGAGGTCTGGCTCAACGCCCGCTTTGACCAGGTCAGCGCCAACGGGCTCGCCGCCGGCCTGCCGGCCGTCATCGAACTTCGCTCGCGCGAAGGTGAGCTCTTCGACGGCGAAGTCGTCCGCGCCGAGCCCAAGGCCGACCCGATCACCGAGGAAACCGTCGCGAAGATAGCGTTCGCGGAGAAAGTCGAGCCGCTGCCGCCGCTGGGCGAGATCGTCCACCTGACCGTGCAACTGCCGGTGCGCAAGGAAGCCCTCGCCATCCCCTCGGCCGCGCTGCGCCGGGTTGACCACGCGACCGGCGTCTGGAAGGTGGTCGACGGCGATATCGAGTTCGCCCCGGTGCGAACCGGCCCGACGGACCTGCACGGCTACGTCCAAGTGCTCGACGGGCTGAAAGTGGGCGACATAGTCGTGCTCTATAGCGAATCCACCCTGACCGCCCGCACCCGGATCAGCGAGGCCGGGGCGCTGCCGGGAGCCGCTCCGTGATTAGCCTCGCCGGCCGCGACATCCTGCACGCCTGGGCAAAGTTCGTATTCACGGGCATCGGCCTGGGCTTGCTGATCGGCGTCACCCTGGTCATGGCCGGGGTGTACCGGGGGATGGTGGATGACGGCAAGGCGCTGCTCGACAACAGCGGCGCCGACCTATGGGTGGTCCAGCAGGGTACGCTCGGGCCCTATGCGGAATCCTCCAGTGTCAATGACGACATGTACCGCACCCTTTCGGCCATGCAGGGCGTGGAGGAAGCCTCCAACATCACCTACCTGACCATGCAGGTGCGCAAGGACGAATCCGACGTGCGCGCGATGGTGGTCGGCATCGCCCCGGGCGGCAACGGCACGAGCGCCGGCTGGCCCCCGTACCTGATCACCGGCCGCCAGATAACCCGGAGCCACTACGAGGCCGTGGCCGACGTGGCCACCGGCTTTACCCTCGGCGACCGGCTCACCATCCGGCGCAACCAGTACACCGTCGTCGGCTTGACTCGCCGCATGGTGTCCTCTAGCGGCGACCCGATGGTATTCATTCCGCTCAAGGATGCTCAGGAAGCGCAGTTCCTGCGCGACAACGACGCCATCCACCAGAGCCGCCGACGCACTGCGGAGAACCCGGCCTTCAACCGCCCCGGCGTACCCGACCTGCTCGAGTCGGTGAACGCGTCTAAGGCAACGAACAGCTTCGTGAACGCCGTCCTGGTCCGTCTAGACCCCGGCGTCGACCCCGAACAGACAGCCAACGAGATCGAGAAGTGGAAGCGCCTGACGGCATACACCCGGGCCGACATGGAAAAGATCTTGATCGGTAAGCTCATCGCCACCTCGGCCAAGCAGATCGGCATGTTTCTGATGATCCTGGCCGTCGTCAGTGCCGCAATCGTGGCTTTCATCATCTACACCCTGACGATGGACAAGATCCGCGAGATCGCGGTCCTCAAGCTCATCGGCACGAAGAATCGCACCATCGCCTGGATGATCCTGCAGCAGTCGCTGGTGCTGGGCGTGATCGGCTTCGTGGTCGGAAAGATCACGGCCACGTTTGCTGCGCCGCTGTTCCCGAAATACGTGCTGCTCTTGCCCGTGGACGCCGCCATGGGATTCGGTTCGGTTCTGGTCATCTGCGCCCTGGCGAGCCTGATCGCCATCCGGATGGCCCTCAAGGTGGATCCTGCGGAGGCGATCGGTGGCTGACTCGCGTGGACTGGGTATCAAAATCGAAGGGCTGCGCAAGCGCTACGGGGCCGGTGACTCGGCCGTAGACGCGCTCAAGGGGGTCGACATGCATGTCGCCCCGGGCGAAGTGGTCGGACTCATCGGCCCGTCGGGTTCCGGCAAGAGCACCCTGCTTAAGTGTCTGGGGGCGGTGATTGACCCCACGGCCGGCAAGATGACCCTAGGCGGGGAGGTGATTTACGACAACGGCTGGATCACCCACGACCTGCGCGCCCTGCGACGCGACAAGATCGGCTTCGTGTTCCAAGCGCCGTACCTCATCCCATTTCTGGACGTGACCGACAATGTGGCGCTGTTGCCTATGCTCGCCGGGATGGCCAACGGCGCGGCTCGCGAACGTGCCTTGGAGCTGCTCACGGCGCTGGATGTCCAGCACCGGGCGATGGCCATGCCTTCTCAGCTCTCCGGTGGCGAGCAGCAGCGCGTGGCCATCGCCCGTGGTCTGGTGAACCGCCCGCCCGTGATCCTGGCCGACGAGCCCACGGCGCCGCTCGACAGCGAACGCGCCATGGCGGTAATCCGCATTCTCAACACCATGGCCATGAAATACGAGACCGCAATCATCGTGGTCACCCACGATGAAAAGATCATTCCGACGTTCCGCCGCATCTACCACATCCGCGACGGCGTAACGCATGAAGAAGCAGGAGAGGGCAGGCCAATTGATAGTCCTTGAGTCCCGAATCCCGCCCAGCACTCGGAGAATCCCATCTATGACTACTGAGCCAATTAGCCCGAATGTCCCCTCGGGCACGGGAGCCGCAACTGTCCTACTGGCGCTCTCGCTTTTTTTTACTTCTTCTGTGGCGGCTGCGGTCAGTCAACCACTGGAACTGCAAGAAATCATGCAGGAACTCGGCAAGCAAATGCGATTCGTCGCCGGCGCCATTTCCCGTGAGGATTGGGATGCGGTCGCATCAGCGGCGCCCAAGATTGGCAAGCACCGAACACCAGCCCTTAGCGAGAAGGCCCGCATCATGGCGTTCTTGGGCAGCAACGCTGGCCAATTTCGCGCAGCGGATCGGCAAGTCGAGCGGGCTGCCATGAAAATGGGCGTAGCGGCGCAGCGACGCGACGGCGCCGCCGCGATCAATGCTTACGCGGAAGTGCAGCAGGCCTGCTTAGCCTGCCATCAGGCTCACCGGCAGGAATTTCGGGCGCACTTCTATGGAAACCGTCCCTAATGCCCGTCCGATGCTCACACCTCGGCTCTTTGGAGCCCCTATGGCTAGCCGCGCTAGTGAGTCTGACGCTGGCCAGTTGCACTGTTGGCCCAGACTTCATCCGCCCGCAGGAACCGGCTAGCGACGCGTATTTGTCTGGGGAAATGCAAGTAGAAACAACGCATTCGCATATCCTGCACGGCCACGCTCAGCGCCTTGAGCCCACCGGTTCGTTCGATGGTGACTGGTGGCATGTATTCCAGTCTGCGCGCCTGACCCAGCTCATCGACCAGGCGTTGGCCAATAGCCCAACAGTAGAAGAGGCCTTCGCCCGGGTGCGAGAGGCCGACGCCCTCTACATGGCAAAGCGTAGTGGGGCAGCCTTGCCACGGTTGATGGGGGGGGTGACCGGCGAGCGGACCAATGGTCTGCCCGGCACGTCCGGTAGCGCACTGGGCCAAGTCGTCAGCAAGGAGGGTGTCAGCCTCCTCGGAAGCTTTCGTCTGGACATGGCAGGTAGAACACGTCGTGAACTAGAGGTCCTGGCTGCACGGGCCAATACCCGCCAGTACGAAGCGCTGGCGGCACGTCGGGACATGACCCACGAGATAGTCGTGACGGCAATCCAGCAGGCACGGCTGCTGGAGCAGTTGCGCGCGGAGAGCGCGAGGCGTGGCGCCTTCGGTGAACTACTGTCCCTGACCCTCAAGCGTCTGCGGTTGGGTCACGCGACGAGAGCCGATGTGCATGCGGTCCAGCGAGACCTGCGACTCTCCGAGCAAACTGTCGTTGAGCTCGAGACCGACATCGAAACGCTTAACCGGCGGCTGGCCGTGCTCGCGGGCGTGGAGCCGTCAGCCTACCAGGGAGAGCCTTTCTCGACGCGCGATTTCGAGCTTCCAGCGAACCTCCCCGTGGTAATCCCATCCGAGCTAGTCCGAAGCCGGCCCGACATCCTAGCGGCCGAGGCGCTGCTCGAGGCGGCGACCGCGGACTATGGCGTCGCGGTGGCCGCGCTCTACCCTGACATCACCATCAACGCCACCGCTGGCGTATATCAACTGGGCGCCGGAGGTCTCTTCAGCAGCGCCACTCAGGCTTGGAGCCTGCTGGCCCAGTTAACCGCGCCGTTGCTTGATGGGGAGCTCCGCGGCATGCAACGCGTCAAGCTCGCTGCCATTGACGCCGCTGCTGCCCAATACCGTGGCAAGGTCCTCTCAGCACTAGCAGATGTCGCGGACGTATTGAAAAAAGTTGAAGTTTCCGCCACGAACCTTTCCCTCGCCAACGAAGCCTACAAAGACACCGTCGTCGTCGTTGAGAGTCGACGCACAATGCACGCCAATGGGGCCCTTAGCCGAGCAAGTCTGCTGCCGGAACTGATCGCGTTGGCGGAGGCAGAAGTCCGATTGAGCAACGCAATGGCGGACCGACTGGTGGCTACCGCCGATCTCATGCGAGCCATGACGAGCGGCGAGCGCGGCGCAGCTCAAAGCCACGCCCTCAGCGTTTCCAGGCGCGCGGAAGCGCCGATGCCAAGTCCCCTATACGCGATTCCGACCGAGGTGGAATTGCCACCCTCAGAGGATGTGCACGCTGAGTCACCTCGATGGGAATTTCCCTGACAGATTATTCGCGTTAGTGGCCGACGTAGTCGCAACCGCATCTTCGCCATGCCCGTTGCGAGCCGATTGCAGTCGACCTGCTGGGGGCACGAGAGGGGATTAGGGCTGTTTATCGGGGGTAGGCAAGGTGCACTCGGGGCCCACCCGTAGCGGCTCGACAGCGCTCAAACCTCGATGGTGATGGGCCCGCCGGCCTCGCCAACGATCGCATGGGGCACGAACCGCGCCGAGTCACGCGTGATCGGGCTGGAGTCTTCGCGAATGCCGATGCCACTGGCCGCGTCGCCCACTACCCAGCTGCCGATCAGCGGATAGTGCCCCGAAAAGGACGGCAGCGAATGCAGTTGCTGCCGGATGGTCGCATCGCTGTATGGCCCCACCTCGTGCAGGAACCGCCCGTCGGCAAAGTGCATCTCGACGTTCGCTCCCTCGCGGGAGAACAGCGGCTTGCGCACCCATCCCGGCGGGAGACGGACGCCATCGTCGAAGTGGGCCTCGAGCAGGTTGGGGTGGCCGCGATGGCGTTCCCACAACAACGGCAGCACACCCTTGTTGCTCAACACCAGCTTCCACGCCGGCTCCAGCAACTGCAGGTTTGACCGCAGCAACTCAAGACCAAACGGATCGGAAAACAGGTCTTCCAGCGGGTAGAGCTTGAACAGCGATCCGATGGCGACATCGTCCATGTCCGTAAAGTGCCCGTCCGAAGCAACGCCAATGTCTTCCAGTGCTATCGCACCGGCGGGCAGCCCGCCTTGGGCGGCGCAATCACGCAGGTAACTCACCGTGCCCTGATCCTCCGCGCTGCGACCCACCGCGGCGAAGTACAGCGGAGGTTTCAGTCGCGTCGCGAGTTCGGAGAAGCGTTTCACCAGTGCTTCGTGGAGGCTGTTGAACTGATCCGCCTGGGCGGGCAGGGTGCCGCGCTCGCGCTGGTTCTCCAGCCACTCCCACTGGAAGAACGCGGCCTCGTAGAGCGAGGTAGGGGTGTCATAGTTGAGTTCGTACAGCTTCGCGGGGCCATGACCGTCGTAGGCGAGGTCCATGCGCCCGTAGAGGTGCGGATCACGGCGGCGCCAGCTCTGCGCCACGTAGTCACGGAACGCGTCCGGTATGGCCAATTGCTCCATCAGGGCGTCGCTGGCCACTACTTCGTCCACCAGCGCGAGTGCCATCTGGTGCAACTCAATCGTGGGTCCTTCGAGGTGCTGTTCGATCTGGTCTAAGGTAAACGCGTAATACGCGCTTTCGTCCCAATAGGGCGCCCCCTTGATGGTGTGGAACTGGAAGCCGCAGGCCTCCGCGCGCCGTCGCCAGTCCGGCCGCGGGGCAATGGGAACGCGGCGCATCAGCCGCCGAAGCTGCCGGAGCGACGAGCAGCGGTGGCACCGAAGCCGCCACGGCGCACCGTCATGGCACGGTCGGGCTGGGCATCCACCCGGGTGAGCGCGGCCACCCCGGCACCGCCCGGCGATGGGCCCGGCTTCAGCCAGTCGTTGTGCGCGGTGCGAAACGCGGGTTCGGCCTTGGTCGTGCCCGGTGGCGGTGTCGAGGCGGGGTTTTGTGTCAGTCCTGCGCCGCGTCCGGTGAGCATCTGCGAGAGGAAGAAGCCGGTCATGAGCGGGCCGATGAACGACTGGCCGCCCGTGGTCTGCTGCGTACCGCACTGTCCCTGGCCGAACTGGCTTTCACACTCGGTCATGGACGCGAACTCGGGGGCTGCTTCTGCGGCCTGCTGTTGGGCCTGGGTGAAGGCCTGCTTGCACATGTAGGGGTTCTGGGTTTTGTCGATGCACGCCTCGACGGAGGTGAACAAGCCCTCCGCGGTCTGGAGCTCTGGCTCCTGCGAGCAGGCCGCCAGAAGCAGGGGCGCGGCGCCCATTAGTACGAGCGCCGTATGGCGGGAGCGTTTCATCGGGGGCACTGGGCGGCGTGTCATGGGCCAAGGATAAGGGATGGCCGAAGGGCACGCTCGAGCCTGCAATTTCCAACCAATCCTTTACATGCGAGTGATTCGCATTTACGATTTGTTCCTACTTCCCTCGCCGCATTTCTTCCAGATGACCTCGCACCTGCTTCGCGCCAGCGTTCTCACCACCGCCATATGCGCCGTGCTGCCGGCCTGGGCCCAGAGCAGCACCAATCTGAGTGAAGAACCGACCGAGCTGGACAAGGTTACCGTCTCGGCCAGCACCAGTCGCGTGCCCGACTCGGAGGCCGCGCTGCCCAACACCATCACCATCATCGATCGCGCCCAACTGGAGCAACAGCTGGCCGTGACCCAGGACCTGTCGCAGGTGCTGGCCAACCTCGTGCCGTCCTTCGCGCCGTCGCGCCAGAAGATGACCAACAGCGGCGAGACCCTGCGCGGCCGCAAGCCCCTGTATTTGGTCGATGGCGCGCCTCAATCCACGCCCTTGCGCGAGGGCGGACGTGATGGTCACACGATTGACCCCGCAATGATCGAGCGCATCGAGGTCATCCACGGCGCCAACGCGCTGCAGGGCCTGGGAGCATCGGGCGGCATCATCAACATCATTACCAAGCGCGCCCCACGCAAGGACGGGGCAAGCTTTCACGACGTGAAGGTGGCCACGAGTACTGCGCATCCCCGAGAGGACGACGGGACCGGCTATCGCGCCTCGTATCTGTTCGGTACCCGGCGGCGAGCCTTCGATTTCGTGGGTGGCGTGTCGTATGCCAAGGAAGGGCTTTTCTACGACGCCGACGGCGGCGCCATTGCCGTCAGCGACGTACAGGGTGACCTGATGGACGCCCGTAGCCATGACCTGTTCGCAAAGCTGGGTTGGACGTTGGATGAGCAGCGCCGCCTGCAACTGACGGTCAACCGCTACGAGCTGCAGGGCGACAACGATTACCACACCGTCGACGGCGTTCCCGCGACCGGACAACTGGCAACCTCCGCCCCTGGTGGCAGCGAAGGCGAGGGGCCGCGCAACCGTTCCACGTCGTTGAACCTCGACTACAGCGACCTGGACCTCGCTGGTGGTGCGCTGCAAGCGCAGCTGTACTGGGTCGATTTCGCCGCGCTTTACGGTGGCAGCTACTGGGGTGATTTCTGGCGCGATGGCCGCGACCCTAATTGGTTCGACCAGTCGCAGAACAACTCCGAAAAGCTGGGCGCCAAGCTCAGCTGGTCGCGCGGTGAGTTGTTCGGCCTGCCCCTGCGAGCGACGTTTGGCCTGGACTTGGCACGCGATACCACCGCACAGGAGCTGGTGTACGCGGGTTTGAACTGGGTGCCGGAGACGACGTACGAGTCGATTTCGCCTTTCATACAAGCCGAGTGGTGGCTTACCGATTCGGTCATGCTGACCGGCGGCCTGCGCCATGAGCGCGGCACACTGCAGGTGGATGACTACACCACCATTCCTGCCAACGCTGGCGGTAGCAAGTTCGTGGAGGGCGGATCGCCTACCACCAGCGAAACGCTGCCCAATCTGGGCTTGGTTTGGGAAGCCACCGATGCGCTCAAGCTGTACGCCTCGTACGCAGAGGGGTACACCGTCGCCGACGTGGGGCGCGTGCTGCGTGGCATCACCCAGCCCGGACAGCGTGTCGAGAGCCTCGTGGACCTGCAACCGGTGATCGCTGATAACCGCGAGGTGGGCCTGGACTACGACGACGGCGCTTGGATGGTCCATCTGGCCGCCTACTGGTCGGATTCGGACCTGGGGTCACGCCTGGCCTTCGACTCGGCCACGCAGTCGTACAACGTGGTTCGGGAGCGCACCGAGATCCGGGGCGTGGAGGGCAGCGTGACGTACCAGATCACGAAAGCCACCCGCCTGGGCGCGAGTTACGCGGCGAGTGAAGGGCGCTACGACAGCAATGGGGATGACCGGGTCGACAGTGACCTGCCGGGAATCAACATCAGCCCGGACCGACTGGCGGCATTCTGGGAGCAGTCCTGGAGCGGCAAGTTCTCCAGCCGCCTGCAGATGAGTCACGCGCGTGACCGAGACTTCGAGTACCGCGGCACGGTGCTGACCAACAATGACTTCGAGGGGTACACCACGGTGGACCTGCACGCTCGCTACAGTCTGCCGGTGGGGACGCTGAACCTGGGCGTGGAAAACCTGCTGGGCAACCAGTACGTGACGTATTACTCCCAGACCACCCCGCGGGCTGATACCTACACCGCCGGCCGTGGCCGGGTGCTCACACTGGGTTGGTCGCACCGTTTCTGAGCGCATGAACGGCACTCAGACCACGCCCTTTGCCGTGAGCCCTACAATCGCCGCAGTGAAGCGGCGCTTGCGCCGGGGGCTGGCCTGGTTGCACCTGTGGGTGGGCCTGACCGTGGGCAGCATCTTCGCTCTCAATGGTGTGGCAGGCAGCGTGCTGGTGTTCCACACCGATCTGCTGCGTTGGCAACATCCCGAGCTGATTGCACATAAGCCGCATGCCGACCCTGTCGTGCTGGAGCAGTTGGTGGCCCAATGGGCGCCTCGCGGGGTGCGCAGCATCGACCTGCCCAAGCCTGAGCTGCCGGTATGGCAGGCCTACTTTGCGAACGGCGAGCGAGCCTATTTCGCCCCAGAGGACGGGGCTTTACTGCTGCAACGCGCCCCTGACAACGACGTGTTGATGTGGTTGCACGAATGGCACGTCGCACTGCTCGCACACGACAGCGGGAAGCAGGTACTGGGTGTGATCGGCTGGGTCTCGCTGGGCTTGCTGGTGAGCGGCTTGTACCTGTGGTGGCCCAAGCCCGGGCGATGGCGCTCGCACTTGCGGGTGCACACTCATCCACCCGTACGACGATGGGTAACTTGGCATCGCAGCGGCGGGGCGCTGCTGCTGCCGTTGCTGCTCCTGGCGACGGTGACCGGCGTGGGGATGGTCTACGGCAAGGGCTTCCATGCTGTCTTCACCGCCGCCTTGGGCGGGGCTGTGCCGACCTTACCGAAGCTGAAGGGCGCGCCCGACGAAGTGGATTGGAACCGCGTGCTGGAGCGCGCGCACCACGCCCTGCCAGGCGCCCGGCTCAGCCGCGTATCGATGCCCAAGCCTGACAGTCGGGTCATCAGTTTCCGTGCGCGGGCCGCCGGCGAGTGGCACCCCAACGGACGCAGCGAGGTCCACGTCGATGCAGCGGGAACTCGCGTACTGGACGTATTCGACGCCACGGCGCAGGCGGCGGGGGCGCGTGCCAGTGCGGCGCTGTATCCGCTGCACATCGGTGTGGTGGGCGGCTCGGCTGCACGTTGGGTGACCGCGATAGTGGGTTTGCTCCCGATGTTTCTGCTGGTTACCGGGTTCCTTTTCTGGAGACGCCGTACCGGTCACTGAGAAAATGTGTCGCTGCGACTTGTGTTGCCCAGATAGCTCCCGCAGGTTTGGCGTACCGACTTCACGGCGCGACAGTGGTGTGGCAGCTCTCGACCCAAAGCTGCCACAGAGCCAATCAGCGATACCCGCGATAAGGTTTCTCTTGCCATTGTGGCCGAAGAAACTGCGGTGTTTTCTGGGCGTTAACCGCGGGCATCCACGCTTAACAACCGACTGGCAATGCTTTTGATTGCCGATTTACTTTGGCTCGAAGTGGTTGCATTGGAGAAAAGAACAACGCCAGCTTGACTGGCGGGATCCAAATAGACGGCCGTAAAAACGCCCGGATCGCCACCCCAGTGA
>NZ_AVPU01000009.1 GCF_000768355.1 Lysobacter daejeonensis GH1-9
GACGCCGCTGCCACCGACGCCGCTGCCGCCGACGCCGCCGCTGCTCCGGCTGACGCCGCTGCCGCCGACGCTGCTGCTCCGGCCGCTGACGCTGCCGCTGCTCCGGCCGAAGAAGCCAAGAAGTAATAGGCTCTTGCCTGCAGTACCGGAGAGGCCCGCGAAAGCGGGCCTCTTTTTTTGCGCCCGCAACCCCGTGCCCGCCAGACAAGGCCGGTGAACGTTGGCCGCGACGGTTGCTTTGTGGTTTGATGCGCGCCTCACCTGCACGCCCCATCGACGATGCCCGCACTCCACTCCCAGCTTGATACCCGCTCGCAGGACTTCCAGGCCAACGTCGCCTACCACCGCGCGCTGGTGGACGAGTTGGATGTCCGTTTGGCCCGCGCTGCCGGCGGTGGTGGTGAAAAGGCGCGCACCAAGCACACCGAGCGCGGCAAACTGCTGGCACGCGACCGCATCACCGCCCTACTCGACCCGGGCTCGCCGTTCCTCGAGATCGCCCCGTTGGCCGCCGAGGGCATGTACGACGATGCAGCCCCCGCGGCCGGCATGGTCTGCGGCATCGGTCGGGTGATGGGTCAGGAAGTGGTGATCGTGGCCAACGACGCCACGGTGAAAGGCGGCACTTACTTCCCGATGACGGTGAAGAAGCACCTGCGCGCGCAGGAAGTCGCGCGCGAGAACAGGCTGCCCTGTGTGTACCTGGTCGACTCCGGCGGCGCGTTCCTGCCCCTGCAGGACGAAGTGTTCCCGGATCGCGAGCACTTCGGCCGAATCTTCTACAACCAGGCCCGGCTGAGCGCGGAGAACATCCCGCAGATCGCCGTGGTCATGGGCTCGTGCACCGCAGGCGGCGCCTATGTGCCGGCGATGTGCGACGAGAGCATCATCGTCAAGGAACAGGGCACCATCTTCCTCGGTGGGCCGCCGCTGGTGAAGGCCGCGACCGGCGAGGTCGTGGACGCGGAAACCCTGGGCGGCGCCGACGTGCACACCAGCATCTCCGGCGTGGCCGACCACTTCGCCGAGGACGACCGCCATGCGCTGCAGATCGCGCGCGACATCGTCGGCACGCTCAACCGAAGCAAGACGCTCCCGGTCGCCGTGCAGCCGGTGCGCGAACCGCTGTATGCCGCCGACGAGTTGTACGGCATCGTGCCCAAGGACACCCGTCGCCCGTTCGACATCCGCGAAGTGATCGCGCGCGTGGTCGACGGCAGCGACTTCCAGGAGTTCAAGGCGCGTTACGGCAAGACACTGGTGACCGGTTTCGCCCACCTGCATGGCTACCCGGTGGGCATCGTGGCCAACAACGGCATCCTGTTTGCCGAAAGCGCACTCAAGGGCGCGCACTTCATCGAACTGTGCAACCAGCGCGGCATCCCGCTGGTGTTCCTGCAGAACATCACCGGCTTCATGGTCGGCAAGAAGTACGAGCAGGCCGGCATCGCCAAGGACGGGGCGAAGATGGTGACGGCGGTGGCGTGCTCGCATGTGCCCAAGTTCACCGTGGTCATCGGTGGCAGCTTTGGCGCGGGCAACTACGCCATGTGCGGCCGCGCCTACGGCGCGCGCTTCCTGTGGATGTGGCCCAACGCGCGCATCAGCGTGATGGGCGGCGAACAGGCCGCCAGCGTGCTGGCCACGGTGCGCCGCGACGGCATCGAGGCCGCGGGCAAGGTGTGGACGCCGGACGAGGAGGAATCGTTCAAGGCACCGATCCGCGAGCAGTATGAGACGCAGGGCAACCCCTACTACGCCACGGCGCGTCTGTGGGACGACGGCATCATCGACCCGGCCGACACGCGTCGGGTGTTGGGCCTGGGCCTGTCCGCCAGCCTAAATGCGCCCATCGAAGACCGCACGCGCTTCGGCGTGTTCCGCATGTAACCTGGGCCCTCGTGGGTGCCCTGCAACCACTTGGCCCGCCGAAGTACGCTGGACACGGACATTCCTCCCGGTGTTCGCTTGGCAAGCCGCCTCCATGGGGAGGCGACAAAACGGTGGGCTGTACCGCCCCCCTTGGTTCCAAGTACATTTGGCGGCGTCGCCGGCGTACCGGCGGCGCCTGAGTGCGTCGGCAGCCCGGTAGGGAATCTCCTTCACGGTGCGATGGCGGACGAGATGCAATCCTGTTCACCTTTTCTACGGAGCACACCTTAGATGAACACCAAGATCTACGTTGCCCTGGTCGCCGCCGCCCTGGCCCTGACCGCCTGCAAGAACGAAACCGCCACCGCGCAGAACGAAGCCGCTGAAGCCGCCGCCGCTACCGAGCAGGCTGCTGACGCCGCCGCCGCTGCCGCTGCCGAGTCCACCGAAGCCGCTGCCGCTGCCACCGGCGAAGCCGCTGCCGAAGTGGGTGCCGCCGTTGAAGGCGCTGCCGACGCCGCTGCCGCTGCCGGCGCTGAAGCCGCTGCCGGTGCTGCCGAGGCCACTGCCGACGCCGCCCAGAAGACTGCCGATGCCGCGCAGAACGTCGCCGACAAGGCCGAAGCCGCTGCTGAAGAAGTGAAGAAGTAATCGCTTCGCGACAAAGCGAAAGCCAGACAGGAGGCCCGTGTAAACGGGCCTCCTTTTTTGGGGGTACTGGATGCCGCGCGTGCCGGGGGCCGGTTTGGGCTACGGCGCGCTGCTACGGCGCCTGGCGAGCCAACTCAATCGCAGCCGTCGCAACCACCGCAACTTCCGCCGATCGATTTCACCGGCGGCGCGATCCGCTTGCCCAGCCGACGCATCCAGGCAGGCCGACCCTCCCGCACCAGCGGTACGGCCATCGCGAGCCGCAGCTTGCGCACCGCACCCGGGAACTGCCGCTTGAGCACGAACCAGGCGCTCAACACGACGGCCAGTGTGATGACCACGTACTGCGCGAGCAGCCCGGCGTCCACGCTCACCCCGCGCCCAGCAGTACCGCGACCTGGTAGGTCACCAGCGACGCCAGGTAGGCCATCCCGAACAGGTAGCCGGCGGCAATGCCCACCTGCTTCCACGAATGCGTCTCGCGGCGGATCGTGGCCAGCGTGGAAATGCACTGCGGCGCGTAGATGAACCACACCAGCAACGACAGCGCGGTGGCCAGCGACCAGCCATCGCTGATGATCGGACTCAATGCCTGGATGGCACTGTCCTCATCGGCTGCCGACAGCGCGTACACGGTCGCCAGCGAGGACACGACCACTTCGCGCGCGGCCATGCCGGGGATCAGCGCGATGCAGATCTGCCAGTTGAAGCCCACTGGCGCAAAGACCGTGGTCATCGCGTGGCCAATGCGCCCGGCAAAGCTGTAGTCAATCGCCGGGCCGGTCGCACCTTCCGGCGCCCCGGGGAAGGTCAGCAGCACCCACAGCAGGATGGTCATCGCCAGGATGATGCCGCCCACCCGCTTGAGGAAGATGGCCGCACGCTCCCACAGGCCCAGCAGCAGGTCGCGCGCATGCGGCACGCGGTACGACGGCAGCTCCAGCATCAGCGGGTGCTCGCTCTTGTCGCGCCGCCACTTCTTCATCACCCAAGCCACCAGCAACGCGCTCACCACGCCGGCGGTATACAGCCCGAACAGCACCAAACCCTGCTGGTTGAGCACGCCCCACACCTGCTTTTGCGGGATGAACGCACCGATCAGCAGCGCATACACCGGCAGGCGCGCCGAACAGGTCATCAGCGGCGCCACGAGGATCGTGGCGAGGCGATCACGCGGGTCCTGGATGGAGCGCGTGGACATGATGCCCGGCACCGCGCAGGCGAAGCTGGACAGCAGCGGGATGAACGAACGGCCCGAAAGCCCCGCCGCCGACATCATCCGGTCGAGCAGGAACGCAGCGCGCGGCAGGTAGCCCGATTCTTCCAGCGCCAGGATGAAGGCGAACAGGATCAGGATCTGTGGCAGGAACACGATCACGCCGCCAAGGCCGGCGATGATGCCGTCCACCACCAGGCTCTTGAGCGGGCCTTCGGGCATGTACGTACCGGCCCACTCGCCCAGCTTGGCGGTCAGCAGTTCGATGCCGTCCATCATCGGGGTAGCCCAGGCGTAGACCGCCTGGAAGATCAGGAACATCACCACGGCGAGCGTGGCCAGGCCAAACACCGGATGCAGCAGCCAGCGGTCCAGCGCGTCATCGATCGCCGCGGTGCGGCGCGGCATCGCCACCGCCAGCGAGAGCAGGCGGCGGGTCTCGGCGTGCAGGATGTCGCTGTCCAGTTCGCCGCCGTGGGCGAGGCTGGCGGTCGGCGGGTGCGGGTTGACCGACAGCCCGTCGAGCAAGGCCACCAGATCGCGTGCGCCATGGCGCTGAACGGCCACGGTGGGCACCACGGGCACGCCCAGTTCGCGCTGCAATGCATCCAGGTCAACTTCGATGCCGCGACGCCGCGCGGCGTCCATCATGTTGACGGCCAGCACCATCGGCTTGCCCAGCTCGCGCACTTCCAGGGCAAAGCGCAGGTGCAGGCGCAGGTTGGTGGCATCCACCACGCAGACGATCACGTCGGGGGCCGGCTCGCCGGGGTAGAAGCCGCGGCACAGGTCGCGGGTGACCGCTTCGTCCAGGCTGGCGGCATGGAAGCTGTAGGCACCGGGCAGGTCGAGCAGCGCGTAGTGCCGGCCCGACGGTGCCTGGAACCGCCCCTCCTTGCGCTCCACGGTGACACCCGCATAGTTGGCCACCTTCTGCCGGCTGCCGGTAAGCAGGTTGAACAACGCGGTCTTGCCGCAGTTGGGGTTACCCACGAGGGCGATGCGCTGCACGGCCGTGGTCATGCCGGGGCCCTCTCGCGCAAATCGCGCATGTCCGGCTCCGCCGGCGCAACCACCGCCTCGGCCACACCCACGCGCACGCTGATGCGCGCGGCCTCGCGCCGGCGCAGGGCGAAGCGGGTGAAGCCCACCTGCACCAGCATCGGCTCGGCGGCGATCGGGCCGACGGCCATGACCTCCACCTGTTCGCCCGGGACGAAGCCCAGCTCGCGCAGACGCCGCGCAATGGGGTCGTTGGCGATCTGGTCGTCAACCGAGGCAACGATCGCGACGGTGCGCCGTGGCAGTTCCGACAGCTTCAAGCGGCAATCCTACAAATAGGAATTGTTCTCATTCTATCATTTCCTTCCGTACTGGGGCGGTGGCCCCGGCCCACCGGATATCATTCGGACTTGCCCGTTTTGTCCGGACCGCCTTGCCCATGACCGCCCCCCTGCTGAGCCTGCGCGACGGACCTATCGCGCGCTTGCGCCTGAATCGCCCCACGCTGCACAACGCCTTCGACGCGACGCTGATCGCAGCACTGACCGGTGCGCTGGACAACCTGGCGCGGGATGAGGCGGTGCGCGTGGTGGTGCTGGAGGGCGATGGCGCCTCGTTCTCGGCGGGCGCGGACCTGAACTGGATGCGTGGCATGGCCGCCGCCAGCGAAGAGGACAACCGCACCGACTCGCTCGCCCTCGCCCGCCTGATGCGCACGCTGGACGAGTTGCCCAAGCCCACGATCGCGCGGGTGCACGGCGCGGCATTTGGCGGCGGCGTGGGCCTGGTGGCCTGCTGCGACATCGCCATCGGCACGCCGGAGGCCAAATTCGGCCTCACCGAGAGCAAGCTGGGGTTGCTGCCGGCGGTCATCTCGCCCTACGTGATCGAGGCCATCGGCGCGCGCGAGGCGCGGCGCTGGTTTGCCACGGCGGAGATCTTCGACGCCGCCGAAGCCCTGCGCATCGGCCTGCTGCATCAGGTGGTACCCGCCGATGACCTCGACGAGGCCGTCCTGCGCCAGATCGGGTTGCTTCTTAAGGCCGGCCCGGTGGCCACCGCCTCGGCCAAGGCGCTGGTGCGCCGCGTGGCGGCGGGCGGTCCCCGTGACACGCTGGATGCGGACAACGCCGCGCTGATCGCCCGCCTGCGCGTGTCGCCGGAGGGGCAGGAAGGCCTGGGCGCGTTCCTGGACAAGCGCAAGCCGACGTGGATTGACGCCTGACCCCACTGCCGCGGTCGCCTGACCGGACCTGCAAACAAACCATCAGGGCTGCGACCCCCGTTCCAGCAACTGTCGCGGCCCTCCAGCCGAGCCCAGCCTTCCCATGTTCAACAAGATCCTGATTGCCAACCGCGGTGAAATCGCTTGCCGTGTCATCCGCACGGCGCGGCGGCTCGGCATCCGCACCGTGGCGGTGTACTCCGACGCCGACGCCAATGCCCAGCATGTGCGCCAGGCTGACGAGGCCTACCACATCGGTGGCCCACGCCCGCAGGAGTCGTACCTGCGCGGGGATGCGATCATCGAGGTGGCCAAGCGCGCCGGTGCGCAGGCCATCCACCCGGGCTATGGCTTCCTGAGCGAGAACGCCGACTTCGCCGACGCGGTGGAAGCGGCGGGCATCACCTTCATCGGCCCGAAGGCAGCGTCGATGCGCAAGATGGGCAGCAAGGCCGGCGCCAAGGAGCTCATGCACGCCGCGGGCGTGCCGGTGGTGCCGGGCTACACCGGCGAGGATCAGTCGCCGGACGTGCTGCAGCGCGAAGCCGACGCCATCGGCTATCCGCTGATGATCAAGGCCGCGCACGGCGGTGGCGGCAAGGGCATGCGCATCGTCCGCCATTCGGGCGAGTTCATGGCCAACCTGGAGAGCTGCCAGCGCGAAGCCGCAGGCGCCTTCGGCCGCGACCGCGTGCTGCTGGAGCGCTACGTCGAAAAGCCCCGCCACATCGAGATCCAGGTGTTCGGCGACAGCCACGGCAATGCCATCCACCTCAACGAACGCGAGTGCTCGGCGCAGCGCCGCTACCAGAAGGTGCTGGAGGAGTCGCCGTCGGCGTTCCTGACACAGGAGCTGCGCGAAGCGATGGGTGCGGCCGCGGTGCTGGCCGCGCGCGCCATCGACTACGTCAACGCGGGCACGGTCGAATTCATCGTCGGCCAGGACGGCGGCTTCTACTTCATGGAGATCAACACCCGCCTGCAGGTGGAGCATCCCGTGACCGAGCTGGTGACCGGGCTCGACCTGGTGGAATGGCAGCTGCGAGTCGCGGCCTGCGAGCCGCTGCCGCTGCCGCAGGACGCCATTGGACAGAACGGCCATGCCATCGAAGTGCGCCTGTACGCCGAGGACCCGGAGGCCGGCTTCCTGCCGGGGTCGGGCAAGCTGGAGCGGCTGAAGCTGCCGGCAGCCGACGGGCACGTGCGACTGGATTCGGGCGTGGTGGAAGGCGACACCGTCACCATCTTCTACGACCCCATGATCGCCAAGCTGATCGTGTGGGACGTCGACCGCCACGCCGCCCTAGCCCGCCTGCGCGCGGCGCTGGCGCAGTGCGAGATCAACGGGCCCAAGTCGAACATCGAGTTCCTGGAGCGGCTTGCGCGGCACCCGGCGGTGGTGGAAGCAACCATCGACACCGGCTACCTCGACCGCCATCTGGACGAGTTCATGCCGGTCGCCGGCGCGGCCGACACCGACCTGCTGCTGGCGGCCACCGTGGCCGAACTGCTGGGCCAGGAGCGCACCACGCGCGACGCAGCGGCCGACTCCAGCGACCCCTCCTCGCCGTGGGCCATCGCCGACGGCTGGCGCCTTGGCCACGGCAGCCGCCGCGCGCTGGCGTTCCTGCGTCGCGGCGAACGCATCGAATTGCACGCCCACGGCAGCGCCGGTGAATACCGCATCGAACACGGCGGTACCGTGCACACCATCGCCGGTGCACGCCTGTCCGGGGATACCCTGAGCCTGCGCATTGACGGCAGGGGCCGCCGCTTCGACATCCTCGAGCAGGACACGCACCTGGTGGTGCACGATGGCGCGCAGCGCCTGCGCCTGGATCCCGTGCCGATGTACCACCATGAGCAGGGCCAGGGCAGCAGCGGCGCCGATCGCGTGCTGGCGCCGATGCCAGGCCGCGTGGTGGTGGTCAAGGCAGCCCCCGGCGATGAGGTGGAAGCGGGCCAGGAGGTCATGGTGATCGAAGCGATGAAGATGGAGCTGAGCCTGAAGGCCCCGCGCGCCGGCAAAGTGGCCGAAGTGCGCGCCGCCAGCGGCGATTTCGTCGACGCCGATGTCGCGCTCGTGGTGCTGGAGGCCTGACATGGCAATGCCCTCGCATGTACGCATCGTTGAAGTGGGTCCGCGTGATGGCCTGCAGAACGAGAAGACGCTGGTTTCCACCGCCGACAAGATCGCGCTGATCGACCGCCTCTCGGCGACCGGCCTGCAGAGCATCGAGGCTACGGCTTTCGTCAGCCCCAAGTGGGTGCCACAGATGGCCGATGCCGCGGAGGTGTTTGCCGGCATCACCCGCAAGCCGGGCGTGCACTACCCCGTGCTGGTACCCAACGAACAGGGCTACGAGCGCGCGCGCAGCGTGGGCGTGGAGGAAGTGGCGGTTTTCACCGCCGCCTCCGAGGCCTTCAACCGCAAGAACATCAACGCCTCCATCGAGGAGTCTCTGGAACGCTTCGCGCCGGTGCTGGCGCGGGCCCAGGCCGATGGCGTGAAGGTGCGCGGCTACGTCTCCACCGTGCTCGGCTGCCCCTACCAGGGCGACGTGCCGTTGACCGACGTCGTACGCGTGGCCAAGGCGCTGCATGGCATGGGCTGTTATGAGGTTTCGCTGGGCGACACCATCGGGGTCGGCACGCCGGCCAAGGCGCGCGCGATGCTGCAGGCGGTCGCCGCCGAGGTGCCGATGGGCGCACTGGCCATCCACTTCCACGACACCTACGGCCAGGCATTGGCCAACATCCTCGCCTGCCTGGAGGAAGGAGTCGCGGTGGTGGATGCGGCCGTGTCCGGTGCGGGCGGCTGCCCCTATGCCAAGGGCGCCAGCGGCAACGTCTCCAGCGAGGACGTGGTCTACATGCTCCACGGGTTGGGGATCACCACCGGCATCGACCTGCCCGCGCTGGCCGAGACGGGCCGCTGGTTGGCAGGCATACTGGGACGGGAATCACAAAGCAAGGTCGGAAAGGCCCTCGCCGCCACATGAGCCATCGCTCGCCCTCCTCCCGCCACGATGCTCCGGATGCGATCACGGATCCGCTGGAGGTTGCGGCCGCGATCGAGGGCACCCTGGCCGACCCGGCCCTTCCGCAGGGCGTGCGCCTGCTGCTTGAGCAGGCCCGGGACGCGCTGACCCATTCCGAAGACCACGCCCTCGCCGCCGAGCGGCGATACCAGGCCCTGTTCGACGCGGTGCCTGACCCGGTGAGCATCATCAGCTGGGATGGCACGGTGCTGGACGTGAACCGCGCTGGCCTGAACGCCTACCGGCGTTCGCGGTCGGAGATCGTCGGCAAGCCCATCCATGTACTCAACCCCGACCTGCCCCGCGACCACATGGGGCCGGTGTGGGACACGCTGAATCGCGGCGAAAGCTACGTGGTGGAAGTGTCCAACATGCGCGCCGATGGCACGCGCTTCCCGGTGGAGGTGCATTCGGCCGGCATCGAACAGGACGGGCGGAAGCTGGTCGTGGCCGTGGCACGCGACCTCAGCGGCCGCCGCGACGCCGAAACCCGGCACCGCGAGCTGATGGAGACCATCGACAAGGGCATCCTGGTCCGCGACGCCTCGGGCCGGGTCATCCACGCCAACGCCGCCGCGATGCGGCTGTTCGGCATCGAGGTTGGCCAACCCATCGAGGACGCACTGTCCGACGAGCACTGGCTGGTGATCGACGAGCACGGCCGCGCGCTGTCCAACGACGAACGCCCGGCCATGCGCGCCATGCGCTTGGGCAAGCAGGTCGAGAGCACGGTGCTGGGGTTCTTCCACCGGCAAGACCGGCGGCTGCTGTGGCTGTCGGTCACCGCCGTACCGCAGTTCGAACCCGGCAGCAACCATGTGCAGCAGGTGTTGTCGCTGTTCTCCGACGTGACCGCGCTCAAGCGCGACAGCGCGCTGTTCGACCGCGCACAAGCCCTGGCCCACATCGGCGGCTGGCAATGGGATGCCGGCCGCGACCAGCTCTACCTGACTGGCGAGGCATTGCACATCGTCGGCGCGGACGGCGCCACGGCCGGCATCGAGGGCCTGCTGCGGACCCTGCTCCCCGACGATGCCCAACGCCTGCGCGGCGCCCTGGAACGCGCGATGGGGGACGGCCGCGGCATCAACCTCGAACTGCAGGGGGTACGCGGCAATGGCCAGCCGTTCTGGATCCGGCTGATGGGCGAAAGCCAGGCCGCGACCCCCTTCACCGCGCAACTGACCGGCACGCTGCAGGACATCACCGAGCCCAAGCAGGCCGAAGAGGCGTTGCGCGTGCAGGCGCGCACCGACCCGATGACCGGTCTGCTCAACCGCGACGCCGGCCTCGGCGACCTGGCGCAGTTCCTGGCCCCGGGCACCGATGCGCGCGTCGCGGTGCTCTACATCGACCTTGACCGGTTCAAGATCGTCAACGACGTGCTCGGCCATGCCGCCGGCGACCGCCTGCTCGCGTCGGCGGCACGACGCCTGCTGCGGGCCGTGGGCGAGGAAGGCCACGTGGTGCGCTTCGGTGGCGACGAATTCCTGGTCATCTGCCGGTTCGAGGATGACATCACCCGCCCGGCGCGCCTCGCGCAGGACATCCTGACCACGTTCTCGGAGAACTTCCGCGTCGATGGCGAAGAGTTCAGCATCACCGCCAGCATCGGCATCGCGCAGGCACCCGAGCACGGTGAACGGCCGCAGCAGCTGATCCAGAGCGCGGACGTGGCGATGTACGACAGCAAGCGCCGCGGACGCAATGCCTGGCAGGTGTTCAGCAACGAACTGGCGGAGCAGCAGGTCGAGCGCCTGCAACTGGAAACCCACCTGCGCCGCGCGGTGGACAACGACGAATTCGAACTGGTCTACCAACCGCAGGTGGACCTGGCCAGCGGGCGCACGGTCGCGGCGGAGGCACTGATCCGCTGGCGTAACCGCTCGCTGGGCGAGATGCCGCCCGACCGCTTCATCCAGCACGCCGAAACGACCGGCGACATCGTCGAGATCGGCAACTGGACGTTGCATGAGGCCTGTCGCCAGTTGGGTCGTTGGCGTGCCGACGGCCTGCAGTTGGACCGTGTCGCCGTCAACGTGTCGTACCGTCAGTTCCTTGGCGAGGACCTGGTGCGTACCGTGCGCTCGGCGCTGTCGGCATCGCGGCTGCCGGGTTCCTCGCTGGAGCTGGAGTTCACCGAGCGAGTGCTGATCGAGGACGAGCCGGACACGCTGCGCACGTTCGCCGAACTGCGCGACATGGGCGTGGTGCTGACCATCGACGACTTCGGCGAGGGCTACAGCGCGCTCAACTACCTGCGGCGCCTGCCGATCCATGGACTCAAGCTCAGCCAGCTGTTCGTGCAGGGCGTCCCGGACATCCATTCCGACGTGGCCGTGTGCCAGGCGGTGGCCGGCATCGCCCGCAGCCTGGGGCTGGAGCTGATCGCCGAGGGCATCGAGACAGAGGCGCAGCGCGCCTTCCTGCTGCGCCTGGGACTGGGCGTGGGCCAGGGTTTCCTGTTCCAGCGAGGCGTACCGGCCCACCAGTTGCGCCAGCACTACGGCGCGCCGCTGATGGTCATCGGCGGCTGAGGCTGTCGATTCCCGACGGCCCTTGCCGGCCCCCATCCTCTCCCTTGCCCCGACGCCCCCACGATCATCCAGGCCGCGTTCGCGGTCGGCCGCACCGGTGCAGTAAAATCCCCGTTTTCCGCTTTCGGGACATCCCATGCAGCTCGCATCCGTCCGCGCCATCGTTACCGGCGGCGTCTCCGGCCTTGGCTTCGCCGTGGCCCAGCACCTGGTCGCCAACGGTGGCAAGGTCGCCCTGTTCGACGTCAACGAGGAGAAGGGCGCGGCCGCCGTGGCCGAACTGGGCGAAGCCAATGCCCGCTTCTGGAAGACCGATGTCAGCAACGAAGAAGTGGTCGCCGCCAATGTCGCCGCCGCCAGGGAGTTCCTTGGCGGGCTGAATGTCGCCATGAACTGCGCCGGCATCCTCGGCGCCGGCCGCGTGCTGGGCAAGGAAGGCCCGATGCCGCTGTCGCAGTTCCAGACCACCGTCATGGTCAACCTGGTCGGCAGCTTCAACGTGG
The DNA here is from genome assembly GCF_000768355.1 of Lysobacter daejeonensis GH1-9. Taxonomy (GTDB): domain Bacteria; phylum Pseudomonadota; class Gammaproteobacteria; order Xanthomonadales; family Xanthomonadaceae; genus Aerolutibacter; species Aerolutibacter daejeonensis. Next base: position 12,048 of record NZ_AVPU01000009.1, read on the forward strand.
CCAAGGCCGCCGCTGCACTGATGCAGCACAACGAAGCCGGCGTCGACGGCGAGCGTGGCGTGATCATCAACACCGCGTCGGTTGCCGCCTATGAAGGCCAGATCGGCCAGGCCGCGTACTCGGCGTCCAAGGGCGGCGTGGTCGGCATGACCCTGCCGATGGCGCGCGAGCTGGCCCGCTTCGGCATCCGCGTCATGACCATCGCCCCGGGCGTGTTCTGGACGCCGATGGTGGACGGCATGCCGCAGTCGGTGCAGGAATCGCTGGCCGCCTCGATCCCGTTCCCGTCGCGCCTGGGCCAGCCGGAGGACTTCGCCAGCCTCGTGGCTTACATCCTCGGCAATACCTACCTCAACGGCGAGACCATCCGCCTGGACGGTGCCACCCGACTGGCGCCGAAGTAACCCTTTTCCAACCCTCCCCCGGTCCGCCCCGACCCCGGGGAGGCACAGGACCGGGTCACACGATCCAGTGAGCATTCCATGAAGGCTTTTGACGTCAAGAAGGGCAACGTCGTTGAACACAACAACGGCGTCTACCAGATCCGCGACATCGAGCGCAGCTCGCCGCAGGGCCGCGGCGGCAACGTGCGCTTCCGTTTCATCATGTACAGCGTGCCGGGCGGCAACAAGCTCGACGTGAGCTTCGACGCCGACGATGAGTTGCGCGAGGTGGATCTGGTGCGCCGCCAGGCCACCTTCTCCTACATGGACGGCGACGCGTTCGTGTTCCTCGACGACGAGGACTACACGCCGTACACGCTCGACGCGGACGTGGTGGGCGACAACGCTGGCTACATCGTGCCGGACCTGTCGGGCTGCTACGTGCAGGTGATCGACGAGCAGGCCATCGGCCTGCAGATGCCGCAGACGGTGACGCTGGAAGTGGTGGAAACCCCCCCGGAGCTGAAGGGCGGCACGGCCACCAAGCGCCCGAAGCCGGCCAAGCTCAACACTGGCATCGAGATCATGGTGCCGGAGTACATCGTCAACGGCGAGCGCGTGCTGGTGAACACCACCACGGGTGAGTTCGCGGGCCGCGCGGACTGAGTGCGACGGCCGCCTTCATGGGGCGGCATTCGCAGCGACAAAAGCGGGCCAAGCCCGCTTTTGTCGTTTCAGGAGGGATGGCCAATCCCCACGCACGCCATCAGGCGTCGAACACCTTGCCCGGGTTCATCAGTCCGTTCGGGTCCAGCACCTGCTTGATGCCCTTCATCACCGCGACCTCGGCGGCACTGCGCGTGCTGGAGAGGTACGGCTTCTTGACCAGGCCAATGCCATGCTCGGCCGAAATGCTGCCGCCATGCCGCTGCAGCGCGCCGGCCAGCAGTTTGGTCACCTGCTCGCACTGGGCCACGAAGGCATCGTTCTCCATCGCATCGGGCTTGAGCACGTTGATGTGCAGGTTGCCATCGCCAATGTGCCCGAACCACACGACTTCAAACTGCGGGTATTCCTGCGCCAGCAGCGCCTGGGTCTCGGCCAGGAACGCGGGCATCGCGGACACGCGCACGGCAATGTCGTTCTTGTACGGCTTGTAGCGCGCCAGCGCCTCGGTGATGCCCTCGCGCAGGCGCCACAGCTGCGCGGCCTGCGCGTCGCTCTGGCTGATGACGCCGTCCAGCACCAGGCCGTTCTCCAGGCAATGTTCGAAGGCGGCCAGCGCGGCGGCCTCCTCGCGCTCATCGCCCGTGGCGTACTCGGTGACCACGTAATACGGATGGGTCTCCGCGAACGGCGCCTGGGCCCCGTGGGCCAGTACGTGTCGCAGGGCCACGTCGGTGAAGAACTCGAACGCTTCCAGTTGCAGGCGCTCACGGAAGGCCGCGAACACCTGCATCAACACCTCGAACGACGGCAGCGCGAGCAGCATGACGTTGGTCGGTGGTGGCGGATCGGTCAGGCGCAAGGTGGCTTCGACCACCACGCCAAGCGTGCCCTCGGAGCCCACGAACAGGTGGCGCAGATCATAGCCGCTGGAGTTCTTGACCAGGCCGCGGTTGAGCTCAAGCACATCGCCGGCGCCGGTGACGACGGTCAGCCCCGCCACCCACTCGCGGGTGTTGCCGTAGCGCACCACGCGGATGCCGCCGGCATTGGTGGCGATGCTGCCGCCCACCGTGGCGGACCCGCGCGAGGCGAAATCCACCGGATAGGCCAGGCCATGGCTCGCCGCCGCCTCCTGCGCCACCTGCAACGGCACGCCGGCCTGCACGGCCAGGGTGCGGTCCACCGCGTCGAAGGCGAGGACGCGATTCATGCGCTCCAGGCTGAGCACCAGCTCGCCGTTTGCGGCCACGGCGCCGCCCGAAAGCCCCGTGCGTCCTCCGGAGGGCACGAGGGCCACGCCCGTCTCGTTGGCCCAACGCACGATGCCCTGCACGTCCTCCACGCTGCCCGGCAACGCGACGGCCAAGGGCGCGGGCATCCAGCGTCGGGTCCAGTCGCGGCCGTAGTGTTCCAGGTCGGCGGGGTCGGTCTTCAGGCGCAGCCCGGGCACGGCGGCCAGCAGGCGTTCGAGGCGCGGATCGGTCATGTCGGGACGGCATCGGGCGAGGCACCCAGCCTGCCAGTCGCATGCCGCCCGCGTCTAGTGATGCACTGCAGCAGAAACTAATTTTTTCTGCGATATTCCAAGGTCCGCGAATCCCCTTCCCCGCCGTGGCCAAGAAGACTTCCTACCCCAAGAACGACATCCGCGTCCTGCTGCTGGAGGGCCTCAGCCCCACCGCGGTGGAGAGCTTCCGTGCCGCCGGCTACAGCAACATCCAGACGTTCGACAAGTCGCTTCCCGAGGACCAGCTCAAGCGACAGATCGCCGAGGCCCACATCATCGGCATCCGCTCGCGCAGCCAGCTCACGGCCGAGGTGCTGGCCGAGGCGCGTCGCCTGATCGCCATTGGTTGTTTCTGCATCGGCACCAACCAGGTCGACCTGGACGCGGCGGAGCTGCTGGGCATCCCGGTGTTCAACGCGCCCTACTCCAACACCCGCAGCGTGGCCGAGCTGGTGGTGGCCGAGGCGATCATGCTGATGCGCGGCATTCCGCGGAAGAACGCCGAGTGCCACCGCGGCGGCTGGTCCAAGTCGGCGGCCGGCAGCCACGAGGTGCGCGGCAAGGTCATCGGCATCATCGGCTACGGCCACATCGGCACCCAGGTGGGCGTGATCGCCGAGGCGCTGGGCATGCAGGTGCTGTTCCACGACATCGAGACCAAGCTGTCGCTGGGCAACGCGCGTGCCTCGGCCGGGCTGGACGAGCTGCTGTCACGCAGCGACATCGTGACCCTGCACGTACCGGAAACGCCGGCGACGAAGAACATGTTCGGCGCCGCGCAAATCAACAAGATGAAGCGCGGCGCACACCTGATCAATGCCTCGCGCGGCACCGTGGTGGACATCGATGCGCTGGCAGCGGCGCTGGCCTCGGGCCAGATCGGCGGCGCGGCGGTGGACGTGTTCCCGGTGGAGCCCAAGGGCAACGACGATGCTTTCGTGTCGCCATTGCGCGGCCACGACAACGTACTGTTGACCCCGCACATCGGCGGCAGCACGCTGGAAGCGCAGGACAACATCGGCCTGGAAGTGGCAGCCAAGTTGATCCGCTACAGCGACAACGGCTCCACCCTGTCGGCGGTCAACTTCCCCGAGGTCACGCTGCCCGAGCACACCGGCAGCAAGCGACTGCTGCACATCCATCGCAACGTGCCGGGCATCCTGTCGCAGATCAACGAGATCTTCTCGCGCGAAGGCGTGAACATCGACGGCCAGTTCCTGCGCACGCACCCCAAGGTGGGTTACGTGGTGATCGACATCACCGCGAGCGAGGACCAGGCCGATCGCCTGCGCGAGCAGTTGGCGGCGATCGAGGGCACGCTGAAGGTGCGTATCCTCTATTGACCCCTCAAGGCGGAGCGCCAGGAGCTGACACCTGTTCGGCTACCGCGGGAGGGTACGGCACAGGCCTCGCTTCGCCCTTCCGTCGGCGCGTCCGGTGTTCAGGCCGCGGCCGGATCGAGGGATGCCCGGACTTCAGCGTGCACGTCCCAACCATTTCGCGGCCATGCGCCGCATGGATTCATCGGATGCCGGATCCTCGGCAATGGCGTGGATGTCGCGCCACGCCAAGTCCAATGACTCTTCGCTGACGACGAAGTCCTCGCTACCGGTAGTGCGCACCACGTAACGGGCGTCGTAATGCCAGTGGCCGGGCACGTCGCCGCGTTCGGGGATCCAGTGGCGGTCCAGGTCGAACAATTCGGACTCGACCTGCAGGTCAACCAAGCCAGACTCCTCCTCGGCCTCGCGCAGTGCGACGTTGGAGAGATCGCGGTCGCCATCGGCATGCCCTCCCAGTTGCAGCCAACGGTCCAGCTTGCGGTGGTGGGTCAGCAGCGCACGCGTGCCCATCGCATCGACCAACCACGACGAGGCGGTGAAGTGTCCGGCGAGGCGTTCGCGTACGAAGGGGTCGGCGGCGTCGGCCAGCAGTTCGAGGAATATCTCGGCCGTAGCGGCCTCGTCCGGCCAGCGGCGCGCGTAGTCGCGGAAGGCTGCTTCCAACAGGGTGACCAGCGACGATTCGGGCGGGGTGGACGGGGGCGACATACGCACGGGTATTCAATCGACTGAACGGGGGGAGCCGATTATGCGGGCAAAACGCCCCCGTCCTTCCGCCCTTGCTGCGACTTTCGTCGGTGGGTTAAGGTGGCCCGCCGCGTGCCTGTCCGCTGCCACAACGCGATGACGGGCTCAAGACAATCACTTTGGGGACCAGGATGTACAAGAATCTGTTCGCGACCAAGCCGGTGGAAGCCGCTGGCCACGTCGACGCCGGCGAGCCCGTGGAAGGCGGCTTGCAGGGCGAGGTGACGCTCAAGCGCGTCCTCACCGCGCGCCACCTCGTGATGCTGGGCGTGGGCGCCATCATCGGCGCCGGCATCTTCGTGATGACCGGCACGGCGGCGGCCAACTACGCCGGCCCGGCGGTCATCCTGAGCTTCGTGATGGCAGCGGTGGCCTGCGGCTTCGCCGGCCTGTGCTATGCCGAATTCGCGTCGATGATGCCCGTTTCGGGGTCCGCCTACTCCTATACCTACAGCACGCTGGGCGAGGTCGTGGCCTGGTTCATCGGCTGGAACCTGGTGCTCGAGTACCTGTTCGCGGCGTCCAGTGTCGCCGTGGGCTGGTCGGGCTACCTCAACAGTTTCCTCACCACGCATGGCGCGGGCGTCCCCGCCGCGTTGGCCCAGGCGCCCTTCCATTATTCCGCCGAAACCAGTTCATTCGTCAGCACCGGGTCCATCGTCAACCTGCCGGCCGTGCTGATCGTGGCTGCCATCTCGGGGCTGTGCTACCGCGGCATCACCCAGTCCGCGTGGGTCAACGCGCTGATCGTGGCCATCAAGGTCACGGTGATCGTGGCGTTCCTGGGCTTCGCGGCCCAGTACATCAACCCCGACAACTGGCAGCCGTTCATCCCCGAGAACGAAGGGGGCACCCGCTTTGGCACCGAAGGCGTCGTGCGCGGCGCGGCCGTGGTGTTCTTCGCCTACATCGGCTTCGATGCGGTTTCCACCGCGGCGGGCGAGGCCAAGAACCCGCAGCGCGACATGCCCATCGGCATCCTGGGCTCGCTGGCCGTCTGCACCGTGCTCTACATCGCCGTGGCGGCCACGCTCACCGGTCTGCTGCCATACCCGCAGCTCGACACCGCGAAGCCGGTCGCGACTGCCCTGGAAGCCTACCCGACCCTGGGCTGGCTGAAGATGGCAGTCGAGATCGGCGCGATCGCCGGCCTGAGCTCGGTGATCCTGGTGATGCTGATGGGCCAGCCGCGCATCTTCTACGCAATGGCGAAGGACGGCCTGATGCCGAAGATCTTTGGCCGTGTGCACCCGAAGTTCCAGACCCCGTATGTCGGCACGGTGATCGTCGGCGTCGTCGCCGCGATCATGGCCGGCCTGTTGCCGCTGGACTTCCTGGGCGACCTGGTCTCCATGGGCACGCTGCTGGCCTTCGCCACCGTGTGCGCCGGCGTGCTGATCCTGCGTTACACCCGTCCGGACCTGCAGCGCCCGTTCCGCGTGCCGGGTGCCATCGTCGTCTGCAGCCTCGGCGTGCTGTCCTGCCTGTACCTGTTCTGGCAGCCGTTCAAGGACCACTGGCAGGTCATGCTGGGCTGGACGGTCATCGGTTTCGTGATCTATTTCGGTTACGGTTACCGCAACAGCAAGCTGCGCAAGGCGGCCTAACCGGCCAGCCGCTCCCAGGGCCGACGCATCCGTCGGCCCTTTTCAATTCCGCGAACGCCGGTGCAACGCTGCCGGCCCCAGAGATGACCCGATGTTGCAACGACTGCTCGCCACCAAGCACCCCCACGCTGCCCACGCCGATGCCGATGGCCTGAGCCTGCACCGCACGCTGGGCAAATGGGGCCTGACCGCGCTGGGCATCGGCGCGGTGATCGGTGGCGGCATCTTCGTGATCACCGGGCAGGCGGCGGCCGACCATGCTGGGCCGGCGATCATGCTGTCCTTCGTGCTGGCGGCGATCTGCTGCACGTTCTGCGCGCTGGCCTACGCCGAGTTCGCGTCGATGGTGCCGGTGTCGGGCAGTGCCTACACCTACACCTACGCCACGCTGGGCGAGCTGGCTGCTTGGTTCATCGGCTGGATGCTGGTCTTGGAGTACGGCGTGTCCGCCTCGGCGGTGGCGGTCAGCTGGACCGGCTATTTCCTGAGCCTGCTGGAACATTTCAACATCCACCTGCCCGCGGCCCTGGTGCAGGCGCCGCTGGACAGCAAACTGCAGCCTACGGGCGCCATTGCCAACCTGCCCGCGGCGGCCATCGTGCTGCTGTTGACCTGGGTGTGCTACATCGGCATACGCAAGTCCTCGGGCATGAACACCGCCATGGTGCTGCTCAAAAGCGGCCTGATCGTGCTGGTGATCATCGCCGGCTGGCAGTACGTCGACCCGGCCAACTGGGAGCCGTTCATCCCGGCCAACGAGGGCCCGGGCAAGTTCGGCTGGGAAGGCGTACTGCGCGGCGCGTCGATGGTGTTCTTCGCCTACATCGGCTTCGAGGCGGTGTCGGTGGCGGCGCAGGAGTCACACAACCCGCAGAAGGACCTGCCGTTCGGCATGCTGATGTCGCTGGCCATCTGCACGGTGCTGTACATCGGCATGGCGGCAGTGATGACTGGGCTGACCCCCTACACGTTGCTGGGTACCGACGAGCCCGTGGTGACCGCCGTGGCCGGGCACGCGGAGCTGGCATGGTTGCGCGTGGTGGTGGAGATCGGCGCCCTGATTGGCCTGTCGTCCGTGGTTCTGGTGATGATCATCGGCCAGCCGCGCATCTTCATGATCATGGCGCGCGACGGCCTGCTGCCCGAGGTCTTCACCCGCATCCACCCCAAGCACCGCACCCCGCACATCAACACCGTGATCACCGGCATCGGCATCGCCCTGCTGGCGGCGGTGTTCCCGCTGGACATCCTGGGCGAGCTGACCTCGATGGGCACGCTGATCGCATTCGGCGCCGTCTGCGCGGGCGTGCTGATCCTGCGCCGGACCCAGCCCGACCTGCCCCGCCCGTTCCGCATCCGCGGCGTCTGGTTCGTGTGCCTGGCCGGCATCTTCAGCTGCCTGGCCCTGTTGTCGGCCATGACCCTGCACAACTGGATGCTGATGCTGGGCTGGACGACCGTGGGCTTTGCCATCTATTTCCTCTACGGCTACCGGCACAGCAAGCTCAAGGGCTGACCGCGCCGCCCCCCGGGGCGGCATCGGCGGTTGAACGGATGGAACGCCGGGCGCGCATTGACGCCTGAGTGCCCGGTTTTGTTTGTAAACTGGGCGGCATGAGCACCCCCCTGCCCTACGACCCGCTGCTCCTGAAGCACTGCGCGGGCAACATCATCGTCAATGTCCGCGAGCTGTCGCACCGCGGCTGGACGCCGGCCACCAGCAGCAACTTCTCCGAGCGGATCGACGAGCGCCACGTGGCGATCACCGTCTCCGGTCGCGACAAGGGCAAGCTGACCGAGGACGACATCATGGTGGTGGACGTGGACGGCCAGCCCGTCGCCACCACGCTGAAGTCGTCCGCCGAGACCCTGCTGCACACCCAGCTGTACAAGCGCTTCCCCGAAGTGGGCTGCGTGCTGCACACCCACTCGATGGTGCAGACCGTGGCTTCGCGCCTGTACGCCGGCGCCGGCCACGTGCACCTGGAAGGCTACGAACTGCTGAAGGCCTTCGTTGGCAACACCACCCACGAGACCGAACTGGACGTGCCGGTCTTCCCCAACACCCAGGACATGCACACGCTGGCCGCGCAGGTCGATGCCCTGCTCGACCGCCAGCCCATGTGGGGTTACCTGATCGATGGCCATGGGCTGTACGCCTGGGGCCGCGACATGGCCGAGGCACGCCGCCACCTGGAGGCGTTCGAATTCCTGCTGGCCTGCGAACTCGAACTGAGGAAGCTGCAACGATGAGCCGCCTGCGTATCTTCGACGAAGAGAACCCCACCTCGCCGCGCCTGGCCACCAGCGACCATGCCGAGATGGCGCGCGAGCTGAAGAAGATCGGCGTGACCTTCGAGCAGTGGCAGGCGGCGCAGGCGATCGTCCCTGGCGACACGCCGGAGAAGATCATGGACGCCTACCGCGCCGACATCGACCGCCTGGTGGCCGACAACGGCTTCAAGAGCGTGGACGTGGTCAGCATCGCGCCGGACAACCCGCAGCGCGAGGCGATGCGCGCCAAGTTCCTCAACGAGCACTTCCACAAGGAAGACGAAGTGCGCTTCTTCGTGGCCGGCTCGGGACTTTTCACCCTGCACGTGGACAACGGCGTGTACGAGGTGCTGTGCGAACAGGGCGACCTGATCGCCGTGCCCGACCGCGCGCTGCACTGGTTCGACATGGGCCCGGAGCCGAGCTTCGTGGCCATCCGCTTCTTCACCGAGCCGGACGGCTGGGTGGGCCACTTCACCGGCACCGACATCGCCCAGCGCTTCCCACGCTACGAGCCGGGCACCGCGGCATGACGCGCGCCATCCTGACTGACATCGAGGGCACCACCAGCAGCATCTCCTTCGTGAAGGACGTGCTGTTCCCCTATGCCCGCCGCGCACTGCCGGGGTTCGTGGCCAAGCGCGGTCGCGAACCGGCGGTGCGGAAGTGGCTGGACCTGGTGGCCACCGAGAACGGCGGCATGTGCGATGACGCGATGATCGTCGAGGTGCTGCAGGGCTGGATCGACCAGGACCGCAAGCACACCGCGCTGAAGGCGCTTCAAGGCATGATCTGGGCCGATGGCTACCGCACGGTCGACTTCACCGCGCACATCTACGAGGACGCCGCGACTGCGCTGCAGGCGTGGAAGGCGGCCGGCCTGCCGCTGTACGTGTATTCGTCGGGCAGCGTGCCGGCGCAGCGGCTGTTCTTTGGCCACAGCGACGCTGGCGACCTGACGGGGCTGTTCTCCGGCTGGTTTGACACCGAAGTCGGCGGCAAGCGCGAGGCCGACAGTTACCGCCACATCGTCGAGGCCATCGGCCTGGAGGCCAGCGATGTGCTGTTCCTCTCCGACGTGGTGGAGGAGCTGGATGCCGCGCGCGAGGCCGGTCTGGGCACCGTGCTGCTGGATCGCCGCGAGGACTATCCCATGCCTCGGCTGGGCGAAGCCGCGCACGGTCACACGCGGGTGGAATCCTTCGCGGACATCACGCTGGCGGCTTGATGCGTTCGCCGCTGGCGTGGCGATCTGCCGCGCCAGCGCCCTTTGGATGTGCAGCAACCAGATCGGGACACGCCCGTGGCTGGCCGTCACGCGTGCAGCTTTTCGCCTTTGGCCATCATTTCAACGAAGCTGGCCGCCCGCGACTGGCGCGTCTCGGCCTTCTTCGCGGTGTGCACGCGCCAGCAGAACGCATAGCGATTGGTTCGGTCGAGCTGCTCGAAAAACCGCCGCGCCTTGGCATTCTTCGCCAAAGCCTTGGCCAGTTCCTCGGGCACGGGCATGTCACGCCCGCCCTCGTAGGCCTGGTCCCAACGACCGTCCGCCTTGGCCGCTTCGACCTCGCGCAGCCCGCTGGGCCGCATGCGTCCGGCGGCGGTCAGGCGCTCGACGTGGCCAATATTGATCCTCGACCATAGGCTACGCGCACGACGTGGCGTGAATCGCTGCAGGAAGTACCGGGCGTCACAGCCGCGCTTCTGGCCATCGATCCATCCATGGCACAGCGCGGCATCCAGCGCCTCGGCGTAGGTGACCGACCCCACATCCGCGCCCTTCTTGGCGATCTTCAACCAGACGCCCTTGCTGTCGCCATGCACGTCCAGCCACGCCTCCCACTCGGCAGCGTCGGTGAACAAGGCAATCGGCAGATCCGTCGGCAAACCTGCACTCATCTGGCTACTCCTTGCCGGCCTCCAGGACGTAACGGGTACTTGCGCGCTGCTCACCTTGCCAACGGTCAAAGGCGCGCACCTCGACGCGGTGCTCGCCCAGGCCCAGATCGGTGGGAAGCGTGCCACGCCACAGGTGCGGCGAGGCTTCAGCGGGCGGCGCACGGTCGTAGCCACGCAGCGTTGCGGCGCGGTCGTCCTGCACGTTCTCCGTCACCAGCCAGGGGTCCGCTGCGGCCACCCGGCGCATGGGCTGCCATGGCCCGCCGTCGATGCGGTACTCCACGCGGCTGTCGTCCTGGCCCATGAACACGTTGGCATGCACCGCGAACGCCGGCCAGGCGCCATGCCTCAGCACCCTCGGCGCGGACAGTCGCATCGCCGATGTAAATCCGGCGTCGTTGGCGGGAATGCGTGCCGGGTGCCATGACAGGGTGTAATCGCCGCCGCGCCGGACATGCAGGCGGGCATAGCCGTTGGGCGTACCGTCGGCCATGGTGGTGTCGGGAATGCCGTCGGCATCCTTCACGCCCGACCAGAACGCGCCGCAGGCCGCGCCGACGTTGTACTCATGCAGCGGCGCCGCGCCGTGCCAACCACTGGCGGCGCCGTGGGAAACGTGGCGTTGGGTGTGGCTGTGGCCGCTGAGCAGCAGCACCCTGGGAAACGGCCGCAGCAGGGCAAACAGGCGCTCGCGGTCGGCGTGGCGGAAGGTCTCGCGACCCGGCCCGGCATCGAAAAACGGGATGTGCACCGCCAGCACCAGCAGGCGGTCCCTGGGCACGGTGGGCAGGTAGCGCTCGAGGAAGGCGAACTGGTCCTCGCGCAGGCCGCCGATGTACGACGGCTTTTGCCCCGGTTGATAGATGACGTCATCCAGCAACACGAAAGTTGCTTCCGACTCCTCCCACGCATGGGTGTCCGGACCGAAGTGGTGGCGGAACGTCAGCAACGAATCCTCGTCGCGCGCGGCGTCGAAGTCGAGATCGTGGTTGCCGGCCACGTGCAGCCACGGCACGCCCAGGCTGGTGGTGGCGGCGGTCAATGCCGGGTACAGCGAGAGGTCGTCGTTGGTGATGTCGCCCAGGCTGATGCCGAGGTCACCGGCCAAGCCATCGAAGTAGAAGCGGCCAAAGCTGTGCCCCATGTCGATGGCCGTGTCGTGCTTGAGCGGCTCGACGATATCGCGGCGGTAGTAGTCGATGTCGCGTTGGGACTTGGGCTGCGGGTCGGCAAACACCACCACATCGAGACCTTGCTGCCGCTTCGGCGAGGGCTTGGCGACGCGCAGGGCGAAATCGCGGCACGTCGCCGGCCCGACCGGCATTCCACCGTATTTGAGCGTGGGGCCTGGTGCGGTGCGGGTGTTCTGCCAGACGTCGGGAAGGCCATCCTCGCGCCGGGTGGGCAGGTAACCGGGTGGCTTGATCACGAACAGGCTGCGTCCGTCCGCGGGCGGCAGGCGGTAGGCGCCGCGTGCGTCAGTCACGCTGATCTGCACGCCGTCGGAGACCTTCACTGCGGCAATGCCCGGTTCGCCAAGATCGCGCCGGCCGTTGCCGTTGCGGTCTTCAAACACGACGCCGCCGTCGCAGGTTGACGCCACGGCGACAACCGACACGGTACAGCCCACCAGTGCCAACGCGATCAGCTGGAATGAAACCACCGGTAAGCGCATGCCGACTCCTGGGCCTGGGCCGCCGCCCGGCGGCCGGTTCGATGCGGCCGATTATGCGCGAGGTGCATGACCGGATGCGCGGAGGCCCAGTGCGGGTCAGCCGCCGTTGTGGCGCTCCCGCAACACCGCCACCGCATCCTCCAACGAGCGGCCACGCGCGCGCAGCAACACTTGCAGGTGGTACAGCAGGTCGGCGGACTCGCCAAGCAACGCATCGTCATCCTGCGCGACGGCGGCCAGCGCCGTCTCCACACCCTCCTCGCCCACCTTCTGCGCGATGCGACGGATCCCGCCCTCGAAGAGCCGCGTGCTGTAGCTGCCCGGGGGACGGTCGCGATCGCGGGCGGCGACCAGCGCATCCAGTTCCGCGAGGAAGTTGGCGGGTGCCTGAGGGAAGCAACTGGTGCGCCCGAGGTGGCAGGTCGGGCCATGCGGACGCGCCAGCACCAGCAGCGTGTCGGCATCGCAGTCCACGTCGATCGACACCAGTTCCAGGAAATGACCGGAGGACTCCCCCTTGGTCCACAGGCGCTGCTTGCTGCGGCTGAAGAACGTGACATGGCCGGTGTCGCAGGTCGCCTGCACCGCTGCGCGATCCATGTAGCCCAGCATCAGCACGCGCAGTGTCGCCGCGTCCTGGACCACTGCAGGCACGAGGAGGCCCTGCTTCTCCCAATCCAGCCGGCCGGTGAGGCCAGCGGCATCGATGGAGGTACAGGCAGGCATGCGGTTGGTATCCGGGCTTGGCGAGGATGGAGACTGGCTCATGCGGGTACCGTATCGGTCACGGGCCGGACCGGAATGCCGGCGGCGGCCAGTTGGCGTTTGAGGTCGGGAATGGCGATCGTTCCGGAGTGGAAAACACTCGCGGCCAGTGCGCCGTCGACATCGGCGTCGCGGAACACCGCTTCGAAATGCGCCGCCGTGCCGGCCCCGCCAGAGGCCACCAGTGGCACGTTGCACAAGGCGCGCACCTCCCGAAGTTGCACCAGGTCGTAGCCTTCGCGCACACCATCGCTGCCCATGCAGTTGAGCACGATCTCACCGGCGCCCCGTTGCTGTGCCTCGATCACCCAGTCCAGCGTGCGCATGGCGAGCGCCTGGGTGCGCGACGGATCCCCGGTGTACTGACGTACCCGCCATTCCCCATCGGGATCGAGAAGGCTGTCGATGCCCACCACCACGCACTGTTCGCCAAACGCTTCGGCCAGCTCGCTGATCAGCGCCGGACGCTCCAGGGCGGGCGTGTTGACGGAGACCTTGTCGGCGCCGGCGTGCAGGATGCCACGCGCGTCCTCCACGCCGCGGATACCGCCGGCCACGCAGAACGGAATGTCCAGGGCGCGGGCCACGCGCTCGACCCAGCCACGGTCCACCGCACGCCCTTCCGGGCTGGCGGTGATGTCATAGAACACCAGCTCATCGGCGCCCTGCTGGCGGTAACGTTGGGCCAATTCCACGATGTCGCCCATGTCCACGTGGTCACGGAAGCGCACGCCTTTCACGACGCGTCCATCGCGCACGTCAAGGCAGGGGATGATGCGGCGACTGAGCATCAGGCCACCTCCGCAAAGGCATTGGACAGGTCAAAGCGGCCGTCGAGCAGGGCCTTGCCCAGCACGGCACCGGCACAACCGGCCTGCCGGGCAGCCAACACATCGCCCACGTCACGCACACCTCCAGAGGCCTGCAGTTGCACTTGCGGCGCCACGTCGACGATGCGTCGGTAAAGCGCGATATTGGGCCCGGACAACATGCCATCCCGGGTGATGTCGGTACACAGCAGGTGCTGCAACCCGGCCGCCATGTAATCGGACAGCAGGGCTTCCAGCTCCACGCCGCTGTCTTCGGTCCAGCCCGCGGTGGGCAACTGCCAGCGTCCGTCCGCGGACTGACGTGCGTCGAGCGCGACGGTGAGGCGCGCGCTGCCGAACCACCGCAGCCACTCCTTCACGCGCGCAGGCTCGCGCACGGCCAGCGATCCGACCACGACGCGATCGGCGCCGGCGTCAAGGATCGACTGGACATCGGCCTCGCTGCGTACGCCACCGCCGGTCTGCACCTGCAACGAGGTTGCCGATTTGATGGCGGACAGGAGCGGCGCCAAGGTATAGCCGCCGACGCGCGCGGCATCCAGATCCACCAGGTGCAGCCAGCGCGCGCCGGCCCGCGCGTAACGCTGGGCCACGCTGAGCGGATCATCGGCGTAGCGGGTTTCCTGCGCATAGTCGCCCTGGCGCAACCGGACCACGCGACCGCCGCGCACGTCAATGGCGGGATACAACGTGAAATCGCTCATGCCAGGTCCCCTGACAGGAAGTTCCGCAGCAGCCGCGCGCCCACCTCGGCGGAACGCTCCGGGTGGAATTGGGCGCCAACGCGATTGCCCCGCCCCACCACGGCCGCGAAGGTCTGGCCGTGGTTGCAGGTGGCCAGCGTGTCGTCCGTGACCGGCGCGCAGTAGCCGTGCACGAAATAGGCCTGCCCGTCGCGCGGGACGCCATCAAGCAATGCGTGCGTGCGCGTGGGCGAGAGTGTGTTCCAGCCCATGTGGGGCACACGAATGCCTTCGCCGCCGCGCATGCGCGTGACCGTGCCGGGCAGCAGCCCAAGGCACTCCACCCCACCCTCTTCGGATGCATCGAAGAGCAGCTGCATGCCCAGGCAGATCCCGAGCAACGGCTGCTGCAAACCGCGGATGACCTCCACCAGACCGCGGTCGCGCAGCAGCGCCATTGCAGTGCCCGCTGCGCCCACGCCGGGCAGGATCACCCGATCGGCGCTGCGGATGACATTCGCATCCGCCGTCAGGGGGGCATCCACGCCGAGCCGCTCCAGCGCATAACGCACCGAACCGATGTTGGCGCCACCGGAGTCGATCAGCACGACCTTCATCGCAGCTTTTCCATCACAGTGCACCCTTGGTGCTGGGCAGCTCATTGCCCTCACGACGGATGGCTTGTCGCAGCGCGCGTGCCACCACCTTGAAACACGCCTCCACCTTGTGGTGGTCGTTGTCACCCGCCACGCGCAGGTTGAGGTTCAGGCCCGCGGTCTCACACAACGAGCGGAAGAAGTGCGGCACCAGTTCCGTGGGCATGTCGCCGACGCGCTCGCGCTTGAAGCCACCATCGAAGACGAAATAGGGCCGTCCGGAGAAGTCCAGTGCCGCCGACGCCAATGCCTCGTCCATCGGCAGCGTGAACGCCGCGCCGACGGGTTCCGCCTCGAAGCCGTAACGCCCGATACCCCGCTTGTTGCCCAACGCTTCGCGCATGGCCTGGCCCAAGGCGAGCGCGCAGTCCTCGATGGTGTGGTGCTCGTCGATCTGCAGGTCGCCTTCGCACCGCAGCTGCAACGCGAAACCGCCGTGCTTTCCGATCTGTTCCAGCATGTGATCGAAGAATCCCAACCCCGTATGCACCAAAGGTTCGGCCACGCGATCAAGGTCCACATCGACGTGGATTCGGGTCTCGCGCGTGTTTCGCGCGACCGCGGCCGTGCGCGGCTGCTCCGCCAACGCGTGCGCGATGCCGGCCCAGTCCCACTCACCCCCGAACTGCTCCGTGCGCAACTGGAACGGACGAATGCCCAGGTTGCGCGCGAATGCGTTATCGGTTTCGCGGTCACCCACCATGGCGGAACGGGCCCAGTCGATGCTGCGGTCGCGCAGGTAGTGCAAAGCCAAGCCGATCCCTGGCTTGCGCGTCGGTGCGTTGTCGGCAGGGAAGCTCGTGTCGATCAACACCTCCCGGAAGCTGATGCCCTGACTTTCCAGCACCTGCATCATCAGGTTATGCGGGCCTTCAAACTGCTCGCGCGGGTACGACGCAGTGCCCAGTCCATCCTGGTTAGTGACCATGACGAACTGGTAGCCGGCGTCGCGCAGGCGCAACAGCGCGGGTACCACGCCGCGGACGAAGCGCAGCTTCTCGAAGGCATCCACCTGGAAATCGGCGGGTTCCTCGATGAGCGTGCCATCCCGGTCAATGAACAGGATCGGAGTCATGCGGCTGCCTCCAACTGCGCCAGCGTCTCCAGCACGGCGTCATTCTGCTCACGGGTGCCCAGGCTGATGCGCAGCGCATCGGCGAGCCCCAATGCCTGGCGCATGTCGCGCACCACAATGCCGGCGGCCAGCAGGGCAGCATAGACGGCACCCGGGTTTTCGAAACGCACCAGCAGGAAGTTGGCGCTGGATGGGTACACGCGCCGCACGCCCCGCACGCAGCGCAGCGCTTGCGCGAGCCTGGTGCGCTCCGCACAGGTGGTCGCCACGCGTCGCGCGGTCTCGGCGAGCACGTCGGGGGCCAACGCGCGGCATGCCAGGTCAACGCTAGGTTGGGGCAGCGGATACGGCGCCTGGCAACGCTGCAGCACCTCGATCAGCACCGGGTCTGCGATGACGCTACCGATGCGCGCTGCGGCCAGTGCGTGGGCCTTCGAGAGGGTCCTCAGCACGACTACGTTGCGCTGCGCGCCAAGGAGGCTGGTCGCGGAAGGGCCCTCGGCATATTCCTGGTACGCCTCGTCCACCACCACCAGCGCCTTGCCCTCCAGAGCACGTGCAAGCGCTGCCACCGCAGGCAGCGGCAGCGTGGCGCCGGACGGATTTCCAGGCGAACACAGAAACACGATCCGCGCCCCGGCATCACGTGAGGCCTGCTCCACGGCGTTGAAGTCGCAGGTGAACCCGTTGGCGGTCTCGACCAGCGGCGCTTCCACCACTGGCGTACCGTGCAGTCGAGCGCACACGGCATACATGCCGAATGTGGGCGGCGTCACCACGATCGCGTCGCCGCCGGGGCGGCACAGCGCGCGGATCAGCAGGTCAATGGGCTCATCGCTGCCCCGTCCCGCCAGCAGTTGCCCAGGTGCGCAGCCATACAGCGCTGCCAATGCCTTCCGCAGACGATCCGGCTGCGGTTGCGGGTAACGGCGGGCGGCGCCGCCGGCGTCGGCGCCATTGGGCCATGCGGCCTCATTGGCGTTGAGCCACACGCGGCCGTCAACCTTGTCGGTGCGGGCGGAACGGTAGCCGGCAAAGTCGCGAAGGTCCTCGCGCACCAGCAGCAACGGGTCTGCGGACAGCGCCTTCGCTGGCGGCGTGGTCGCAAGGGCTTCGGTGGGCGTCGGCGCGCTCATGCGGCCACCTCGTCCAGCCGCAATGCGACCGCGAGCCGGTGCGCGTCCAACCCTTCCGCAGTCGCCAGCTCCACCGCGCACGGGCCAATCGCCGCAATGCCGTCACGGCTCACTTCCTGGACGGTGATGGCCACCTGGAAACTGGCCACGTTGAGCCCACCCACGTAACGCGCCGCGCCGCTGGTGGGCAACACGTGGTTGGTACCGCTGCAGTAGTCACCCAGCGCTTCCGGCGCCCAGTCACCCAGGAACACCGAGCCCGCCGCCTCCACCTGGGACAGCCAAGCGCGCGCATCGCGCAGGGCAAGGATGAGGTGTTCGGGCGCATACGCGTTGCTGATGTCGAACGCCTGCTGCAGCGTATCCACCTGGATCAGTCGCGAGGACTCCAATGCACGGCGCGCGACGCCGGCGCGCGACAGCATCGCGAGTTGCCGTTCCAGCTGTTCGGCCACGGCATCGATCAGCGCCGCGTCATCGGACAGCAGCAGCACCTGCGAATCCGGGCCGTGTTCGGCCTGCGATAGCAGGTCGGCGGCGACGAACGCAGGGTTGGCACCGGCATCCGCGATCACCAGCACCTCGGAAGGGCCGGCAGGCATGTCGATGGCGGCGCCACCTTCAACCATGGATACCTGGCGCTTGGCTTCGGTCACGTAGCCATTCCCCGGGCCGAAAAGCTTGTCGCACTTGGGCACCGACGCGGTGCCGAAGGCCATGGCCGCGATCGCCTGCACGCCGCCGACCTTGAACACCTGGCGCACGCCGCAGCGCATCGCGGCATACAGCACCGTGGGGTCGGCGCTGCCATCGGGGCGCGGCGGCGTGCACAGCACCACGTCGCGGCAACCTGCCAGCCGCGCGGGCACGCCCAGCATCAACGCGGTCGACGGCAAGGGTGCCGACCCGGCGGGTACGTACAGACCCACGCGGGCAATCGGGCGCAACACGCGCTCGCAGCGAACGCCCGGCGCGGTGTCCATTGCATACTCGCGGGTCATGCCTTCGCGGTGGAACGCTTCGATGCGACCGGCGGCCTCATCAATCGCGTCGCGCAGCGCCGGCGTCAAGGCAGTAGCCGCAGCGGCACATTCGGCATCGGTAACAGCCAACGCATCCATCGATACCTGGTCGAAACGCTCGGTCAGCTCGCGCACGGCGACATCGCCGCGGGCACGCACCTCCTCGATCAGCGTTGCCACCGCGGTACGGGTGTCGGCACTGGCCTGCTGCGCCGGACGACGCAGCGCCTGCACGCGCTCACTGGCGTCCAACGAACTCCACGACACGCGTTTCATGCCAGCATGCCCTCCACCGGCAGCACCATCAGGCCGCTGGCGCCGGCGCGCTTGAGGTCCTCCAGTCGCTGCCAGGTCACGGCGCCGTGGCACAGCGCCTGCAGGGCCATGCGGTCGGCGCCGTCCACCTGCATCACGGTAGGCGCCTCGGCGTCCGGCAGCAGCGGCAACAGCGTCGGCAGGTCGTTGCGACTCGCCTGGAACATCAGCAATTTGCTCTTGCGCACGCGGATGGCGCCATCGAGGCGGCGCAGCAGCAGGTCGGCCAGTTCGCCACGCACGTCGTCGAAGGCCTCGACCGGTCCGGCAAGCACGGCCTCGCTCTGCAACAGGGTCAACACCGGCTTGAGCTGGTTGGCCGAGAGCGTGGCGCCGCTGGACACCAGGTCGCAGATCGCATCCGCCTGACCCAGCCGCGGCGCGATCTCCACCGATCCCGACAGCAACACCACGTCCGCGGCAATGCCCTGCGCTTGCAACCACTGGCGCAACAGTGCGGGGTAGCTGGTGGCGATGCGCTTTCCACCCAGTTGTTGGGGGCCCTGCCAGTCCCAGGCGTCGGGCACGGCGATATCGAGGCGACATCCGCCGAACCCCAACGCACGCCACTCGCGATAAGCAGGCACACGACCGCTTTCCACGCGGTCCTGGCCTTGCTCCTGCAGCACGTTGCGCCCCACCACGCCCAGGTCGCACACGCCATCGGCAATCAGGCCCGGGATGTCGTCATCGCGCACCAGCAGCAGGTCGACAGGCAGCGTTTCGCCGTAACAGAACAGGCGATCACGGCTTTCGCGCCAGCTCAGGCCGCAGGACGCCAGCAGCGCGCGCGCGGGATCGGCCAAGCGCCCCGACTTCTGGATGGCGATGCGGAGGCGATCGCGCCCTTGGGCGACATTGGGGGGAGACATGGGGGAGTTCTCTGTGGGATTCGGGAGTCAGGCGCCTTGGGCGACCGTCTGAAGCGCGGCGGCGTACCCGCCAGCACCGCGCTCCAACGTGCGCGCCACCCGGCCAACCGTGGTGACACTGACCTGGGTGCGCTCGTGGATCTCGCGGTAAGGGATGCCCTGAGCCACCAGTGGCACCACGCGCCAACGGTCGGCCATGGCCTCCAGCTCGGCGGGGGTGCACAGATCCTCGAGGAAGGCGGCGACGGCCTGGGGCGTATCCAGCCGTGCCAACACCTCAGCCAGCCCGGACGCGGCAACTTCGGTTTCATTGGGCTCGTGGGGGCGGCGCTTCATGGCTGCTGAGTCAATGTATTAACGTGTTAATACATTATTGCAAGAAAAAACCGCAGTCAAGTCCATTGACCTACACAACCTGAATCCGTGGGATAGACTGCCCGGGCGAGGCTTGAGCTGGCGTCCGACGGCGCAGGGGGGTTAAGCACGCATGGGATGGCTATGCCGCGTACGCTGCATCCTGTTTGCCTTGGCCGTGGTATTGGCCAGCGGCAACGCGCGCGCGGAGCGTGGCGTGGATCTCCAGCCGGACCTCCCCATCGTTCATCTGGCCCCCTGGACCCACTACTTCCATGACACCGGCGCGGTCGCCGACTTCGACAGCGCGCGCGCCGCATTCGACACGGAGCGGTTCCAACCCCTGCCCTCGCAGAACCCGTCATTCGGTTTCAAGGAAGGCGCGTTCTGGTTCCATGTCCGCCTGACCAACCATGACCCGATGGAACCGCGCTGGCTGCTGGTCCAGCAGTACGCGCTCAGCGACCACATCGACGTCTACGCCAGTTACGCCGACGGCCGCGTGGTGCACCGGATAGGAGGCGATGCCCTGGCGTTCAACGCGCGCAGCATCCGTTACCGCCACCCCAATTTCATGCTCGACCTGCCGGTCGACCAACCGGTGGATGTCTTCGTGCGGGTGCAGAGCCAGAGCTCGATGCAGGTGCCGCTGGTCCTGTACACACCGTCGGCCTTCACCGAAATGTCGCGCGACGCGCAATTCGCGATGGGGCTTTACTACGGCATCCTCATGGCGCTGTTCTTCTACAACCTCGTGTTGTGGCAATCGTTGCGCGACTCCAGTTACGGCTGGTACTTGCTGCACGTCACGGCGTTTGGACTGGTGCTGTTCACGCTGAATGGCCTGGGCTACGAATACCTGTGGCCCGCGTCGCCCTGGCTGCAGGATCGATCGGTGCCGCTGTCCATCTGCCTGGCACAGATCGGGATGCAGCAGTTCGCGCGTTCGTTCCTGGGCCTCAAGGTGCGCTGGCCCCTGGGGGACCGGGTGGGGCTGGCGATGATCGCCTTCTTCGTCGCCTGGGGCATCGCGTCGGTGTTCCTGCCCTACCGCATCGCCACACCCGTTGCCTCGCTGGCGGTGTTTGCCAGCATCGTCTGGATCGCGCTGGAGGCGGTGGTGGTAACCCGCAGCGGTTATCGGCCCGCGCGGCTGTTCCTGCTGGCGTGGGGCATGTTCCTGCTGGGGACCGGCATGTTTGCCGCCGTGGCCTTCGCGCAACTGCCCAAGAGCTTCATGACCGACTACGGGGTGCAGATCGGCTCGGCGCTGGAGATGCTGTTGCTGTCCGTGGCGCTGGGTTACCGCTACTCATCGCTGCGCAACGAGAACGAAAGGGTGGTGCGCGAGGCGAAGGAGCAACTGGAACACAAGGTGGAGCAACGCACATCCGAGCTGAGCAACGCACTCGCACAGCTTGGGGATGCGCATGCGCGCCTGCGTGAATCCAGCCAGCGGGACGGCCTGACCGGCCTGCACACGCGCATGCATTTCCATGAGCGGTTCGCCCCGTTGACGGCCTACGCCCGCGAACATCGGCACCCGGTGACGCTGTTGATGATCGACCTGGACCACTTCAAGCACATCAACGATGAATACGGGCATCTGGTCGGCGACGAATGCCTGCGGTGGGCCGCCCATGTAATCGGCCAGGCCCTGCGCCCGCACAATGCCCTGCTCGCCCGGTTTGGCGGCGAGGAGTTCGTGGCCGCCCTGCCCGGCAAGGATCTTGTTGAAGGGCTTGCCACCGCCGAAGCCATCCGCGCAGCGCTCAACACTGCGCCTTGCGAAGCCGGTGGCCGCTCGCTACCCCTCAGCGCCAGTATCGGCATGCACGTGCTGGAAACGCACATGCAGTGCACGATCGAAACAGCGCTGCAGATGGCTGACGAAGCGCTGTACCGCGCCAAGGCCGAAGGCCGCAATTGCATCCGCACGTCGACCCCGCGCGCGGCGTAAGCGCGGGGCCGTCAATGTCAGGGCTGCGTCTTCGTCACGGCTGAAGCGGACGGCGGCCGTTCCCGATGGCGCATTGGCGCCACCGGGCAGGCCAGGCCTTACGTGCCTTTCGCGGCCGAGAGAATGTGCCCTTCGCGCTCCAGGCGGACCACGAGACCGATCTCGCCATCCAGCGCGCGGTCGCGATCCAGGAACGGGATCTGGGCACGGAGGGCGGCATGGGCCGCGGCGACGGCGCGGCCGGGACGGAACTCCGCTGCCGACGACAGCTCCTGGCGCAGGCCCTCGACCTCGGCAAGGAAGCCTTCGCGGTCCGGCGAGCCCGGAATGGGCGCGCCCGACACCTTGGAGGCCAGCGACTCGGCGTCGGCCCGGTCAGCCAGGCCACGTGCCGCGTTGATCATGTCGCGGCGCAGGTCCAGCGCCTGGGCGGCGGTGTACAGCTCCAGCGCCAGCACCTTGCCCAGGTCGTCGGCCATCGCCAGCACGTGGCGTGCCTCGTTGGCACCCATCGACACGTGGTCCTCGGCATTGGCACTGGTCGGGATCGAATACACCGACGCCGGGTGCGCACGGCTGGCAAGGTCGTTGACGATGGCCGCGGCGGTGTACTGCACGATCATGTGGCCGGACTCGGTGGAATCCTCGTTGCCGATCAGGAAACCCGGCAGGCCGTCGTTGGTGGCCGGGTCGACCAGCTTGTTGAGGCGACGCTCGGAGATGCTGGCCAGCACCGGGATCGCAGCCTTCACGTAGCTCATCGCCAGCGCCAGCGGCATGCCGTGGAAATGGCCGGCGGAGATCACCTGCTCCTCCACGTGCTGCTTCTGCGCGTCCGGGAACACGATCGGGTTGTCGGTCAGCGCATTGAGCTCGACGTCCAGCACGCGCGCGGCCTGGGCGATAGCGTCGCGCACCGCGCCGTGCACCTGCGGGATGCAACGCAACGAGTACGCGTCCTGCGGCTGGTGCTTCTTGCCGCCGCGGAACGGACGGAAGCGGGTGTAGAACTTCTCGCGTCCATGGCGCTGGGTGAACGGCACCCAGTCCCAGCCGATGTCGAAGCGCAGCGCCTGCGAATCCGGCGTGTCCCAGCTGCCCGGCTGCCACGCGCGGAACTTCGGCACCAGGTGGTACGGGATGTCAGACAGCGTGGAGCCTTCGAGCAGGCGACGCAGGTTGGCCGCGACCTGCACCTGGCCCGGATGGGGGCGCAGGGCGTGCACCTCCTCGGCGAACGCGCCAAGCCGGCCGGCGAAAGCGTCGATGGTCATGGCGGCCGCCAGGTCGGCGGTGTCGGCCAGCTTCTCCAGGCGATCCAGCGCCAGCACGCCGGTGGCGAGCATCTGCGCGGTACCGTTGTTGAGGGCGAGGCCTTCCTTGTAGGACAAGGTCACCGGCGACAGGCCGGCGCGCTGGAGCGCCTCGCCACCCGGCATGCGCTCGCCCTGGTAGAAGGCTTCGCCCCCGCCCAGCAACACGATGGCCAGGTGGGACAGCGGCGCGAGGTCGCCGCTGGCGCCCACCGAACCCAACTGCGGCACCACCGGTACGATGCCGGCATTGAGCATGGCGGCCAGCGCTTCCAGCGTCTGCACGCGGATGCCCGAATGCCCGCGCATCAGCGTGTTGATGCGGATGCACAGCATGGCGCGCACCACGTCCGGCGCAAACGGCTCACCCACGCACACCGCGTGGGTCACGATCAGGTTGCGCTGCAGTTCCTCGTGCAGGGTTTCCTGGGAAGGCTGCGCGCCCGGCAGTTCGTCGCGCAAGTGGTGCGCGCCCAGCAGGCGGTCGGCGTTGCTGCCAAAGCCGGTGGAGACGCCGTAGATCGGCTCTTCGCGACGTACCTGCTCGGCAAGGAAATCGGCAGCGCGGGCCACCGCGGGCAGCTGCGCGGGGTCAAGTTCAATCTTGGCGCCACGGGCGACGGAAACCAGTTGGGCGCGCGTCAGCGAGCGCCCATCAAGACGTACGTTTGCGTTCATGTGTTCTGCAAAGCCTCGGCCTGTGCCAGCTCCACGCGCAGGGTTCGCGCCAACTCGCCACGGGCCACTTCGAATTGATCCTCACGGCGCAGGTCCTTGACCGTCACCGTCCCCTTGGAAATCTCGTCTTCACCCAGCACCACCACGAAGCGGATACCCGCCCGGTCAGCGTACTTGAACTGCTTGCCCAGCTTGGAGGGCTCCATCACCACTTCGGTGTTGAGGCCGCCGTGGCGCAGCTCGCCGGCGATGGCCAGGCAGTGCGGCAGGTGCGCCGCGTCCATCTGCGTCACCAGCACCTGTACGGTGCTTGCGGCACTGTCGACGATGCCGGCCTCGCGCAACTGCCAGAACAACCGGGTCAGGCCGATGGAGATGCCCACGCCGGGCAGCTTCGACTTGGTGTAGTGGCTGGCGAGGTCCTCATAGCGACCGCCCGAACAGATCGAGCCGATCTGCGGGTAGTCGTTGAGCGTGGTCTCGTACACGGTACCCGTGTAGTAATCCAGGCCGCGTGCGATGGAGAAGTTGAGCGCGTAATTGGCCTCCGGCACGCCCATGGCACGCACCAGCTCCAGCACTTCGCGCAACTCGGCCACGCCTTCGCGCAGGGCTTCGTTGCCCTCGCCCAGGGCGTCCAGGTGGGCGACCGCATCGGCATGCGAGGTAGAACGCACCTTGACGAACTGCATGATGCGATCGACCCCGTCGGCCGGCAGGTTGAAACCCTCACCGGTCAGCGTTTCACGCACATAGTCCTCGCCGCGCTTGTCGAGTTTGTCGACCTCGCGCAGTACCAGCGCCTGCAGCGCCGGGTCGGCCACGCCCTGCGCCTCGAAGAAGCCACGCATCAGCTTGCGGTTGTTGAGCTGGATGGTGAACGCGCCGATGTTCATCTCGGAGAACACCGCGTGGATCACCGCCGGCAGCTCGGCATCGAAACGCACGCTCAGCGCATCCTTGCCGATGACGTCGATGTCGCACTGGTAGAACTCACGGAAGCGACCGCGCTGGGCACGCTCGCCGCGGTACACGCGCTGCATCTGGTAGCGGCGGAACGGGAACGCGAGGTCGTGCTCATGCTCGGCCACATAGCGGGCCAGCGGCACGGTCAGGTCGAAGCGCATGGCCATTTCCGGGCGGGCCAGTTCGCGCGCTGCGGCGCGGACCTGCTCGGCATCCTGACCGGCCTCCACCGCGGCGGACACGGCGTTGAGACCGTTCTCCAGCGCTCCGGTGGACTGCACGAAATACACCTGCCGCTCGGTTTCGCCGCCGGACTTGGTGAGCAAGACCTCCGACAGCTCCATCACCGGCGTTTCCACCGGGAGGAAACCAAAGCGCTCGAAATTGCGGCGGATCGTGTCCAGCATGCGCTGGAAGGCGATCTGGTCAGGGGGCAGCAGCTCCATGACCCCAGGTGGGGTGCGCGGCTTGATCAAGCGGGTCACCAGCAATAGCGGATA
Organism: Lysobacter daejeonensis GH1-9; assembly: GCF_000768355.1. Lineage (GTDB taxonomy): Bacteria > Pseudomonadota > Gammaproteobacteria > Xanthomonadales > Xanthomonadaceae > Aerolutibacter > Aerolutibacter daejeonensis. Next base: position 37,277 of record NZ_AVPU01000009.1, read on the forward strand.
TGTGGCCGTACAGTTTAACGGGCGGCGCGGCCCTGGTGCCTGTCGAGGGCCTCGCGCTTCCGACGACGGGCCTATGAAAATTTTTTGCACCGCCTATTGCCGAGACGCGGATGAATCTCTAGAATGCACGGCTCAGTCGGGGTGTAGCTCAGTCTGGTAGAGCGCTACGTTCGGGACGTAGAGGTCGCAGGTTCGAATCCTGTCTCCCCGACCAAAATCATGCAGTTCAATCAAGCCGGCGATGCCGGCTTTTTTGTGCCTGCCATTTGGTGCCGGTTCAAAACCATGGATCGAGGCGCGCGCCCTTCGGTTCTGCGGGGGCCACGAAAGGCGCCGGCCGAAAAGTTGGCCCGGATCTTGCCCAACTTCAGCCGCGACGCCCCTACCACCTCTGGGCACTGGCGGAGTCGCGAGACAGGGGCTGAAAACTGCGATGGGCATCACCTTATGGCTTGGGCGGCCATCCGCGCGCCCAAGCTGTCACTCTTTACAGCCTGAGGCCGCCCGATGGGGCTTGGGCATCAGGCTGTCGTTGTAACGGGTGGATGACCTGACCCGCAGGGCTATCGGAGCTAGATGCGCAGCCGGTCACAACAGGTCCGGGTGCCGCACCTGACCCTCGCCACGCACGACGAAGCGCTCAATGGTCAGTGACTCCACGCCCATCGGGCCGTAGGCATGCAGGCGGGTGGTGGAGATGCCGATCTCGGCCCCCAAACCCAACTGGCCACCGTCGTTGAAACGCGAGGATGCATTCACCATCACCGCCGAACTGCGCGTGCCACGCACGAAGGCCTCCGCCGTCGCTGGGTCTTCGGTGGCGATGACTTCAGTGTGGTCGGAACCATGGCGCGCGATGTGTGCAAGCGCATCTTCGAGGCTGTCCACGACCCTCACGGCGATGATCAGGTCAAGGAACTCGGCCGCGTAGTCGTCCTCGCTGGCGGGACGGACGTCCTGCACGATGGCCTGGGTACGTGCGCAGCCGCGCACTTCCACGCCGCGCGCCTCAAGGGCGACCAAGGCGCGGGGGAGGAACGCTTCGGCGACGCCGCCATGCACCAGCAGTGTTTCCAGCGCGTTGCACACACCGGGCCGGGACGCCTTCCCATCCAGCAGCAGGTTGAGCGCCTTGTCCAGATCGGCGGCGCGATCCACGTACAGGTGGCACACGCCCTTGTAGTGCTTTATCACCGGGACGCGTGCATGTTCGGCGACGAAGCGGATCAGGCCTTCACCGCCGCGGGGAATGGCCAGGTCGACCAGGTCGGTGAGCTGCAGCAATTCCAGCACGTGTTCGCGTGCGGGATCGGCGACCGGGGATACCGCGGCCTCCGGCAGGCCTTCTGCCCGCAGGGCAGCGTGTAGGCAACTGGCGATCGCGGCATTGCTGGCGCGCGCCTCCGAGCCACCCCTGAGCAGGACGGCATTGCCCGCCTTCAGGCACAGCGCTGCGGCATCGGCCGTCACATTGGGGCGCGCCTCGTAGATCATGGCGATCAGCCCCAGCGGCACGCGCTGGCGCTCGACCACGACGCCATTGGGGCGTACTTCGCGGCGCGTGACCTGCCCCAGCGGATCGGGCTGCGCGGCCACGTTGCGCAGCGCGTCGGCGATGGACTGGAGGCGCACCGGGTCAAGCATCAGCCGATCCAGCATCGCTCCGGACAAGCCTGCATCGCGGCCGCGCGCCAAGTCGTCGGCATTGGCGGCCAGGATTGCATCACGGTTGGATTCGAGCTGCGCGGCCATGCCCTCGATCAGCCGTCGGCGCGTCGACGCGTCAGTGGTGGCCATGATCGCCGCCGCCGTGCGGGCCTGTTCGGCCAGTTGTCTGACATACCCACTCATGCCTTGCTCCCCGCATGCAGCACCACTAGATCATCGCGGTGGATCACCGATTCGCCGTAGCGGAAACCGAGGAGCGCCTCGATCTCGCTGCTGTGGTGGCGTGCGATGCGCCGCACTTCACCTGCGTTGTACTGCGCCTGTCCGCGCGCCAGCGGTTGGCCAGTGCCCGCGGCGCGGATCTCGACGACGTCGCCGCGGCGGAACTCGCCTTCGACGGTAACCACGCCGCCCGGCAACAGTGAGGCGCCACGACGGTGCAACGCGCCCTCTGCGCCTTCGTCGACGAACAGGACCCCGGATGCAGGCGCATGTCGCAGCCACTGTTTGCGCGCACGCAGGCGGTCACCATGCCCCGCGACCAGCGTGCCGTGCAGCACGCCTTGCGAGAGCGCCTGCACTACCGCGTCATCACGGCCACAGAACAATGCGGTGGCAATCCCGGCGGAAGCGGCTTTGGCCGCGGCCTCCAACTTTGTGTGCATCCCTCCCGTGCCGAGGCGTCCCGCACCACCGCTTGCCGCGGCGAACAGATCGGGGGTCACGCTCTCGACAAAGGTAATGGGACGCGCACCGGGGTCACGCTGGGGGTGCGCGCTGTAGAGACCACCGATGTCGGTGGCGATCAGCAACAGGTCGGCTTCGACCAGTGACGCCACTGCCGCGGCGAGGTTGTCGTTGTCGCCAAGCTTGAGTTCATCGACCGCGACAGTGTCGTTCTCGTTGATCACCGGCAACGCCCCCAGTCGCAGCAGCTCGTGCAGAGATTCCCGGGCGTTCAGGTAGCGGCGGCGATTGCGCAGATCATCGTGGGTCAGCAACACCTGCGCGACGGGCACGGGCGACAGCGCCTGCCAGAAGGCGATCAGCGACGCCTGTCCAAGCGCCGCCAACGCCTGGCGTAGCACCAGCCCATCGCCGCCGGCGGCGATGCGACCTCGCCCGGCGGCCACGGCGCCCGATGACACCAGCACCACTTCGCGCCCCTGCGCCCGCGCGTCGGTGATGAAGCGTGCCAGGCCGGTGGCATGGCGCGCATCCAGTCCGCTACCGGGCGCCTGATCGGCAAAGCCCGCCAACAGGCTGCTGCCCACTTTCAGCACGGCGCGACGCCACGACGGCAGGGGTTGCGCGGTGAATTCCCCTGCCGCGCGGCTCATTGCAGCGCGTCCAATCGCCGCTGCAGCACGTCCAGCCGCAGGTCGCCTGCGGCGCCGGGCGAAACGCGCGACGCGAGGCTGGCTTCAGGATCGCCTTCCGCCCAACGCGCCGGATCGGCGGCCTGCTTGTAGGCATCACGGAACGGCATGCCTTGGCGCGCCAGATCCACCGCGAGGTCGGTCGCGTACATCGACGGGTCGAGCGCCGCCCGCATCCGCTCGGGTCTCCATTCCAGGTTGCGCAGCAGGTCCGGCAGCAACTCCAGCGCGCCGAGTCCGCGCCCGAAGGCGTGGAAAATCGCGCCCTTCGAGAACTGGAGGTCGCGGTGGTAGCCCGACGGCAGCGACAACAGTTGTTCGATCTCGGTGCGCGCGGCTGCCACGGCCGAATAACTGGCGCGCATCAGTTCCACCACGTCCGGATTGCGCTTGTTGGGCATGATCGAGCTGCCGGTGGTGTACTCGGCAGGCAGCGCGACAAAGCCGAACTCGGCGCTGGTGAACAGGCTCAGGTCCCACGCCAGGCGGCGGACGTCCAGCAGCGCGGCGCCGAGCGCATCGATGGCGCCCATTTCAAACTTGCCACGCGACAGCTGCGCATAGGTCGCGGCCACCTGCATCCGGCCGAAGCCCAACGCCTGCGTGGTGTGGTCGCGTGCCAGTGGCAGATTGACGCCGTACCCAGCGGCGCTACCCAGCGGATTGGCATCCACCCAGGCCAACGTGTCACGGGCGCGTACGGCATCGTCGATGAAACCCTCGGCCCAGGCCGCCCACCACATGCCACCCGACGAGACCATCGCCCGCTGCAGGTGGGTATAGCCCGGGATCGGCAGCGAGGCTTCCGCGGTCGCGCGCGCCAAGGCTACCTCGGCGCTCTCGCGGCAAAGCGCCGCCACGCGCGCCAGCCGATCCTTCAGCCACAGCCGCGTGGCCACCAGGACCTGGTCGTTGCGGCTGCGGCCGGTGTGGATGCGACGACCGGTATCCCCCAGGCGCTCGATCAGGCGCGCTTCGATTGCGGAATGGCCATCCTCGAACTGTTCGTCCAGGACGAAGCGGCCCGCGCGGAAATCCTCCGCCAGCACCGACAGCTCGCGCTTGATGCCGTCCAGCTCTTCTCCGGTCAGGATGCCGATCTGCTGCAGGCCTTCGGCATGTGCACGGCTTGCCTCGATGTCGAACAGGAAGAACTCGCGATCGAGGATCACGTCCTCACCGGCAAGGAAGCGCTGGATGCGCTCATCCACCTTCACGCCGGGTTTCTGCCAGAGCAACTGGGTCATGGAGGAATCTTCCTTCGAATCAATCGTTGCCGGTGGAAATACCGGCCATTTCTTCCAGCCCGAAGGCCAGGTTCAGGTTCTGTAGCGCCTGCGTGGCCGCGCCCTTGAGCAGGTTGTCCTCGGTGGCGACCACCACCAGGCGACGGCCGTCCTCGGATAGGGCGAAGCCGCCGATGTCGACGTGATGCGCACCCGCGATGCGACTGACCCAAGGGGCCTCATCGCGCACCCGGACCAGTGGCTCGCCGGCAAAACGCTCCCGGTAGCGAGCGTAGACCTCGTCATGCGTCATCGGCCGCGACAGGTGCAGGTTGGCGGTCAGGGTGATACCCCGGAAGTGGGGCGCCACGTGTGGCATGAACTCGACGGGATGCCCCAGGTGACGGGTCACCTCGCGCTCGTGCACGTGGTTGACCAGCGCGTATGGCATCAGGTTGTCCCGCAGCTTGCCGGGGTCGTTCTTGTCCGACGGCGTGGTGCCAGCGCCGGAGTAGCCCGAAACACCGAAGCACTGCACCGGCCCGGCCAGCACGTCCAGCATGGGCGCGATGGCCAGCTGCATGGCGGTGGCATAACAACCCGGGTTGCTGATGCGACGCGCGCCGCGATAGCGGCTGCGGGTAAGCTCGGGCAACCCGTAGTACCAACCGTCGTCAAAACGGTAATCCGCCGACAGGTCGATGATCACGGGATCGACTCCCGCGGCATCGAACGCGGCCACGCAATCGGCGGCCTTGCCATTGGGCAGCGCAAGCACGACTGCGTCCGCCCCCAGCCCGGGCAACTCGGCATTCGAGGGGGCGCTGTAGCACAACTCGCCGCGATAGGCCGCGTTGTGGTCCGCCACCTTCTGGCCCGCCAGTTCACGCGACGAGACGAAAGCCAGCTCGAAACGGGGATGGCCAGCGACCAGCGTGATCAGCTCGGCGCCCACGTAGCCTCGGGCACCGACGATGCCCAACCGGATGCCAGATTGTTTGTCACCCATTGCGATGTCCTTCCAGCTTGGCCTGCAGGTGCTGCTTCACCGCTGGCCATTCCGATTCGATGATGGAAAAAACCACGGTGTCGCGCGGGCTGCCGTCACTGTGGCGTTTGTTGTTGCGCAGTACGCCGTCCTGCTTGGCACCCAGGCGCGCAATCGCCGCCCGTGAGGCATGGTTGAACCAACTGGTCTCGAACGACACTGCAATGCAGCCCAGCGTCTCGAACGCGTAACCCAGCAGCAGTCGCTTGGCCTCGGTGTTCAAACCCGTGCGTTGCGCATGCTTCGCATACCAGGTGTAGCCAATGCTGAGATTGGGCACGTCAGGGTCAAGCGCATAGAAGCGCGTCGTACCCACCACCTCGCCACTGGCGGAACGGACCACAAAGGGCAACACGAGCCCGGCGGCTTGCACGTCCAGCGCGGCTTGGATGTAACTCTCCACCCCGTCCGGCCCGGGCACATTGGTGTACCACAAGCGCGACAGCTCGCCATCGCCCAGCGCAGCGCGCAGGGCTTTGGCGTGCTCCATGCGCAGTGGCTCCAGTGTCACATGCTCCCCGCGTAGTGTTGGCACCACACTCCAATGAGCGTTCGCTTCCATGTGCTAGCCCTTCAATGTCGCCGGGCGCGTATCGCAATGCTCCACGCACCAGCGGATGTCGTCGAAATTCTCCATGCCGTACCAGAACACCCGCCACGGCCCTTGCTTGATGCTGCCGTCGGACTCGCCGTGGTAGAAGGCGTTGACCGGGTTGCCCTGCCGCGAACGCCAGAACAGCTGCGGATTCTCGTCGCGCATCACCTGCCACACAGCGCGCCCCAAGCCTTCACCCTGCGCCTCGTCCAGCACCGCGAACTTGTCCAAGTACGTGTAACCACCCTCATTGGTCAGGATGACCGCCGTGCGGTAGTTCTCGCTGACGTAAGCGCGGTGCAGGCGCGTACGCTCGAAGTATTCCGGCAACAGCTTGCGCCCAAAGGCCGACTCGATCAGCTCGCGCAGGCGCTCCAGGTCCAACTCGCCCCAACGGTCGACGCTCAGCACGCGCTCGCCGCGGCGCACCAGGGTGCCGGAGCCCTTGTGGGTGAACAGCTCCTTGGCCAACTCATCCGGACGGGTAATCGACACGGACGAAGTCAAGGGAAGCTTGTCCAGCAGATCCTTGATCTGCTCGATCTTTACCCGCATGCCGCCATTGATCCACGGCTGCGCCATGAGGTGGTCGTATTCCGTGGACAGGTTGATCGAATCGATCACCTTGCCGCTGTCATCCAGCAGGCCGCCGGTGCCGGTAAGGAACACGATCTTGTACGGCTGCAGAACCTGCACCAGTTCGTTGGCGGCGAAGTCGGCATTGACGTTGAGGATCTGCCCACCGGCGGTCTCGCCCAGGCTGGCGATCACCGGAATCGAGCCCGCATTGAGCGCGGCCTCGATCGGCGCCAGGTGCACGCGCTTCACTTCGCCCACGAGGCCGTAGGTATCGCGGTCCAGGTATTCCGCCTCGAACACGCCCGAGACGATGGACGTGGCGCGCGCGTCGAACGCCTGCAGCGCCTCCACCAGACGCAGGTTCTGCGCGTGGAACACACGCCGCACGATCGCCAGCGCCTCGGGCGACGTCACCCTCAGGCCGTTGACGGTCTGCTTGTCGATGCCGGCAGCGGACAACTCCTGGTCGAGCTGCGGACCGGCCCCGTGGATCACGATGGGCGTGAGCCCAACGTCCTGCAGGAACGCCAGCGACGACGTCAGCGCGTCGATGTCGTCGCGTAGCACCGCGCCGCCTACTTTGACCACCGCGAACTTCTTGGCGTCCAGCTGGGAAAAACGCTTGAGGTACTGCGAGATCTCCTTCGCGCCGGCCATGCTGGACAACAGGCGGACGATGGTCTGGCGAGTCTGGATGTCGTGTGCGTCGTTCATTGTGCGGTGTGCCCGGCGAGGATCCGGGTAACGGATTCGGTGTAGCGTCGGAGCTGGTCAAGCGAGACCCACTCGTCGGCGGTGTGCGCCTGGGCGATGTCGCCCGGGCCGTAGACGATCGCGGTCAGGCCCGCGGCGGAGAACAGCGAAGCCTCGGTCCAGAAATCGACCGCATTGCCGATCGGCAGGCCAAGGGCATCGGCCAGGTCACGTGCAGCCAGTCGCCGCTCCTCGGCACCGGCGACGTCGCCAGCCGGCAGCGACGGTCCACGGAACGTCTCCTCGTAGCGCTCGATGGCACCGGCTTCAACCAGCGTCCCAAACTGCTCATGCAGCCCGTCGATGGACATCGACGGCAGCGGACGGAAGCCGAAGCGAACCTCGGCACTGGGCGCGATCATGTTGGCCTTGATGCCACCCTCGACCTTGCCGATGTTGAAGCGCAGGCCGGTCAGTCCACCAAAGCGTTGGTGCGACTGCGACTCGACGAAATCCAGCGCACGACTTCCCCAGCGCATCGCCTGGTGCAAGGCACTGGCCTGCATCGCGTTGGCACCGGATGCATGGCCTGCCGCTCCGCGGAAGCGCAGCAGCACCGAACTGATCCCCCGATGCGCCAACACCGCCTCGCACTGCGTTGGCTCGGCGATGATGGCTTCGGTGAACCCGTGTTCGCGCGCAAGGAACGCCGCGATGCAACGCGGGTCGTTGGCTTCCTCGTCGGTGCTGAAGAGGAAGGCCGCGTCGTCCCGGGTCGCGCTCGCAGCGGCAAGCAACCCTGCCGCCGCGCCCTTGATGTCGCATGCGCCCAGGCCGATGGCGCGGTCGCCGGTGACCCGCAATACGTGCGGGTTGGCCGTCCATGCCGGCGAATCCGGCACGGTATCCATGTGCACGTTGAACACGCGCCGCGGGGTACCGCGCACGGCCAGCAGCGACACCGCACCCGCGCCGTGGTCGGTGACTTCGATGCGGAAGTCCGGCAACTGCGTACGGATGTAGTCGAACATCCCACCGGTGCCGATCAGGCGCGGCGGGTTGCGGGTGTCGAAGGACACCAGCATCTGGAGATGTTGCAGGACCTTGTCCAGCATGGTCGTCACTTGCGGTTGACCTCAGCCCACAACGTGCTGCTCATGCCGAACAGCTTGATGAAGCCCTCGGCCTCGGCCACGCCCCAGTCCGCCGACTGCGCGTAGGTCGCGCCCTTGGCGTTGAGGATGTGCGCCGACTCCACGGCCACCGCGCCCACGCTGCCGCCCTGGGTCTCCAGCACCACGTCGCCGTTCACCGTCGACTGGCTGGAGGCCAGGAACGCCTCCAGGTCGGTCTTCAGCGGGTCGTGGAAGAATCCTTCGTACACCAGCTCCACCCACTTGCGCGCCACCTCCGGCTTGAAACGGTTCTGCTGCTTGGTCAGCACCGCCTCTTCCAGCGCACGGTGCGCGGTCAGCAGCGCGGCCAGGCCCGGGGCCTCGAAGATGATCCGGCCCTTCAGGCCGATCGTGGTGTCACCGGTGTACAGGCCCCGGCCCACGCCGTACTGCGCGAACAGGCCATTGAGCTTGGCCAGAATGCGGTGGCCTTCCATCTTTTCGCCGTCCAGCGCCACGGCCTCGCCGTTGACGAAGCTCAGGCGCACCCGCAGCGGCGCCGTCGGCCACTCGGCACGCGGCTTGCACCAACCCACCGCGCCCTCGCCCGGGGCCTGCCACTTGTCGATCTCGCCGCCGGACATGGTCAAGCCCAGCAGGTTCTCATTGATGGTGTAGGCCTGCTGCTTGGCACGCACGCCAAAACCGCGTTCCTCCAAGTACTTCTGCTCGTAGGCGCGGGTCTGGGTGTGCTCCTTCTGGATCTCGCGGATCGGCGCCACGATCTCGTAGTCACCCGACGCCTTCACCGCCAGGTCGAAGCGCACCTGGTCGTTGCCCATGCCGGTGCAGCCGTGGGCGATGGCCTTGGTGCCCAGTTCGGCACAGCGCTGCAGCGCCGCGTCCACGATCAGGTAGCGGTCGGACACCAGCAGCGGGTACTGGCCCTGGTAGCCCTCGCCCGCCCACACGAACGGCTTGACGAAGCCGTTCCAGATGGCAGGGCCGCCGTCCACCGTCACGTGCGAAGTGACGCCCAGCTCGGCGGCGCGCGCCTCGATGTAGGCGCGTTCGTCGGCATCCACGCCGCCGGTGTCGGCGAACACGGTGTGCACGTTCCAGCCACGCTCCTGCAGGTACGGCACGCAGAAGCTGGTGTCGAGGCCGCCGGAGAAGGCGAGGACGATGTCTTTGCTCATGGGGGAGTTTCTCGGTTGGGGGGGTGCCCCTGAGGGGGCCAAGAAGTAAAGGGTCGTCGCCGGCACCTTCAGGCGCCGTCAATGGCGTCCTCGGGCCCGGTGGGCATCAGGAATGTCGCGGCGTCACTGCCCGATCAGCGCGGCCATCACCGCCTTCTGAACGTGCAGGCGGTTCTCGGCCTCGTCGATGGCGATGCACTGCGGCGAATCCATCACCGCGTCGGTGGCCTTGACGTTGCGGCGCAGCGGCAAGCAATGGCTGAAGACGCCGTTGTTGGTCAGTGCCATCTTGGCCTCGTCCACGATGAAGTGCTGGTACTGGTCGCGGATCGGCTTCTCCGGCGCCCAGTTACCGAAGAACGGCAACGCGCCCCAGCTCTTGGCGTACACCACGTCAGCATCCGCATAGGCGCTCTGGATGTCGTGGCTCACGGTCAGCGAACCGCCGCTCTCGGCCACGTTCTGCTCGGCCCAGCCCATGTAGCGCTCGTCGAGGATGTAGTCAGGCGTGGGGCACAGCAGGGTCACGTCCATGCCCAAGCGGGTCGCAATCGTCAGTGCAGAATTGGCCACTGCGGTGTTGAGTGGCTTGGGGTGGTAGGTCCACGTCAGCACGTACTTCTTGCCGCGCAGGTCGGTGGTACCAAAGTGCTCCTGCAGCGCCAGCGCGTGCGCCAGCTCCTGGCACGGGTGGGTGATCGTCTCCATGTTGATCACCGGCACCGGCGAGTACTTGGCGAACGACTTCAGCACGATGTCCTCGCGGTCATACGCCCAGTCCACGAACTTCGGGAACGCGCGCACGCCGATCAGGTCCACGTAGCGGCCCAGCACCCGCGCGACCTCGGCGATGTGCTCCTCGGTGTCGCCGTCCATCACCGTGCCGAGGTTGAACTCGATCGGCCATGCATCCTTGCCCGGCTGCAGCACCACCGCGTGGCCGCCCAGCTGGAACGCACCCAGTTCGAAGCTGGTGCGAGTGCGCATCGAGGGGTTGAAGAACACCAGCGCGATCGACTTGCCCTTCAGCGCGTCGCCCAGCTTGTGCTTCTTGAACAGCGCTGCCTGGGTCAGCAGGGCGTCGAGCTCGGTGCGCGACCAGTCCTGGGTGTTGAGGAAGTGCTTCATGGAGGCCGGCGAATGGGAGGTGGTCATCGGGGTGTCCAGGTGGCGGAACTGGGTGGGGGTGGGGGTCGGTTGCGACTGAAACTGAAAACAAAAAAGCCCAGCGCTGAGGCTGGGCTTTTCGTGTGTCGTGTTGCGTTCACGAACGGCGTGCGCCGTTACCCAGCCGGATTGGGAGGCAACGGTCGGCGCGCGCGCGAGGTCATGCCCGCCGCCATCCAGGCGGAGGTCAGCACGTCGGCGTCGGCGTAGAAGGCGTTCATGAGGGGGCGAATGCTCGCATGTACCGGCAGCGGGGGCAATAGTCCGAAGGGCGAAGGCCCGTCCAGGCCAACGGATCAGCGGGTTCGGACGCCCGGCACCGCCGGGGTGATCCCGATGCGGATGCGCAGCCGGTTCCCCGGGTCCTCCGCCAAGCGCGAACGGTAACGCGCCCCCTTGTAGACGTAATCCACGTCGTAAGCGATGGGGCGGCGGAACTCACGCTCCACGGGCACCGGCCGGCACCCGTTCTGGGCCTCGACTTCATCCCGGCTCAGCGCCCCTTTCACGGCCCCAACTACCCGACCAATGCGGCTGTCGGCCTTGGCGGGTTCGCAGCGCTGCTCCACGCGGGTGGCCCTGAGCGTCTGGTAGACCGGGGTCACGCGAAGCACCTGCGCGTAGTCGTAACGCACGTTCTCGGTCTGCAGGACGGTCGCGTCCTGCGCCTGCGCCATCCCGGCGCAAAGCGCCAGCAGCGCACTGAGCGCGACTGAGCGGGTGGCGTGGTGGGCGACGGGCATAGGCATGGCGTGCAAGTGTAGTCCGTGACGGCCGCCACGGGCTGAACCCCTGCTGTCACGATCCGCCCCCCGGGAGAATCGCCGTTTCATCGCCCTGACCACGGCAAACCAAGGCCTCCCGCCCAATGCCACGCAACGCCCCCGCGGCACCGGGCCGGCCCCGCTACAATGGCGTGTCCACTGCCGTAGCCCCCATGAGCCTGCACCTCTATAACAGCCTGACCCGCCGGGTCGAACCCTTCGTCCCCGCCAATCCGGCCCGCGTGACCATGTATGTCTGCGGCCCGACGGTCTACAACTACGTGCACATCGGCAACGGCCGCGGCCCGGTCGTGTTCGGCGTGCTGGCCGACGTGCTGCGCCGCCGCTACGGCACCCTCGCCTACGCCCGCAACATCACCGACGTGGACGACAAGATCAACACGGCCGCCCGCGAGCAGGGCGTGCCCATCTCGACCATCACCGACCGCTTCGCCGCCGCCTACCGCGAGGACATGGCGGCACTGGGCGTGCAGCCGCCGGACATCGAGCCGGAAGCCACCCGCCACATCCCGCAGATCACCGCGATGATCGAGCGCTTGATCGCCGAAGGCCATGCGTATGCCGCCGAGGGTCACGTGCTGTTCGCCGTCGACAGCTTTGAGGGGTACGGCAAGCTGTCCCGCCGCGATACCGAGGACATGCTGGCCGGCGCCCGCATCGAAGTCGCACCATACAAGCGCGGCCCGGGCGATTTCGTGCTGTGGAAGCCCTCCACCGACGACCTGCCCGGCTGGGAGTCGCCATGGGGCCGCGGGCGCCCGGGCTGGCACATCGAATGCTCGGCCATGGCCGAGGCGCACCTGGGCGACACCATCGACATCCATGCCGGCGGCGTGGACCTGCAGTTCCCGCACCACGAGAACGAGATCGCGCAGAGCGAGTGCGCCCACGGTGGCAAGCCGTTCGCGCGCTGGTGGCTGCACAACGGCATGCTCAACTTCGGCGGCGCCAAGATGAGCAAGTCGCTGGGCAACATCGAGAAGATCCACGACCTGGTGCGCGCACACCCGCCGGAGGCCCTGCGCTATGCCCTGCTGTCGGCGCACTATCGCCAGCCGCTGGACTGGTCCGACGGCCTGATCGAGCAGAGCATCCGCACACTGGACCGGCTGTACGGCACGCTGCGCGACATCGATGCGCTGGTCGCTTCCGGCGACACCATCGAGGCCGCCATCCCCGAGGCCATCGAGGCCGCGCTGGATGATGACCTCAACACCCCGCAGGCCTTGGCGGAACTGGCATCCATCGCCGGCAACGCGCGCGTGCTGCGCAACGCCATCGCCAATGGCGAGGTGGCCGACACCGCCGGCGCGCTGAAGGCGCTGACCACCCTCGCCGCCAGCCTTCGAGCCGCCGGCCGAGCGCTGGGCCTGCTGCAACAGGCGCCGGAGGCGTGGTTTGCGCGTGGCGCCAGTGGCGATGACGATGCCCGCATCCAGACGTTGGTCGAAGAGCGCACCGCGGCCAAGAAGGCCCGGGACTTCGCCCGCGCCGATGCGCTGCGCGACCAGCTCGCCGGCGAGGGCATCCTGCTGGAAGACACGCCGCAGGGCGTGCGCTGGCGCCGGGCCTGAGCAGGAGCTACCGACATGACCGTCTCTCCCTTCCCGCTCGAACCCACCACAGCCGAGGCACAGGCCGCCATCCGCGACGAGTTCGCGTTCTTCGGCGACTGGGCCGAGCGCTACCAGTACCTCATCGACCTCGGCCGCAAGCTGCCTGACCTGCCCGCCGAATGGAAGGTGGAGGACAACCGCCTGCACGGTTGCCAGTCGCTGGTTTGGATCGTGGCCGAAGGCAATGCCGATCGGCTGGACTTCCACGCCATCAGTGACTCGGCCATCGTCTCGGGCCTGATCTACCTCGCACTGCGTGTGTACTCGGGGCGCAGCGCGCAGGAAGTCCTCGCCACCCAGGCGGATTACATCGCCGACATCGGCCTGGCCAAGCACCTCTCACCCACGCGCAGCAATGGCCTGACCGCCCTGCTGGGCTTCATCCGCGACAAGGCCCAAGCCGCCCTGTGAGCACGCCGGTGCCGGGGGTAGCCACGGTGCTGCGCAATCCGGCGTTCCTTGGCCTGCTGGGCTATCGCCTGCTGGCGATGCTGTCGTACCAGATCGTGGCGGTCACGGTTGGCTGGCACATCTACCAGCTGACGCGCGACACGCTGTCGCTGGGCCTGATCGGCCTGGCCGAAGTGTTGCCCTACATCGCTTTCGCCCTGTTTGCGGGCTACGCGGTGGACCACCTGCCGCGGCGCCGCCTGGGTATGGCCGCCTGCCTGGGGTTATGCGTGACCACACTGGTGCTGGCCGGCGTTGCCCATGGCAGCGTGCCGGCGATGGGCACCCTCACCATCTACGTGGCCATCGCCTGCAATGGCGTGGTCCGCGCGTTCCTCGCGCCGGTGTACATGTCGCTGTTCGCGCGGGTGCTGCCGCGCGAGGCCTACGCGCGCGGTGCCGGCATCAGCAGCGTGGTGATGCAGACCGGGCTGGTGGTCGGCCCGGCCCTGGGTGGCGTGCTGGTGGCCTTGGGTGGCAAGACCACTGCGTACCTCGTCGCCGCGGCTTTGGCACTGGCGGCCGCCATCGCCATCATCAGCCTGCGCGTCTCCGAACCGGCCCTGCCGACCGAGCGCGCCCCGATCTTCCGCAGCATCGGCGAAGGCCTGCGCTTCGTCTTTGGCAACCAGGTGATCCTGGGCGCACAGGCGCTGGACATGTTCTCCGTGCTGTTCGGCGGCGCGGTGGCGCTGCTGCCGGCCTTCATCAACGATGTCTTCCACTACGGCCCGGAGGCGCTGGGCATCCTGCGCGCGGCGCCAGCCGCTGGCGCGGTGCTGGTGGGCATGTGGCTGGCACGCCATCCGCCGGACCGCAATGCTGGCCGGCTGTTGCTGGCGGCGGTGGCCGGCTTCGGCCTGTGCATCATCGGCTTCGCGCTGTCGCGCCACTTCTGGCTGTCAGCCGCGCTGCTGATGATGTCGGGCATGTGCGACAGCGTGTCAGTGGTGGTGCGCTCCACCATCCTGCAACTGTCCACCCCGGACCACATGCGCGGGCGCGTGGCATCGATCAACGGCATCTTCATCGGCTCATCCAACGAACTGGGCGCATTTGAGTCCGGCGTGGCGGCACGTCTGCTCGGGCTTGTGCCGTCGGTGATCTTTGGTGGCAGCATGACCCTGGCGGTGGTGGGGCTCACCTCGAAACTGGCCCCGAAACTGCGCAGGCTCGACCTCGGCGAACTGCGCTGAAAGACGAGGCAGCCACCGTAGCCGTGCCATTGCGTGGGCTGCAGCGCTTCCCGATCTCCCGTCAGAAGCGGTACATCGCGCTCAACAGGTAATAGCGTCCGCGCGGGTCGTCGGTGGCGAAATCGAAGCCTGCCTGCGCCACGTCGTAGCTGACCGGGTCGTGGCCAAACAGGTTTCGCAGATGGAGCGAGTAGCGCCACTGGGGTGATGCCACATAGGCCATGTCGAGGTCGAAGAGGCTGAAGCCTGGGGTGACGCAACGCCCCTGCTCCACGTTCTTCCACAGGCACGGCTGATCGGGCGCGTGCACCCGCACAGACCCTGCACGCCGCCAGTTCAGGGTGTGCGTCCACTTGCCAATGGTCCAGTCCACGGCGCCCAACAGGCTGTGGCGCGGCACGCGGTAGCCAGCATGGTCGAGCGTGGGCGCGCCGGGGAAACGCCTGCGCTCCAGACGATCCAGGAAATACGTGCTGCCACGGACCCCGAACCGACCCAATGCCCGCGTCTGCCACTGGTACCGCAACTCGGCCTCAAACCCGCGCAGGTCGCTGTCACCCACGTTCTCGTAGTAGTCGTTGATGCCGACAAGGCGCCCGGCGCCATCACGCACCAGCGACCGCGGAAATGCTGCCGCATCATCGGCCCCGCTGACGGGCAGGATCTCGTCGTGCCGGCTGATGCGGAAGTAATCCAGACTCATCAGGAAGCGCTCGGTGGGCGTCCACACCACCCCCAGCGTCTGGCTTGAGGAGGTTTCCGGCTCCAGGTCGGGATTCTCCGTCGCCCCCCGCAGCAGCAGACAGTACCTGCCCAAGTCAGGGTCGTTCACCTCGTCCCGGCATTCCCCGAACTCCGGCTGGTGGGCGAAGGAATCGTAGTTCTCCTCAACGCCCGGCCGCCGCAGCTCGAAGAGCGTTGGCGCGCGGTAGCCTGTCGCGAGGGTCCCGCGCAGGGTCAGGGCATCGACAACGTTCCATTTCAGCCCCAGCTTGGGCGACCAGCGGCTCCCGTAGCCTTCCCGGTAGTCCAGCCGAAGGGCCAGGTCCGCCTGCAGGCGCGGCACCAGTGGCACGCTCAGTTCGCCGTAGAGCGCCGCGCCCGCACGGTGCTCGTCGATGCGGATTTTCTGCGGCCCAAGCGCCACATCGTGCTCAAGCATCAGCGCGTCCGGACGGTGCTCCAACCCGTCACGGAACACTTCCAGCCCGGTAGCGAACTTGGCCTGCCCGCCGCGCATGGTCCACGCAGGTCCATTGGCACCCAGCCCGACCTGCTCGAAGGTCGATGTGCCGCGGGTGGTGAGCGCCGGCGAAATCGCGGCCAACAGCTCGGGCGGGTTTTCTCCGCCGAACCGGTAGCGGTTGTCGTACACAGCGTCCACGAACACCGTCTCGCGCACCAGGCCATCGATCTGGCTGGTGACCGCGTTGCGATGGTGCGCGGCAGTGGTGTGCCACTGCCACTCGCCCAGCCAGCCACTCAGCCCGGTGGCAAAATCCCAGGTGGTCGCATTGGTTTCATTGCGGATGGGGCCGATGTCGAAGAAGGCGTAATCGAGACGTTCCATCCCTGCAATCCAGTCCGGGTGGGTGCTCGGCACCAGCACGCTGGCGTGGAAAGGCGCGCGCCACAGGGTCTGTTCCGCGCGCGTCACCCGGAGGCTGGTCTGCCACTCCACGCGCTCGCCCACCGGCGCACGCACGCTCGCATACAGCGAGCCCCGCTCGGTTTCCGGCTCAAGGCTTTCGTAACGCGGCGGGTCGAAGACGCAACTGCCCTGGGAATCCGAGCTCGCATCAGGGCAGTATCGCTGGAGCAGTCGACCGGTGGCAGTGCGATACCCCAGGCGATAACGCCAATCCCCCAGGCGCAGGTGGCGCAAATCGCGGGTGCGCCAGCTGCGCTGCTCGCCGACCAGCCCTTCGTTGCGGAAGTACTCCGCGCCCAGGAACAGATCGCCTCCCGCGCCCCAGGTGCGGCCCACCGTCACCGACGCCTGTGTCTGTTCCGCGTCCCCCGTGCCCGTGCCACCACGCCGGACCACCACGGTCGGCGCCTCGGCATCCTTGCGCAGGATGATGTTGACCACGCCGGCCATGGCATCGGCACCATAGATCGCCGACGCGCCGCCACGGATGATCTCGATCCGGTCGACGATGCTCAACGGGATGCTGGCGAGGTCGGTGAGCCCGCCGAGATCCGCCGACACCAGCCCGTAGTTGGCCAGGCGCTGGCCATCGACCAGGAACAGGGTTGCCCGCGGCCCGAGGGCGTAGAGGCTGGTCGTCGCCGCTGAGGCGAATGGCTGCTGGGTGCTGCTGCCCCCTTCGACCGCCACCTCCACGGGATGATGGCCCATCATGCCCGGTTGCTCGCGCAGCAATTCGAACAGCGTGAGGTGGCCGCTCGCCTCGATCTGCTCGCGGGTGATCCGGGTCATGGGGGAGGCTTCGATCCCATCGACCGGCATGCGCGGGATGTGGGTCCCGGTGACCGTAACCGGTCCGACGTCCACCGGCCGATCATCCGCGAA
The DNA here is from genome assembly GCF_000768355.1 of Lysobacter daejeonensis GH1-9. Taxonomy (GTDB): domain Bacteria; phylum Pseudomonadota; class Gammaproteobacteria; order Xanthomonadales; family Xanthomonadaceae; genus Aerolutibacter; species Aerolutibacter daejeonensis. Next base: position 54,529 of record NZ_AVPU01000009.1, read on the forward strand.
TCCGGCGCGGGGGGCGGCGTCGCCCAGACGTGGCTTCGGTGGCACGTTCTCCACCACGAAGGTGCCATCGGCCACCTCCACGGCGCGCAGTCCGGTTCCTTCCAGCATTGTCGCCAGGGCGGCCGCGGCGGTCCGGGCGTTGGACACCGGTCGCGACCGCTGAGAGGCCACCAACCTGGCGGGGTACAGGAGTTGGATTCCCGATTGGCGCGCCAACGCCTTGAGCGCATCGTCCAAGGGCCCGGCGGGAACATTCAGTGAACTGGTTTCACGCGTTGCCGGTCCACGCACCTGTGCCACGGCGGTCGGCACAATGCCGGACAGCATGGCAGCGAGGGTCAGGGCATTGCTGCAGCGTGGCCGGGCCATGCGCGGGCATCGTGGGTCAGGGTAAACGCCCCACATTACGGAAGCGCGACACCGCGCGCAACGCGTAACCCGCCGTTCAGTCCACTACCAGCGCTGTCACCGGTGCAGGCTGATCTCGTCGGGGCCAATGCGGCGGGCGTGCAGCCCCCAGCCACGCTCAAGTGCCGACACAAGCGCGTCCTGGTTGCCAGCCCGGAACACGCCACTGACCGTGATTTCGGCCAGTGTTGGGTCGGCCAGGGTCAACTTGGTCGTGGAATACCGATTTGCTTCGGCGAGCAGCGCGTCCAGCCGGTGCTCCTTGAACACCAACTCGCCCTGCGTCCAGCCCTCCGCCACCGCAATGTCGAGGGCCTCGACCGGGGCGAATCCCGCATCGGCCTGCACCGCCACCTGTTCGCCCGGCGAGAGACGCACCTGCTCCACCTTGCCGGTGGGCAGCGGGGCCGAAACGATCACAGCACCATCGACCAGTCCAACGCGGGTCGCCCCACCCTCCCGGCAGACCTGGAACGTGGTGCCGATGTCGCGGATGGTCGTGGTGCCCGCACGCACCAGGAACGGGCGGGGGTCATCACCCACGGCCAGTTGCACGCGCCCCGCGTCCACATCGACCTCCCGCTGGCCTTGGCCCAGGCGCACGGTCACCGCGGACCCGGTATCGAGCAGCAATGTCGTGCCGTCGGCCAGCCCAATGGTGCGCTGTTCGCCCACGGCAGTGGCGTAGCGCTGCTCCGGCGTGGGAGGCGTCGGCAGCAACCGCCAGGCCAGCATGCCAGCCACGACCGCCAGGCTGGCCGCCGCCGCCCACCCCCAGGTTCGCAACCCGGGGCGCTTGGCGAATGCGTCCCGGCCTTCGCGACGCGCCTTGCGCGCCGCAGCCCGCAGCAGGTCGTCATCGGCCAGCTGTGCGGCCGCTGCATGGATGGCGTCGGCTCGCACCCACGCCTCCACGTGCAGCGGTGACTGCGCCAGCCAGTCCTCGAATGCCGCGCGTTCGCTGGCTTTGCAATCGGGCGCGTCCAGTCGCGCTACCCACCATGCGGCCTGGTCGACGCCCCGCTCGGGGGCGTGTTCGTTCATGTTCATGGCCAATCCGTGTGACCGCCGTTGTCGCCACGCAGGTGGACGCGCAGCAGTGAAAGTGCCTTGCCGATGTGCTTCTCGACGGCTTTGACCGAAATCCCGCAATGACGGGCGATCTCGGTGTAACTCATGTCTTCGATCCGGTTGAGCAGGTAGACCTCGCGGCAGCGCGGGGGCAGGCGCAACACGGCCGCCCGCACCGCCACCAGCGCTTGCTGGTGCGCGACGCGCTCGTCCTGCGCCGGCTCCGCCGACGGCAGCGCAAGGACGTCGTCCTCCAGGCTGACGTGGGCATGGGCAAGGCGGCTGGCATCGCGACGGCCCCGGTCAGCCAGCGCGTTGAGCCCGATCCGGTACATCAACGGACGCAGGGCCTCGACCGGCTGGTCGCCATAACGCATCAGCCGCACCATGGTCTCCTGGGCCACGTCCTGCGCGTCATCGTCGGATACCCGTCGCCGCAGGAACGCCACCAGCAGCGGCCGGTGTTCACGCACGAACTGCTCAAAGCCTGCCGCCGTGGCGGTGTTGGCCCCGGACGACGCTGTGGCGTTCACGCACGCCTCCAGCGCACGCGCGAACGCGTCTCCGCACACTTCCGCCGCAAGGGAGCCGTCATCCAGCACGCGCCCTCCCACCCGACGGTCGCTCGAATCCGTGGGTCCATAGGGTCTGGCGGTGGCAACGGGAAACCCATTGGCTCATGTCCCAAAGAACGTTGGCGCACTGCGGCCTCCCTACCCCGCCGCGCAAACGACGACGCCCCGGCAGGGGGCGTCGTCTGGATCGTCCAGCATCCCGGCGCCTGCGCGGCGCACTCGACGGGCGTCAGTCGCCCATCTGCTTCTGCAGGTGTTCCCAGCGCTCCTGGGCATCGATGGTGCGCTCGGCGGTCAGGCGCGCCTCCAGGCGCTCCAGGCCGATTTCCTCGCCCGTGTCCACGCAGTAGCCGTAGTCACCCGAGTCGACGCGCTTGAGGGTGCTGTCGATCTTGCTGATCAGCTTGCGGTAGCGATCACGGGTGCGCAGTTCCAGCGAGTTTTCCGTCTCGCGGGTTGCGCGCTCGGCCTCGTCGCCGACGTCACGCACTTCGTCCTTGAGGTTCTCGATGGTCTGCTTGGATTCCTCGACCAGGTCCGCACGCCACTGCAGCAGGCGCTGACGGAAATATTCGAGCTGCAGCGGGCTCATGTACTCCTCGTCCGCGCTGGGCTTGTAACCCTTGGGAACGATGGGACGGCCACTGCCTGGTTCAACGTTGTACTGCACGACTTTCACCTTGCCTTTCGGGGCCGGCTCGTGCGGTTTTGCCGCAACGGCCACGGCCACCTTTCCAACCTTGCGGGGAGCCGCAGGCGGAGTGTTCGAGGGGGGAGCCTTCTCGACCGTAGGCTTGCTGGCCACTGCCTTCACCGGGGCTTCCGGCTTGGCAACCGCGGGGGCGGGTGCCTTGGGCTTGGCCGCCGGCGCGGGGGCCGGCTTGCTGACCGGGGTCGGCTTGGCGACGGGCTTCACGGCGGCCGCTTTGGCCACCGGGGTCTTCTTTGCGGCCGGGGCGGATTTGGTCGCCACGACCTTCTTGGCCACCGGCGCCTTGGCCGGGGCCTTGGTCGCCACCGGCTTGCGGGCCGGTGCGGCCTTCTTGGCCACGACCTTGGAACTGGTCGCGGCGGATTTCTTGGCGGGAGGCGCCTTCTTGGCAGTTGCCGGTTTGCCGGGGGCCTTGGCCACAGCCGACTTGGCTGCCATCGTCTTGGGCACCGGCTTTTTCGCCGCAGGTTTCTTGGCAGCCACCGGCTTGGACGCGACTGGCTTGGCCGGTGCCTTCTTGGCGACAGGCTTCTTGGCCACGGCCTTCTTCGCGGCCGGCTTCGTGGTCGCGGCCTTCTTGGCAACCGGCTGCTTGGCCACCGGCTTGACGGACTTCTTGATGGCCTTGGCGGCCTTCTTCGCGGTTTTCTTCACTGCCACGAGCGACGTGTCCTTCTGATTCCCTTGTGACGGGAAGGCGCGCTGTTATACCCTGCCCCGGTGACCGCGGCAACCGCGACTCCCCACTGCCTCCACCATACATCGCCACGGCTTCTCAGACCATGACCGCAAGGCTTGGCACCGGGCGAATCATTCGCAGCCCAAACGTACGCCAACGCCGGGGCGCATCATGGCGCCAGCCAGCATAAAGAACCCGTGATCGACCGATTGCTCATAGCCTGCCTTCGCTTCTACAAGCGCTGGATCAGCCCGTTGCTGGGCCCACGGTGCCGCTTCCACCCCACGTGCTCGGTGTACGCGATGGAGGCTATCGGCCGCTTCGGCGCCCTCAAGGGCAGTTGGCTGGCAATGCGCCGCGTCCTTCGCTGCCATCCGTTCCATCCGGGCGGGATCGACCCCGTTCCACCCGCTTCGGCAAAACCGCACCATCCTCCCCATTCCCACTGACGGCGCCTACCGATGCCCAATACCCTCATCGTCAACGCACGACTGGTCAATGAAGGCCGCGAATTCGACGGCGACCTGCGCATCGAAGACGGCCGCATAGCCGAGATCGGCAGCGGACTGAGCGCGCGCGGCAACGAAACCGTGGTCGATGCCGCTGGCCGTCGTTTGCTCCCGGGCATGATCGACGACCAGGTGCACTTCCGCGAGCCGGGCCTGGAGTACAAGGCCGACATGGCCACGGAGTCGGCAGCGGCCGTGGCGGGGGGCCTGACCAGCTTCATGGACATGCCCAACACCACCCCGCCCACGCTGGACGCCGATGCGCTGGAGGACAAGTACCGCCGCGCCAATGGCCGGGCCTGGGGCAACTACGGCTTCTACCTGGGTGCCAGCAACGACAACCTGGAGGCCGTGCGCCGCCTGGATCCCCTGACTGCGCCGGGCATCAAGGTGTTCATGGGCGCCTCCACCGGCAACATGCTGGTCGACAACCCGGCCACGCTGGACGCGATCTTCCGCGAAGCGCCCACGCCGATCATCACCCACTGCGAGGACACGCCGACCATCGACGCCGAGCTGGCCCGCTACAAGGCCCAGTACGGTGACGACATCCCGGCCGAGTTCCACCCGGACATCCGCTCGCGCGAGGCCTGCCTGAAGTCGACGCAGCTGGCCATTTCGCTGGCGCGACGCCATGGCACCCGCCTGCACGTGCTGCACATCTCCACCGCCGACGAGCTGGCGCTGTTCGAGGTCGGCCCGCTGATCCGCGCCGACGGCAGCCGCAAGCAGATCACCGCCGAGACCTGCATCCATTTCCTGCGCTTCGACCGCACGGACTACGCGACGCTGGGCCACCTGATCAAGTGCAACCCGGCCATCAAGGACAGCAGCGACCGCGAGGCGCTGATCGCAGCCGTGGCCGGCGACGTGATCGACGTGCTGGCCACCGACCATGCACCGCACACGCTGGAGGAAAAGGCCCGCCCCTACACCGGCGCGCCGAGCGGCCTGCCGCTGGTGCAGTTCGCGCTCAACGCCGCGCTGGAACTGGTGCACGAAGGCAAGCTGACCACGGCGCAGGTCGTGCAGAAGTTCGCGCATGCACCGGCACAACTGTTCGACGTGGCCGAGCGCGGTTTCCTGCGCGAAGGCTATTTCGCCGACCTGGTGCTGGTGGATGACACGCCCTTCACCGTGCAGCGCTCCCAGGTGCTGTCCAAGTGCGGCTGGTCGCCGTTCGAAGGCCGCACGTTCCATTCGCGCATCGCATCGACCTGGGTGAACGGCGCGCTGGCGTGGGATGGCGAACGCCTGGTGGGCGCGGCCAACGGCCAGCGACTGGCATTCGCGCGCTGATGAGGCCACGTCCGGCGTGGGCCGCATGGCTGGCTGCGCTGCTGGTCGCGGTCGCCGGTGGATGCGCCACCGCCGATATCGCGGCGCGAGGCGGCGCATCCGATGCGGGCCCAGCGAGTGTCGAAACGGCAGGCGCCAGCTTCCTACCGGCTGCCGTACCCCAAGGTTCGCTGGTCGTGGGCCTGGCCGAAGCGGGTGCGAGGGTGGAATACGCCGGGCGGACGCTGCGGGTTTCACCCGACGGACGATTCGTCTTCGGCGTCGGACGCGACGCTTCAGGCCCCTTGGCGATCCAGATCATTCGCCGTGACGGCCAGGTGCAGGTCCATAGCTTGGCGGTCACACCACGGGACTGGCCCGAGGAGCGGATTGATGGCGTCCCCCCGTCCACGGTGAATCCACCGCCTGCCATCGCAGAACGCATCAAGCGAGAACAGGCGCGCGTGGCCGAAGCGCGCCTGCGCGACGACGCGCGTAACGACTTCGCCCAAACCTTCATCTGGCCGGTACAGGGCCGCGTGAGCGGACGTTTCGGCAACCGGCGTGTCTATAACGGCGAGCCCGGCGCCGCGCACTCGGGCATGGATATCGCGGCTCCGGAGGGGGTGGCGGTGAAGGCGCCCGCCGCCGGCGTGGTGACGTTTGCCGACCCGGGCTTGTACCTGACCGGCGGCACGCTGCTGCTCGACCATGGCCACGGCATCAGCTCCAACTTCCTGCACCTGTCGCGCCTGGACGTGAAGGTGGGCGACCGCGTCGCACAAGGCCAGGTGGTCGGTGCGGTGGGCGCCACCGGACGCGCGACGGGGCCGCACCTGCATTGGGGCATGAACTGGTTCGACGTGCGGATCGACCCCCTGCTGGTGCTGGAGACCTCCGGCGCGCCAGCGCCGTAGCCCCCCTGGTTTCGACCAGGCGCAGTGGAGCCACCGGTACTGCCGGCCTTCGGCCGTTAGAAACTGCAAACGCGCGTGGGTTCAGCCCCGCGGGCCAGCGAGCGCCGGGCCATGCCCAGTGACACTCGCCACGGCATCGTGCGCGTGCAGGCTCTCGAAGTGCGACACCGTCGCCTCGAAGTGTTCCACCCGCGGATCTGCCGATAGCACCGCCGCCACGCGCCGCGCGGCGTCCTCGCAGAACATCAGGTTCTCCGCATTGAGGCGGGCGAACGCCTGCTCGTCCTCGCGCTTGACCGCGGTCTGCACGGGCGTGGCGAGACCCCGCTCCAGTTCGTCGATCAGAGGGCCCAGCGGCAGTTCGTCAAAGGCATGGCGCAACTCAACGCGGACATCCGCGCGACTGCGCTGTGCATGCGGCGTGGCGGCCATGCCGCGCGGCGACGCCAGCCAGTCGCGAACGACGGCCGTGGACATCGGACGCGCATCAGCGAAGTCCTCGGCGAAGCGCTCGGCATTGATCTGGCGCGACAGTGCCGCCGAGGCCGGGCACGTGCTGGAGTACTCCACTGCAAAACGCAGGCCCAGGTGGAGGTGGCCGTCGGCGAGCCGGGCATCGATCTCCACCGGGTAGCGCTTCCAGCCGGCATGTTCGCTGGCCAGCGCCGGGCGCAGCAGCAGGTGCTCGTAGCGCAGCACCAGCCGCGCCGCGCTGGAAAGCCCGGCCTGCGTGTCCACCAGGGTTTGCAGGATCCGGCGCAACCCTGCCGGCGTCACCACTTCGCTGGTGAACGCGTGCTGCAGCTCAAGGTACAGGCGCGACATGTGGATGCCGCGCTTGTCCGCCTTGGTCAGGTTGACGGCCACATCGGCGGAAGCCGCCACCTGCAGGGTCTCGCCGGTCCCGGAGGGCACCCGCAGCGGTAGCGCGATGTTGGACATCCCCACCCAGTCCAGCGGGCGCGCCGCGGCCGCGGCGTCGAAGGCCACGTCGGGGAGGGTGCGGGGCGGGTTGAGGGAAGTAGTCACGGCGGCTGATATGGGGTTGGATGGGGGAATCGCAACGCGACTCATTCTATCGGGCGACCGCGAAGGAACCGTCTGTGCCACCGGAACGATCAGTTCCGGGCAGCCAGCCAGGTGGCCAACAGCGCCCGCCAGGCAGGCAGCGGCCGCGCAACATCGCCGTGTTTGAGACGTTGGCGCGCCAGCGCGGCCGTCACGCGGCGAAACCGGGGAATGGCCGCCAGCGAACCCGCGGGGCCGTCACGGCCCGAATCGGGGGGCACTGTGTCGCTCCCACCGTGCGGCACGAATGGCAACGCCGGCACGCGCTGCGCCCACAACGCCGCCGCATCGCCCCGCCCGGCCCGGGCCAATTCCTGCAACGGAACGGCGGCTTCCCCGGAAGCGAGCAGCCGCGCGTGCAGCAACTGTTGGATCACCAACGGGTTGCCCATCGCGCCACGCCCACCCCGAAGCGTCTCGCCGGCCATGCTGGCCTCGAGCGCGGCATCGACAAGGGCAAACGCGCGGGCGACAGGGGCGATCTGCGCCAACGCCTCTGCCGCATCAGCCGGCCGCTCGCGACTGTCGCGCAGCGCCGGCAGGACGTTGGCCAGGACCAGCCAGTCTCCGCCTTGACCCTGCAAGACGGCACCCAACGGATGACGGCGCAGGCCTCGGCTCCAGCCCTGCAACTCCTCCTGCCACCAGCCCAGCTTGGCCTCGCCGGGGCGCGGATCCTGACCACCCCAGGCCGCATCGGTGAGTTCCTGCTGCAACGCGGCCCAAGCCAGCAGCGCGCGCCGCCGTGCTTGGGGAACAAATACCTGCGCCACGGCCCATTCGGGCCAGCGCGTGAGCCATTTGTCGATGAAGCTGTCGGGTGCCGCGGCGTTGTCGGGCACTCGTTGCTCCTGTTCGGCCAGGCTCGTCACGGCGAAGGCCATGCACCAGCGTCACACAACGCCTGCGGTTGCTCGACCATGGTGTCGCCACGCCATTCCTCCGGCTGGTCACCGGGCAGGCGGTAGCCCCACAGCGCCACGACCGACGGCATGCCGGCCGCGCGGGCGGCGACGATATCGCGTTCGTCGTCACCGACGTAGACGCAGTCGGCGGGCGCCATCCCAATGCGTTCCGCCGCGACGATGAGTGGCAGCGGGTCGGGCTTGCGCACGGGGAGCGTATCGCCACCGATCAGCACCGCGCAGCGGTCCTCCCAGCCAAGCATCGGCACCAGCAGGGCGGCGAGGTATTCGGGTTTGTTGGTGACGATGCCCCACACGCAGCCAGCGGCTTCCAGCGCGGTCAACATCGCTTCGACGCCCTCGAACGGCGCGCCGTGGCGCCCCAGTTCGCGGCCGTAGTGCTCCAGGAATTCCGGCACCCAGCCTTCGCGCTCGCCCACGTCCACATCCGGGAACGCCGCACCGATCATCGCGCGGGCACCCTTGGACACGTGCGGCCGAAGCGCTGCCAGCGTCATCGGCGCGCGGCCGCGCGCGGCGAGCATCGCGTTGGTGGTTGCCAGCATGTCCGGGGCGCTGTCCAGCAGGGTGCCGTCCAGATCGAACAGCACCGCCTTGGGGAAGCCGGCTGCCGTGGGATCGGCGGAGGGAGCAATGCCTGCCCCCTTCGCGATCGCGGGATGATGTTCGTGGTTCATGCCGGCTTGACCGCACAGGCCAGGTAGTTGACGTCGGTGCGGCGGGTGACCCGCGCGGCATTGCGCCACGGCTCGTACATGAGGCCGCTGACGTCCTCCAACTGCAGACCGGCGTCGCGCAGCCAGGCCGCCAGCTCGGACGGCTTGATGAAGTCGCGGTACTGGTGGGTGCCCTTGGGCAGCAATCGGGCCACGTACTCCGCGCCGACGATGGCCAGCGCGAAGGCGGCCGGGGTGCGGTTGAGCGTGGACAGGAACAGCCTGCCGCCGGGCTTCAGCAGCGTGGCGCATGCCTGGATGATGGCCGCCGGATCGGGCACGTGCTCCAGCATCTCCATGCAGGTGACGGCATCGAAATGACCGGCCTTTTCCACCGCCAGCGATTCCACCGACTGCAGGCGGTAATCAACCTTCACGCCCGACTCCAGCCCGTGCAGGCGCGCGACTTTCACCAGTTCCGGCGACAGGTCGATGGCGGTGACGTGCGCGCCTTCCTGGCCCAGGGCCTCGCTCAACAGGCCGCCACCGCAGCCCACGTCCAGCACATCGGCATTGCGCAGCGTGGTCCGTTCCGCGACGTAGCCCAGGCGCGCCGGGTTGAGCGCGTGCAGCGCCTTCTGCGGGCCGTCCGGATCCCACCAGCGGTTGGCCAGCGCGCCGAACTTGTCCAGCTCGGCCTGGTTGAAGTTGGTGTCGTGCGATTGCGTCTGCGTGGTCATCAGGAAATCCGGATGGAAGCGATGCGCGCGCGCCATTGGCGGGCGTTGGCGATGAGTTCTGCGAGGTCCATGCCCACCAGTTCGCGCTGACGCAACCTGGCCTTGCCCGCGATCCACACGTCACTTACCTGCTGGCGACCGGCGGCGTACACCAGCTGAGAGATCACGTGGTGCAGGGGCTGGGTTTCCAATTGGCCCAGGTCGACCAGCGCGAGATCCGCGTGCTTGCCTGCTTCGATGCTGCCCAAGCGGGCATCCAGCCCCAGCGCCTTGGCCCCGCCGAGGGTGGCGGCATGCAGCGCACTGGCGGCGTCCAGCGCCGACGCATCGTGGGCCACCGCCTTGGCCAGCAGCGCCGCGGTGCGCATCTCGCCAAACATGTCCAGGTCGTTGTTGCTGGCGCAGCCGTCGGTGCCGATGGCCAGGTTGACCCCGGCCTTCTGCAGCTTGCCCACGGGGCAAAAGCCCGAAGCCAGCTTCAGGTTGGATTCCGGGCAATGCACCACGCTAACGCCGCGCTCGGCGCACAGCGCGATCTCGGCGTCGGTCAGCTGGGTCATGTGCACGGCGATCAGCCGGTCGTTGACCAGGCCCAAACGGTCCAGGCGCGCGAGCGGACGCTGGCCGTGCTTCTCCTGCGATTCCTCGGTCTCGTGCGCGGTCTCGTGCACGTGGCAATGCACGGCCACGTCCAGCTGGTCGGCCAGCATGCGGATGCGTTCGAAGTTGGCATCCGACACCGTGTACGGCGCGTGCGGCGCGAACGCCGTGGCCACCAGCGGGTCGTCACGCCACTGGTCATGCACTTCGGCGGCCTTGTCGAAGTACTCGTCCGACGTACGCGCCCACGCGGTGGGGAAGTCGATCACCGGCAGGCCGACCACGGCGCGGAAGCCATGACGCTTGTAGACGGCGGCCTGCACGTCGGGGAAGAAGTAGTTCTCGTTGGCGCAGGTGGTGCCGCCGCGCAGCATCTCGGCGATGGCGAGGGCAATGCCATCGGCCACGAATCCAGGGCCGATGACCTCGGCCTCGATCGGCCAGATGTGGCCCTGCAGCCATTGCATCAGCGGCAGATCGTCGGCGACGCCGCGCAGCAGCGTCATCGGGTTGTGGGTGTGGGCGTTGACCAGGCCGGGAATCAGCGCGCCATCGGGGCGCGACACCACTTCGCGCGCGGAATAGCGCTGGCGGGCCAGCGGGCGCGGCAGGATTGCCTGGATCACGCCGCCGGTCACCACCACGGCATGGTCCTCCAGGACCACCCCGTGCGGGACGACCGGCACCACCCAGCCGGCTTCGATCAGAAGGTCACAGGCTTCGGGTGCTGCATGGATCGTCATCGGGCATTCCTGTCGGGGGCGCTCCCCGGCAGCCTGCACCGGGCGCATGACCGCGTGATGCAGGCCTTCCGGCTGGCGGCAACGCGCCGCCCGGTGGGGGCGGCACGGGGTCACCGGGGCGGCAGGCCGCCCTCGGCGGCATTACTTAACGCGTGAGACGTATTCGCCCGAGCGGGTATCGACCTTGATCACTTCGTCCTGGCCGACGAACAGCGGCACGCGGACCACGGCGCCGGTCTCGAGGGTGGCCGGCTTGCCGCCGCCGCCCGAGGTATCGCCACGGACGCCCGGATCGGTCTCGGTGATCTTCAGCTCGACGAAGTTCGGCGGCTGCACGGCGATCGGGGTGCCATTCCACAGGGTCACCACGCACTCCTCCTCGCCCTTGAGCCACTTCTCGGCGCCGCTCATGCCGGCCTTGTCCGACTGTACCTGCTCGAAGGTTTCCGGATTCATGAAGTGCCAGTACTCGCCGTCGGCGTACAGGTACTGCATGTCGGTGTCGACCACGTCGGCCACTTCCAGCGAGTCGGTGGCCTTCATGGTCAGTTCGACCACGCGGCCCGACTTGATGTTGCGGTACTTCACGCGGGTGAACGCCTGGCCCTTGCCCGGCTTGACGTATTCGGTCTCGGTGATGACGCACGGGTCATTGTTGACGAGGATCTTCTGACCGTTCTTCACGTCGTTCATGCCAAGGCTGGCCATGGTGCAACTCCTGGAGAATGCTTCTAGTTGGAATGGAGGGTCGCCAGCGGCGCGGCACGCAAGGCCCCGCCCGGCTAGAATATCGGCCCGCGCTGCCGCCCCATTGGGCAACTTCGGCGCGAAAACAGTACGCCATGATACCCGCTGCCCCCCTCCCCATGCAGCCCGCCCCTTCCACGCCCCACGGTTGGCAGCAACTGTGGCGGGACGCGGTGCGCGACCCCCGCGAGCTGCTGGCCATGCTGGGGCTGGACGGACAGGTGCCGGCGCTGTCCGCGGAAGCCGCCGCCCAGTTCCCGCTGCGGGTACCCCGCGGGTTCGTGGCCCGCATGCGCCATGGCGACCCGGCGGACCCGCTGCTGCGCCAGACCCTGCCGCTGGATGCCGAGATGCGGCCGATGCCCGGCTTCAGCCTGGATGCGGTGGGCGATGCCGCCGCCAAGGCCGGAGACGGGGTGATCCGCAAGTACAACGGGCGGGCCCTGCTGGTCACCACCGGCAGCTGCGCCATCCATTGCCGCTACTGCTTCCGGCGCCACTTCCCCTATGCGGAGGAGACCGCCGCGGCCGGCGGCTGGCAGGGTGCCGTCGACCTGATCCGGGCCGACGACAGCATCCATGAGGTGATCCTGTCCGGGGGAGACCCGTGGTCGCTGGCCACCCACAAGCTGGTCGAGCTGACAGATGCCCTGGTCGGCTTGCCCCACCTGCGCAGGCTGCGCATCCACACCCGCCTGCCCGTGGTGCTGCCCGAACGCGTCGACGACGCCCTCCTGGCATGGCTGGACGCCCTCCCCTGGCCGGTTACGGTGGTCCTGCATGCCAACCACGCCAACGAGTTCGACGGGCAGGTGGACGCGGCATTGCGCCGGCTGCGCGGCACTGGCGCCCAGCTGCTCAACCAGGCGGTGCTGCTGCGGGGGGTCAATGACTCCGTGGATGCGCTGGCCGAACTGAGCGAGCGCGGACTGGCCGCCGGCGTGTTGCCCTACTACCTGCACCAGTTGGACCGCGTGCAAGGCGCCGCCCACTTCGAAGTGGACGATGACCGTGCCAGGGCCCTGCATGGCGGCCTGGCCGCCCGGCTTTCGGGCTACCTGGTGCCCAAGCTCGTCCGCGAGATCGCGGGGGATACCGGCAAGCGACCGCTGTAGGTTCTGAGAACCCGCATGAGGGATCTGCTCTTTCTCATGGACGGCCACCGCCGCTTCGTGGCATAACCCCGACCCATGGAGATCGCCATGCAAATCGGCAAGGACAAGGCCCTTCGCCTGCTCATCGTCGACGACAGCGTCGAGGCGGCGGAGGCCATTGTCAGTGGGCTGCGCAATGCCGGCATCGCCGTGCGCCCCACCCGCCCCGAAAACGAGGACGAGCTCAAGGCGTTGCTCGACAGCCAGACGCCCGACCTCATCATCGCCGCCCATGCGTCCCAGGCCGTCCCGCTGGCCCGGACGATGGCACTGGTGGTGGCCACCGGCAAGGACCTGCCGGTGCTGGTCCTGCACGACACGATCGACGATGCGCGCCTGCTCGAGGCCAGCGCCATGGGCGCACGCGGCATCCTGCTGCGCGACCGTGCCCCGCAGATCGAATACGTGATCCGTTCCGAGTGGACCGACCTGGAGGCGCGCCGTGCGCTCCGCCGGCTGGAGAACCACGTCCGCGAGACCGAGCGGCGCTGCGACGCGCTGATCGAATCCTCGCGCGACCCCATCGCGTACATCCACGAAGGCATGCACATCCGGGCCAATTCAGCCTACCTGGAGATGTTCGGCTTTGACTCGTTCGAGGATATCGAGGGCATGTCGCTGCTCGACCTCGTGGCGCCACAGTACGTGGAAGGCTTCAAGAAGCTGCTCAAGTCCCTGTCCAAGGGCGAGGCGCCCCCGCCGCGGCACGAGATCCAGGCCCGGACGCTGGACGGCGCGCAGTTCCCCGCGATGATGGAATTCACCGCTGCCACATACGAAGGCGAACCCTGCCAGCAACTCATCCTGCGCCGCCAGGAAACCGCCGCGGTGGATGAGGCGCTGCTGGAAGAACTGCGCCAGCGCGACCAGGTCACCGGCCTGCTCAACCGGCAGGCCTTCCTGCGGCAACTGGAGGACACTGTCGCCGACGCTGCACAGAACGCGACCCAGCATGGCCTGCTGTTGGTGGAACCCGACCACTACGCCCGCCTGGTCCAGGAAATTGGCTTGGGTGCGGCGGATGATCTGGTCAGCGCCTGCGCCGAGCGCTTGCGCAAGGCACTCGGCCCCGACGACATCGCCGCCCGCTTTGGCGAACACCAGTTCGCGGTGCTGCGCCCGGGCGCCGACCACAGCGCAACCGTGGCGCTTGCCGACCGGGTGCTCGCGGCATTCGCCGATGCCGTGCTGGAAATGGGCAACCATTCGCTCAACATCACCGCCAGCATCGGCGGCGTCCAGATCAGCCAGCGCATCGCCAGCATGACTGCGGTACTCGGCAAGGCCGCGGCCAGCGTGCAGTCGGCCATTGGCGTGGGTGGCAACCGCGTCGACCTCTTCGACCCGGGTGCCGTCGACCGCGCCGAGCAGGAGCGCATGGCCGCGTGGATCACGCGTATTCGCCAGGCGTTGGACGGCGACGGTTTCCTGATGCACTTCCAGCCGCTGATCGGCCTGCATGGCGAACCGCGCGAGATGTACGAAGCATTCCTGCGACTGCGCGGCGAGCATGGCGAAATCGTGCAGCCACTGACTTTCCTGCAGGTCGCCGAGGAACACGGCCTGATGTGGGAGATCGACCGCTGGGTGGTGGGCAAGGCGATCAGCCTGATCGGCGAGCGTGCCCGCAGCGGCCACGAAACCACGGTGCTGGTCAAGGTCACCGAGCATTCGCTGCAGGACGACGCCCTGGCGCGGCACATCGAGGAGCAGTTGACCAAGCACGGTGCCGACGGGCGCCTGCTGGTCATCGAGATCCCCGAGTCGAAGGTGTTCACCCACCTGCGCGCGGCGCAGGCGTTCCAGGCCCGGCTGGCACGGCTGGGCGTGCGCATCTGCCTGGAGCAGTTCGGCAGTGGGCTCAATTCTTTCCAGATGCTCAGCCACTTCGACGCCTCGGTGCTCAAGCTCGACCGTGCCTTCATGGAGGACCTGCCGGGCAACTCCGAGCACCAGGCGCGCATCCGCGATATGGCCGGCAAAGCGCGTGAATTGGGCAAGATGACCATCGCCGAATTCGTGCAGGATGCGGGCAGCATGTCCATCCTGTTTGGCGCGGGGGTGGACTACGCGCAGGGGCACTTCCTCGCGGCGTCCAGCCCGAGCATGGACTACGAGTTCTAAAGTTCGCGCTAAGGCCCGCCTCCTGCTCCGCGCGGCGCCTCGTCTGGCATGCCACGACAACCGGGGCCAGAACGAAAAAGCCCGCCTTCCGGCGGGCTTTTCCTTGGCTTGATGGCCAGGTGTCACCCGACCACGGTGCCACGCACCGGCGCGACCGGAGCGTCACGCAATGCCTGGATGCGTTCCGCCAGCGGAGGGTGGCTCATCAGCAGCTTGCGCAGGCCGTGACCCACCGCACCACTGATACCGAAGGCCGCCACCTGCTTGGGCAGGGTGCTCTCACCATACGTCTGCGAGAGGCGCTCCAGCGCGGCAATCATCTTCTGGCGCCCGGCGAGGTTGGCGCCACCGGCGTCCGCGCGGAATTCGCGGTAACGCGAGAACCACATCGCGATCATGCTGGCGAACAAGCCAAACACCATGTCCAGTACGAACACGATCACGTAGTAGCCGATGCCGGGACCACCTTCGCGGTTGCCGTTGAGGTAACCGTCCACCACGCGACCGACCACGCGGGCCAGCACGATCACGAAGGTGTTCAGTACGCCCTGGATGAGCGCCATCGTCACCATGTCGCCGTTGGCCACGTGGCTGACCTCATGGGCCAGCACGGCTTCGGCCTCATCGCGGTTCATGGCGCGCAGCAGGCCGGTCGACACGGCGACGAGCGAGTTGTTGCGGCTGGGGCCGGTGGCGAAGGCGTTGATCTCCGGGGCGTCATAGATGGCCACTTCGGGCATCTTGATGCCGGCGGCCTCGGCCTGGCGACGCACCGTGGTGACCAGCCATTGCTCGGCCTCGTTGCGCGGCTGTTCGATCACGTGCGCGCCGGTGGAACGCTTGGCCATCCACTTCGAGATCATCAGCGAGATGAACGAACCGCCGAAGCCGAAGACCGTCGCCATCACCAGCAGGGCACCATTGTTGCCCAGTGTCACGCCGAACACGTTCTGCAGCACCGCCATGACGATGCTCAGCAACGCCAGCACGGCGAGGTTGGTGGCAAGGAAAAGTACGATCCGCTTGAACATGCTCAGAATCCTGCCGCGCACCGTGCGCGGATACCGGAAAAGTGTGGCAGTCTCGCATGGATTTCAAGTGAACCCGCCCGCTTTGCCGCATCTGTCGCCGCACCTGTCCGCGTGAGCACGCCCGTCCCCGCCCCTTCCTATCGCGGCCGTTTCGCCCCGTCCCCGACCGGTGACCTGCATGCCGGCTCCCTCCTGGCGGCCTTCGGCAGCTGGCTGCTGGCACGCCACGCTGGCGGCCGCTGGCTGGTGCGCGTGGAGGACGTCGATGCGCCGCGCGAGGTGCCCGGGGCGGCCCAGCGACAACTCCAGACTCTGGCGGCCTTTGGCCTGCATCCGGACGAGCCGGTGGTTTTCCAGCACCAGCGGGGTGCGCTGTACCAGGCCGCATTGGACCAACTGCTGTCCACGGGGCAGGCGTTCGTCTGCCATTGCAGCCGCACCGTCCTCGCCGCGAATGGTGGCATCCACCGGGCGTGCGTGGCCACTGCCCCCCGCCCCGATCCCGCCGTGCGCCTGCGCGTGGAGGATGGAACCCTCATAACCTTCGACGATGCAATCCAGGGTCCGCAACGGCAGGACGTGGCGCGCGACGTTGGGGACTTCGTGATCCGTCGCGCCGACGGCTGCTGGGCCTACCAGCTGGCGGTGGTGGTCGACGATGCCGACCAGGGCATTACCGACGTGGTGCGCGGCGCCGACCTGCTGGACTCCACCCCGCGGCAGATCCTGCTGCAGCGCGCGCTTGGCCTGCCGCAGCCCCGCTATGCGCACCTGCCGCTGCTGCTCGATGCACACGGCCGCAAGTTGTCCAAGACGGACGCCGCACACCCGGTGGACCCCAACAACCCGCTGCCCGCCCTTCGCACCGCGTGGCGCGAGCTCGGCCAGCCAGCGGAGGCACTGGCCACGTCGCTCGATGTCCCGGGCCTGCTCACCGACGCGCAGGCTGTTTTCGATCCGCGCCGCATCCCGGCCACCGCATCGACCAAAGTCGCCGCATTGCAGCATTAAAGTTTCACAATGTAGGACTAGTATCGAGGCGGAGCCGCAAGGTCGCGGCATGGAGAAGGCGGCATGCAATCACGCGTTGCACTGGTCACGGGTGGTACGGGCGGTATCGGTACCGCCATCGTCAAGAAGCTGGCGGACATGGGGCACCGTGTGGCGACCAACTACCGCAACGAGGAAAAAGCCAAGGCCTGGCAGGAACGGATGAAGGCCGACGGCTATGACGTCGCCTTGGTGAAAGGTGACGTGACTTCGCCCGACGAGGCCGCGGCCATGGTGCACGAGGTCGAGCAGAAGCTCGGCCCGGTGGAGATCCTGGTCAACAACGCCGGCATCACCCGCGATGGCACCTTCCACCGCATGAAGCCCGAGCAGTGGACCGAGGTGATCAACACCAACCTCAACTCGGTGTTCAACGTGACCCGCCCGGTGATCGAAGGCATGCGCGACCGCAAGTGGGGCCGCATCATCCAGATCAGCTCGATCAACGGTCTGAAGGGTCAGTACGGCCAGGCCAACTACGCCGCGGCCAAGGCCGGCATGCATGGTTTCACCATTTCGCTGGCGCGCGAGAACGCCAAGCTGGGCATCACCGTGAACACCATCTCCCCGGGCTACATCGCCACCGACATGGTGATGGCCGTGCCGGAGGAGGTGCGCGCCAAGATCGTGGCCGACATCCCCACCGGCCGCTTGGGCACCCCTGCGGAAATCGCCTACGGCGTGGGCTTCCTCGCCGCCGAGGAGGCCAGCTGGATCACCGGCAGCAACCTCGACATCAACGGCGGCCACCACATGGGTTGGTAAGCCCCTGCCGTGGCGGTTGCACGACGACCGGCCGCGCCCCCTCCCAAACCTTGGCCGGCACCCGTTGCCGGCCTTGTCACTTCTGGACCCGGTAGCTGTTCAACTGGCCAGTTGCAAGGCCGCGCGTGCTGCGCCATGCTGCAAGGCACCACGATTTAGAGTTCCCGCTCGATGGCCTCGACCCGCGTCATCAAGAAGTATCCGAATCGTCGTCTTTACGACACCGAGATCTCCAGCTACATCACCATCGAGGACGTGCGCCAGCTCATCGTCGACGGCGAGGATTTCGAGGTGCGCGATGCACGCTCCGGCGAAGACCTGACCCGCCAGGTGCTGCTGCAGATCATCTCCGAGCATGAGCAGGACGGTGAGCCGGTGCTGTCGACGCAGCTGCTGAGCCAGATCATCCGCTTCTACGGTGACTCGCTGCAGGGCTTCATGGGCAACTACCTGGAACGCTCGATGCAAGTGTTCCTGGACCAGCAGCAGCAGTTCCGCAGCCAGATGGGCGGGGTACTGGGCCAGACCCCGTGGTCGCTGATGAACCAGCTCACCGAGCGCAACATGGCCATGTGGAAGGACTTCCAACAGAACCTGACCGGCAGTGTGGGTTCCTCACCCAACACGACGCGCAAACCGCCGGACCCCAAGCGCGGACGCTGAGAGCAAGCCTCTCGCCAGTTGAAAAAGCCGGCCTTGGCCGGCTTTTTCTTTGGGGCCTGGGCGAAATCTCGCCCGCCCGGCGCCAAACTGAGTTCCCGCTTGCATCTCCTAGGCCAGCGGGTTGCTCCTCGGCGGGCGGCTCCTCAGCGACTGGACGTGGCAGCACCCTGTGGGCAGTACTTGGCACGGAACGCCTGTGCCTGCGGCATCAACGACTGCAGATGCTGGATGCGATTGGCGGGATTGGGGTGCGTAGACGCGAACTCCGGCGGTCGCTCCCCGCCGCCCAGCGTGGCCATCCGCTCCCAAAGGGGAATGGCTTCCTGCGGGTCATAGCACGCGGCCGCGGCCAGCATCAGCCCGACTTCGTCCGCTTGCGTCTCGTGGTTGCGCCCGTACGGCAGGATGAACCCGTACTGCGCACCCGCGCCCAACGCCGCCATCACCGCCTGCTGTTGCTGGGGGTCCATGCCGCCGACGGCCATGCCGGCCGCCACCTGCCCCATCTGCACCAGTTTCTGCTGCGCCATGCGCTGCGAACCGTGGCGAAGCAGAGCGTGGGCGATCTCATGCCCCATTACCACGGCCATCGCATTCTGGTTCTGGGCCACCGGAATCAATCCGGTATAGACCGCCATCTTCCCACCGGGCAGGCAGAATGCATTCGCCTCGTCGGACTGGATCACCGCCACGTCCCATTGGAAGTTCTGGTGGGAGGTCGGCACTTCCTGTTGGTTCGCAGCGGCCAGGTCGGCGGTCACGGCCGGCACGCGGCTCACCAGGCGTTGGGCGATTGTGCGGATCTGCTGGCTGACTTCCGCGTTGGCGGGCAACAGCGCGCCTTGCGACTGCGCATCGCCCACCACTTCCTGGAACGCCTGCGCGCCCAGTTGCACCTCTTCCTCCGGCGTGGCGCCGTAGTGCGCCTTTTCGCCCGTGTACGGGTCGACCTTGGCGCTGCCGAACCACTGCCAGGCCGCATAACCGGCGAACAGGATCAGGATCCACCAGCGGATGCCGCCACCGCGACGCTGTCCGCCTGCCTGCCGCCGGCCGCCCAAAGGATCAGTCCTCATGCCACGTGCTCCTGGATTCAGATATCCCGCACGACCCGGAAGCCAACGCGGGCATTGGTGGTGTTGCGATCACTGCCCAGGCGCCACGCCGACCGGGTCTGCGCCGGCGAACTGGCCCATGAGCCGCCACGCACCACCGCCGTACGGCAGCCCGGATTCACCCAGGCCTCGCCATCGTCGGGGGCGCGGCGGTAGGTGTCGTGCCAACAGTCCGCCACCCACTCGCTCACATTGCCGGCGAGGTCGTGAAGACCGTATGCATTGACTGAATAGTTGCCGACCGGTGCGGGGCCCCACGCGCCATCGCCGTAACCATCGAACGCGTTGCGCCAGCCTCGGCCACTGGGCGATGCATCCTTGCCTCCGGTGAAATTGCCCGCGCCTGCCGGGGGAATGTCTCCCTGCCAGGGAAAGCGCGACACGCTGCCCGCGCGCAGGGCGTATTCAAACTCGGCCTCGCTGGGCAGGCGGTAGGCCTGGCCCGTTTGTGCGGACAGCCACTCGGCATAGGCATGCGCGTCCTGCCAGCTCACATGCAGCACGGGCAGGTTCGCCGCGGCCGGCTTGCCGGCGTAGTCCGAGCGCCAATCCACGCTGCTCCTGCGCACCAGGTTGCCGCTGCGCTCGTCGTAGGCAATGGAGTAACCGCGGCGTTCGGCGCGCGAGCGGTAGCCGGTGGCCGCCACGAAGCGGGCGAACTCGCCGACCGTGACTTCGGTGCGGGCCATGGCCAAGCCACGGTCGAAGCGGATGTTGCGGGCCGGATACTCCGCGTCGCCGGCGTCGCGCTCCCCGTCGGCCGCCCCCATGCGGAAAGCGCCGTGCGGAATAACCACCATCTGCGGGCCACGGCCGCCATTGCGCAGCGCCTCGGTGAACACCTGGCCCGGGCGGAACACCCCGTAATGCGATGCGAGTTCGATCCGCTCGCGCAGTTCCACCGCGGCGGGGTCACCCGCAGGCGCGATGCGCAGCAGAGACGCAAGGTGACCGCGGGCCGCATCCAAGCCCCCCTCCTTGGCCAGTGCAGCAATGCCCAGATCGCGCAATTCGCGGATGCGTGCTGCACGCCGCCCGACAATCTGGACCCGGGCATGCTCAACGGTGCCCAAGTCGCCGCGCACCCTGCTGGCAAACGAGAGCCAACGCTCGGCCGCCGCATAGTCGTGTTCGTCCGCGGCCAACTCGGCGCGTCGGATCAGCAAGCTCTCGGCCGCAGCCAGGCCTTGATTCGCGCGGGCATCGCCCGGACGCCACTGCAACGCCTGCCGGAAGTGGCGCAGCGCCCCACCCTTGCCACCCTCGCCCACCTCACCCTCGGCCAGCGCACGTTCGCCGCGGCGGTTGGCGTTGGCGGCCTCTTCCGCTCGGTCCACCCGGCCGAGGTAGGCCTGCACGGCCGCATCGGCGGGCGCGACAGTGCGCGCCACGGCGGCGACCTCGAAGGCTTTGCGCAGCGCGTCGGCATCGTTGTCGATCGCTGCGAGGGCGGCATCGCCCTGGGCGACCAACGCAGTGGTGGCTTGGGACAGCGTCTCGGTGACGGTCTGGTCATCGGGCGCATGCCTGGTCAAGGCCAGCAGGATCGGCAGAGCGCTGTCCGCATCGGCAAACAGGGTGCCCTTGGCCAGGGCGGCTTCGGCCTTTCGTTTCAGGGCAAGGACGTTGGCCTCCGTCACTTCCACTGCCGGCGGATGCCAGGGGCCGACCGGTGAGACAGCCTGATCCTTGCTGACCGTCACGGTGGGACGCGCGCCCGTGGCCGCCTCGTCTGCGGCTGCTCCATGGTCGCCGCCCTGCTCGCGGGAACACCCCGCCAGCAGCAGAGCCGCTACCATGCTCGCCATCACGATCGCCCGCAATCGCCCTCTCCTGTCCGGCCTACCCTGGATGCCGGCCCGGGTGAAAGTAGGCTATTGTCGCCCGCCCCGGCAACCCAAACGCGTGAACGACCACCCCGTGCCCATCTGGATCAACGACCCCGTCGCGCTGCAGGCGCGCTTCGCCCAACGCCCGGCCCGCATCGGGCTGGATACCGAGTTCATCCGCGAGCGCACCTTCTGGCCGCAACTGGCGCTGGTGCAGATCGCGCTGGACACGGGCGCAGACACGTTGGAGCCGAACGACATCCTGCTGGTCGACCCGCTGGTGCCAGGCATGGCCGACGCGTTGGCCGCGATCCTGGCCGACACCGCCATCCTCAAAGTGATGCACAGCCCCAGCGAGGATCTGGTGGCGTTTCGGCACACGTGCGGTGTGGTGCCGTCCCCCCTGTTCGACACACAGGCCGCGGCGGCGATGGCGGGTATTGGCGGCGGACTGGGCTACCAGAAGCTGGTGGAGCAACTGACCGGTACCGCCCTGCCCAAGGGCGAGACGCGCTCGGACTGGTTGCGCCGCCCGCTGTCGGCGGCACAACTGGAATATGCCGCCGACGACGTGCGCCACCTGTTCGAGATGCACGACATCCTCGCCGACCAGCTGGAGCGCACCGGCCGCAGCGTCTGGCTGGCCGAAGACGCCACGCGCACGGTGACCAATGCGGTGAACGAGGGCCCGGAGCGCTGGCCACACCTGTCCTTGCGTAGCGCCGGCATCCTGGAGCCCGATGCGCAGCGTCGCCTGCTGCGCCTGCTGCGTTGGCGTGACCAGTACGCGCGCGCGCACGACCGCCCGCGCACCTGGATCCTGGACAACGAGTTGGCCGTCAGCCTTGCCCGCACCCCGCCCATCGACCTGGCGGGGTTGCTACGCGTCTTCGACAGCCAGCCCAAGGCCCCGCGCAAGCTGGCCGACGCGGTCTGGCAGGCGCTGCAGACGCCGCTGGCGGATGAAGCTGACGCCCCCGACGCGCGCCAGGCCGAAGCCCGCGACAAGAACCGCCTGCGCCGCCTGCAGGACGCCGTGGCCGCGCGCAGCCGTGAGCTCGAATTGCCCGATGGCGTGCTGGCCTCGCGCCGTTGGCTGGAAGCGTTGATGGACACCGGCGAGTGGCCCGATGCCATCGGTGGCTGGCGACGCACCGTCCTGGAGCCGGTGCTGGCGCCTTTGCTGACGACTAGCGACAACGCATCGACGTCCGTATAATGCCGCCTGCCGTGGGGCCATAGCTCAGCTGGGAGAGCGCGTCGTTCGCAATGACGAGGTCGGGAGTTCGATCCTCCCTGGCTCCACCACGATTTCAGGGCCCGCATTGCGGGCCCTTTTCTTTTTGGGCCGGCCACGCAGACGCCCTGTGCCACCGTCAGGCGAACGACCGCCAGACTGGGGGTCGATAATTTATTCTTGACTAAGACGAGAACGAAGTATCTATTCCTGATCTTGCACCGCCCCTCCTCGGCCGGTGTCGCCGGGGGACGTGAATGATCGCAACGGTCTGGCCCTACATCGCAGTGCTGCTGCTGTCGGCCGGGCTGTTCCCGACGCTTGAGAAACGTCTGGGCTGGCGGGTGTTCTCGACGCTGCCACCCATCGTGCTGACTTATCTGTTCGTGACGGCGCTGGCGGTCGCCGGGGTATGGCAGGCCACCCCGGCCATCGCCGAGGCGCAGCGCACGCTGACCGCGCAGTTGCTACCTGCGCTGCTGTTCCTGTTGATGATTGGCTGCGACCTGCGCGCCATCGTCGCGCTCGGCCCACGCATGCTGGCGGTCTTTGCCTGCGCGATGGCCAGCATCCTCCTGGCGATCGTGCTGGCCTTCCTCGCATTCCGGCACCTCCTGCCCGGCGATGGCTGGAAGATGCTGGCCGCGCTGAGCGCGACGTGGACCGGCGGCTCGGCCAACCTGGTGGCGGTCAAACAGTCGATCGGACTGCCGGATAACCTCCTTCCCTCGGTGCTGTTGGCCGATGCGTTGTGCTATTCGGTGTGGGTGGTGGTGCTGTTCTCCGCGGCGCGGCTGGCGCCAGCCTTCGACCGCTGGACCCGAGCGAGCAGCCGCCCGCATCTGCCCGAAGCCATGCCGCGCAACGACGGCCAGACGAAACCCGGAAGCGTATTGCTGTGGTTGGGTGCAGCCCTGGCGGTCGGCAATGGCGCGGCGGGCGTGGCCTCGATGCTGCCGATTGGCGGTTTGCTGACCCCCACTGCCTGGACAGTGCTGATCGCCACCGTGGCCGGGCTGCTGCTGGCGCACGCGCCCTTTGCCCGCTCGCCGGTTCCCGCGCCGCTGGCCCAGGCACTGCTGGCCTGCCTGGTCGCGGTGCTGGCCTCGCAGAGCAATTTCGAAGGTTTGGGCACTGCGCCGCTGTTCGTCGCGGTGGGGTTTACCGTGCTGCTGCTGCACGTGTTGCTGCTGGTGCTGGCCGCACGCCTGTTCCGCTTCGACCTGCACCTGTGCGGCATCGCCTCGCTGGCCCAGATTGGTGGCGTGGCCACCGCACCGGTGCTGGCGGCGACCTACTCAAAGCCGCTGGTGCCGGCGGCTGTGTTGCTGGCGACGTTGGGCCTCGTGCTGGGCACCGGCGTTGGCCTGGCGATGGCCGGCATCCTGTCGGGCCTGTCTCCCTTTGGGGGTTGAAGCATGCGATTGCGCTCCACATTCTTCGCCGCGCTGATCCTGGTTGCCACCGCGGCCACACCCTCCACCCTGCCAGCGCGGACCTGGTCGTATCCCGCCACCGGCATCATCGGGGTGGAGGAGGCCCAGCTCGATCCAGCGTTCTGGGTGCGACGCCTGGCCGATGCCGACCGCGTCATCCTCGACGACGCCGCCATCGCGGCCCAGAACGAACGCATGCTGCGCAGGGACCACAGCCTGTACGACCTGGACAAAGTCCCGGCCACGCTCACCCGCGACCGCGTCGCCGCGTGGGTCAACGCCCTTTCCCGCCGGCCGAACCGACCGCTGTTTGACGAACAGGGACAACCGGTGTCCCCTGCCGCGCTTGACCAACTTGTCGATGCGGCCCACCTGACAGCGATCCCGGCCCGACAAGCCACGCGATACGGCCTGGTGGTGCAGCGCGCCGACCTGCGCACCTTCCCCACGCGGCTGCGGGTCTTCAGTGCACCCGGCGACCTCGACATCGATCGGTTCCAGGAGAGCGCGCTCTTCCCCGGTGATCCGGTGGTATTGGCCCATGAGAGCCGCGACGGCCAATGGTGGTTCGTGGTCAGTCCCCGCTATGCCGCGTGGATCGAAAAGCGCTTCGTCGCCGAAGGCACGGCCGCGCAGGTGCTGGGGTACGGGCGCAGGACGCCGTACCGCATCGTCACTGGTGCGCAGGCCCGCACCGTGTACACGCCGGAAGCGCCGGCCGTGTCGCTGGTAAAGCTGGACATGGGCGTGCGCGTTCCGGTGCTGGCGGACTGGCCCGCCGACCGACCGGTCAATGGCCAGCATCCCTACACCGCGCACGTGGTCGAACTGCCAGTCCGCGACACCGACGGCCGCCTGGCTTTCGCTGCGGCGCTACTGTCCAAGCGCGAACCTACGTCCGACCGACCGCTATCGCTGACCGGACGCCACCTGATCGAACAGGGCTTCAAGTTCCTCGGCGAGCGCTACGGTTGGGGCCACAGCTACGACGGACGCGACTGCAGCGGCTTCGTGTCGGAGATCTATCGCAGCCTTGGCGTCGTGCTGCCGCGCAATACCGGCGACCAGGCGGCCAGCCCCGCGCTCAACCGGCTGGTCCTGACAACCACCGACGGTGCCGACAAGCGCCGGGCAGCACTGCACTCGCTGCAGGTCGGCGACCTGGTCTTCATTCCCGGTCACGTGATGATGGTCATCGGCCACCTTGATGGCGAACCGTACGTCATCCACGACACGGCCGGCCTGAGCTTCATCGGCCCCGAGGGCACGCTGGTGCGCGCGAAGACCAATGGCGTGACCGTCTCGCCGCTCACGCCGCTGATGTTCAACGGCGAGCAGACCTATATCGAGCGCATCACCGACATCCAGCGCATCCGTCCCTGAGGACAGGCGCCCCTTCATACCTCCAGATCGAAGCACCATGAAAATCACCGACATCAAGCTGGGCATGCTGCGCGTCCCGCTGAAAACCCCGTTCAAGACCGCGCTCCGCACGGTCGAGGCGGTCGAGGACATCGTGGTTTGCATACATACCGACACCGGCCACGTCGGCTATGGCGAGGCCCCGGCCACCGCGGTGATCACCGGCGACACCCACGGCTCGATCGTGGAGGCCATCCGCAAGTTCATCGCGCCGCGGCTGATCGGCCAGGAGGTGGCCAACCTCAACCGCATCACCCAACTGATCCAGGAAGCGCTGGAGAAGAACACCAGTGCAAAGGCCGCGGTGGAGATCGCGGTCTACGACTTGTTCGGGCAACTTTACGGCGCGCCCTTGTACAAGATGCTGGGCGGCGGCGACCCGGTGATCACCACGGACATCACCATCAGCGTGGACTACATCGACAAGATGGTGGCCGACTCGATCAGCGCGGTGGAGCGCGGTTTCGAGTCGCTGAAGATCAAGGTGGGCAAGGACATCGGCGTGGATGTCGAGCGGGTCAAGGCAATCTACGCCGCCGTCGAAGGCCGTGCGCTGCTGCGCCTGGACGCCAACCAGGGCTGGACCGCCAAACAGGCGGTGCACGCCATCACCCTGCTGGAGGACGCGGGCGTACGCCTGGAACTGGTCGAGCAGCCGGTCAAGGCGCAGGACCTGGATGGCATGAAGTACGTCACGGAGCGCGTACACACCCCCATCATGGCGGATGAGAGCGTGTTCGGCCCGACCGAGGTCATCGAACTGATCCGCATGCGCGCGGCCGACATCATCAACATCAAGCTGATGAAGACCGGTGGCCTGTCCAATGCGGTGCGCATTGCCGATATTGCCGCGCTGTACGGAATGGAGTGCATGATCGGCTGCATGCTGGAATCCAGCATCAGCGTGGCCGCGGCGGTGCACCTGGCCGTGGCCAAAGCCAACGCCATCACCCGCGTGGACCTGGACGGGCCGTCACTGTGCGCGTTCAACCCGGTCGACGGCGGCGTGATCTTCAACGAATCGGAAATCTCGGTGACCGATGCGCCCGGGCTGGGCATCCGCGAGATCCGCGGTCTCGAACCCCTGCCGTACTGAGAACAGACGCGCCATGTCGCCGTTGCTGAAAATCCGCGCCGAACGCGACCAGATGTCGGCCATCGAGCGCCGCATCGGCGACTTCTTGCTCGAGAACGCACACCTGCTGCGCGACTATTCCTCGCAACAGTTGGCCAACGCACTCGGCATCAGCCAGTCGAGCGTGGTCAAGTTCAGCCAGAAGCTGGGGTTCAAGGGCTACCCCGACCTCAAGTACTCGATCGCCCAGGATTTGGCGCGCGATGGCGAAACCACCGGCCTTGCCGTGGACGAGGCGCGGTACGACGGTCCTCACGCCGCGTTGGCCGGACATCTGTGGCAGTTGAAGGCAAAGGCGGAGGCCGAGACCCGGCTGATCAATCCATCGGCACAGATCGACGCGGTCGCCAGCGCGATCCAGGTGGCCGGCAAGGTCTTCGTCATCGGCCTCGGCGAAGATGGCATCCCTGCACGCGCGTTCGCCACCCGGCTTTCGATGCTGGGTGTGCTGACGGTGCACTACGTCGATGCCGTGCTGATGCAGGCCGGCGCCTCCAGTGCTGCGCCTGGTGACGTGCTGCTGGTGTTCTCCGAGCGCGGCCGGCAGCCGGTCCTGTGCCAGATCAGCCGGCGCTTCCGCCAACATGGGGGCAAGGTGGTGTCGGTCACCCGCCACACCCCCAACCCGTTGCGCGCGCTGGCCGACGTCGCACTGCTGGTGGCGGCGCACGATGAGCGCCGCCATGTCGAACCGTTGCTGTACCAGTCGGCGCTGCAACATCTGCTTGACCTGATCTTCGTGATGGTCTGCGATGCCGATGAGGAACGGCGGCGATGGTTCGACCTCAATGCCGAACAGATGCACGATCTGGAGGACTGACCTTGCCACGCCGATGCGCCCCCGTGACTGCCTCAAGAGGATGGCCGATGCCTGCCCTGTTTCGCGCCGCTCTTCCGCTGCTTGCCGCTGCCACCCTGGCCGCCTGCGCCAGTGGTAGCCTGACGTCCCCGCCGTCAGCGTGGGCCGATGCCCGCCAGCTGGTGCTGGTCACCACCGCCGACTGGGATGCGGACCATGGCCAGCTGCGCCGCTACGAACGCGCCGACGGCGAGCGCGAGTGGCATCTCGTGGGCGAGGCCAGCCCCGTCATGGTGGGCCGCACCGGTTCGGCCTGGGGCATCGGACTGCACCCGATGCCTATCGGCGGTCCGCAGAAGCGCGAAGGTGACGGCCGCGCGCCCGCTGGCGTGTTCCACATCGGCACCGCATTCGGCTATGCCGCGGACGCAACCACCGCTTGGCCATACCAAGCGATGCAGGCATCGGACTACTGCATCGATGTCAGCGATTCGCCGCTGTACAACCGCATCGTCAACGCCAACGCGGTAGGGACCGCGGCCGTCGCCGGGTCCACCGAACCGATGCGTCGCGACCTGCACGCCGACGGCGACCAGCGTTACCGTTGGGGTTTCGTCATCGAGCACAACCCGACCCACCGCGCTGGTGCGGGCAGTTGCATCTTTGCCCATCTGTGGAAGGCCCCCGGCGAAACCACCGCTGGCTGCACGGCGATGGCGGAGCCGGCGATGCAGCAACTGCTGGGCTGGCTGCAGCCGACGCATAAGCCGGTGTTCGTGCTGTTGCCGCTGACGGAGTTTGGTGAGCTACGACAGGCATGGGGCTTGCCCCGACTTGAAGGCAACCGGTGAACGCGGTGATGCCGCGTTCCGCCTCTCTCTGGAAACACGCCCCAGTGGCCCACCTTCGCTGAAACAGGAGCAACCGTGTCGACCACCTCCCGTGTACTTCTCGGTCTCTTCCTCGGCGCCGCGATCGGCCTCCTGTTGGCCTGGTGGGACCCCGCTGTCGCAGCCCGGACCGCCGACCTCATCCAGCCGGTCGGCCGGCTATGGCTCAACGCGCTGCAGATGACCGTGGTGCCGCTGGTCGCGGCGTTGGTGGTGATCGGCGTCAACACCGCGAGCGACGCGGCTGCTTCCGGCCGTACCGCCCGCCGCGCCATCGTGACCTTCGTGGTGCTGCTCGGCGCAGGGGCGGCCTTCGCCGCGATCGTCGCGCCGCTGTTGTTGTCGCTGCTGCCGCGCCAGCCGGGGCTGGCCGAGTCGCTGCGCGCCGCCACCGACGCCTCGGCCCAGTTGAGCGTGCCGCCTACGCTGTCGGACTGGTTTGCCTCGGTCATTCCCAGCAACGCACTCGCCGCCGCCGCACAGAGCGCAATGCTGCCCTTGGTCGTGTTTGCCCTGTTCGTCGGCTTCGCGCTCACCCGGATCGAGGTTGGGCGCCGCGAACGGCTGCTCGAACTGGTGCAGACGGTGGCCGACGTGATGATCGTGATCGTACGCTGGGTGCTATGGGTCGCGCCGCTGGGCGTGTTCGCGCTGGTGCTGGCGGTATGCGCGCGCGTCGGCAGCAACATGCTCGACGCGTTCGGCTATTACATCCTCCTGCAGTGCTCGCTGTATATCGCCGCCACCTTGATGCTGTACCCGGTCGCGGTGGTCTTCGGCGGCGAACAGGCGCGACGATTCGCGAGTGCAATCCTGCCCGCGCAGACCATTGCCGCCAGCACCCAGTCCTCGCTGGCCTCGCTGCCGGCGATGATTGAAAGCGCCCGCAATCGCCTGGGTCACCCGCTCGGCGTGGTGTCGCTGGTGTTGCCGATGGCCGTGTCGCTGTTCCGCATCACCAGCCCGATCCAGTACCTGGGCGTGGCCATCTTCATCGCCTGGGCCTACGGCGTGGACCTCAGCGCAGCGCAACTGGCTACCGGCGCGGCGCTGGCGGTGGTGGTGAGCATGGGTTCGGTTGGCCTCCCCGGCCAGGTCAGCTTCATGGCCACCAACATGCCTGTCACCCAGGCCATGGGCCTGCCGATCGAACCGCTGGGCCTGTTGCTGGCGCTGGACACGATTCCCGACGTGTTCGCCACCGTCGGCAACGTCACCGCCGACCTGACCGCGACCAGCGTGGTGGCACGCCCATTGCCGCAAGCGGCACCGGAAGAGGTTGCCGGCGCCGAGGAGAAATGACGTCGTCTCCCGACGCTCCGCGGCGCGAATACTTATTCCAACAAGAGCACAGCAAGGAATAAAATATTGACCAAGGTCGATGGCCTGTGCTAAATCGGCCAGACACGTGATGACTGAAGTGTGACACGCGACTTGGGAGAGGTCGCGTGGAGGGGAATTCTTCTCACGCCCGGCCGCCCCTTCGCGGCGCTGGGTGTCAGGGGCACCGGTCAGGCAGTACGACACCGATGCGTGATGCACGCGCCCGCTCCCCGCACGCCGGGAACCGGCGGCCGCGCCGCTGCGATTTTTCTGACTGCTTCAGCGTTTGCCCGTGTCCCACCCTCGGTCCAGGAGAGAACGTTCCATGTCCGTTCAAGCCCCGCTTCCCAAACGCCACCGCCTCGCCACGGCGTTGCTGGCGTCGCTTTGCATGCCCGCCGCTGCCATGGCCCAAAGCGCGCAGGGGGCGTCCGGCCCAGGCCAGGCAACGGACCTGGACAAGGTCACCGTGACCGGCTCGCGCATCAAGCGCACCGATGTAGAGACGCAACTGCCGATCACCACGATCCAGAAGCAACAGAT
Source organism: Lysobacter daejeonensis GH1-9 (assembly GCF_000768355.1). Lineage (GTDB taxonomy): Bacteria > Pseudomonadota > Gammaproteobacteria > Xanthomonadales > Xanthomonadaceae > Aerolutibacter > Aerolutibacter daejeonensis. The sequence continues at coordinate 84,674 of NZ_AVPU01000009.1, forward strand.
CGACGCGCTTGGCATCACGTCGGCCGAACAGTTGCTGATGCACCTCAACATCGCCGGCAATTCGTCGGACAACCTGGCCAGCAACGGCGGCATCGTCAACGAGGAACAGCGCGGCAACAACGGTGTCTCCGGCGCCAATCTGCGCGGCCAGGGCGCCGATGCCACGCTGGTGCTGCTCAACGGCCGCCGCGTGGCCACCCACGGCCTGAAGGGGCGTGCAGTCGATCTGAATTCGATTCCGTTTGCCGCCCTCGATCGCGTGGAAGTGCTACGTGACGGCGCTTCCGCCATCTACGGCACCGACGCCATCGGCGGCGTCATCAACTTCATCACCCGCACCGATTACACCGGTGCCGAGGCCTCGGCCTTCGCCGACGTGACCGAGGCCGGTGGCGGCAACATCTACCGCGCCAACCTGTTGGCCGGCTGGGGCGATATCGACACCGACCGCTGGAACGTGTTCGGCACGGTCACCTACAAGAAGAACGAGGTGCTGCGCGGTACCGATCGCGATTTCTCGAACACCTTCCAGCCCGATCGCGGGCTGTCGCCCGACACCCGCGGTACGCCGTTCGCGACCGTCTTCAGCCTGGGCACGACGGGAACGGGAGCCAACACCCTCATTCGTGGCGGCCAGATCGACCCGCTGGACGGCTCCCGCCAGACCGCCATCAACATCCTCAACCTGCCCGGCGCCGCCGGCTGCGAGAGCGGCGGCGACATGATGGGCCCGTATGGCTACCGGTTGTGGAACGTGCCGACCTCGCGCTACGCCTGCGCCTGGGATTACCCGGCGGCCGCCATCATCCAGCAGCCGCAGGACAGCGTGGACTTCATCGGCCGTGCCACTTTCAAGCTCAGCGACAACCACCAGGCCTACATCGAACTGATGGGGTCGGAGGTGGACGTCAAGAAGACGTTCGAGCCGAACCAGATCTCGTCCAGCACGTCGTCCGCGGCCACATCGCTTGGTCCGGTCACCTGGTACCCCAGCACCGGCGCGGCCTACAACATGATCTACGACGCGCTGGCGGCGTACTTCGGTGCGGCCAACCTCAACTATGGCGCCCCGATCGCCTACCGTTGGCGTTGCATTGCGTGCGGCCCACGCCAGATCGAGACGAACACGCGCTCCTACCGCCTGCTGGCGGCGTTCGAGGGCACCTTCGGCAAGTGGGACTACAACGCGGGCGTCTCACGCGCCTCCAGCAAGTCGGAGTCGACGCTGGCCGGCGGCTACCACTACACCGATGAGCTGCGACAAATCCTGGGCAGCGGCCTGCTGAACCCGTTCCTGCTGCCGGGGCAGAGCCAGACGCCGGAAGCCATGGCGGCGCTGCAGGCCGCCTCGGCCACGGGCGTGATGCTGTACGGCGGCGAGTCGATCATGACCCAGATCGACGCCACCCTCTCAGGCGGGCTGGGCTTCTCCCTGCCGGGCGGTGAAGTGCTGGCCGCCGCCGGCGTGGACCTGCGCCGCGAGGAGTTCAAGTTCGATGGCGACTCGCGGGTGAACAAGCGGCCGATCTTCAATGCACCGTTCGACGAATCCAACATCCTCGACGACGTCAGCCGTGACGTGAAGGCCGTGTTCGCCGAGTTCCTCCTGCCGGTGTTCGACAGCCTCGACGTCACCCTCGCCGGCCGCTACGACCGCTACGACGGCTTCGGCAGCACCACCAATCCCAAGGTGTCGTTCAAGTACCAGCCGATCGAAGCGTTGGCATTCCGCGGCGCCTACAGCACGGGCTTCAAGGTGCCGTCGTTCAACCAGTTGTTCAATGGCGTGACCGAAACGCAGTACACCGGCCTGGACCTGGCGGACCCGGCCACCTGCCCGGGCGGCGTGGCCAACGCCAACATCCCCGGCTGCGAGACGATCCGCCCGGACGAGTGGTTTGGCGGCAAGGAAGACCTGGCGCCGGAGGAGTCCACGCAGAAGAGTTTCGGCGTGGTGTTCGCACCCACGGACTGGTTCAACCTCAGCCTGGACTGGTGGGAAATCGAACGTGAGAACACCATCCGCTCGGCACCGCGCGACATCCTGATCCAGTACTACGACGCGTTCTCGGCCAACTGGATCCGCGATGCCAATGGCGAAGTGATCGCCATCGACCGTCGCTACATCAACTCCGGCGGCAGCCTGATGCAGGGCATCGAGCTGGACGGCAACCTGATGGGCGAGCTGGCCGGCGGCAACTGGCACCTCAACCTCAACGGCAGCTACATCGACACCTTCAAGACCAAGGGACTGGAGACGCTGCCCTACAGCGACAACCTGGTTGGCGACTACGTGCGCTATTACAACCTGCCCATCAAGTGGAAACACACGCTTTCGTTCGCATGGCGGCGCGGTGACTGGTCGCACAGCCTGACCCAGGTGTACCGCGACGGCTACAACGACGAGTTGCCGGTGAGCGTGCGCAATGGCACGTACATTCCGCCGGAGTGGGACTCGACGGTGTCCAGCTACACCACCTACAACTACAGTGTTAGCTGGAGCGGCATCGACAACATGACGGCCACGTTCGGGGTGAAGAACCTGCTCGACGAGGACCCGCCGTTCACCGCCCACCAGAACGATTACGCGGCAGGCGCCGCCTGGGAGCCGCGCATTGCCGATCCACGTGGGCGCGCCTACACCCTGATGCTGGAGTACAAGTTCCTCTGAACCCCCAGGGGAACACGCTGGTGGCGTGGGAGGCCGGCCCGACCTGGGTGGCCTCCCGCATACGCTGGCAGGACTGGAAAAGGTGCGCGATGCGGCCGCAACCCAATGGCGGGCCAGGATGCTCCCGATGAAGCCCGGACAGTACTGCTTCGCCGTGCTTACGGCGATCGCGTTGGCGTGGCTTGGAGATGCCCGAGGGGCGCCGCACGAGGCCTCCGCCCTACCCGACGCGGCAACCATCGACCGGGCAGTCGACGACGTCGTCGAACGCTATCGGCTGCCCGGCATCGCGGTGGGCGTCGTGGCCGAAGGTGAGGTCGCCTACCGCGCGACGCGCGGCGGACTCGCGGCCGGCTCGGGCGATGCCGTCAATGCGGATAGCGTGTTCAAGATCGCCTCGCTTACCAAGGCGATGACCACCGCGGTGCTGGCGCGGCTGGTCGATGCGGGTCGCCTGAACTGGAACGATCCGGTAATCCAGTACCTGCCGGATTTCCGCATGCACGACCCTTGGGTGACGCGTCACATCCAGGTGCGCGACCTGTTGATCCACAACAGCGGACTGGGTGCCGGCGCGGGCGACCTGATGCTGTGGCCCGAACCCAATGCGTTCACTCGCGCTGACATCGTGGCCGCGCTGGCGCACCTCAAGCCGACCCATGGTTTCCGCGAACGCTATGCGTACGACAACCTGCTGTATGTCGTGGCCGGTGAAGTGGCTGCTGCGGCGGCCGGCAAGCCCTATGCACAACTGGTGCGCGAGGAGGTCTTCCAGCCGCTTGGCATGGACCGCTGCCAGGTGGGCAGCTGGTCGCGCGAGGCGGTGGGCAATGTGGCCCAGCCGCACATGCTGCAGGACGGACGGAGCGTCGTGGTGCGCGCGGACGGCGCGTTGGTGCCGGACTCACCGTCAATGGCGGCCGGCGGCATACGCTGCAGCCTGGGGGACATGCTCAAGTGGATGCAGGCCTGGCTGGATGAGCCCCACCCCAAACACCCCTGGCTGTCTGACACGCAGCGCCGCGTGCTTTGGACGCTGCACATGCCGATGCCGATATCCCAGAGAATGCGTGACTGGGACGGTACCCGGATGTACGGCTACGGCTACGGCTGGCGCGTCTCCGACGTCGATGGCGTGTGGAAGGTCGCGCACACCGGCACGCTGATGGGCATGTACGCCTCGCTGGTGCTGTTGCCCGACCTGGACACCGGATTCGTCATCCTGACCAACGGCGAAGGCGAGCAGGCCCGCACCGTACTGGAGCAGGTGCTGCTCGAGCACTTCACCCGGCGGGGCGTCGCTACGCCGGGCGTTGGCCACTACGCCGCCCTGCTGGAACAGGATCGCGCCATGCGGCCGGCGTCCACGCCGCGCGCACCGGACACCTCGGCACGTCGCCCCGCGAGCGCAGATGCCCTGCGCGACCAGCAGGGTGTGTGGCGTGATCCATGGTTCGGCGAAGTCGAACTGTGTCCGCACGAAGGCGACCTCCGGTTCCGCGCGCGCAAATCGCCACGGCTGGATGGGCGAGTGATGGAGGTAGGCAACCGCTGGCTGGTCGACTGGGACGACGCCAGCGTTGATGCCGAGCCGTGGCTGGCATTCGAAGCCGGCGATGACAAGCATCGCCGGATGAGGCTATCGCACGTCGATCCGACTGCCGATTTCAGCTACGACTACGCCGATCTGGACTTCCGCCGGGTCGCCCCCTGCGAGGATTCGCCATGACCCCCCGACTGTTCTGCTTCCCACTCGTTCGTCGGCTGCGGCCGCTGTCGGTGCTGCTGCCGATACTGCTGCTGGCCGCCTGCGCGCACGCACCGCCGCGCAATCCGCTGGCCGAGTGGGTGCCGTCGCCGAACCAGGATGAACGCCGCCCCGTGCTCGTGGTCCTGCACTTCACCGATCAGGATTCGGTACAGCAGAGCCTGGCCACGCTGCGCACCCGCAACCGGACCGGCCCCGTCAGCGCGCACTACCTGATCGGCCGCAATGGCGAGCGCTTCCAACTGGTCAGCGACACACGCCGCGCCTGGCACGGTGGCGCCGGTCGCTGGGGCACGATCACCGACATCAACTCCGCCTCGATCGGCATCGAGCTGGACAATGACGGCCACAGCCCCTTCCCCGACGCCCAGATCGACAGCCTGCTGGTGCTGCTGGAGGACCTGTGCCAGCGGCTGCGCATCCCGCGCACGCAGATCGTCGGCCATTCCGACGTGGCCCCGACCCGCAAAGTCGACCCCGGCCCCCTGTTTCCCTGGAAGCGGCTGGCCGAGGCGGGATTCGGCGTCTGGCCAGCGGAAAGCGCGCCGCCCCCGCCGCCCGGCTTCGACCCGTGGCTGGCACTGCGCGCGATCGGCTACTCGCTGGACGACCCTGCCGCGGCCGTGCGCGCCTTCCACCATCGTTTCCGCGGCCGCGAGGGCACGGAGCTGGATGCGGAGGATCTGCACGTCCTGTACGCGCTGACGGCCCCCCTGGGGACTCCCACCGCCCCCCATCCGGACGAAGGGGACGCGCCCTGACACCTGTTCGAGTGACGCCAAGCCCCTGGCGGGACACCCGGCCGCCAGTCCCGGCGACCGTACCGCGGGGTCCACAGGCCCCACCCCATCAAGGGAGTCGGGCGGATTGCCACTTCGATGCCGCGGCCCCGCCCGCGGGAATTTCCGGCCGGCGTCGGGTTCATGCGAAAATAACCGTTTGGCCCCGTAGCTCAGCTGGATAGAGCGGTCCCCTCCTAAGGGACAGGTCGCACGTTCGAATCGTGTCGGGGCCGCCATCACCCTCCGCGCCCGCCTATCCTGGCGGCGCCACGACGCATGGAGCCTGCAATGACCCACCCCGTCCTCGCCGCACTTGGCCTTGGTGCCACCGAATCCGGCACCTTCCTCGGCAACGGCGAATGGTCCAAGACCAGCGATGCCGGCGTCCTGGAGCCGATCAACCCGACCACTGGCGAGGTGCTGGGCAAGGTGCTGGCCTCGTCGCAGGCCGACTACGAGCTGATCATCGAGCGCGCCCAGGCCGCCTACAAGGTGTGGCGCACCACCCCGGCCCCGCGCCGTGGCGAGGCCATCCGCCTGTGCGCCGACGCGCTGCGCAAGCACAAGGACGCGCTGGGCTCGCTGGTCGCGCTGGAGATGGGCAAGTCCAAGCCGGAAGGCGACGGCGAAGTGCAGGAGATGATCGACATCGGCGAGTTCGCCGTCGGCCTGTCGCGCCAGCTGTACGGCCTGACCATGCACTCCGAGCGCCCGGGCCACCGCATGTACGAGCAGTGGCACCCGATCGGCATCGTCGGCGTGATCTCGGCGTTCAACTTCCCGGTGGCGGTGTGGGCGTGGAACTCGTTCATCGCCGCGATCTGCGGTGACATCACCGTGTGGAAGCCCTCGCCCAAGACCCCGCTGTCGGCGATCGCCTCGATGAAGATCTGCAACGAGGCGCTGAAGGCCGGTGGCTTCCCGGACATCTTCTTCCTGTTCAATGACGCGGGCAGCGACCTGGCGCAGCAGTTCGTGGACGACAAGCGCGTGCCGCTGGTCAGCTTCACCGGCAGCACCAAGGTCGGTCGCATGGTCGGCGAGCGCGTGGCGCGCCGCATGGGCCGTTCGCTGCTGGAGCTGGGCGGCAACAACGCGATCATCGTCGACCCGACCGCCGACCTGAAGCTGGCGATCCCGGCCATCGTGTTCGGCGCCGTGGGCACCGCCGGCCAGCGTTGCACCACCACCCGCCGACTGTTCGTGCACGAGTCGATCTATGACGACGTGCTGGGCAAGCTGGTTACCGCCTACAAGCAGGTCGAGAAGAAGATCGGCGACCCGACCGACCCGACCAACCTGATGGGCCCGCTCAACAGCCGCGACGGCGTGAACGCCTACCTGGATGCCGTGGAGAAGGCCAAGGCCGCTGGCGGAAAGATCGAAACCGGCGGCGCCGCGATCGAGGGCAAGGGCAACTTCGTGCTGCCGACGATCGTCACGGGGCTGACCAATGACGCCGAGATCGTGCAGCACGAGACCTTCGCGCCGATCCTGTACGTGATGAAGTACAGCACGCTGGACGAAGCCATCGAACTGCAGAACGCCGTGCCGCAGGGCTTGTCGTCGTCGATCTTCACCACCAACCTCAAGGCTGCCGAAGCCTTCCTGGCCGCCTCCGGCAGCGACTGCGGCATCGCCAACGTCAACATCGGCACCAGCGGCGCGGAAATCGGTGGTGCCTTCGGTGGCGAGAAGGAAACCGGCGGTGGCCGCGAGTCGGGCTCCGATGCGTGGAAGGCTTATATGCGCCGCCAGACCAACACCATCAACTACTCCGACGCACTGCCGCTGGCCCAGGGCATCAAGTTCGACCTGTAAGCGATGTACGGACTCGCGCGCCCCTTCCTGTTCCGCCATGACGCCGAGACCGCGCACGGTCTCGGTCTCAAGGCGCTGGACTTGGCCTACCGCACCGGGCTCAACCCGCTGGTGGCGCGCAGGCCCGATCCGCTGCCGACCAAGGCGTTCGGCCTGACATTCCCCAACCCGGTCGGCCTCGCCGCCGGGCTGGACAAGAATGGCGAGCACATCGACGCGCTGCTGGCACTGGGCTTCGGTTTCGTCGAGATCGGCACGGTCACGCCACGCGCGCAGCCGGGCAATCCCAAGCCGCGCATGTTCCGCATCCCGGAGCATCGCGCGGTGATCAACCGCCTGGGCTTCAACAACGGCGGCGTGGACGCGCTGGTGCGCAACGTGGAGAAGGCACAGCGCCGCAACGGGCTGCTGGGCATCAACATCGGCAAGAACAAGGACACGCCCAACGAGGCGGCCGCCGGCGACTACATGTACTGCCTGTCGCGGGTGTATCCGCTGGCGGACTACGTGACGGTCAACATCTCCTCGCCCAACACCGCTGGCCTGCGTGAACTGCAGGAAGAGCAGGCGCTGCGCGAGCTGGTGAGCATCCTGCGCGAGGAACAGGAGCGCCTGGCCGCAAAGCACGCGAAGCGCGTGCCGATGCTGGTCAAGGTGGCGCCGGACCTGAGCGACAGCGACATCGATGCGGTGGCGCGGGTGCTGGCCGACCTGGAGGTGGATGGCGTGATCGCCACCAACACCACCATCTCGCGCGTGGGCGTGGAAGACTCTCCATTAGCCGCCGAACAGGGCGGTCTGTCCGGCGAGCCGCTGCTGGGGCCTTCCACCATGGTGCTGCGCAAGCTGCGCACGCGCCTGCCGGAGTCGATCCCGCTGGTGGGCGTGGGCGGCATCCTGTCGGGTGCCGATGCGGTGACAAAGATGGCCGCCGGGGCGACATTGGTGCAATGCTATTCCGGGTTGGTGTACCGCGGCCCGGCGCTGGTGGCCGAGTGCGTCGACGCGATCCGTCGCCGCAAGGAGGCGCCCGCCAGTGGTGCCCCGCCCAAGGCCGCGTAAAGTCCGCACATGACCGACACCTCCCGCATCGTCCGCGATGCTTCCCTGCGCGAGCGCAACACCTTCGGCGTGGAGGCAACGGCGCCGTGGCTGGTGGAAGTGGCCGACGCCGCACGGCTACCCGAGGTACTGCAACGCCCCGAGTTGGCTGCCGGCTTGGCGCTGGTACTGGGCGGTGGCAGCAACCTGCTGTTTGCCGGCGATCCGGACGGCGCCGTGCTGGCGCTGACGGGCCAGCATGTGACAGTGCTGGAGGATGGCGATACGGCCATCGTCCGCGCCGACGCCGGCGTGCAGTGGCACAACTTTGTCATGCACACCCTGTCGATGGGGTTGTGTGGGCTCGAGAACCTGGCCCTGATCCCGGGCACCGTGGGCGCGGCCCCGATCCAGAACATCGGCGCCTACGGGGTCGAGGTGCGCGAGTTCGTGCATGCGGTGGAGGCGTTCGAGCCGGCCACGGGTGAAGTGCATCGCCTCGATGCCGCCGCGTGCCGGTTCGCTTATCGCGACAGCCTGTTCAAGCACGCACCGGACCGCTACCTGGTCACATCCGTGGAGTTCGCCCTGCCCCGCCAGCCGGTATTAAGGCTGGATTACGCGGGCATCGCCGAGGAATTGGCGACGATGGGCATCGCGCAGCCCACGCCCACGGATGTGGCGGAAGCGGTGATCGCCATCCGCCGCCGCAAGCTGCCGGACCCCGCGGTATTGGGCAACGCGGGCAGCTTCTTCAAGAACCCCATCGTGCCGGCGGCCCAGGCCGAGGCTCTGAAAGCCGGGCATGACAGCCTGCCGATGTTCCGCGGCGGCAGCGATGACACGCGCAAGCTTTCCGCCGCGTGGCTGATCGACCAGTGCGGCTGGAAGGGCTATCGAGACGGCGATGCGGGCGTCGCGGCTTCGCATGCACTGGTGCTCGTCAACCATGGCCAGGCCACCGGCGCACAGCTGCTGGACCTGGCACGACGAATCGCGGCGTCGGTGCATGAGCGGTTCGGCGTGGCCATCGAACCCGAGCCAAGGGTGATCGGCGCGACGTGGTGAAGGGCCCCACCAACCCGCACCTGCGCGCCGCGCTGCTGATGATGGGCAGCACGGTGTTCTTCGGGTTGATGGCCGTCGCTATCCGGCTCGCATCGCAGACCCTGCACACATTCGAGATCGCGTTCTTCCGTAATTTCTTCGGCGTGATCGCGGCCCTCCCGCTGCTGTTGCGCCATGGGCCGGACCTGCTGCGCACCACGCAACTCCCCCGCTACGTGGTGCGCTGCGCCGTCGGCGTGTTGTCCATGTTCTGCGGCTTCTGGGCCATCGGCCACCTCCCGCTGGCGCAGGCGGTGTCTCTGTCCTACTCCACCCCCTTGTTCGTGACCATCGCCGCCGTGCTGATGCTGGGCGAGCAGGTGCGCGCGCGGCGCTGGGCCGCCGTGGTGCTTGGATTCGTTGGCGTGCTGGTCATCGTTCGCCCCGGCAGTACCAACTTCAGCACCGGTACCTTGATTGCCTTGTCGGCGGCGGTCCTCAGTGGCCTGGTCTCGATTCAGATCAAGCAGCTCTCCCACACGGAGCCCGCGGACCGGATCGTTCTCTGGACCACGCTGCTCTGGGTGCCGATGTCACTCGGGCCCGCGTTGTTTGTGTGGGAATGGCCACGTGGCATCACCTGGCTGTGGGTGGCGGCAGCCGGCGTACTCGGCACCAGCGGACACATGCTCTGGACGCGAGCGCTGAAACTGGGTGACGTATCGGCGCTTACACCGATCAGTTTCATGCAATTGCCCATTGTCGCCACATTGGGCTACCTGCTGTTCGACGAACAGGTCGATCGCTGGACCGCCATTGGCGCGGGCATCATCTTCACCGCCAATGCCTACATCGCCCATCGCGAGGCGCAACTGGCGCGACGCGCGGCGACCACTGGTCCCGTGCAGGCGGCCAAACCGGGCGAGTGATCGCTCTCCCTTGGAGCGCTGCCAACCACGGGAGTTAGCTGAAGCGCCCAGCCGTCCATCCGTGCCAAGGATCGTGCCGATGGAATGCCACGAGATAGCACGAGACAGCCCACGCACAGCCGAATGCCCATCCGGCCAGCACATCGGATGGATAGTGCACGCCCATGTAGGGTCGTGATACGCCCACCAGCAGCGTGAAAGGCACCATGAGCACCAGTACCGGCACGCGCCAGCGCGTGCGCCACGCCAGCAGCGCCAGCACCAGGGTCAGCGACGCGGTGGCCGCCGCATGCCCGCTCGGAAAGCTGTAGCCCGAATAGCGCCACAGCGGCTCCCAGAGGTCCGGCCGGGGCCGGCCAAACAGTGCCTTCAACTGTCCGTTGAGCCAAAGCGACCCACCCAGTGCCACCAGGGCAAATGCCCCTTCGCGCCAACGTCGCCGTAGCAGCAGTGCGATCACGAGAAGCAGGTCGAACGGCACGACACCATGGCTGTAGCCGAGATGGCTCATCCACAGGATCGCGGCGTCCCTATGCGGCTCGGCCCAGGCACGCAACACGTGCATGGCCGCCACATCAAAGCGAAGCGGCTCACCTCGAATCCCCCAGAGCGCCAGCGCTGCGAAGATGCAAAGCGGAACCAGCAGCCCCATGACCGCCAGCAGGACGCGACGTCGCCGACGAGTGGGATTCGACGAATGCAATGCGGTCTCCTGTCATCTTGCGGAGTCGCCGCCGCCCCGGCGGTCACACGCGGAATGATCTAGTCCAAGGCACCCTTGCCAGCGCCTGGGTCAGGCGCGCGCCCCATACCGTCGTTCAACGTAACGGTCGATGATCGCCACGAACTCATCGGCAATACCTTCGCCGCGCAGGGTCACGGTCTTCTCCCCGTCCTCGAACACCGGCGCCGAAGGCGCTTCGCCCGTGCCGGGCAGCGAAATGCCGATGTTGGCGTGGCGCGATTCGCCGGGACCGTTGACCACGCACCCCATCACGGCCAGCGTCAGGTTCTCCGCGCCCGGATGGGTCACCTTCCACTCCGGCATCTTCGCTCGCACATGCTCCTGCACCTTCTGCGCCAACTCCTGGAAGAAGGTACTGGTGGTGCGTCCGCAGCCCGGGCAGGCGGTGACCATCGGGGTGAACGCGCGCAGGCCCATGGTCTGCAGCAGTTCCTGCGCGACGATCACTTCGTTGCTGCGCGCCTGGCCCGGCTCAGGCGTGAGCGAGATGCGGATGGTGTCGCCGATGCCTTCCTGCAGCAGCACGCCCAACGCCGCGCTGGAGGCAACGATGCCCTTGCTGCCAATACCGGCCTCGGTCAGGCCCAGGTGCAACGCGTAGTCGCCGCGACGGGCAAGCTCGCGATAAACCGCGATCAGTTCCTGCACGCCCGACACCTTGGTGCTGAGCACGATGCGGTCGGCCGGCAAGCCGATCTCCACGGCGCGCGCGGCCGAATCCAGCGCGGAGCGGATCAGCGCCTCGCGCAGCACTTCCGCGGCGTCCTTCGGCTGGGCCAGCTTGTGGTTCTCGTCCATCAGCTGCGCGGCCAGCGCCTGGTCCAGAGAACCCCAGTTGGCGCCAATGCGCACAGGCTTGCCGTGCTTGATCGCCAGTTCGATGAGGGTGGCGAACTGGCTGTCCTTCTTCTTGCCGAAGCCGACGTTGCCCGGGTTGATGCGGTACTTGGCCAGTGCCTCGGCGCAGGCCGGTTCGGCAGTGAGCAGCTGATGGCCGTTGTAGTGGAAGTCGCCAATGATCGGCACCGAGATGCCCATCATCGCCAGCTTGTCGACGATGCGCGGCACGGCGGCCGCGGCTTCAACCGTATTGACCGTGACCCGCACCAGCTCCGAGCCCGCGCGCCACAGTTCCGCCACCTGTTTCGTGGTGGAGGCGACGTCCGCGGTGTCGGTGTTGGTCATCGACTGCACCACCACCGGCGCGCTGCCGCCCACGCTCACGCCACCGATGACGACGGAGCGGGTGTGGCGGCGCGGCATCGGACCAAAGGCGGGAACAGCGCAGGGCTTGGGGGCTTCGGAGTTCATCCGGGTATTGTAACGCTCCGACCTGCCAGCCCTCCCTGCGGCTCTCGGCCTGCCGGTCGATGCGTGACCCCGCGTGCCACGTGCGGTAGGGTGTGCTGCCGTCCGCCCGAAGCGCCGATGTCCCGCGACGACACCCCCGACGTCCTGACCCCCAGCCAGCTCAACACGCTGGCGCGCGACCTGCTGGAAGGCGCCTTCCCGCTGGTCTGGGTGGAAGGGGAGCTGGGCAATCTGTCACGGCCCAGCTCGGGGCACCTCTACTTCACCCTCAAGGACGCCCGCGCGCAGGTCCGCTGCGCGATGTTCCGCCCCAAGAGCAGCTGGCTGAAATTCACGCCCCGCGAAGGCCTGAAGGTGCTCGCCCGCGGTCGGCTCACCCTGTACGAAGCCCGCGGCGACTACCAACTGGTGCTGGACCACATGGAAGAGGCTGGCGAAGGCGCTCTGCGCCGCGCCTACGAGGAATTGCGTGCCCGGCTGCAGGCCGAAGGGCTGTTCGATGCCAGCCGCAAGCGTGCCCTGCCCGCCTACCCGTCGCGCATCGGCGTGATCACCTCGCCCAGTGGCGCGGCCGTGCGCGACGTGTTGAGTGTGCTCGGCCGGCGCTTCCCCCTGGCGGAGGTGGATGTACTGCCGGTGCCGGTGCAGGGCGAAGGCGCCCCGCCGCAGATCCGGGCCATGTTCCAGCGCGCCGCAGCCTGCGGCCGATATGACGTACTGCTGCTGACCCGGGGTGGCGGCTCGCTGGAAGACCTGTGGGCCTTCAATGACGAGCAACTTACCCGTGCCGTGGCCGCGTCCCCGGTTCCGGTGGTCGCCGCCATCGGCCACGAAACCGATTTCAGCCTGGTGGAGTTCGCCGCGGACCTGCGTGCGCCCACGCCCTCCGCCGCCGCCGAACTGCTGGTGCCCGACCGCGACGACCTGGCGCGCCGTACGGCTGCACTGCACACACGCCTGCAGCGCCAGTCACTGCAGCGCGTGCGGCAGGCCATGCAACGCGCCGACCGCGCCGCCTTGCGGCTCAACGCCCAGCGCCCCCAGGCGCGCCTGGAAGCCCTGCGCCGCCGCCAGCAGGACGCCCTGCGCCGGATGCTGCTGGCATGGCGGCAGCGTCTGGCGGGTGAGCAGGCCCGCCTGCGCCACGCGGAGACCGTGTTGCGCGCCACGCACCCGCAGCGCCGGATCCAGCGCCTGCGCGAACGTCTCGCGCTGTTGTCGCATCGCCCGAAGGCGGCGGTGGCGCGGCAACTGGCCAACGATGCCCTGCGCTTGCGCGGCCTGGCCCGCTCCCTCGAGGCCGTCAGCCCACTGGCCACGGTGGCGCGTGGCTACGCCATCCTGCAGAGGCCGGACCGACATGTCGTGCGCAGCGTCCTCGATGCCGCCCCCGGCGACAGGCTGGAAGCCCGACTGTCCGATGGCACGCTCCAACTCCGGGTTGAAGACCCGCGTAACTGACACATCCGGCAGGCCTAGCCAGGGCCCGCAGCCGCCGCGGAACGCCCTCCTACCGAGCGCGATGTACTAACCTCGGTGCAGGCCCCTCTCGCGCGCCCCGCCATGCTGAAGAAGCGCTACCCCTACTACCTCGCCAACCGCCCGGTTGAGGCCAACGCCAACCTTGAGGTCATGGACAAGTACAGCGGCAAGCCGGCCACCCGCGTGGCGCTGGCCGATGCCACGGCGGTGCGCAAGGCGATCGTTGCGGCGCACAAGGCCCGCGAAGCGATGGCCGCCTTCCCGCCGGACGCCCGCCGCGACGTACTGGAGCACTGCGTCCGCCGTTTCACCGAGCGCGCCGAAGAGTTGGCGCAAGCGCTCTGCATCGAGGCCGGCAAGCCGATCAAGGATGCGCGCGGCGAGGTCACCCGCCTCATCGACACCTTCCGCATCGCCGCGGGCGAAGCCACCCGCATCGGCGGCGAGGTATTGGAGCTGCAGCTATCGCCGCGCACCCGTGGCTACCGGGGCATGACCCGCCGCGTGCCGGTGGGCGCGTGCAGCTTCATCACCCCGTTCAATTTCCCGCTCAACCTGGTGGCACACAAGGTTGCACCGGCCATCGCCGCCGGCTGCCCATTCGTGCTCAAGCCCTCGGACAAGACGCCGGTGGGCGCGCTGATCATTGGCGAAGTGCTGGCCGAAACCGACCTGCCCAAAGGTGCGTTCTCGGTCATGCCGTGCTCCAACCAGGACGCCGGACTGTTGGTGGAGGACGAACGGATCGCACTGCTCAGCTTCACCGGTGGCCTGGTCGGCTGGGACCTCAAGGCACGCGCCGGGCGCAAGAAGGTGACACTGGAGCTGGGCGGCAATGCCGCCTGCATCATCGATGATGAACCCGGCGCCAGCCTGGACCACGTCGTGCAGCGGCTGGTGTTCGGCGCCTATTACCAGAGCGGCCAGAGCTGCATCAGCGTGCAGCGCATCTACGCCCATGCGGCGGTCCATGACAAACTGCGCCGCAAGCTGAAAGCCGCGGTGGCGAAGCTGCCGATGGGCAACCCGCGCGACGAGCACACATTCATTGGCCCGATGATCGACGAGGCCGCGGCCAAGCGCGTGGAGTCCTGGATCGCGGAAGCGCGCGACGGCGGTGCCAAGCGGCTGGCCGGCGGCAAGCGCGAAGGCAACCTGCTGCCCGCGACGCTGCTGGAACGCGTACCCCGCGATTGCACGCTGTACCGCGAGGAGGCGTTCGGGCCGGTCGCCTTCATCGAACCGTTCGAGCATTTCGACGATGCCATCGCCCGGGTCAACGACAGCCGCTTCGGCCTGCAGGCGGGGGTGTTCACCGGTCGCATCGCCCATGCGATGCAGGCCTGGGACCGGCTGGAGGTGGGCGGCGTGGTGGTGGGGGACGTGCCCAGCTTCCGCGTCGACAACATGCCCTATGGCGGGATCAAGGACTCTGGCGTGGGCCGCGAAGGCGTTCGCTGTGCCATCGAGGACATGACCGAGCCGAGGCTGTTGGTCATCCGCACGGGCTGATCGAATCCATCAACCCCATTCGCCGGGGTCATGCGTTGGAAGGATCACCCAACCCCAAGGACGAGCCTCATGCAACGCACCCTGCTGTTTGCCTTGATCTCCAGCACGGCCCTGGTGGGCTGCCACCGGGCAGCCATGCGCCCCGCCGAGGCCGAAGCAGCGGCCGCCGCCGATGCTGCTGCCGCCGTTGTCGTCACCGGCAGCCGGGTGAAGCACGCGGAAGCCATGATGATGGCGCCCCCAGCCGCCCCGCCTGCTCCGCAGAAGCCCCTTTATGTCGGCGTCCTGCCGTCGGCGGAGATCGCCAACACCGAGCAGTACGAAGCGCGCGAGGACAACCCCATCCACCGCGCCAGCGAGCAACTCGTGTCCACCTTCTCGGTGGACGTGGATACCGGCAGCTACAGCAATGTCCGGCGGATGCTCAACGACGGCATCCGCCCACCCGCAGACGCGGTCCGCGCGGAAGAGTTCATCAATTACTTCCACTACGGGCACCCCGCTCCGACACGCGCGGACACGCCCTTCCGCGTAACCACCGAGTTGGCGCCCGCGCCGTGGAACGCCAAGCGCCAACTGCTGATGATCGGCATCAAGGGCTATGAAGTCCCGGCCGCCAAGTTGCCGCCGGCCAACCTGGTGCTGTTGATCGACACGTCGGGTTCAATGGATGAACCCGACAAGCTACCCCTGCTCAAGCGCTCGCTCGCGCTGCTGGTGCGGCAGTTGCGGCCGCAGGACCGCGTCTCCATCGTCGTGTATGCCGGATCGGCCGGACTGGTGTTGCCGCCCACGCCGGGCAATCGCCAGGGCGAAATCCTGGCCGCGCTGGAACGGCTGCAGGCCGGCGGCAGCACCAATGGCGGCGAAGGCATCCAACTGGCCTACGCCATGGCCAAGCAGGCCTTCATTCCGGGGGGCGTGAACCGCGTGCTGCTGGCAACCGACGGCGACTTCAACGTCGGCGTGGTCGACCGCCGCGCCCTGGAAACGCTGGTGGCCGACCAGCGCCAGCACGGCATCGCACTGTCCACGCTGGGCTTCGGCAAGGGCAACTACAACGACGAGATGGCCGAGCGCCTGGCCGACGTGGGCGATGGCAACCATGCCTACATCGACACCGCGCTGGAGGCCCAGCGCGTGCTGGTGCAGCAGATGGGCGGCACGCTGCACACCATCGCCCGCGACGTGAAGGTGCAGGTGGAGTTCAATCCCGCGCACGTGGCCGAATACCGCCTCATCGGCTACGAAAACCGCCTGTTGCGCCGCGAGGATTTCGCCAACGACAAGGTGGACGCGGGTGACATCGGCGCAGGCCACGAGGTCACGGCGCTGTACGAGATCACGCCGGTTGGCAGCGGTGTGGAGCGCGTCCCGGCGTTGCGCTACGGCGGTGCAGTTGCCACCGGCGGCGCCAACAGCGGCGAACTGGCGCATCTGCGGCTGCGCTACAAGCAGCCGGGCGGCGCCGACAGCCAGCTGATCGAGACTCCCATCGCCGCGAGCGCGTTGGCGCAACGGCCGAGCAACGCCCTGCGCCTGGCAGCGGGCGTGGCGGGCTTTGCCGACGCGCTGCGCGGCGGCACGCACCTGGAGCGGTGGAACTGGACCGCAATCGAGTCCACCGTCCGCGGTGCGCGGGGCGAGGACAAGGACGGCCAGCGCGCGGAACTCGTGCGGCTGATCCAGGCCGCACGTGGCCTCTCGGAGGGCGGCGCCACCCCCGGCGTCAGTGAATGAGGGCGCCGTCTGCGGCCTGAACCATGGCCTCGGCCGGGATTCCGAACAGGAATCCCTGGCCGTGGCTGCATCCCAGTTCGCGCAGGATTTCGCGCTGCAGGGGCGTTTCGATGCCCTCGCCGATGGTGTGGATGCCCAGGGTCCCGGCAAGGGCCTGGATGGCGCGAATCACCGCCTCGCTTTCCGGCCGCGTATCGCCCTCCAGTCCCGCGACAAAGCTCTGGTCGATCTTCAGGCACTCGATCGGGAAGCGATGCAGGTACGACAGCGCCGAGTAGCCGGTCCCGAAGTCATCCAGTTGGGCCACCACCCCGTGGCTGCGCAACGTGCGCAGCATCCGCAGGGCGCGCGGCACATCGTCGAGCAGCGCCACTTCGGTGATTTCCAGGCGCAACTGCGCGGGGTTGGCGCGATGCGTGGCCAGCAGGCGCAGCAGCCGGTCGGCGAACTCCGGTGACCGGAAGTGCCGTGGCGATACATTGATCGACACATACCCTTTCACGCCCTGGGCAAGGCGCGCCGCCACCTGGTCGTACATCACCCAGTCAACGGCCTCGATCAATCCACTGTCCTCACCCAGCCCGATGAAATCGGGCGGAATCAGCAGGCCGCGCCGTTCATGGCGCCAGCGCAGCAGCGCCTCGTGCCCCACGATCAGCCCGTCGCCCAACTGCACGATGGGCTGGTAATACGCAACGAAGCCATCGCCATTGATCGCCCGGCGCAGGTCAGCCTCGAGGTCGAGGATCTTGACCGCCTCTTCGCGCATGTCCTCGTCGAACACCGCCAGCCGGTCGCGACCGGCGGCCTTGGCCCTATACATCGCCGCGTCGGCATCGCGCAGCAGCTCGACGCCATTGCGATAGCGCGGGTGCCAGAGTGCGATGCCCAGGCTGGCCGACGGGAACACCTCGCGCCCTGCGATCCAGCAGGGTTGGCCCAACGCGCCCAGGATGCGGCGCGCCAGCTCCTCGGCGACATGCTGGCCCTCAAGGCCTTCGATCAGGATCGCGAACTCGTCGCCACCCAACCGCGCCACCGTGTCACCTGTCCGCACCATCGACACGATGCGCCGGCCCGCCTCCACCAGCAGTTCGTCGCCGGCCGAGTGACCCACGCTGTCGTTCACCAGCTTGAACCGGTCCAGGTCCAGGAACAGCACGGCAAACAGGCGTGAAGGATCCTGCCGTGCATTGGCAATCGCCGCCGCGAGGCGATCGAGCAGTTGGTTGCGGTTGGGCAAGCCGGTCAAGGCGTCGTGGCGCGCCTGATGGGTCAGCTGCTGCTCCGCGCGCAAGCGCTCGCCGATCTGTTGCAGCAGCTCGGCGTTGGTCGCGGCCAGTTCCCGGGTGCGTGCTTCCACGCGCTGCTCCAACTCGGCGTGGGCGGACACCAATCGGTCCTGCGCCTGCTTGCGTGCCAGCGCGATGCTGATGTGGTGCGCGACGAACGTCAGCAGCTCCTGGTCGCGCACGCTGAACATGATCGCGGGCGAATAGCTCTGCACCGCGATGACGCCGACCACGGTGTCCTCGCGGTACAACGGGACGCCCAGCCAGCAATACGCGAGCGCGCCCATGCTGCGCGCCAGCCCCTGCGCTTCGAGTGCCTCGATCCGCGCCCTGTCGGCGAGCAGGGGCCGGCCCTGCGCGAGCACGTACTCGGTCAAACCCGAGGACAGCTTGCGCGTGGCGCGCGCCATGTCCCGCTCGTCGATCGAATAGGGAAACTCCAGCGAGCTCCCGTCGTCGGACAGCAGCGCGATGTAGAAGTTGCGCGCATACAGAAGCTCGCCGACCACGTCATGCACATGGGCGTAGAAGCGTTCCAGGCTCTCGGCGGTGATCGACAGTTCGGCGATGCGGAACAACGCCCGCTGCAGCCTTTCGGCGCGCTGGCGCTCCACGATCTCGGCCTGCAGGTCGCGGTTGCTCAGTTGCAATGCGCGCGTGCGCTCCTCCACGCGCCGTTCCAGTTCCTCGCGGGCGCGGTGGCGATCCAACGCGGTGAGGATATGCTGGGCCACGAACGACAGCAGCGCCCGCTCCTCCTCGCCAAACAAGTTGGGGCGGTCGTAACTCTGCACCACCACCGCACCGCACACGCGATCGTCGCGCCGCATGGGCACGCCCAGCCAGTCTTCGCTCTCGGGACCTGCTGCCGGTGGCTGGGCGCTCTCCCCAGTCTGCGTCAGAGCACCAATACCTAGTTGTTGGCGGATGTCGTCGGTCGTGCCCTGCAGTGGCTCGCCATGGCGCAGCAAGGCCAAGGTCAGGCTGTCTGGCATGTCGTCGGGGCCAAACTCGACGCCCGGATCGGCGACGAACGGATCGCGCTCGTCGGCGAAATACAGGAACCGCATGCGGTCGCGCACATCGTCGTACAGCACGATGTAGAAGTTCTCCGCATACATCAGCCCCCCGACGATGGCGTGGATGCGGCGAAGCATGTCGGCCATGTCCAGGTCCGAGCCGGCAAGGTCACCGATCTCGTACAGCGCCTGCTGCAGTTGCTCGGACTTCTGCAGCGCCACCATGCGCGCCTCGGCGCGGCGCAGTTCCAGCCACGCGGTGGCCAGATCGCGGACCAGCCGCGGCCAATCCCGGCGCACGTCGTCGGGGACCGGCGCTGCAGGTTCGCCCACCACGGCCACGCGCGTGCCGTCCGACAACGCCCACGCGGTGGACAGCCGCCCGTTGGACTCGGGGATGGTCTGTCCGGCGTCCAACAATTGCCGGGCGAGTGCAATGGCCGACTCGGACGCGTCCAGCACCGAGAGGCCGCTGTCGCCGTTGCCCGAGGCGCGCCATGCCATGGCCAGCCCCGCTCCGGGCAGCAACGCCCGCTGCAAACGGTCGGCCAACGACTGCACGTCCGCCGGCGGCGCCATGTCCTCGCTTGTGTGGACTTTCATCATTGTTGACAACGCAATCCCTTCAGGGCGCGTGCCTCCCCAGCCCGCGTCCGTTCAGGCAATGCCAACCCCGTCCCACCCTTCCATGCGTTGCATGGGAGGGTGATCTCCGAATTGGCCTGCCTGCCCCTGTCAATGTCCCCACCATGCCGCAACGGCTTCCCGACGGCAACGGGAGCCCGTACCCTGAACGGCATGAACTCCGGTGCCGCCCCCGGCGACGACGTGCTGATGCTCGCCTGGGTGGCGGGAGACGGCACCGCGTTCGAGCAGTTGTACGCCCGCCACCGCGGCCCGCTGTTCCGCTTCCTGCTGCGCCAACTGCGCGACCAGGCATTGGCGGAGGAATTCTTCCAGGACGTCTGGCAGCGGGTCATTGCCGCCCGTGCGGGGTGGAAGCCGGAGGCCAACTTCGCCACGTGGCTGTTCCGGATCGCCCACAACCGGCTCAATGACCACTGGCGCGGACTCAAGCACCGCCCAGCGGCGCCCGAGGATGGCGACGAGCGCGCTGCGCGCGTCCCCGACCCCGAAACGCCCGAGCACACCCTTTCGGAATTCGAGCAACGGCGGCGCCTGCAACTGGCCATCGAGGCGCTGCCCGAGGAACAACGTGCGGTGGTGCTGCTCCGCCTGGAACAGGAACTGAGCCTGGAGGACATCGCCACGATCACCGGCACCGGGCGAGAAACCGTCAAATCGAGGCTGCGTTACGCCATGGACAAGCTTCGCGCGGGGTTGGTGTCATGAGCCCCGTCTCCCGTGATCCGTTGACGCCTGAAGAGCGCGAGCTGGCCTCGCGACTGTCACGCATTGGGCCGCATGGCGAGCCCCCCGCGGCGCTGGATGCGCGGATCCTCTCCGCCGCCCATGCTGCGCTGGCCACCGCGCCCCGGCGCCACCGGCGTTGGCCGGCCGTGTTGGGCGTGGCCGCGACGTTGGCGCTGGCCGTGGGCATCAGCTGGCAAATGCGGCTACGCCCGGAGGCGGAGTTGCCTGCACTGGAAGAGGGTCCAGCGGCTGCGCCGCAAGTGGCCGAGCCCCATGCGGAGGCGGCTGACGCTGCGGCAGCCATGCCGCCGGTCGCGCCCCCCGAGGCAGAGACCAAAGCCAAACCCGAGGCCATCAACGATGAGCCGCAACCGCAGCGGCAGATGGTGCCGCCGGTGGCGTCCAGGTCCAAGGTTGCAGCGCCCCAGGAGCCGCCGGTCATCATCGATTCGATCGAAGCCGCGGACGAGCCTCCGATGGAGCTTGCCCCGGCACCCGTGGCTGCGGCGCCGCCCGCACCGCCACCGGCGCCCCCTGCACCGGTACCCGCTGCCGCTCCCACGTCGGAAGCAGTCGCCTCCGATCGTGCCGCCGCTGCCAGCGCCGCCAAGTCCGCGCAACGCAGCACCGCCCGGGAATCCGTGGTGGTCACCGGCAGCAGGCTGGGTAGCGCTGCTCGCATTGGAGACCGCGAGCCGCGCGACATACCCGTCGAAGAAGACACCCGCTTGGCGGCCACCGCCTGGCTGGACCGCATCCGACTGCGCCAGGCTGCCGAGGACGTCGAGGGTGCGCGCGCCAGCCTCGCCTTGTTCCGTCGTCATTTCCCGGACCACGCCATCCCACAGGACCTCGCGCCCCTTGCGCAGTAGCGCGCAAGGTAAAATCCGCGGCATGGGTCCACAGGCATGAGCATCGACACACTGGCCGCACGGGCCACGCACCTGCTGGAGGTCAAGCACAGCCGCTTCCTGGCACAGGCCGCGCCGGTGACCGCGCCGGAACAGGCGCTGTCGTTCTTTGCCGAAGTCGGCGATCCCACCGCCACGCACAACTGCTGGGCCTATCGCATTGGCGGCCTGTACCGCTTCAACGACGACGGCGAGCCGGCAGGCACTGCCGGCCGCCCCATCCTGTCTGCGATTGACGGCCAGGGCTACGACCAGGTGGCGGTAGTCGTTACGCGCTGGTATGGCGGCATCAAGTTGGGCGCGGGCGGGCTGGTGCGCGCCTACGGGGGCGCGACCGCGGAGTGCCTGCGTACCGCCGCACGCCAGCCCTTGGTGGTGCACGCGCAAGTCACCGTGGCCTACCCCTTCGAAGACACGGGCGCGGTGCACGCGGCGCTGGCCCAGTTTGGCGCGGAAAAACTGGACGAAACCTTCGGCCCCGAAGGCGCGCGCCTGCGCGTGCGCTTGCCTGCCGAACGCCTTGCCCCCTTGAAAGTGCTGCTTCGCGACGCAACCCGTGACCGGGTGCGCATGACCGCTCAGGACGAAGAATGAACCAGCCGGCCGACGCCGCTCCCGCCCCCCCCCCGGCCAAGGCGCCCATCGGCAGCCTGCGCACCCTGTGGCCCTTCGTGAGCCGGCACCGCGGCCTGTTCACCGCGTGGCTGGTCGCGCTGGCCTGCTCCTCGGCAGCCACGCTCACCTTGCCGAAGGCCTTTGGCACGATGATCGACCAGGGCTTCGCGCAAGGCGGCGGCGCCGCGATCGACCGCGCCTTCCTGCTGCTGTTCGTCGTCGCCGTGGCGCTGGCCCTGGCCACGGCCGCGCGCTTCTACTTTGTGTCGTTGCTCGGCGAAAAGGTGGTCGCCGACCTCCGCGAGCGCCTGTACGGACACCTGGTGGGGCTTGACCTGGGCTTCCACGACCGCAACCGCAGCGGCGAACTGGTCTCGCGCCTGACCGCCGATGCCGAACTGCTGCGCAGCGTGATCGGGTCGACGATGTCGGTGGCGCTGCGCAGCGTGGTGACGTTCCTCGGCAGCCTGACCATGCTGTTCGTGACCAGTCCGCGGCTGGCCGCCTTTGCCCTGCTCGGCATTCCGCTGGCCGTGCTGCCCATCGTGCTGGGCGCGCGCCGGCTGCAGAAAATTTCGCGTGCCAGCCAGGACCGCGTGGCGGACGCCAACGCACTCGCCGCCGAAACCCTCGGCGCAGTGCCCACCGTGCAGGCGCATGCCCGCGAACCCTACGAGCGCGGACGCTTTGCCAGCGCATTGCAGACCGCAGTGGCCACCGCAGGCCGACGCATCCGGGCGCAGGCCTGGGTCACCGCCATCGCCATTGTGCTGGTGTTCGGTGCCATCACGTTGGTGCTGTGGTCAGGAGCGCATGACGTAGCATCCGGCCGCATGACCGCCGGCACCCTGGGCCAGTTCGTGCTGTACGCGCTGATTGGTGGCGGTTCAGTGGGTGCACTGGCCGAAGTGTGGAACGAACTCCAGCGCGCCGCCGGCGGCATGGGCCGCATCAGCGAATTGCTGGAGGAGACACCCGCCATCAGCGCGCCTGCCGCGCCGACGGGCCTGCCTGCGCCGGTTCGCGGCGACATCGTGCTGGACCACGTCACGTTCCACTATCCGCAGCGCCCCGACGCACCGGCACTGGAAGATTTCAGCCTGCATGTCCAACCGGGCGAGACCGTGGCTTTGGTGGGCCCGTCGGGGGCCGGCAAGAGCACGGTGTTCTCGATGCTGCTGCGGTTCCACGACCCGCAGGCGGGCCAAGTGAAGGTGGACAACGTCGACCTCCGCCAGCTCGACCCGGCGGCGCTGCGCGAAGCGATCGCGCTGGTGCCGCAACACCCGACCATCTTTGCCACCAACGCGCGCGACAACATCCGCTATGGCCGCCTTGACGCCAGCGACGCCGAGGTGGATGCCGCCGTCAGGGCGGCCCACGCCGCCGATTTCGTCGCCGCCCTGCCCGAGCGTCTGGACACGCAACTCGGCGAGCGCGGCGCGCGCCTGTCGGGCGGCCAGCAGCAGCGCATCGCCATCGCCCGCGCGCTGCTCAAGGACGCCCCCATCCTGCTGCTGGACGAAGCCACCAGCGCGCTGGACGCACAGAGCGAGCGCGCCGTGCAGCAGGCGCTGGAAACGCTGATGGAAGGCCGCACCACCCTGGTCATCGCCCACCGCCTGGCCACCGTGCTCAAGGCCGACCGCATCGTGGTGATGGACCACGGCCGCATCGTCGCCGAAGGCAGGCACGAGCAACTGCTGGCCCAGGACGGCCTGTACGCCGAACTGGCGCGCCTGCAGTTCATCGACTGAGCTCAGCCGAGCCCATCCAATGGGCTGAGCACGCCACCCGCGCCGCGATTGAGCACGTGGGTGTAGATCTGCGTGGTCGCGACGTCCTTGTGGCCCAACAGCTCCTGTACCGTGCGGATGTCGTAGCCGCGCTCCAGCAGGTGCGTGGCGAACGAGTGGCGGAACGTATGCGCGGTCACCGGCTTGGCGATGTCCGCCCGTAACCGGGCCCGACGCAACACGCGACCCAGTGATTCCGGATCGACATGATGGCGCCGTTCCTGCCCCGACTTTGGGTCCAGTGAACGTCTCGCTGCAGGAAACAGGTATTGCCAACCGAAGTCACGCGCCGCCTGCGGGTATTTACGCGCCAACGCCGCCGGCAGATAGGCTTCGCCAAACCCCTGCCGCAGATCGTCGTCGTGCAGCGCACGCGCACGCACCACCTCGCGCTCCAAGGCCGACGCCAGCGACTGCGGCAACACCGTGCGGCGATCCTTCGCACCCTTGCCCTCGCGCACCGTGATCTCGTTGCGGGAGAAATCCACGTCCTTCACCCGCAGACGCATGCACTCCAGCACCCGCATGCCCGTCCCGTACAGCAGGCTGGCGATCAGCCACATCCGCCCGTCCAGATGGGCCAGCACCGCGGCGACCTCCTGCTTGGACAGCACGGTCGGTACCCGCTGGGGGCGTTTGGCGCGCACGATGCCATCCAGCCACGGCAACTCCATCGCCAGCACCTCGCGATAAAGGAACAGCAGCGCTGACAAGGCCTGGTTCTGCGTGCTCGCGGAGACCTGCCCCTCCACTGCCAGATGGGAGAGGAAGGCCTCGATCTCAGGCTGTCCCAGATCGCGCGGATGGCGCTTGCCGTTGGCCAGGATGAAGCGCCGAATCCAGGCGATATACACCCGCTCAGTGCGCAAACTGTAGTGTTTGACGCGGATCCTGCGGCGAACTTCATCCAACAGCCGGGGACGCGAAGGGGCTGAAGCGTCCGTGCTTATCACTGACTTTTGCGGCTGATAATCCATATCACCTCACTTTTGCCTGATATCACGGCAACGGTAAGGTGTCTGATGCGCCCGCACAGTCAGCCAAGGGATTGATCTTGTGTGGGAATTTTCCGATTGACAGGCTCAGGGGGCGTCCCGACCATACGGTGTTATCGTCCCTAAACGGGATCTAATTAGCGTTAGGCCTACAGGAGAGTTCTATGCGATTCCTAGTCGTTGCATCCCTCTTGCTCCTACCGTTCACCGCGTCGGCTGCCCCCGATTACAAGTACTGCGAGATAACCGGCCTAGCGCTGGGCGCAGATAAGGAGTTCGTTGGGTCGGTTGCCGCTCGCATCGTTGATAAGCAAGGCCTTACAGGGGAGTCAGGCTGCCAGGCCGTCTGGGCTGACGCATACCAGAAAGGCAAGCGACTTTCGGCCGGCGGACAATGGTCCAAGCTAGACATGGTCACGTGGCAAAAATTGCAGGACTTCGAGACCAAGGTATTGGACAGTGTCATCAATGGCATGCAGCTCGGCTTGTAGGCCTAACAGTTCATTCAAGCCGAAGCCGCTTCGCGGCTCGGCTTAATTCAGGCGTTAGGTGCTGACCAAATGTCTACGCGTCAGGCAGTTTACGAAGCAGCAGGGCGAGCGCTAGAAGCCTCGCAAATGCTCGAAATGGAGCTTGGCACAGCTCTCCTCGCGCTTGATGCGCTTGAGACGAACAGCTTCTTAGCTCCCAACGCAGATACCTACCAACGCCTCCGGGTGGAAATAGACGGGCTTACGCTCGGCAAAGCCCTCAGGAGAATGGGGAAAAAGCTCAACATGGCTGAAGACCTTGAGGCGGCGTTCGGAGAGGCACTAAAAGCCAGGAATTTCGTTGCACATCACCTGTTCAAGCGCAATTCGCTCGCCATGCTTGATGAGGGAACGCGCATGGAATTACTTGAGGAAGCGCTTGAAGCCTTTGAGGTCATCCATCCTGCATACTCGCTTGCCCAAGATGTAGCGGTGCATCTCACTCATCAGGTGCTTCAAGTCGCCAATCAGGCACGCACCTAACAATTCATTCAAGCCGAAGCCGCTTCGCGGCTCGGCTTAATTCAGGCGTTAGGCCCGCAATGACACCTTCTCGGCTCGGCACTCAGATCTTTGGTTTGTGCCTGCTCTTGCTCGGCGGCTGGCTCTGTTACAACAGCCTCTCAGCAATCGCTTACTACTTTCAGACCGGAACCATTAGCTATGGGCGTCCGCCGCGCCGGGTCGATGGGGAGCTGGCACTACTGTTTCACTCTGGGTGGATTCTGATGGGCGCTTGGGGCACCTCAAAGGGCGTTATCCTCGTTGCCACAGGCCGCGAGCCGCGTGCCTAACAATTCATTCAAGCCGAAGCCGCTTCGCGGCTCGGCTTAATTCAGGCGTTAGGCCGCATTGATGGCTAATCACTTCCTAAAGCCCATGACACCCGTTATGCGGGTCGCTTGGCATGCAGCGTCCATTACATTCGCCGTCGGCATCACCGCGTTCCTGCATCAGGCTGGCTTCTCCATTGGGCATGCGTCTCCTGCTCATCTCGCTTTGGCGGTGCTGGCGTTTTCCCTCGCTAGCCTTGCCCTGCGACTATTCTTCCAGCAGGCCGCCACACCGGAAGAACTGTTTAGTAGGTTCTTGTTCCGTCGTCGGCGGTAACCGTTGTTTTCCCTGCTGTGCGGCCCTAGTCTGCGACCTAACAGTTCATTCAAGCCGAAGCCGCTTCGCGGCTCGGCTTAACTCAGGCGTTAGCATTCATGGATGGGTTCACCCCCGTTTTCACGGAC
>NZ_AVPU01000010.1 GCF_000768355.1 Lysobacter daejeonensis GH1-9
GCCCCCCCGTCCGCTCGCGCCCGCGTCCGCGGCCGCAGTCTGGCGGCACGCCGGGCCGGGGCGGGAGCACCGGTTCAGCTTCCAATAATTGACAATCATTCTCATTCGTGTTCCCCTGCGCATGCAGCCAATCCGGTTGCCTGCCACCCGAACGCCGCCGTGTACGTCTGCATCTGCAATGGGGTCACCGACCACGCCATCCGCCAGGCCGCCGAAGCGGGCTGCCGCACGATGTCCGAACTGACCATGCGTACGGGCGCCGGCGCCACCTGCGGCAGCTGCATCGAGATGGCTACCGCCATCCTCGAAGAGGCCCACGTCCGGCTGGAACTGCCCTTGCCGATGCTCCGCGAAGCCGCCTGACGGCTCGACACGGCCCGCCATTGGCAGGGCTAAAGGCGGCCCCCGCCAGCCGTCGTGGTGGTGACTTGCCGCCACCCACCCGTCTCAAACGCCACTGATTCGCGTCCGCGCCTGCACGCGATTCGCGTTCCGTCCTTCGTGGCGCGCAACGGGCTAAAGTGCGCCTTGCCACGCAAACGGAGCACACCGATGAAGGGTGACGCCAAGGTCATCGAATACCTCAACAAGGCGCTCTTCAACGAGCTGACCGCCATCAACCAGTACTTCCTGCACGCCAAGATGCTGAAGAACTGGGGCCTGAAGGAACTCGCCGACCACGAGTACCACGAGTCCATCGACGAGATGAAGCACGCCGACAAGCTGTCGGACCGCATCCTGTTCCTGGATGGCCTGCCCAACTTCCAGGCGCTGGGCAAGCTGAAGATCGGCGAGAGCCCGCGCGAAGTGCTCAGCTGCGACCTCGCGCTTGAGCTGGAGGCCGTGCCGCTGCTGCGCGAAGCCATCAAGTACTGCGAGACGGTCAGCGACTACGTCAGCCGCAAGCTGTTCGCCGACATCCTCGACTCCGAGGAAGAGCACATCGACTGGATCGAGACCCAGCTGTCGCTGATGGACCGCGTGGGCGACCAGAACTACCTGTCGATGAAGATGGAAAGCTGACCGCAGCCGCCCGCCGCGCCATGCAGAACGCCACCGCGAGGTGGCGTTCTTGTTTGTGCTCAGCCCGCCGGCACACGCGGCTCCCGCCGGAACAGCTTGCGCCACACCCACCACAGCACCAGCGCAAAGGTGACGGTGATGGCTACCACGATCGACAGCGCCACCCACGGGTAGGCAAACACCAAGCCCAACCCGCCGACCACCGCGACGTCCTCGGTCACCGAGGCGGTCCAGTTGCTCACCGGCTCGGGCGAGGTGTTGAGCAGCGCGCGCGAGCTCGCCTTCAGCAGGTGGCTGGTCAAGGCCACCCCGGCGCCGGTGGCCAACGCACCCGCGCCCAGCTCACCGGTGTCGCCGCCCAGCGTGGCCGCGGCCAGGAACGCCCCCGCGGGCACCCGCAGCAGGGTATGCAGCAGGTCCCAGCCCGAATCCACGCCGGGGATCTTGTCGGCGAAGAACTCGGCCACCGCCAGCGCCCCCGAGACCCCGATCACCCACGGCGAGGCGGCCACGGCCAATGCCTGCGGCAGGTCCAGCCAGCCGAAGAAGCCGGCCAACCCGACCCCGAACACGGTCAGGTACACGCGAATGCCCGCCAGCCAGGCCAGCACTACGCCAATTGCGAACAGGTGCGCATCGGTCATGTCGGGTTCCCGCTAGACTGTCCGCCGCAGTATAGGAGCGCCTGTGTCCTGTTGGCGCTCACGGGGATTCCATGGTCAACAAGCCACCACCGCCGCGTTTCGTGGTCACCCAGCAGCGCACCCGTCGCCGCGGCTGGGTGTGGGCGGGGCTGGCTGTCGTCTGGTTGGCCTCGTTGGCCGGTGTCTGGTGGTGGGCCTCGTCCACCGCGGCCCCGCGCCTGCCGGTGATCAGCGCCGCCCTTGAGGAAGCCCGCGGCCGCTTGGGCCATGTACAGAGCGAACTGGACGAACTGCGCCAGCGCGAAGCCACCCTCTCCCGTTCCGACCAGATCAGCCGCGCCGCCAACAAGGAAGTGCAGGACGCGCTGGCCCAGCGCGATGAGCAGATCGCCCAGTTGCGCGCCGACCTGGCCTTCTACGAGCGCATGATCGGCCCCGGCGCCAAGCCGCAGCCGCTCAACGTGCATTCCGTGGCCTTCGACCCCGAGGCCCCGGGCAGCTGGCAGTACGAAGTGGTGCTGACCCAGAGCCTCAACCGCGGCGGCGTCACCCAGGGGCAACTGCAACTGCGCATCGAAGGCATGCGCGGCGGGCGGCCGGCCACCCTGGCCTGGTCGGACCTGTCGCCGGGGCGCCCGCCCCAGGCCTTTTCCTTCCGCTATTTCCAGCGGCTCAAGGGCAGCGTGAGCCTGCCGCCCGGCTTCACCCCGCAACGCGTGCGCGTGGACGTGCGTGGCGGCGGCGTGGCGCTGGACCAGAGCTTTGGCTGGAACGACATCTCCACTACCGGAACCACCTGAATGAAGTTCAAGAGCAAGTCGGCCTCCGTGCCGGAGGGCCAGGTCGACACCCTGATCGGCCCGCAGATGACCATCCGCGGCGACCTGCAGTTCAGCGGCGGGCTGTACGTGGAAGGCCGCATCGTTGGCAAGGTGATTGCCGAGGAAGGCAAGCCGGCCATGCTGACCCTGGCTGAGAACGGCAGCATTGTCGGCGAGATCCGTGCCCCGGTCGTCGTGCTCAACGGCACCCTGGAGGGCGACGTCCACGCCGAGGAACGCGTGGAGCTGGCCGCCAAGGCCCGGGTGAAGGGCAACGTGCACTACAAGGTGGTCGAGATGGCCGCCGGTGCATTGCTGACTGGCCGCTTGATCCACGCCGAGGCCACCCTCGACGAGGCGCGGCAGGAGGCCGCCGCCGTAGTAGGCTGATCGCTCCTCCGGTTTTCCGGGAGCGGTCATGGAAGCCACCCCACCGCCCGCCAGCCTGCCTGGCGGTTCGATGCCCGCCGCGCGCGGTCGCCGCGGGCCCTACCTGCTGGCGGCGCTGGTCGCCGTCGCCCTGCTGTTTGGCGCTTGGGGCGCATGGCGCGTGTTCGCGCCCTCCAGCGGCGACACCCGCGGCCGCCTGGCCGCCACCGAGCGCCAACTGGCCGTGGCCAAGGCCTACATCGAGGAGCAGGAGCAGCAGGTCGCCACGCTCAAGCGCTCCGACCAGATCAGCCGTGACGCCAACCGCGACCTGCAGGGCGCCCTCGCCGAGCGCGAGGAAGAGATCGCCGGCCTGCGTGCCGACGTGGCCTTCTATGAGCGGCTGGTGGGCGCCACCGGGCAACGCCGCGGTCTGAGCGTGCACGCCCTGCGCCTGCAGGCGCAGGGCGCCGATGCGTGGCACTTCGCCACCACCTTGACCCAGAACCTCAACCGCGGCGGGGTCAGCGCCGGGCAGCTGACCCTGGCGGTGGAAGGCACGCAGGCCGGCAAACTGCGCAAGCTGGCGTGGGCGGACCTGCGCCGGCAACCGCAGGCGCCCGGTGTGGCGTATTCGTTCAAGTATTTCGAGCAGGTGGAAGGCGACGTGTTCCTGCCCGCCGGTTTCACTCCCGTGCGGGTGGAAGTGCGGCTGCAACCACGCTCGGGCGGCTCGGTCACCGAGTCGTTCACCTGGGCCGATGCCACGCGGGACAGCGGGGGCGCGACGGCGAGCCCCTGATTTTTGCGGTGCATGCGGGGCGATTCAGCGCACCTGCAACGCCGCATTCCGCACGCACGGCTTGAATGCGCCGTGCCGGCCCCCCACCATGAGCGCATGGACATCATCTCCCCCGAGTCCCTCCACGCGCCGGATTACCAGTCGCTGGAGCGTCCGCTGCAGTTCACCACCGCCGCCGCCGCCAAGGTGCGCGAGTTGGTGGCCGAAGAGGGCAATCCCGATCTGAAGCTGCGCGTGTACATCCAGGGCGGCGGCTGCTCGGGCTTCCAGTACGGCTTCGAGTTCGACGAGACGCAGGCCGAGGACGACCTGGCGGTGCTGACCGACGGCATGACCCTGCTGGTGGACCCGCTGAGCCTGCAGTACCTGATGGGCGCCGAAGTGGATTACACCGAGAGCCTGCACGGCGCGCAGTTCGTGATCCGCAACCCCAACGCCAAGACCACCTGCGGCTGCGGTTCGTCGTTCTCGACGTGAGCGTAGCGGGCACGCCTTTCGCCTTCATCGGTGCCGGGGATCCGGGCGGCCACGTGCCACCGGCGCCATTGGACCGCGCCGACCATCTGCGGGATGACGCCGAAGCGCTGGCCGCGCTGTGGCCGGCTGCCCGCGTGATCGTGCTGGACGAGCAAGGCAATGCCCTTGCCGATGCCGATCATGGCCCCTTGCTGCCCACCGGTGCCGAGATCACCGGCGGCCCCGGTGGTGTGGGCGCGGCGGCGTTCCTCGGGCTGGATGCCGATGGCGTGGCGTGGTTCTCGCTGGATGCCGCGCTGACCGCGTGGGAAGCGCCTTCGCGCATCGACCTGCGCGGTGCCGCCGCGATGTGGTCGCTGCGCGAGGCCGCGGTGTTTGCCGAGGCGCGCGCGCTGCAGCACTGGCGTTCGCGGCACCGGTATTGCGGCGTGTGTGGCGGCGAAGTCAGCCGCTCGCGCGCGGGCTGGCTGGGCCGCTGCACGCAATGCAACACTGAGCACTACCCGCGCACCGACCCTGCGGTGATCGTCGCCGTCAGCGATGGTGAGCGCCTGCTGCTGGGCCGGCAGGCCGGCTGGCCAGCGCGTCGCTATTCGGTCATCGCCGGCTTCGTCGAGCCGGGCGAATCGCTGGAGCAGACCGTGGTGCGCGAAGTGGCCGAGGAAACCGGCGTGCGCGTGCACGCCTGCCGCTATGCCGCGTCGCAGCCGTGGCCGTTCCCGTCGGCACTGATGCTGGGCTTCACCGCGCACGCGGAGCCGGACGAGCCGCGCGTGAACGACGAACTGGAAGACGCGCGCTGGTTCACCCTGGACGAAGTGCGTGCGGCGCAGCAGCGCCGGCATGACGACCCGGGCCAGGGTTTGCTGTTGTCGCCGCGCATCTCGATCGCGCGTTGGCTGATCGACGCGTGGGTTGATTCGCGACTCGCGGGTTGAAGCGCTGGGGCGACGGCATGCGCGGCCGTGCCCGATGTCCGGCTGGCGCAGCGCCACCCGTGCCCGCAGCACGGTTGTAGTCGTGATCAGGGGCTAGAATCGGTACAAGGTCCCTCGGACCAAAAGGAGACGCCATGTCCGTCACCCTGATCGCCGTGATCATTGCCCTGCTGCTGGGGCACCTGGCGCAACCGTTCGTGGCGGCGCTGCGGCAGTACGACTGGTTCACCGACTGGCTGCGCTGGCTGTCGGTGCGGTTTGGCGAAGGCAGCGCGTGGCGCGGCCGCTTCGGCATCGCCATCGCGATGGTGCCGCCGCTGCTGGTGGTGGGACTGTTCCAGCTGGCCTTGGACCTGCCGCTGCTGGGCCTGGTGGGCCTGCTGTTCGCGGTGGCGGTGCTGGTGTACGCGTGGGGCCCGCGCGATCTCGACGTGGATGTGGATGCGATCACCGCGGCGTCCGACCCGGTGGCGCGGCGCGAAGCCGCGGCGCGCTTGTGGCCGGCCGGACAGGAACCGTTGATGGACGGCGGCTCACTGGTCGAGGCGGTGTTCCGCAATGCGCTGCGGCGCTGGTTTGGCGTGCTGTTGTGGTTCCTGCTGCTGGGCCCGGTGGGCGCGCTGCTGTACCGCCTGGCGGTGCTGGCGGTGGAAGGCGAGGCGGCCACGCAACTGCCGTCGACGACCAGCGAAGGTGCGCGTCGATTGCTGGCCGTGCTGGATTGGCCGGTGGCGCAGCTGATGACGCTGGCGCTGGCGCTGGTGGGTAACTTCGACACGGTGCTGGCGGCGTGGCGTGAGGCAGGCGGGGCGTCGGCGTCGCTGGACAACCGCTTCCTCAGCGCGGTGGCGCGGGCGAGCGTGCGCTCTGAACTGGTCGAGGAGGCCAGTGACTACGCCGACGAGAACGGCGTGGTGCCGGCGCGTTACATGGCGGTGGCAACGGATCTGCCGGAATTGCGCGATGCGATGAGCCTGGTGTGGCGGTGCCTGTTGGTGTGGTTGGCGGTGCTCGCTCTGTTTGTTATCGCGGGGTGGGTTAGCTAGCCCCGTTTTTTCTCGGGTGTTTTGGCGCATATCTTGGCGCTAAGGGACGGAGGCGGGGCGTGGGGGCCATTGCTCCAGCGCTCCGTCGCGGCATCCTGCCGCGAGTCGCGCCGCGCGCCATCCATGGCGCGCTTTTCCGCAATAGCCCCCACGCCCCGCCTCCTCAACCATCGTGGTGGGCGGGTTTAAAGAGCACCAGCCAAGACCATGCGGCTCAGCGCCAGTCGGGCGCGTGTTGTCGAGCCGAATACTCGAACGCCGTCAAAGGACGTTGTCCTCGGTGGGTATTGCGGAGAGCGGGCCATGGATGGCGCGCGGCGGCGACTCGGCGCAGGATGCGCCGACGGAGCCGAGTAGCAATGCCCACCGAGGGCAACGTCCCCACCCGAAGGCAGTGTCGTTAGAGTCAGGCGGCTGAGCCGCGCAACTCGCGCACCTTGGCCTCGAGCACTTCGGCCGAAGCGGAGGCGGGATCGAACGGCGGATCGGCGATCACGTCCACGTGTGCGCGGAAGCGGCGTGGCACGCGCATGCGGCCCAGGCGCGTGTCGCGGCGGCTCCACATGCTGGTCCACATACCGCGCAGGGCCATCGGCACCACCGGCACCGGGCGGCGCTCGAGGATCCGCTCCACGCCGGACTTGAACGCCGCTATCTCGCCGTCCTTGGTCAGCGCGCCCTCGGGGAAGATGCCGACGATCTGCCCGTCGGCCAATGCCGCGTCGATCTCGTCGAAGGCGCGCTGCATGATCTCCGGGTTCTCGCGCGCGCCGGCGATGGGGATGGCCTTCGCGGTGCGGAAGATCCAGCGCATCACCGGGATGTTGAAGATCTTGTAGTACATGACGAAGCGCACCGGCCGCGGGATGCTGGCCGCCAGGATCAGTGCGTCCATGTAGCTGACGTGGTTGCACACGATCAGCGCCGGGCCTTCGTCGGGCACGTGGGCCTCGATGCCGCGCACGCGCAGGCGGTACAGCGTGCGCACCAGCACCCAGCTCAGGAACCGCATCAGGAACTCGGGCACGATGGTGAAGATCCACAGCGCCACCAGCGTGTTGGCCACGGCCAAGGCCAGGAACAACTGCGGGATGCTCCAGTCGGGCAGTGGGATGCGCAGGCCAAACACGTTCAGCGCCGCCATCTGCAGCACCACCCCCAGCACGGCGGCCAGCACCACGAAGCCGGAGTTCTGGATGTTGAGGCCGGCGATCACGCGGGCGATCTCGCCGCGCGGGGTGCGGCTCTGGATCAGCGCGAACAGCGGCACCACGAAGAAGCCGGTGAACAGACCCACGCCGGTCAGGTCGAGCACGATGCGCCAGCTGCCCGGCTGCTGCAGGAAGGCCGCGACGCTCAAACCGGTGGCCGGCGGCGCCCCGGTGCGCGCGAAGTACAGGTCGAACAGGAACGCGCTCATGCCGAACGCACCCAGCGGCACCAGGCCGATTTCGACGGTGCGCGCCGACAACTTCTCGCACAGCAGCGAGCCCAGGCCGGTGCCGACGGAGAACAGCGCCAGCACGAACAGGTACAGCGTCTCCGCGCCGCCGAGGTTGACCTCGGCGTAGGTGGGCAGCTGCGCGGTCAGCATGGTGCCGACGAACCAGAACCACGACACGCCCAGCACCGCGTTGCGCACCGCCAGCTGCTTCTTGGCCAGGCGCAGCACCGCGAGGGATTCGGGGATGGGGTTGAGGTGGATCTTCAGGTCCGGTGCGCCGGCTTCCGCGCGTGGGATCAGGCGACTGATGAGGTTGCCGGTGATGGCCAGCGCGATGATCGCGGTGGCGGCGACGACGGGGCCGTGGTCGCCGGCCAGCTTGAAGATCAGGCCACCGGCGATCATGCCGGTGAGGATGGAGATGGACGTGCCCATCTCCACCAGACCGTTGCCGCCGGTGAGTTCCTCGGGCTTGAGCACCGACGGCATCAGCGAGTACTTCACCGGCCCGAACAGCGTGGACTGCACGCCGGTGGCGAACAGCGCCACCAGCAGCACCGTCATGTTCTGGGTCAGGAAGCCGACCGCAGCCAGCGACATGATCCCGATCTCCATCGCCGTGGTGATGCGGATCAGGCGCGACTTCTCCAGCTTCTCGGCGATCTGCCCGGCGGTGGCCGAGAACAGGAAGTACGGCAGGATGAACAGCGCCGGCGCCAGGTTGGTGTACAGCGTGCGCTGCTCCGGCGACACGCCCAGCCAGAACAGCAGGCCGATGATGGCCTGGCGGTAGACGTTGTCGTTGAAGGCGCCCAGCGCCTGCACCAGGAAGAACGGCAGGAAGCGGCGCTGGCGGAGCAGCTCGAACTGATTGTGGCGCCGTTCCGTCGGCGCGGTGTGCGACTGGTGCTTCGACTCGTCCTGCGTCATGCGGCCCCCGGGGTTTGGCGGGAGCCTAGCAGATGGGGGTGGGGTGGGAGGGGCGATGGCCGGACCGGTCGTGTAACGCCGCAGCCCGGGCCGGCAAGCGCTCGGTCGGCGTTGGCACCAACGGTCCCGCTACGTGACCACCCAGCCACGTCGATGGCAGGCAACCGAGGGAGAATTTTTCGGGCCGGCTGGATTCCCCTGCGTGCCGTCCGTGGCGGCATCATTTGCGAAGGCAACGGCGCACGGGGACTCCATGGAAGTTCGGCAGGCAGGTCGCATCACCGACTGGAACGATGGCAAGGGCTACGGCTTTGTCACGCCCCACGACGGCGGCCCGCGCGCCTTCGTCCACGTGAAGGCGTTCCAGTTCGGATCGCGCCGACCGGTGGACGGTGATTTGATCTCGTTCGAGGTATCGAAGGACGCGGCGGGCAGGATCAATGCCTCCCGTGTCCGCTTTGCGGGGCAGCGAATCGCGACCGCCGCGCCGCGCAGGCGGTCGGCGTCGTCACCGTTGCGCCGCATTCCACGACTGGCGCTGGGCATGCTGGTTCTGCTGTGCATCACCGCGGCCGCCGTCGTGGGCCGGCTGCCCGTCAGCGTGGCGTTGGCCTATTGGACCGTAAGCTTCGTGACTTACTTGGTGTACTGGCGGGACAAGGACGCCGCTGGGGCGAGCGAGAGTCGGGTACCCGAGAGCACGCTGCACCTGCTCGACCTGTTGGGGGGCTGGCCGGGGGCGCTGATCGCGCAACAGCAATTCCGACACAAGACCGTCAAGGTGCCGTTCCAATCGACGTTCTGGCTGACCGTGCTGCTCAACGTCGCGGCCCTGGTCCTGCTGCTTCGGTTGGGTTGGATGCAGACGTTGGCCGGCATGCTTCCGGGCAAGTGAGGGGCCGCGCCAACGTCAATGTGCGATCACATTGGCTACGCCATCATTGCGGGAAAGCCGCCGCCCCAAGGAAGTCACCCATGGCCTGGCTAATCACCAAATACCTCCTCACCGCCGCCATCGTGGTCGCCGTCTCCGAAGCCGCCAAGCGCAGCGACAAGCTCGGCGGCTTCGTCGCCGCGCTGCCGCTGGTCACCGTGCTCGCGCTGATCTGGCTTTATGTCGAGAAGCAGCCACAGACCAAGATCGCCAACCATGCCTGGTACACGTTCTGGTACGTGGTGCCCACGCTGCCGATGTTCCTCGCGTTCCCGTTCCTGCTGGGGCGCATCGGCTTCTGGCCCACGATGGTGGCCAGCGTGGCCATCACCGTGGCGTGCTTCGGCCTGTTCGCGCTGGCGTTGCGGCCGTTCGGCATCCAGTTGCTGCCGTAGCGCACGGGGCGGCCGGTCCGTTTCGCGCCGCCCGGTCAGTGGCCAACCCCTTCATCGGCCCGTGTCGATTTCCGCATCGGTGGTTCGTCGTACAGGCAGAACCCCAATCAAGGACCCCGTGATGACCCGCATG
The DNA here is from genome assembly GCF_000768355.1 of Lysobacter daejeonensis GH1-9. Classification (GTDB taxonomy): domain Bacteria; phylum Pseudomonadota; class Gammaproteobacteria; order Xanthomonadales; family Xanthomonadaceae; genus Aerolutibacter; species Aerolutibacter daejeonensis. The sequence continues at coordinate 9,957 of NZ_AVPU01000010.1, forward strand.
ATCTTCGTCAACCTCCCCGTCGCCGACCTCGCCGCTTCGATGGCGTTCTACGAGGCGCTGGGCTTCACCAACAACCCCCAGTTCACCGACGACACCGCCGCGTGCATGGTCTGGAGTGAGACGATCAACGTGATGCTGCTGACCCACGACAAGTGGCGCACGTTCACCAGCCGCCCGATCCCGCCCAAGACCTCCAGCGAGGTGCTGCTGGCGATCTCGCTGGACAGCCGCGACGCGGTGGATGCGATGAACGAGGCGGCGGCCACCCACGGTGGCGCGGCCGACATCAACCCGAAGCAGGACCTGGGCTTCATGTACAACCGCAACCTCGCCGACCCGGACGGCCACGTGTGGGAAGCGATGTGGATGGACATGGCCGCGTTCCCCAAGGACTGAGGGGCGCGGCACCCGGGGGCGGCGCGAGGCGGGCGCGATGGGGCGTCCGTGGACGCTCAGGCCGCCTGCGCGGGCCCGGTTGAGGCCAAGGCCGGGCGCGACGCCGCGGTGTCCAGCCATGCCGACAGGCGCGGCGCCAACGGTCGCCACGCGCGGTCGGGCAGGCGGAAATCCAGCCATTCCAGTGCGCAGGCCACGCTGATATCTGCCAGGGTCAGGCCATCGCCCACGAACCATGCGCGCTCGCCCAGCTGGCGCTCCAGCTCGCGCACGCCGCCTTCCACCTTCAGCCACTGCCAGTCCATCCAGCCCGCGCTGCGCTCGTGCTCGGCGCGGCCGGCGTAGATGCTCTCCAGGCGGATCGCCACGCCGGCGTCCATGACGCCATCGGCCAGCGCCTCGATGCGCTTCACCGCCATGCGCGTGGCGAATTCGCCAGGAATCAGGCGCGGGCCCGGCAGCGCATCCAGCCACTCGCAGATCACCGGCGAGTCGTACCACGCCTCGCCGTCATCGGTGACCAGGCACGGCACCTTGCGCAGCGGGTTGAGCGCGGCGACCGGGCTGGCGGGATCGAGCACGTCGACCACCACCAGTTCCAGCGCGATGCCCTTCTCGGCGGCGAGCGCCCGCACCTTGCGGGCGAAGGGGCTGGGCAGCGAACAGAACAGCCGCATCAGCACGTCTCAGGCTGTTCTTCGCGGGCGATGGCGCGCCAGCCGATGTCATGGCGATGGAACTCGCCGTGCCACGAAATGCCCGATACCCCTTCGTATGCCTTGTGCTGCGCCTCGGCCACGGTGTCGCCCAGGCCGACCACGCACAGCACGCGGCCGCCCGCCGTCACAACGTCTTCGCCGTCCAGCTTGGTGCCGGCGTGGAACACCTTGGTGTCTTCCACCTCGGGCACGTCCCAGGTGCTGATGGTGTCGCCCAGGCGCGGCGTGCCGGGGTAGTGCTCGGCCGCCATCACCACGCCCAGCGCGGGGCGCGGGTCCCACTGCGCCTGCACGCCGTCCAGGCGGCCGTCGATGGCGGCCTCCACCAGGTCCAGCAGGTCCGACTGCAGGCGCATCATCACCGGCTGGGTTTCCGGGTCGCCGAAGCGCACGTTGTACTCGATTACCTTCGGCGCGCCGGTGCTGTCGATCATCAACCCCGCGTACAGGAAGCCGGTGAACGGCACGCCGTCCTGGATCATGCCCTGCACGGTGGGGTTGACCACCTCGCGCATCACGCGGGCGTGCACCTCGGGCGTGACCACCGGCGCGGGCGAGTACGCGCCCATCCCGCCGGTGTTGGGGCCGGTGTCGCCGTCGCCCACGCGCTTGTGGTCCTGGCTGGTGGCCATGGGCAGCGCGGTGGTGCCGTCCACCATGGAGATGAAGCTGGCTTCCTCGCCGTCGAGGAACTCCTCGATCACCACGCGGGCGCCGGCGGCGCCGAAGGCGTAGTCGGCCAGCATGTCGGTGATGGCGGCCTCGGCCTCCTCCAGCGTCATTGCCACGATCACGCCCTTGCCGGCGGCCAGGCCGTCGGCCTTGATCACGATGGGCGCGCCCTTTTCGCGCACGTACTCCAGCGCCTCGTCCACGTGCGTGTGCACGGCGTAGTGCGCAGTGGGGATGCCGTGGCGCGCCAGGAAATCCTTGGCGAAGGCCTTGCTGCCCTCCAGCTGTGCGGCGGCGGCCGTCGGTCCGAAGATGCGGTGGCCGGCGGCGCGGAAGCGGTCGACCACGCCGGCCACCAGCGGGCCCTCGGGGCCGACCACGGTGACGGCCACGCCTTCGCGCTCCACCAGCGCCAGCAGCCCGTCGATGTCGGTGGCGTTGACGGCTACGTTGCGGCACTTGGGCTCGCGCGCGGTGCCGGCGTTGCCGGGCGCGACCAGCACTTCGCTCACGCGCGGCGACTGCGCCAGCTTCCAGGCCAGGGCGTGCTCGCGGCCGCCGGAACCGATGACGAGGACTTTCATGGTGGGGTTCTCAACTGCGAGGGAGGGGGCGGGCATGCGCAGCTGCCCGCAGGAGCGGGGGTGGCTGGCGGTCTGGGGCCCACGTTGAATCCAACGCAATTTTACGGGAGCGGACGGACAGGCGGGGGGTTGGTTGTGCACGGAGGCTGGCGGTGGGGGTATTGCTGCAGCGCTCCGTCCGCGCAGTCCTGCGCGGAGTCGCGCCGCGCGCCATCCATGGCGCGCTTTTCCGCAATGCCCCCACCCGGAGCCATTGCCCGCCAAACATCAGTGCCTGAAGTGCCGCACCCCAGTGAACACCATCGCGATGCCATGCTCGTCCGCCGCGGCGATCACCTCGGCATCGCGCATCGACCCGCCCGGCTGGATCACCGCCTTGATGCCCGCCTCCGCCGCCGCATCGATGCCGTCGCGGAACGGGAAGAATGCATCGGATGCCATCACCGACCCCGGCACCACCAGCCCCGCATCGGTGGCCTTGATGCCGGCGATGCGCGCCGAGTACACGCGGCTCATCTGCCCAGCGCCCACGCCGACGGTCTGCTTGTTCTTCGCGTAGACAATGGCGTTGGACTTCACGAACTTGGCCACGCGCCACGCGAACAGCAGGTCGCCCAGCTGCTCCTCGGTCGGCGCGACCTTGGTCACCACCTTCAGCTCGTCACGCGTCACCTCGCGGATGTCGGCGGTCTGCATCAGCAGGCCCGAGCCGACGCGCTTGACGTCGATGTTGTTCTTGCCGTCGCCGTGCGGGATCTTCAGCACGCGCACGTTGGCCTTCTTGGTGCAGTAGTCCAGCGCACCCTGCTCGTAATCCGGGGCGATCAGCACCTCGACGAACTGGCGGTCCAGGATGACCTTGGTGGTGGCCGCGTCCAGCGTGCGGTTGAAGGCGATGATGCCGCCGAACGCGCTGGTCGGGTCGGTGGCGTACGCGGCTTCGTACGTGTCGGCGCAGCTGGCACCTTCGGCCACGCCGCACGGGTTGGCGTGCTTGACGATCACGCAGGCCGGCTGGTCGAACTGGCGCACGCACTCCCACGCCGCGTCGGCGTCGGCGAGGTTGTTGTAGCTCAGCTCCTTGCCCTGCAGCTGGGTGAAGGTGGCCAGCGTGCCCGGCACCGGCCACAGGTCGCGGTAGAACGCGCCCTGCTGGTGCGGGTTCTCGCCGTAGCGCAGGTCCATCACCTTGACGAAGTTGCTGTTGTTCTGCGCCGGGAACAGCTGCGGCTTGCCGTTCTCGTCGAGCGAGGACAGGTAGTTGCTGATGCACGCGTCGTAGAAGGCGACGTTGTTGAACGCGGCCACCGACAGCGCGAAGCGGGTCTTGGCCGACAGCGTGCCGTCGTTGGCATTGAGCTCTTCGACCAGGCCGGCGTACTGCGCCGGGTCGGTCGCCACCGCCACGCGTGCGAAGTTCTTCGCCGCGCTGCGCAGCATCGCCGGGCCACCGATGTCGATGTTCTCGATGATGTCGTCGAAGGTGCTGTTGGGGTCCATCGACACGCGCACGAACGGGTACAGGTTCAGCACCAGCAGGTCGATCTTCTCGATGCCGTGCTGTGCCATCACCGCGTCGTCGGTGCCGGCGCGGCCCAGCAGGCCGCCGTGCACGATCGGGTGCAGGGTCTTGACCCGGCCGTCCATCATTTCCGGGAAGCCGGTGACGTCGCTGACGTCCTTGACCGGCAGGCCGGCGTCGCGGATCGCCTTGGCGGTGCCGCCGGTGGAGAGCAGTTCAACGCCGCGTGCGGCAAGCGCCTGGGCCAGCTCGATCAGGCCGGTCTTGTCGGAAACGGACAACAGTGCCCGGCGGACGGGCAGACGGTCGGTGGTCATGGGGGTGGGGTGGGTGGCGTGGGAAGCCCGCCATTATACGGGCAGCCCTTGCCCGCACTGGTTCCCAGCGCAACTGTCCGGCCTCTGCGCCCGTTTGCGTACGCCTGCTACGCTGCCGCCAATCCCGTTAAGCTTGGGCCAACGCCGGGCGTGGGAACCGGCCACCCTCCACAGGACCAGGGGCACAGGACGTGGCATCCATCTATGCGCTGAAAGCGCAGTTCCAGACCCTGCTGCGGCCGCTGGTGCACCGGTTGCACGCCGCCGGCGCCACCGCCAACCAGGTGACCTTGGCCGCCGCGCTCCTTTCGCTGGCGGCGATGGCCGTGGTGATGTGGGGCGCGCCGGAACGCCCGATGCTGTTCCTGCTGCTGCCGGCGTGGATGCTGGTGCGCATGGCGCTCAATGCCATCGACGGGATGCTGGCGCGCGAGCACGGGCAGCAGTCGCACCTGGGCGCGTACCTCAACGAATTGTGTGACGTCGTCTCCGACGTGGCGCTGTACCTGGCCCTGCTGGCGGTGCCGGGGATGGCCGCCGCCCCGGTGCTGCTGTTCGCCGGCCTGGCAGTGCTGACCGAATACGCCGGCGTGCTGGGCGTGATGGTGGGCGTGGCGCGCCGTTACGACGGGCCGATGGGCAAGAGCGACCGCGCGTTCCTGATCGGCGTGCTGGGCGTGTTGCTGGCCTTCGGCTGGGCTCACGCGCCCGCGGTGGGCTGGGCGCTGCATGCTGGCAGCGCGCTGTGCGTGCTGACGGTGTGGCGGCGGGTGAGTGCCGGCCTGAGCACGGCCAGCGCCGCGAGGGGATGAGGCATCCGCCGCTGGGCTGCAGCGCCAGCGGGCAGGTTGGGCACGTCGGTTGGAGTAAGCGCGGGACACACCCGTTGGGCACACTAAGGAGTGGTGGTGAGGGAACTACACGAAGGCGCGTTTGCGAGTTTTGACGGCACGGAGTTGTTCTATCGGCATTGGCAGCCTGCCGAGACCCAAGGCCCGCGGCGGGCGGTGGTGCTGCTGCATAGGGGGCATGAGCACTCCGGTCGCATAGCGCACCTGGTGGACGAGTTGGGGCTGGACGACTTCGACTTCTTTGCCTGGGACGCACGCGGCAACGGGCGCTCGCCGGGCGCGCGCGGTGATGCGCCGGGTTTCGAGTCGCTGGTGCGCGACCTGGATCGGTTCATGGCGCACATCGCTCAGGTGCACGGCATTGGCGTCGAGGACGTGGTGGTCGTGGCCCAGAGCGTGGGTGCGGTGGTGGCCGCCACGTGGGCGCACGATTACGCACCACGGTTGCGCGCGCTGGTGCTGGCCTCGCCGGCCTTCAAGGTGAAGCTGTACGTGCCATTCGCCCGCCAGCTGCTGCGGCTGGCGAGCCGTGTGCGCGGCAACTTCTTCGTCAACAGCTACGTCCGCCCGCAGTGGCTGACGCATGACGCCGCGCGCGTCGCCAGTTACGCCGCCGACCCGCTGATCACCCGCCCGATTTCGGTACGCGTGCTGCTGGGGCTGTACGAGGCGGCGGATCGCGTTGTCGCCGATGCGCAGGCCATCACCGCACCGACCCTGCTGCTGGTCTCGGGCAAGGACTTCGTGGTGCACCGCGCACCGCAGGACCGCTTCTACGAGCGTCTGGGCGCCACCGTGAAGCGCCGGCGGTTGCTGCCCGGGTTCTACCACGACACCTTGGGCGAGAAGGACCGCGCGCCAGCAATGGAGGCCATCCGCTCCTTCGTGCGCGAACGCTTCGAATCCGCCTATACCCGACCCTCGCTGCTGGACGCGCACGAGCGCGGTCCCACGTTCGAGGAGGCCGAGCGCCTGGCGTGGCCGACCGAGCCCGGCACACTGGATGACCTGCGCTGGCGCTTCACCCGCGCCGGGCTGCGTGTCGGCGGCCGACTCTCGGCCGGCATCCGCACTGGGGTGGAAACCGGTTTCGATTCGGGCAGCAGCCTGGACTATGTGTATCGCGATAAGGCGCAGGGGCTGGGGCCGGTGGGGCGCTTCGTCGACCGCCAGTACCTGGATGCGATCGGCTGGCGTGGCATCCGCGTGCGCCGCGAGCACCTGCAGTCGGTGTTGCGCGAGGCGATGGGCCGCCTGCGCGCCGCCTCGTTGCCGGTCGATGCGATCGACATCGCGGCGGGTCACGGCCGTTATGTGCTGGATGCGCTCGCGCGCGGGCCGGAGCAGGCCGACTCCATCCGTCTTCGCGACTACAGCCAGCTCAATGTCGACTGCGGCCGTGCGCTCATCAGCGAGCTGGGCGCGGAGGCCATCGCCCGCTTCGACCAGGGCGATGCGTTCGACGGGGCGACACTGGCGGCGACCACGCCGGCCGCGACGCTTGCCGTAGTGTCCGGTTTGTACGAGCTGTTTCCGGACAACGCGCCGGTGCGGCGTTCGCTGGACGGACTGGCGGCCCTGGTGCCGGTGGGCGGCTTCCTGGTCTACACCGGGCAACCGTGGCACCCGCAGCTCGAGTTCATCGCGCGGGCGTTGACCAGCCATCGCGGCGGCGCGGCGTGGGTGATGCGCCGGCGGACCCAGCAGGAACTGGATGAGCTGGTGCATGCCGCCGGCTTCCGCAAGTTGGAACAGCGGATCGACCCGTGGGGCATCTTCACCGTGTCGCTGGCGCAGCGGGTTGCCGCGTGAGTGCAGTGATGGCGGCACGCCCCTGGCGCCGGGGCCTGGTTTGGTTGGCGCTGCTGGGGCCGCTGTTCTTCCTCAGCTACGGGTTTGCCAACACCGTCGCGGCGCGGGTCGCCGACGTGCCCAGCATCGTGTTCGGCTGGGAGATGTCGATTCCGTTCGTCGCGTGGACGATCGTGCCCTACTGGTCGATCGATCTGTTCTACGGCCTGTCGTTGCTGGTTTGCCGCGACCGCCGCGAGCTGGACACCCATGCGCTGCGGTTGCTGGGCGCGCAGGTGCTGTCGGTGGCGTGCTTCCTGCTGTGGCCGCTGCGTTACACCTTCGAGCGGCCGCAGACGGACGGCGTGTTTGGCTGGCTGTTCGAGGTGCTGCTGGGCTTCGACAAGCCGTTCAACCAGGCGCCGTCGCTGCACATCGTGCTGCTGGTGATCCTCTGGGTGCGCTTTTCCCACCACGTGAGCCAGCGCTGGCGCTGGTTGCTGCACGGGTGGTTCGCGTTGATCGGCGTGTCGGTGCTGACCACGTTCCAGCACCACTTCATCGATATCCCCACCGGGCTGCTGGCCGGGTGGCTGTGCGTGTGGCTGTGGCCGGAACGCGCCACGGCGCCATGGCGTACGGCGCGCTGGACCGCCGACCCGGTGCGCTGGCGATTGGCGCTGGTGTATGCGCTGGGCGCGGGGGTGTGCGTGCTGGCGGCGCGCGCGCTGGGCGGCTTCGGTCTGTGGCTGCTGTGGCCCGCAGTGTCGCTGGCGCTGGTTGCGTTGAATTACGCGCTACTGGGCGCCAACGGCTTCCAGAAGCGGGCCGATGGCCGGCTGAGCGTGGCGGCGCGCTGGCTGTATGCGCCATACCTGCTGGCGGCCTGGTTGAACTCGCGCTGGTGGACGCGGCGTGCGCCGCAGCCGGTTGAGGTGGCGGCGGGCGTGTGGCTGGGACGCGTCCCCGCCAAGGGCGAGCGGCAAGCGTTCGCGCACGTCGTCGACGTGAGCGCCGAGCTGTCGCTGCCGGATGCGCACGCGGGCGATGTGGTCCGGCCGATGTTGGACCTGGTCGCACCGACGTCGCCGGAGCTGGTGCAGGTGGCCGGCGCCATCGAAGCCGTACGTGGGCGGGGCGCGGTGCTGGTCTGCTGTGCACTCGGGTACTCGCGCAGTGCCGCCTCCATGGCCGCCTGGCTGCTGCACAGCCGGCGCGTCCGGACGGTGGACGAGGCGATCGGCGTCGTGCGTCGTGTGCGGCCCGCCGTGGTGCTGAGCGGTGCGCATCGCGCGTCGTTGGAGTCGCTGGCCAATGGTGTCGGCGCGCAGCCGCAGGGGGCGGTGGCATGAGCGCGCGTGGCGACGTCACTGCCTTCGACCTGCAGGTCATGGCCTTGCTGTTGCGGCAGGCTCGGCGACTGCAGGGACTGTCCGGCGCGATGATGGCGTTGACGGCCCTGTGGCTGGTGCTGGCTGCTGCCGGCGTGGGCGCCACGCCGGGACTGTCACCATGGCTGTTGCTGGCCAGTGGCGTCGCGGGATTGGCACAGGGTTTTTGCGCCGCGCGGGTGGATTTCGATGTGTCACTGCTGCAGCGGTTGGATGACGGCGATGTTTTGTCCGCCGCGCGCAGACTCGATGCCAGCCTTATCGGGCTGGGCCTGATGTCCCCCGCACGCGCTGGGCGCGACTGGCACCAGCGCTGGCAAGGCATGCGTCGGCTGGTCGCATATCAGGCGGCGTGGCTGGTGCTGCAGGCCTCGTTGTTGGCCGTGGCATGCCTTGCGGCACGTCCGCACGGGGGAGTCTGATGGCCAGCCTGTGTGCGCAAGCGGTCGCGCGCGTGCTGAGCGCCGCAATTCGCGTGCTGACCGGGGCCCGCGCGATCTGGCATTGCACGCCGGCCGCCCACGGCCGCGTGTACTACGGCAACCACGCCAGCCACGGCGATTTCGTGCTGATCTGGTCGGCGCTGCCACCCGCGTTGCGGGCCACGGTGCGCCCGGTGGCGGGGGCGGATTACTGGAATCGCGACGCGCTGCGCCGATACCTGATCGGCGCGGTGTTCAACGGCGTGCTGATCGAACGCGACCCTGCGCAGCGCAGCGAGAACCCGGTGGATGTCCTGAGCGCGGTAGTGGACACCGGCGCGTCGCTGATCCTGTTCCCCGAGGGGACGCGCAACCAGGGCGACGGAGTGCTGCCATTCAAGAGCGGGCTGTTCCATCTGGCCCGCCAGCGTCCCGAACTGGAGTTCGTGCCCGTGTGGATCGACAACCTGGCGCGGGTCATGCCCAAGGGCAAGCTGTTGCCGTTGCCACTCCTGTGCACGGCCACGTTTGGCGCACCGCTGCGATTGCAGCCTGAGGAGGACAAGACCGCCTTCCTCGCGCGAGCACGCGATGCGCTGATTGCCCTGTCGGCGGACGCGGCGGCCATCGAGCCGAGTGGAGACAAGCCATGATCACGACGCTGCGCTCGCTGTCCGAGCCGGCCCTGCTTTTTGGCGGCATCTTCGCCGTGCTGCTGCTGGCCACCGTCATTGCCGAGTTGCTGCGCTGGCGCACCCGCGGCCGTCCCAACCCGGTGATCGCCAACCTCATCGCGCGCATCCGTGCCTGGTGGGTCATGGCGGCCCTGGTCGGCGCCTCGTTCTGGATCGGGCGCGAAGGCGTGATCCTCCTCTTCGCGCTGGTCTCGCTGTTCGCCCTGCGCGAATTCATCACGCTGACCCCGACGCGCCGCAGCGACTATTACGCGTTGCTGGTGGCGTTTTACGTGGTGCTGCCGTTGCAGTACTGGCTGGTGTACATCGACTGGTACGGCCTGTACGCGCTGCTGATCCCGGTGTACGCGTTCCTGCTGCTGCCGATCCTGGCGACCGTCGGCGGCGACACCACGCGCTACCTGGAGCGTGCGGCGAAGGTGCAATGGGGGCTGATGGTCTGCGTGTTCTGCATCGCCCACGTGCCGGCGCTGCTGAACCTGCGCATCGCGGGCTACGAGGGGCGCAACCTGCTGCTGATCGCGTTCCTGGTGATCGTGGTGCAGTCGTCCGACGTGCTGCAGTACGTGTGGGGCAAGCTCGCCGGCCGCCGCTTGATCGCGCCGCGGCTGTCGCCGTCGAAGACCGTGGAGGGCTTCGTGGGTGGGGTCGCGTCCGCCACCGCCTTGGGCGCGGCGCTGTGGTGGATCACGCCCTTCAGCCCCTGGCAGGCCGCGGGCCTGGCGCTGGTGGCCAACCTGATGGGCTTCTATGGCGGATTGGTGATGTCGGCGATCAAGCGCGATCGCGGCATCAAGGACTGGGGACACATGATCGAGGGCCACGGCGGCGTGCTCGACCGGCTGGACTCGGTGTGCTTCGCGGCGCCGGTGTTCTTCCACCTCATCCGCTACTGGTGGACCTGAGCGGGCGCGCGGTGGTGGATGGGACTGTCGCTCAGGCCAGCCCGTAGTCGCGCAGCTTCTTGCGCAGCGTCGCGCGGTGGATGCCGAGCATGGTGGCGGCGCGGCTCTGGTTGCCTTCGCAGTGGCGCAGCACTTCGATGAAGAGCGGGATTTCCAGCTCGCGCAGCGCGATGTCGTAGAGGTTGGCGCTGTCCTCGCAGCCGTCCAGGTCGCCGAGGTAGCGGCGGATGGACGTGGCGACATGGTCGCGCAATGGCACGCGCGAGCCCATGCGGGCCTCTGAGCGGTCGGCGGCAGCGTTCAAGCGGATCCCCTGTGGAACAGTCTCGTCCCGCCGCTGTCGGCCAATGTGGGACTGGCGGGAGGTGGGAGTCTAGCGCGGCCACGTCGCAGACGTCACCGCGACCTGCGACCGTCAGCGGAAATCGAAGCTGAAGGCGACCGTGTCGGGCGCCGGTTCCACCACATCCAGCAAGACGGTCACGGTCTGGCCCGGGGCCAGGGTGTCGCCGGTGGTCCGCTGGTCGCGGTATTCCGCCGGGGCGAAGGCGCGGGCCCCCACGGTCTGGCCGTGGATGTCCGACAGGCTGAGCAGCAGTACCGGCCAGGCCTGTTCGCGCGCGGCATCGTTCCGGAACGTGGCGGTGATCTCCAGTACCCCCGGGTGCACCGGGCTGGGGCGCACGCTGCGCGTGACCATTGCGAACGCCTCCGGCTCGCGCCAGGCGGGCAGCGAGCAGCCCAGGAGGCCGCACACGCGCTCCAGGGCGGGCCGCCAGCGGGGCTGCTCGGCCAACTGGGCGCGCTGCGACAGCAGCAACTGCAACGACAGCAGCAGGATCAGCGCGAGGATGACGGCAACGCCTGGCCAACGCGGACCGGTGTCGACCATCGACAGTGTGCGGCGGGCGAATCGGGGGGCGGTAACCAGGCGAGGGGGCTGGGCGGCGGTGCGGGCGGCGGCAGCGGGCACGGCCTCGGGCGCTGCGGACACCTGCTGCCCGACGGGCGCGGCGATGTCTTCAATCCGTTCCGCGCCCGCGTCCACCTGCGTGTCTGCAGGCGCATCCGCATCCACGACACAGTCGCCATCGCCATCGCCATCGCCATCGCCATCGCCATCGCCATCGCCATCGCCATCGCCATTGGCATTGGCATTGGCATTGGCATCGGCATCGGCATCGGCATCGGCATCGGCATCACCGCCCGAGTCCGTGGCGGTCATCGACGGGTGGGCGCCATCGCCAGCGTGCGCGTCCACGAGCGCGTCATCGGCGGGCACGGCGCCTGCCGGCGATGGACCGGCCGCCTCCATCCGCAGTGAGCCCTGGCACTGCGGGCAACGCGGGTCCGCCCCGTCACGCGCGGTGATCAGGGCAACGAGGAAGCCGCAGTGGGGGCAACGCAAGAACATGGCCTGAGTTTACGCAACCGACCGTGGCCGCCGGGAGTCGCCCTGCGTGCGGGCGATCGCGAAACCGGGACTGGGTCGCAGATTGGATGGCGTCCGTGGATGGGCGGACGCGAACGCCGGCCCATGCGGGATCAAGCGCGGCGCACGCCGCTGATGCGAATCCAGTCTTCGAGGCGTTCGACCTTCAGGTTGTCGAAGTGCGCCGCGTAGGCGGCAAGCACCTCGTCCTCCTGCCCAGCGAGGATGCCCGACAAGGCGATGCTGCCGCCCGGCGCGACGCGCGCGGCCAGGGTGTCCACCAGTGCGATCAGCGCGACGGCGAGGATGTTGGCCACCACCACGGGGTACGTGGCCACCGGCTCGTCCTGCGGCAGGTACACCGCCATGCGCGGGCCGACCCCGTTGCGTTCGGCATTGTCGTGGGTGGCCGTGAGCGCCTGCGGATCGTTGTCCACACCCACCGCCTGCGCCGCGCCCAGCTTGAGCGCGGCCAGCGCGAGGATGCCGCTGCCGCAACCGAAGTCGAGCACGCGCGCATCGCGCAGCGCACCCTCGTTGGCCAGTCCGTCCAGCCACTGCAGGCACAGCGCGGTGGTGGGGTGCGTGCCCGAACCGAAGGCCAGGCCCGGGTCCAGGCGGACGATGGCGGGGGTGCGTGCCGCGTCGTTACCGGCGGCGTCGAGCTGCTGCTGCGCTTCCTCCGGCAGCTCCGCGTCCCACGGCACGATCCACGTACGCTCGCCAAAGTGCAGCGGCTCGTACTGGTCCATCCAGGCGCGTTCCCAGTCCTGGTCTTCCACCTCGCGGAATGTCGCGCGCGACCAGTCCAGGCCTTCATCGGCGGCGGACAGTGCATACAGCAACAGCGTTGAGTTGGTGTCGCCCTCGAACAGCGCCGTCAGCACCAGTTCGTTCCATAGCGGCTGCTCGCCCACGCCGGGCTCGAAGATGGCCTGCTCGTCGGGCGCGTCGGCATGCGCGTCGGCGAGGGTCACCGCCAGCGCGCCGACGTCCTCCAGGGCGCGCTCGTAGCGCGGTTGCTGGGCTTCGGTGCAGGGCAGGCTGAGTTCGAGGAAAGGCATGGGGCGCGGGCCGTGGGGAATCCCGCCAATTCTACCCCCGCGCCTCGGGGTGGCCGTCGAATGGCGCGCGGCCTCAAGTGCGCAGGCGTCCCTCGTACGTGCGGAAGTGCTTGAGCGACGCATCAATGCAGGCCCACGGCCTTGAACGCAAAAAGGCCGCCCACCAGTGAGCGGCCTTTCTGTGTCGCGCGGCGCGATCAAACCAGCGAGATCGCCTTTTCCTTCTGTTCCTTCAGTCGCTTTTCCAGGTAGTGGATGTTCTGTCCACCCTGCTGGAAGCCGACGTCGGCGAGGATGCGCTGCTGCAGCGGGATGTTGGTCTTGATGCCGTCCACCACCATCTCGCTCAGCGCCACGCGCATGCGTGCGATTGCCGTCTCGCGGTCGGGCCCGTGGACGATCAGCTTGCCGATCATCGAGTCGTAGTTCGGCGGCACGCGGTAGCCTTCGTAGATGTGGCTGTCCACGCGCACGCCGGGGCCGCCGGGTGCATGGAAGTGCTGGATCAGGCCGGGGCACGGCATGAACGTGTCCGGGTCCTCGGCGTTGATGCGGCACTCGATGGCGTGGCCTTCGAGCACGATGTCTTCCTGCTTCAGGCTGAGCTTGTGTCCGGCGGCGATGTTGAGCTGCTCGCGCACCAGGTCGATGCCGGTGACCATCTCGGTGACCGGGTGCTCCACCTGGATGCGGGTGTTCATCTCGATGAAGTAGAAGCGGCCGTCCTCGTACAGGAACTCGAACGTGCCGGCGCCGCGATAGCCGATGCGGATGCACGCCTCAACACACACGCGGCCGATCTCGGCACGTTGTTCGGGGGTGATGCCGGGGGCCGGCGCCTCTTCCACCACCTTCTGGTGACGGCGCTGCATCGAGCAGTCGCGTTCGCCCAGGTGGATGGCGTGGCCCTGGCCGTCGGCCAGTACCTGGATCTCCACGTGGCGCGGGTTCTCCAGGAACTTCTCCATGTAGACCATGTCATTGCCGAAAGCGGCCTTGGCCTCGGACTTGGTGGTCTGGATGGCGTTGGCCAGCGCGGCCTCGGTGTGCACTACGCGCATACCGCGACCGCCGCCGCCGCCGGCGGCCTTGACGATGACCGGGTAACCGATTTCGCGGGCGATCTTGATGTTGGTCGCGGCATCATCGCCCAGCGGGCCACCGCTGCCGGGCACGCACGGCACGCCGGCGGCCTTCATCGCCTTGATCGCCTCGACCTTGTCGCCCATCAGGCGGATGGTGTCGGCCTTCGGCCCGATGAAGATGAAGCCCGACTCCTCCACGCGCTCGGCGAAGTCGGCGTTCTCCGACAGGAAGCCGTAGCCGGGGTGGATGGCCTGCGCGTCGGTGACTTCGGCCGCGGCGATCAGCGAGGCCATGTTGAGGTAGCTGTCGGTGGACGCGGCGGGGCCGATGCACACCGATTCGTCGGCCATGGCGACGTGCTTGAGGTTGCGGTCCACGGTGGAATGCACCGCGACCGTGCGGATGCCCAGGGCGTGGCACGCGCGCAGGATGCGCAGCGCGATCTCGCCGCGGTTGGCGATGACGACTTTATCCAGCATGCGTCGCGCCTCAGCCGATCACGAACAGCGGCTGGTCGAACTCGATCGGCTGGCCGTTCTCGGCCATCACCTTCAGCACGGTGCCGGACACGTCGGCCTCGATCGGGTTGAACATCTTCATCGCTTCGATGATGGCCAGCGTGTCGCCGGCCTTGACCGTCTGGCCGACGGTGACGAACGCCGGCTTGTCCGGCGACGGGCTGGCGTAGAAGGTGCCCACCATCGGCGCACGTACGACGTGGCCGGCCGGCAGGTCGGTGGCCGGCTTGGGCGCGCCGCCGCTGGCGGCTTCGGTCGGGCCCTGCATCGGCATGACCGGTGCGGGTGCCGGGGCGGCGTGCATCATCGGCGCGGCCGCGACGATGCTGCCCTTCGGGGTGCGGGCCAGGCGGACCGACTCCTCGCCTTCCTTGATCTCGATTTCAGCGAGGTTGGATTCTTCCAGCAGGTCGATCAGCTTCTTGATTTTGCGCAGGTCCATGTTGGGCCTCTAGGTCGGGCCCCGGCAGGCGGGGCGTGGATGCGAAAGGAAAAAGTCGGGGCGCCGGTGCCCGAGGGCCGGCCGGCGACCGCGTCAGGAAGGCTTGGTCTTGGAGACCGCGTGGCTGTCGAGCCACGCCAGTGCCGCGTCGAGCGCGAAGCGGTAGCTGTTCTCGCCGAACCCGGCGATCACGCCCAGGGCGAGGTCGCTGAAGTAGCTGTGGCGGCGGAATGGCTCGCGGGCATGCGGGTTGGACAGGTGGACCTCGATGAACGGAATGTCCACCGCGGCCAGCGCGTCGCGCAGGGCGACGCTGGTGTGGGTGAAGGCGGCCGGGTTGATCAGGATCAGCGCCGTGCCGTCGTGGCGGGCAGCCTGCACCCGGTCGACCAGCACGTGCTCGGCGTTGGACTGCAGGCTGTCGTACTGGTGCCCGGCGCGCTCGGTGCCGGCGCGCAGGGCGCCGTCGATCTGCGCCAGCGTGGTGCGGCCGTAGATGCCCGGCTCGCGGTCGCCGAGCAGGTTGAGGTTGGGACCGTTGAGTACCAGCAGCTTCGCCATGGCCGTCCATACGGGCATCGGGAAGGCCGCAGTGTGCGTGATGGCTTGGCGGCTGTCCAGAAGTTCGCCACCATTTCGCAGAAGATGTCGCGATTTAATCAGTTGTTTGAGTTTGGGCTCTAAAGCGCTGACCAGCCTTCGATTTCGCCGTGGGCGAAGGGGCCGATGCGCTGCTTCAGCAGGCGTCCGTCGGCCGAGACCAGCACGGAATAAGGCAGGACGCCCTTGGGATTGCCCAGTTGCACGCCGCTGTCGCGCGGGCCGGCGGTGTCCAGCAGGATCGGATAGCCGACCGGGGTGCGCTGCAGGAAGGCCTGTACCGCCTCGGCGTCGTCCAGCGCGATGCCCACCACTTGCGTGCCGTTGGCACCCTGCGCTTTGGCATACCGGTCCAGCTCGGGCATCTCCTGGATGCACGGCCCGCACCAGCTGGCCCAGAAGTTGATCAGGATCGGGTGGCCGGCGTAGGCCGACGGCAGTTCGACGACGTTGCCCGCCAACGTCTTCAATGAAATCGCGGGAATGGCCTCGCCGCGCCGGGCCACGGGCAGGTTCTCGGGCGTGGCCGGGGCGTTGGCCGCCACCACCGCTTGCAGGGCGCGCTGGCCCACCTCCGAGCGCAACAGCGGTCCCGGGCCATTCATCCACACACCGGCCGTGACCCCCGCGATGCCGGCGGCCAATGCCACCAGCACGATCTTTGTCGTCGACTTCACGGTGGGCCGCCTGCGGCCTCGCGCAGCGCCGCTTCGACCGTGGCCTCGGTCAGCACGGTCGGCAACACCCGGCCTTCGCCCCCGCCGCGCGGGAACACCACGTACAGCGGCACGCCCACCGCCTTGTACCGCTGCAGGAAGGCGGTCAGGGTCGGGTCGACGTCGGTCCAGTCGCCGACCATGTAGACCGCGTTGGCGGCCTCCATCGCACGGCGGAAGCCACCGCCCTTGAACACGGTCTTCTCGTTGACCTTGCAGGTCACGCACCAGTCGGCGGTGACGTTGACGAATACCACGCGGTTGGCCGCGCGCAGGTCGGCCAGGCGCTGCTCACCGTAGGGCACCGCGGTGACACCTTCCGCCGGGCCGGTTGGCGCAGCCGCCTGGGTCGCGGGGCGGGGCAGGCCTTGGATGGTGTGCAGCGGCCACGCCAGCGCCAGCAAGCCCAGCAGCGCAGCCGCAGTCGCCCAGCGGTGGCCGGTGCGGCGCGAGCGTGTCCACGCCCAGGCGGCGAACGCCAGCAGCACCGCCGCCAGCAGCCACCAACCCACGGCGTCCGCGCCGCGCTGGCGCGCCAGCACCCACGCCAGCCACGCGGCGGTGAGGTACAGCGGGAAGGCGAGGGCCTGCTTGAAGGTCTCCATCCACTCGCCCGGCCGCGGCAGGCGTTGGGCCAGTCCGGGAATGAAGCCGATCAGCAGGAACGGCAGCGCCAGACCCAGGCCCAGCGCCAGGAACACGGCGATGGCCGTGCCCGAAGGCGCGGTAAAGGCCCACGCCAGCGCCGCGCCCATGAACGGTGCAGTGCAGGGCGTGGCCACGACCACCGCCAGCACGCCGGTGAAGAAGTCGCCCAATGGGCCGCTCTGCATGGTCAGCGCATGGCCGGCGCCGGTCCAGCGGCCGCCGACGTGCCAGACCCCGGACATGCTCAGGCCCAGCGCGAACATCACCAGGGCCAGCACCGCGATCACCAGCGGCTGCTGCAACTGGAAGCCCCAGCCCAGGGCCAGGCCGGCATGGCGCAGCGCCAGCGCGATCGCGCCCAGCGCGGCGAAACTGAGCATCACGCCTGCCGTGTACCAGAGCGCGTGGCGGCGCGCGCGCGCCGGGTCCTGACCATTGCCGGCCAGCGACAGCGCCTTCAGCGACAGCACCGGCAGCACGCAGGGCATCAGGTTGAGGATCAGGCCACCGAGCAGGGCCAGCACCAGTGCGGACCACAGGGTGAGGTCCGCGCCGCGCGGGGCGGCGCCGACGGGGGCGCCGGAAGCCGGTGCTGCCGGAACCGCCGGCGTGGCACTGGTGGAGGGATCGGTCGCGACCGTCGCCCCGGTGTTGGTGGCGTCCACGGTCGCGGCGGCCGATTCGATGGCGCCTGCGGCCGTCGCCGCGGCGAGCCCGGACGCAGTGCTTCCCGCAGGGATGGCGGCCGCATCGGCGCCGACGGCTTGGGCGGCCGTCGCGGGCGTCACCGTACCGCGCGGCAACGACACCACCACCGTGCGGGTCATCGGCGGGTAGCAGATGCCGTTGTCCTGGCAGCCCTGGAACGTCGCGGTCAGCCGCAGGTCCGTCGCCTCGGCGCGAGTGCGGAGCACCGGCACCGGCACGTCGATCTGGTTGAAGAACACCGTGGTGCGGCCGAAGTACTCGTCTTCGTGCGCGGTGCCCTGCGGCCAACGTGGTGCGCCCAGGCGCAGGCCAGCCCGGGTGGCCGCCGCGTCCAGGGTCAGTCGGGTCTTGTCGCGGTACAGGTAGTAGCCGCGCGCCGGGGTGAAGCGCAGCAGCAGGGTGTTGCCGTCGCCGGCAATCGCCTCGAAGCCGTATGCCTGCTCTGGCGGCAGCGGCAGCGCGTCGGCGCCCCCGGTCTTGCCCAGCAGCCCGGCACCTGGCGTGGCTCCGCCCGTGCCGGCATTGCCGAAGGCCACCACGGGGGCCGCCGTGGTGGCCGGCAGCGCCACGCTGATGCGGCGCGTCTGTGGTGGATAACAAATGCCTGCGTCGGCGCAGCCCTGGTATTTGATTGTCAGCGTGGTCCGGTCGGCGTTCGCCGTGCCCGGCAGGATGGCCACCAGCCGGCCGCGGTAGGTTTCGACGTCGCCGAAGAACTCGTCGCGGTACGCCTTGCCCTTGGGCAGCTGCAGCGCGCCGGCGGTGAAGCCGCCGTCGGCCTGTACGGCGGTGCGGTGCCGGTACAGGTAATAGCCGTCGGCGATCTTCCACTGCACGCTGATCTGTCCGGCATCGGCGGCCTGCGCGCTGAGGACGAAGACCTCGTCCACCGGCGGCAGCTGGTCCGGCGTCACCGCGGTGGCGGGTCCCGCCAGCAGGGCAGCGAACAGGGCAAGGGCTGGCCGCAGGCGGCGCGTGGGACGCGGGAGGGTTGCGGGTTCAGTCATGGTCTCGGGTCTGTTGGGCCACCCAGTCCAGGTACTCGGGCAGGCCGGCGCTGGCTTCGACCGCCAGCACCTCGGGGAGTTCATAGGGATGCAATTCGCGCAGACGCCGGGTCAGGGCATCCAGCCGCGCGGCGCCGGTCTTGATCAACAGCAGCACCTCGTCGGCCTGCTCCACGCGTTCGTGCCAGCGGTAGGTGGAGCGTATGCCCGGCAGCACGTTCACGCAGGCCGCCAGGCGTGCTTCGACCACTGCGCGTGCCAGCCGGTCGGCGGTGACGGCATCGGGGCAGGCGCAAAACACGAGCAATGTGGGCATGGGGCGATTCTAGCGGTCCGCGTGAACAGGTGCTGCCGGTTGGGCCCGCTGAGGCGGCCGCGGTCATTCGAGGGCGCCGGGCAGGCGTTCGTCCTCGCGGCGCTCGCCCCGGCGGTAGCGCCCGGTGCGCATGCCGGCCAGCTGCTCGGCCAATTCCACCAGCGGTGGCCGGGCGCGCATGGGCGTCTCGCGGAAGGCGCGGATCAGGCGGATCTCGATCGGGTCGTCCAGCAGCAGAGCGTCGGCGGCGGCAATCGCGTCCAGCTCCGCATCGGCCGACTGGCGCATCAGGCCGCGACCGGTGGCGAGCCATTCGAACTGCACGCCGGTGGCCAGCGCGACGGCGCGCAGGTGGTTGACGCTGGGGTGCTTGCCGTCGCTGGCTTCCCAGTGGCTGACCGCGCTGCGCTGCACACCCACGGCCGCACCCAGGGCGGATTGGGACAGGCCGGCATGGCGCCGGGCAAGGCGGATGCGCTGCTGGGAAGTCATACCGGGCTCCAAAAGGAGGAGTGGACAGCTGAATGTCACCAAAAGTAACCCGGTGATCAATAGACACGCAAGGCGTGCGCTTTTGGTATACAGCACGCCCATTGGGTGCCAGCAGGTCACGCTTTGCAGTGACATCTGTCGCAGTATGGACACCCGGAGTGGCCCTCGGCAGGCCAAGCGGGGGGTGTTGACGTGACGCAAAGTGATCAATACTGACGCATGCCGGCAGGAAGCCGGTTCGACATGGGGTCTGGTCTGGGGAGGGGGCGCGGGACGGCGCCAAGCCGAGGATGGCCATCTCCGTACCGGAAAGGGCGTGGACCTTCGGGGTCACGCCCTTTCTTTTTGTGGGCGGCTCCCGTGCCAGGGTTTCCTCGGTCAAGGGGCCTTGAAACCCCGCGGCCGCCGCCCCATCTCTGCGCGGTCCCGGTGCTGCCGGGCGCTGTCGTCCCGGATTTTGGCACTCAGCCGGCACGACTGCTAACATTCCCAATCTTTCCCCACCACTTCAACCACTTACGAGGTTGTCATGTCGAATATCAAGCCGCTCTATGACCGCGTGGTCCTCAAGCGCATGGAAGAAGAAAAGCTGTCCGCCGGCGGCATCGTGATTCCGGACTCCGCCACCGAGAAGCCGATCAAGGGCGAAGTCGTCGCCGTGGGCGAGGGCAAGGTCCTGGACAACGGCACCGTGCGCGCGCCGAAGGTCAAGGTTGGCGACAAGGTGCTGTTCGGCAAGTACAGCGGCACCGAGGTCAAGCTCGACGGCACCGAGTACCTGGTGGTCAAGGAAGACGACATCTTCGCGATCCTCGGCTGATCGCGCTGCGGCGCGGACCGTGCCGGGCGCGACCTCGCGTCCGCGACCGGCCGCCGCATCCGCGGGCAATCCCGCGCCGCGCCCGTCGACTTCCCCTTCTTCAACTCATTTACATCTACTGAGGTAATCCGCAATGGCTGCCAAGGAAATTCGTTTCGGTGAGGACGCACGCGCCAAGATGGTGCGCGGCGTCAACGTGCTCGCCAATGCCGTCAAGGCCACCCTGGGCCCGAAGGGCCGCAACGTCGTGCTCGAGAAGAGCTTCGGCGCGCCGACCATCACCAAGGACGGCGTGAGCGTCGCCAAGGAAATCGAACTGGCCGACAAGTTCGAGAACATGGGCGCGCAGATGGTCAAGGAAGTCGCTTCCAAGACCTCCGACAACGCCGGTGACGGCACCACCACCGCCACCGTGCTGGCGCAGGCGTTCATCCGCGAGGGCATGAAGGCGGTCGCCGCCGGCATGAACCCGATGGACCTCAAGCGCGGCATCGACCAGGCCGTCGTCGCCGCCGTCGGCGAGCTGAAGAAGATCAGCAAGCCGTCGTCGACCTCGAAGGAAATCGCCCAGGTCGGCACCATCTCGGCCAACTCCGACGCCAACATCGGCGACCTGATCGCCCAGGCGATGGACAAGGTCGGCAAGGAAGGCGTGATCACCGTTGAAGACGGTTCGGGCCTGGAGAACGAGCTGGACGTGGTCGAGGGCATGCAGTTCGACCGCGGCTACCTGTCGCCGTACTTCATCAACAACCAGCAGTCGATGCAGGCCGAGCTGGACGATCCGTTCATCCTGCTGCACGACAAGAAGATCTCCAACGTGCGTGACCTGCTGCCGGTGCTGGAAGGCGTCGCGAAGGCCGGCAAGCCGCTGCTGATCATCGCCGAGGAAGTCGAGGGCGAAGCCCTGGCGACCCTGGTGGTCAACACCATCCGTGGCATCGTCAAGGTCTGCGCCGTCAAGGCCCCGGGCTTCGGCGACCGTCGCAAGGCGATGCTGGAAGACATGGCCATCCTGACCGGTGGCACCGTGATCTCCGAGGAAGTGGGGCTGCAGCTGGACAAGGCCACGATCAAGGACCTGGGCCGCGCCAAGAAGGTGCAGGTCTCGAAGGAGAACACCACCATCATCGACGGCGCGGGCGACACCGCCGGCATCGAGTCGCGCATCAAGCAGATCAAGGCGCAGATCGAGGAGACCTCCTCGGACTACGACCGCGAGAAGCTGCAGGAGCGCGTGGCCAAGCTGGCCGGCGGCGTGGCCGTGATCAAGGTCGGTGCTTCGACCGAGATCGAGATGAAGGAAAAGAAGGCACGCGTTGAAGACGCGCTGCACGCCACCCGCGCTGCCGTGGAAGAAGGCATCGTCCCGGGCGGCGGCGTCGCGCTGCTGCGCGCCAAGGCCGCGATCACCGGCCTGAAGGGTGCCAACGAAGACCAGAACCACGGCATCCAGATCGCCTTGCGCGCGATGGAAGCCCCGCTGCGCGAGATCGTCACCAACGCCGGTGAAGAGCCGTCGGTGGTGCTGAACCGCGTGATCGAGGGCACCGGTGCGTTCGGCTACAACGCCGCAAACGGCGAGTACGTCGACATGCTGGAAGCCGGCATCCTGGATCCGACCAAGGTCACCCGCACCGCGCTGCAGAACGCCGCGTCGATCGCCGGTCTGATGATCACGACCGAAGCGATGGTCGCCGAGCTGCCGAAGAAGGACGAGCCGGCGATGCCGGGCGCCGGTGGCATGGGCGGCATGGGTGGCATGGACTTCTAAGTCCCGCCGCACCGCGAGAAATGAACAGGCCCGCTTCGGCGGGCCTGTTTTTTTGGTGGGGCGGGTGGCGTGCGGTGTCTGGCCCGCCCGTGGCCGGGTACCGCCGGTTTCCCCGTGGGGTTCTTTGACGCCGCCGTGCCTCGTCCGGTCGTGAGGCGAGGGGCGCGAGCGGCTTCATCAAGGGATCACGTCTTCCATAGGGGACCAACATGACCATGCTCAACCGGGCCATCGTGCTCGCGCTGGGTTGCCTGGGTGCCGCGTCGGCCCAGGCAGCCACGTACGTCGTTACCGCCAATGCCCAGTCGTTCGACAAGTCGCTTGCCAACAAGGTGGAGGCGGCCGGTGGGCGCGTGACCGCGCGTCTGCCCCAGATTGGCGTGGCCATCGTGGAGTCGGCCGATGCCGGTTTTGCGGTGCGCGCCTCGCGAGTGCCGGGGATCCGCTCGGCGGTGGCCGACATCGCGCTCCAGTTCGATGTGCCCGAGTCCAGCGACGTGGTCGGTCCCGACATCGCCAACCCGCCCGCATCCGGCGACGACGACACCCGTTTCGACCTGCAGTGGGGCAGCGCCGCGATTGACGTGGCCGGGGCCTGGAACGCTGGGTACCGAGGCGCCGGTGCCACGGTCGCGGTCTTGGATTCTGGCGTCGCCTGCAGCCATCCGGACATCGCCGCAAACCTGCTGCTGGCGCAGTCGCGTTCGTTCGTTCCCAACGAAGGGGTGTGCCGCGCGTTCGTCAACGGCTTCAACCACGGCACTCACGTCGCGGGCACGATCGCATCGCCCGACAATGGCATCGGGACAATCGGCGTCGCGCCACAGGCCAAGGTGATCGCCGTCAAGGTGCTCTCGGAGGTCACGGGCAGCGGCAGTTTCGGCGGGATTGTGCAGGGCATCGTGTACGCGGCCGATCAGGGCGCGGACGTGATCAACATGAGCCTGGGCGTGCGCGGGGGGCTGCCGGTCAACGGGCCGGGTGCCAACGACGTGGCCGAACTGATCAATGCCACCAAGCGGGCCGTGCAGTACGCGCGCAAGCAGAACGCGCTGACGGTCGTGTCGGCGGGCAACGATGGGCGCGACCTGGACCACGACAGCGGTGTCGAGGTCTGCGACGTGGACGGCTGTTATCGCGCCAACCTGCGCGCCTTCCCGGCACAGGTGCCCGGCGCGCTCGCGGTGGCCGCCACCGCGCCCTCCGGCTGGGCGAACGCGCCACTGGCCACCGATCTGGACGGCCTGGCGACGTATTCCAACCGGGGACAGTCGGTGGTGGCCTTCGCCGCACCCGGCGGCGACAGCGCCTACCCGGGTAACGAAAACTGCATCGCAGCCGGTCTGCTGCGTCCGTGCTGGGTGTTCGACATGGTGTTCGCCGCGGGTGGCTACGCCATCAGCGGGGGACAGGTCTTCGCCTCGTACTCGTGGGCGGCGGGCACCAGCATGGCGGCGCCGCACGTCTCGGGAGTGGCTGCGCTGGTGATCGGCAAGCATGGCGGCGAAATGGCGCCCGCGGACGTGGAGCGCATCCTGCGCGCCTCGGTCGATGATTTGGGCAAGCCAGGCAACGACGACGCTTACGGGGCGGGTCGCGTCAATGCGGCACGCGCCGTGGTGGACTGACCGATAAACCCGGCCGTGCGAACGCAGGAGCCCCGCTGGATCGCGGGGCTCTTTGTGTTTGGCTGGCCTCCGTCGCCTCGTGGACCTAAGGCCGCATCGTCCCCGTGTCCAGCCAACGCTGGTGCCACGACAACGCCTCCGGCAGCAGGTGCGGCGTGTGCTTGCCGTAGCTGTCGCGGCAGGCGCGGGCGAAGTAGTCCTGCAGGGCATCGCGGAAGTCCGGATGCGCGCAGTGGGCGATGATTTGTCGCGCACGCTGCTTGGGCGACAGGCCGCGCAGGTCGGCCAGGCCCTGTTCGGTGACGATGATCGAAACGTCGTGCTCGGTGTGGTCCACGTGGCTGACCATCGGCACGATCGAGGAGATGCTGCCGCCCTTGGCCGTGCTGGGGCTGAGGAAGATCGACAGGAAGCCGTTGCGCGCGAAGTCGCCCGAGCCGCCAATACCGTTCTGGATGCGCGTGCCCATGATGTGCGTGGAGTTGACGTTGCCGTACAGGTCGGCCTCAACCATGCCGTTCATGCCGATGCAGCCCAGGCGGCGCACCAGTTCGGGGTGGTTGGAGATCTCCTGCGTGCGCATGACGATGCGCTGGCGGTAGAAGTCGATGTCGCGTTTGAACCGCTCGTTGGCCTCGGGGCTGAGCGCGAAGCCGGTGCACGAGGCACTGGTGAGGATGCCCTCGTGCAGCAGGTCCAGCATGCCGTCCTGGATTACCTCGGTGAAGGCGGTTAGGTCGCGGAAGCCGCTTGCGGCCAAGCCCGCCAACACCGCGTTCGGGATGTTGCCCACGCCCGATTGCAGCGGCAGCAGGTTTGGCGGCAGTCGCCCGGCCTTGACCTCGTGCTGCAGGAACTCGATCAGGTGTGCGGCGATCTGCCGGCTGCATTCGTCGGCGGGATTGAAGGGGCTGTTGCGGTCCGGCCCGTGGGTGCGCACCACGGCCACGACCTTCGCCGGATCACAGCGCAACGCCGTTTCGCCGATGCGGTCGTCGGGGTGGACCAACGGGATCGGCCGGCGGTGCGGCGGCAACGCCGTGCCGTAGTAGATATCGTGCATGCCTTCGACGCCGGCGGGTTGCCAGTCGTTGACCTCGAGGATCACCTTCTTCGCCAGGTCGAGCCACGTCTTGTTGTTGCCCACCGACGTGGAAGGCACCAACGCGCCGTCTTCGCGGATCGCCGAGACTTCGATCACCGCCGTGTCGATCTCGCCATAGAAACCAAACCACGCATGCTGCGCCACGTGGCTCAGGTGCGCGTCGATATATTCCAGCGTGCCGTCGTTGATACGCTTGCGCGCGTCCGGGTCTGACTGGAATGGCAGCCGCAGCGCCAGGCCGTCGACCTTGGCCAGCGCTCCATCCAGCTCCGGTGCGGTGGACGCGCCGGTGAGCAGACGGATCTGGAACGGCTCCCCTTGCGCATGCCGTTGCTCGATGCGCTGCGCCAGCGCCAGCGGCACGGCCTTCGGGTAGCCCGAGCCGGTGAACCCGCTCATGGCCACCGTGGTGCCGGGTTCGATGAAGGCCGCTGCAGCGTCGGCGGACATGATGCGGTCGAGCAGGCGCGCGTCGCGAATGCGTTCGTCGGACATGATCGTGAATGGGCGGGGGAAACCCATTATCGCCTTTGGGTTTCGGGCGGGGCTGTACGCCCAACGTAGGGCTTGAAAACGCCTTCCTGTACCCATCAGTACTCTTTTGCACTGCAGCGTGCATTCCCTCTAACAAATCCTTCACGATTGACCCGCATCCCGACGTGGGGGAGGGAGCAGGCCCGCAACCGGTTCGACCGGGGCGGGCTTTTTTATTGCCTGTCTCTGCGCGCGGAACGGTGTCAGGATCCGCCAAGGAGGGCGGCAGCCAGCCCGCTCCATCGAACCGGGGCTGCAGGCGACGTCGCTGAGCCGCCGCCGGTTAGTCGCCACGGCCTGCCTCGCCGGCTGATCGGGTGCCGCAGGCGGCGTGCCAGAATCTGTCCATGGATTCCTCCCCCCGGGAAAACACCTCCGATCTTGCTTCCACTGCGCCGCACGTGGAGCGCGCGTTTGCACGGCTGCGCGCTATTGCGCCCGGCGAGACCGCGGGGCTCGACGAGCCGACGGTCGCTGCGGCGGTCGCCAAGGCGGTGCACGCCAGCGATTTCTTCACCGATACGCTGGCGCGGCAGCCCGTGCTGCTGCAGCGTCTGCTGGCCGACGACGGCGCGCACTGGCCGGTCCCGATGCTGCCGTTGGAACAACGCGGCGACTGGCCCGCGCTGCTGCGCCGCCACCGCACCGCGGTCTCGGCCCGGCTGGTATGGCGCGACGTGCTGGGCCTGGATGACGTCGCCGATACCCTGCGCGGCACCACGCAGCTGGCCGACGACTGCCTGCAGGCGGCGCTTGCGGCACTCGAGGCCGAGTTCGCCAGCCGCCACGGCGTGGTGCGCGATGCGGAGGGGCGCGTGCAGCGGCTGGTGGTGTTTGGCTTGGGCAAGCTGGGCGGCAGCGAGCTGAATTTCAGTTCCGACGTCGACCTCGTGTATGCCTACGAGGGCGATGGCGAGTCCGATGGCGCGCGTCCGCTGCCGGCCGAGCAATACTTCGCGCGGCTGGGCCAGCAGCTGGCCAAGCTGCTGGACGAGGTCACCGTGGACGGTTTCTGCCACCGCGTTGACCTGCGCCTGCGGCCCTACGGCAATGCCGGACGCGTGGCTTGGTCGTTTGGCGCGATGGAGCAGTACTTTCAGCGCGAAGGCCGCGACTGGGAGCGGTATGCGTGGCAGAAGGCCCGCCCCGTGGCCGGTGACTTGGAAGCCGGTGAGCGCTTCCTCGAAACGCTGCGGCCTTTCGTCTATCGCCGCTATCTCGATTACGGTGCACTCGACGGCCTGCGTTCGATGAAAGCCGCGATTGCCGCAGAGGTTGCGCGCAAGGAGATGGCCGACGACATCAAGCGCGGGCCGGGCGGCATCCGCGAGATCGAATTCCTGGTGCAGGCGCTGCAGTTGATCCGCGCGGGGCGCGAGCCGGAGCTGCGTGGCCGCCAGTTGCATCCGGCGCTGCGCGCCCTGGTGGCCGCGCACCACGTGACGCCGGAGGCAGGACGGGCCCTGGTGCAGGCGCACCGGTTCCTGCGCCGGTTGGAGAACCGGCTGCAGATGCTGCGCGATGCGCAGACCCACGCCCTGCCAACCAATGCCGAGGATCGTGCCCGTGTCGCTGCGGGCCTTGGCTACGCCGACTGGGACGCACTGCGGAGCGAACTGGATGGCCATCGCCAGCGCGTGAGCGAGGAGTTCGCGGCGCTGCTGTCGCCACGCGGGCGTAGCGCCGCCCCCGACGCATTGGCGACGTACTGGCAACAGCTGCCCGATGGCGGCGATGCCGCGACGCTGGTCGACGCCGGCTTCATCGAGGCGGGCAACGCCGATGCCATGCTGCGCGACTTCGCCCGCAGCCCGGGCGTGCGCGCCCTGTCGACGGGTCCGCGCCAGCGCCTGGACCGCGTGCTACCCGCGTTGCTGCAGGGTGCCGTCACCGCCACCCAGCCGATGCTGGCGCTGCGTCGCCTGCTTGACCTGCTGCACAACGTGTTGCGCCGCAGCGCCTACCTCGCGTTGCTGGACGAACAGCCCGCCGCCCTCGCGCGCCTGGTCGAAGTGGTGGGGCGCAGCGCGCTGCTGGCCGAGCGCCTGGCCACGCACCCGCTGCTGCTGGACGAATTGCTGGACGCGCGGGTGGCGGGTCCGTTGCCCGGCCGCGAGGCCCTGCTTGAGGCCTGTGCCGCGGTCGATGGCGAGGACGACACCGAGGCGACGCTGCAGGCGCTCAACGAGGTGCGCCAGGCGCTCAGTTTCCGCATCGCGCTGGCGCAGCGCGATGGCCGCCAGGGCGCGGTGCAGAGTGCGCGCCAGCTGGCCTGGCTGGCCGATGGCGTGGTCGCGCGCGTGCTGCACCTGGCGCGGCAGGAGGTGCGCGGCGCGCACGGCGTGGTGCCCGGCGCGCAGTTCGCGGTGATCGGCTACGGCAGCCTCGGTGGCGAGGAACTGGGTTTCGGTTCCGACCTCGACCTGGTGTTCCTCTATGACGCTGCCGCCGACGCGCAGTCCGACGGCGCGCGCCCGCTCGACGCCGCGCGTTGGTTCGCGCGGCTCGCGCAGAAGGTGGTGGCGCTGCTCGGCGCCGTGACAGCTGCCGGCCGCCTGTTCGATGTCGACGTGCGCCTGCGCCCCGACGGCGCCAAGGGCCTGCTGGTCTCAAGTTTGGCCAGCTACACCGACTACCAGCGCGAGCGCGCGTGGACCTGGGAGCATCAGGCGCTGGTGCGCGCCCGTGGCGTGGCAGGTGAGGCCGAACTGCTGGCGCGCTTCGAAGCGGTGCGCGCCGAGACCCTGGCACGCCCGCGCGACCCCGCCAAGGTGGCCGAGGAGGTGGGCGCGATGCGCCGCCGCATGCGTACCGAGCTGGACCGCACCGATGCCGCGCTGTTCGACCTCAAGCAGGGTGATGGGGCGTTGGTCGATCTGGAGTTCCTGTTGCAGGCCACGGTGCTGGCCCATGCCGGCGCCTGTGCGCCGTTGCTGGCGCCCCGGGACACGCCGGGACTGATCGACGCGGCGCAGGCCTGTGGCCGGCTGGACGCCAACGAAGCCGCGCGCCTGCAGGCGGCGCATGCCAGCCTGCTGGGGCTGGGACTGGATTGCACGTTGGACCGTCGTCCGCGGCGGGTGCCGTTTGGCGAGGCCGTGGAGGCCGCGCGTACGGTGGTGCGCGACGCGGTGCATGCCAAGGGGCTCGCCTTCGACGCTGGCTGAGGCCCGGCGTCGACATCGCTCAGTCCAACGCGAGCCAACCCAGTCGTTGTCGCACTTCGGTGGCAACCCGGGCGGTCTCGCGCAGCGCGGTGGCCGCGAAGGGTTCGGGTTGCGTGGTCAACGGTCGCACCCGGCCCAGCGCCTGCAACTGTTCGACGAACCGCAGCGGCCGTCCCTGCGCCCGGCCGGCGACGTACACCGGCACGTTGGTCGCCGCGGCTTCCGACAGCATGTTCACCGAGTCCGCCGTGCACACGATCCGGTCGGCCCAGCCCAGCAGGCCGGGGTAGGGGTTGGGTGGTTCATCGGCGGGAGGCCCCGTCCACAGAACGCCGGGCACCCCTTCGAGCCGGGCCTGCAAGCGCGCGACCGCCGCCGCTGGCGTGCGCCGCGAGGTGCTGGCCAGCACGCTGCCGCCCTCGCCCCGGACGTAGGCCACCAGTGCGGTCAGCCAACGGTCGAAATCGCCTACGTCGAAGCCGCCGCCGTGGGTCGCCCCGCCCACCAGTACCGCGGTGCGCGGGCCCGGCAGCGTGCCCAGGTGCGCGAAGTCGCGGCGCGCGGCGGCGAGCCACAGGTCGTCGACCGGGTGCAGGCTGCCGATCACCGGGATCACGTTGTCGCCGCGCAGGCGGTCATGGCTGGGCGCGATTACCAGGTCCCAGTGCGCCGGGTGCAGGCGCGGATCGAGGATCTGCACCGCCCGTGCCCCGTGCGCGCGTGCCAACCGGGTCGCCAGCGCGGCCTGCCGGCCACAGCCGATCACCAACGGTGGCGGTTGTTCCAACGCGGCGGCAAAGGCCGGTCCGAACGCCATGCGCGCGCCGGGCAGTCGGTACGGGGCCATCCAGCGCCAAGGCGTGCGGGCCTGCAGCGTCCACGTGGCCGTGCCGGCACCCATCGCAGCGGCCAAGGCCTCGGCCTGACGCACATTGCCCGCGGCACCATCAGTCAGTGTCCAGATGGCGGCACGCGCACGTCCGGGACTCTCGAAACGGCCTGGTTGTTGCACGTTTGTCATCAATCCGTTCCGAGAAGCGTCACTGTATCGCTGCACGCGAGACTCTACACTTTCCGCCATCGGTCGCGTCACCCGGCGCGGCACCCACGGAGTTACTGATGTCCCGGACCCTGCCCACCGCGTCGCTCGAGCAACTGTTCACCACCGCCCGCACCCACAACGAGCTGGGCGGCGAAGTGAGCGACGACACCCTGCGCCAGCTGTACGAACTGGCCAAGTGGGGCCCGACCAGCGCCAACTCCTCGCCGGCGCGCTTCGTCTTCCTGAAGTCCGCCGAGGCCAAGGCCAAGCTCGGCCCGGCCCTGGATGAAGGTAACTACGCCAAGACCATAGCCGCGCCGGTCACTGTGATCGTCGGCTACGACCTGGCCTTCTTCGAGAAGCTGCCGTACCTGTTCCCGCACACCGACGCCAAGGGCTGGTTCGACACCAAGCCCGACGAGGTGCTGGAGACCATCTGCCTGCGCAATGGCAGCCTGCAGGGCGCCTACCTGATCCTCGCCGCACGCGCGCTGGGGTTGGACTGCGGCCCGATGTCCGGTTTCGACAACGCCAAGGTCGACGCGGCGTTCTTCGCCGGCACCCGGATCAAGTCCAACTTCCTGGTCAACCTCGGGTATGGCGATGCGACCAAGCTGTTCCCGCGTTCGCCGCGCCTGCCGTTCGACGAGGCCGCGCAGATCCTCTGACCCCCCTCGGTGGCGCTTTGCCCGTCGCGACCGCGCCATCGCCCCCGCCCCGGCTGGCCCGTGCCGCTGCCCCTGACTTGGTCCGGGGATGGCGAACCAAGGCCCCCAGCCGTCGAATCATCCCCCCACCCCCGATCCCACCACCCGCCCGGAGCCCCACCCCCATGTTCAAGCGCCTTGTCCTTGCCACCGCCCTCTTCGCCGCCAGCGCCGCCGCTTTCGCCGCGCCCGTCAGCTACAAGATGGACCCCAACCACACCGACGTGACCGCCAGCTGGAGCCACTTCGGCTTCTCCAACCCGATCGCGCATTTCGGCCAGGTCGACGGCACCATCGTGTATGACGCCGACAACGTCGGGCAGTCCTCGGTCAACGTCACCATCCCGATGGCCGGCCTGAACTCGCACGTCGGCGCGTTCGACGAGCACCTGCGCAGCGCCGATTTCTTCGACGCCGCCAAGTACCCGGCCATCACCTTCAAGAGCACCAAGGTCGAGGCCGCCGGCGACGGCAAGCTGCGTGTGTTCGGCGACCTGACCATCAAGGAATCCACCAAGCCGGTGGTGCTGGACGTGACCATCAACAAGATCGGCGAGCAGCCGATGGCGAAGAAGCTGGCCGCCGGCTTCGATGCCACCACCACCATCAAGCGCACCGATTTCGGCGTCGGCCTGTATGCCCCCAACGTCAGCGACGCGGTGACCATCCGCATCACCACCGAGGCGCTGGGCCCGAAGGTCGAAGCCGCCGCGCCGGCTGCCAAGGGCAAGGCCAAGCGCAAGTAATCCGCCGCGCGAATGATCATCTAAACTGCACGGATGATCATCGAACGCCCATCCTCGGCCCGCGGCCACGTGCGCACGGGCTGGCTCGAGAGCCGGCACACGTTCTCGTTCGGCCACTACTACGACAAGGCCTGGATGGGCTTCGGCCCGCTGCGGGTGATCAACGAAGACCGCGTCGCCCCCGGCGCGGGCTTCCCGCCGCACCGTCACGCCAACATGGAAATCCTCAGCTACGTGCTCGAGGGCGGTCTGTCGCACCAGGACAGCAGCGGCGGCGGTGGCGTGATCAGGCCGGGCGAGCTGCAGTGGATGAGCGCCGGCCACGGCGTGGAGCACAGTGAGTTCAATGCGTCGCAGGACGCGCCGGTGCATTTCCTGCAGATCTGGATCCAGCCCGACCGGGTGAATGCCGCGCCCACCTATGCGCAGCAGGCCTTCGAGCCGGCCGACCGTCATGGCGCCTGGGCCACGCTGGCCTCCGCGGACGGACGCGCGGGCGGCCTGCCGATCCGTCAGGACGCGCGCGTGCTGGGCACGCTGTTGGCCGCGGACGAAGTCGTGGACTACGCGCTCGATGCTGGCCGCCTGTACTGGCTGCACGTCGTCAGCGGAGAGATCGAGGCCAATGGCCGCCCACTGACCGCCGGGGACGCGCTGGGCTTTGCCGACGAAGCCGGCCGCCTGCAACTGACCGGCCGCGGAACCGGCCGCGCCGACGTGTTGCTGTTCGATCTGCCGCACTGAGCCCTTTCCAGCGGTCGCCCGGCGTCGGCCACTGGTAAACTGCGATTCCAAGCCGCACTGCTTCCACCTACCGCCATGACCGCAGCCAACGCCCATCCCACCCAGGCCAATGCCGAGCAGCGCTATGTCGTGCACCGCAGCGACCTGCCGTTGAGCTGCCCGCTGCCCTCGATGGCACTGTGGAACTCGCACCCGCGTGTGTACCTGCCGATCGAAGCCGAGCGCGAGTGCCAGTGCCCGTACTGCGGCGCGCACTACGTGCTGGAAGACTGAGCCCCGGCCCGCACGCCGCGACGACGCGTGTCCGCGCGCCTGACCGTCGTGCAGTTGCTGCCCGCGCTGGAGTCCGGCGGGGTGGAGCGTTCCACGCTTGAGATCGCCCAAGCGCTGGTTGCGGCAGGCCACCGCGCCATCGTCGTGTCCGCGGGTGGACGGCTGGTGCCGCGCCTGCGGGACAGTGGTGCCGAGCATGTGGCGTTGGATATCGGCCGCAAATCCCTGTTGACCCTGCGCCACGTGCGTACCCTGCGCGCCCTGCTGCAGCGCGAACGCGTGGACATCGTGCATGCGCGATCGCGCTTGCCGGCTTGGATCGGTTGGCTGGCGTTGCGCGGTCTGCCGGCCCAGTCGCGACCGCATTGGGTCACCACCGTGCATGGCCTCAACTCGCCATCGCGCTACAGCGCCGTGATGGCGAGCGGCGAACGCGTGATCTGCGTGTCCGACACGGTGCGCGAATACGTGCTGCGCCATTATCCCGACACTCCTCGCGGGCACCTGCGGGTGATTCCGCGCGGCATTGATCCGAGGGCGTTTGCACGCGTGCCGGGAGTGGACGCCCAGGCCCGCGCCTGGGCGGGTGCCCAGCACCCTGCGCTGCGCGGAGAGGCTCCGGTGCTGCTGCTGCCGGGACGCGGTACCCGTCTCAAGGGCCACGGCGATGCACTGACCTTGCTGGCTGACTTGAAGGCGGCCGGATGCGAGGCGTGCCTGTGGCTGCCCGGCGCGCGCGAAGCGGGCCGTGAGGCCTACATCGCCGAGCTGGAAGCCGAGGCGGCGGGTTTGGGCGTGGCCGACCGCGTGGCCTTCACCCCGCCCACCGATGCCATCGCCCGCGCCTATGCGGCCAGCGCGCTGGTGCTACAGCTTTCGCGCAAGCCGGAGGCGTTTGGCCGCACGGTGGTCGAGGCGTTGGGCGTGGGGCGGCCCGTGCTGGGCTGGGCCCACGGCGGCGTGGGCGAGCTGCTGCGCACGCTGCAGCCCGAAGGCGCAGTGCCTCCGTTCGAGCGCGATGCGCTGCGGGCCACCGCGCAGCGCCTGCTCACCCATCCGCCTTCGCCACCCGTTACGATGCCGCACACCTTGCTTGCGATGCAGGAGGCCACGCTTGCCGTCTACGCCGAACTTGTCCACTGACCCGGGCCGGGTACCGGTCGCCAGCGTGCCCCCGCAACCGGTGCAGGGTTGGCGCTGGGCCCCGGCCTGGATCCTCGCGCATGTGGCGCTGTGGCCTGCCCCCGGCTATGCCGAGGCGGTGCTGGCCCTGGGTGCGCTGGTGGCGATGGCCAAGCTGCTGCTGTCACGCTTCCGCGGCGGCGACCAGTTGTTGAGCCATCAGGCGTGGGCGCTGACCAGCGTACTGTTCTTCGCCTACTGGCTGCCGGAGCTGGTGTCGGCGTTTGATGCAGTCGATCGCGCACACGCCTTTACCCAGACGGCTGAAGACCTGCGCTACCTCCCATTCCTGTGGCTGGCGGCGTCGGCCGTGGCCAACGAGCGCGGACGACGGGTGACCTTCGGTGGACTGGGGGTCATCCTTGCCGTCTGGGTGATGGACGCACTGCTGCAGGCGATGACGGGCACCAGTCCCTTGTTCTTCGGCATCGATGCAATCAAGCACGCGATCAGCGGGCATGGCATGTGCAGTGCCGCCGAGGTGGCAGCGTTGGACCGCCTCAGTGGCGTGCTCGGCCCGTGCAACCTCAAGCTGGGTGTTGTGGTGGCCAGCCTGTCGCCCTTCCTGCTGTATGCAGCGGCCAGCCGCTTGGGCGTGGCGGGCTGGGTCGTTTCGGTCGTGCTGGTTGGCCTGGTGGTGATGCTTGCGGGCGCGCGTGCCGCCTGGCTGACCTTTGCGCTGGTGCTGGTGTGCTCGGGTTGGCGGTTGCTGGGCTGGAAGAAGCTGGCACTGACCCTGGCATTTGGTGCAGTCGCGCTGGTCGCACTCGGCATCGCTTCGCCGCACGTGCGCGAGCGGATGGCGCGCACCGCGCATGCGTGGAGCGCGGATGAGGCCGGGGTGGACCAGGCCTTGTCGGGCCGGGCCCGGATATGGTCCGCGGCGGCGTGCATGGCGCGCGAGCATCCGTTCAACGGGGTTGGCGCGCGCGGATTCCGTGACGCATTCCCGGGGTGCGATGCGGACCGCGGCAAGCTGGCTGCATGGGGCACGGGCCCCGCGTTCCACGCCCACCAGATCGTGTTGGAGATTCTCAGCGAGACGGGGGCTTTTGGCCTGCTGATGTGGTTGGCAGGCGCGGCAATGGCGTGGCGGGCGTGGCGATTCTCACCCGCGGCCGCGCGCGAGCGGGCGCGCCCCGCAATGCTGGCGTTGGGGGTGACGGTATTCCCGTTGAACACCCACCTGGCGTTCTACTCCACCTTCTGGGGCGGTTTCACGTTGCTGTTGGCGGCGCTTTACGCCGGTAGTTTGCTGGCCAACTCGGCGGACGCTCCCGTCGTCGCCAGCGACAACTGACGCAACGCTGCTTCGACGACGGCTTCGGCCGGGAGCGAGGCTAGTGGACTGGCGGTAAGGCAAATTGCATCGCGCGTCTCGACGCCGGTGGTGAGGCGCGCGGGGCTGCCACTATCGAACAACACCACGCAGCGGGTGCCCAGGCATGCCGCCAGATGCGTGGGGCCGCTGTCGTTGCCGATCACCACGGAGGCGGCTTCAAGCACGCCGGCAAGTTCATGCAGGTTCAGGACCCTGCCTTGGGTCCGCAACACCGTGCCCGCAAACCCTTCGCCCAGGTCGGGTTCATCAATGCCGGGAATGGTGATCACGTTGAGCCCGTGCGCGGACAGCAACTGGGAGCAGCGCGCGTAGTCCGGCCAGCGCTTGTGGGGATTCCTTGCCGATGAGCCGGGCAGCAGCACGACGAACGGCGCGTGGATGTCCACTTCGCACAGGAGGGGGCCGACGTCGTCGGCGATCCAGCCCGGCGAGGGGCGCTCGGCATGGGCCGCGGTGACGCCGGCCGCGGCAAGTTGCGCGGCGTGGCGGGTCGCCACGGCCCGTGCCTTTGGCGTGTCGGGTGGCTCCTGGGACCATGTTGCGCCCGGTGGCGACATCCAGCGGCGGTAGAACCGCGTGCGTCGTGAGTTCTGCAGGTCGTAGACATGCTTGAAGCTGCCCGCGGCCAGACGCCGGCGAAGCTCAAGCATGCGATCCAGCCGCCACCGCGGCGCATTGTCGTCCGCGATCACCGCGTCGACCCACGGGCAGCGTTGCATCAGCGCGGCCGATCCTCGGCGGGTCAGAAGCGTGATGTGCGCGCCCGGATGCCACGCGCGGATGTCCTGCAGCGCGCCGTCGGCGAACACGATGTCACCCAGCGCCCCGAGCTTGATCACCAGAACGTTGTCGCGCT
Organism: Lysobacter daejeonensis GH1-9; assembly: GCF_000768355.1. Lineage (GTDB taxonomy): Bacteria > Pseudomonadota > Gammaproteobacteria > Xanthomonadales > Xanthomonadaceae > Aerolutibacter > Aerolutibacter daejeonensis. The sequence goes on from NZ_AVPU01000010.1 coordinate 45,171, forward strand.
CTTCCATCCCCGTGTCTCACTGGTAAGGCGAGCGGCCGTCCGGCTGGCGCTTGAAGCGGCGATGGATCCACAGATACTGCTCGGGCGCGCGCCGCGCCATCGCTTCGATCGCCGCCATCACCCGTGCGGTGTCGGCGGTGGCATCGCTCGACGGGAACCCATCGAACACCGGCGACAGCCGCAGGGTGTAGCCGCCATCGGCGCGGCGCTCGTGGCCGTAGGCGATCACCGCCGCGCCGGACAGGCGCGCCAGCTGGTGCGTAGAGGTCAGGCTGTGCGCGGGGCGGCCAAAGAACGGCACGTACACCGCGTCGCCGCGACTGGGGTCCTGGTCGGGCGCGTACCACAGCAACCCACCCTGCTTGAGGTGCTTCACCACCGGCCGCAATTCCGACTTGGTGAACATCGCCGCGGCATAGCGCAGGCGGCCACGCTTGACCGCCCACTCCATTGCCGGCTCGGCATGCGGCCGGTACATGCCCGCGAGTGGCACGAAGTCGCACATCAGCCGGCCGCACACTTCCAGCGTGGTGAAGTGTCCCGACACGACGATCACGCCTCGGCCGGCGGCATGCGCCTGCTGGATGTGCTCCAGGCCCTCCACCACCAGCCCGCGGCGCAACGGCGCCACCGACCCCCACCACGCGCGCGCGAACTCGAACACGCCGATGCCGAGCGCGGCGAAGTGGCGACGCAGCAGCGCATCGCGCGCGCCCTGGTCGAGTTCGGGGAAGCACAGCGCGATGTTGCGCTCGGCGATGCGGCGTCGCGAAGGCAGGGCCAGGCGCAGCATGTGGCCCATCCCACGACCGATGGCGCGCTGCAGCGGCCACGGAATGCGCGCCAGTGCGGCCAGCGTGCCGATGCCCAGCCAGGTCGGCCAGTGGCGGGGCGCAAGGGGCGGCGAGGGCATCGCGGGCGGCGTGGGCATCGGACGATTCTACCGTCGCGATGCGGGTGATGCCGGTGTCGCACCACGGCGGGGCCGGCTTCGCTATCCTTTCGCGATGCGGACAGACCCCCTCGAGCGCCTGCTGCGCGGCCTGTATTCGGCCGCGCTCTACGTGTTGGTGCCGATCACCCTCTATCACCTGGTGTGGCGCGGCTTCCGGCAACCGGCGTATTTCCATCGCTGGCCGGAGCGCTACGCCCTCTATCGGGGCGCGACGCCGTTCGCGCGCACGCTGTGGGTGCATGCGGTGTCGGTGGGCGAGGTCAACGCCGCGGTGCCGCTGGTGAATGCGCTGCGCCGCGGACGCCCCGACCTGCGCCTGCTGGTCACCACCATCACCCCCACCGGGTCCGAGCGGGTGCAGGCGTTGTGGGGCGCCGACGTGGAGCACGTCTATCTGCCCTACGACCTGCCCGGTGCGGTGGGTCGCTTCCTGCGGCATTACCGCCCGTGCGCGGCGCTGATCATGGAAACCGAGCTGTGGCCGAACCTGCTGTTCGGCTGCCGCGACCATGGCGTGCCCACCTTCATCCTCAACGCCCGCCTGTCGGAGCGCTCGCTGAAGGGCTATCGCGTGCTGGCGCCGCTGGTGGGGCGTGCACTGCGCACGGTATCGCGCGTGGCCGCACAGTCGGCGGCGGATGCGATCCGTTTCGTGCGGCTGGGCGCGCGCAGCGGGCAGGTGACCGAAGTTGGCAACCTGAAGTTCGACGTGGCGATTCCGGACACGCTCGACGCATTCGCGCGCGAATGCCGTGGGTCCGCCGGCGTTCGCCCGGTGTGGATCGCCGCCAGCACGCATTCCGACGAGGAGGCCGCCGTGCTGGCGATCCATCGGCAGCTTCGCGCGCGACATCCAGACCTGCTGCTGCTATGGGCGCCACGACACCCCGAGCGGTTCCGCGGGGTGGTGGAAAATGCGCGGGCGCTGGGTTGGCAGGTGGCGACGCGCTCGCGCTCGCACTGGCCCGGGGCGCAGGATGACGTGTTCGTGATCGACACGCTCGGTGAATTGCAGCATTTCTACGCCTGTGCCGATGTGGCCTTCGTGGGCGGTAGCCTGCAGGCGATTGGCGGGCACAACCTGCTGGAACCGGCGGCGGCGGGCGTGGCGATCGTCACCGGCCCGCATCTGCACAACTTCGTCGAGATCTCGCGGCGGCTGGACGAAGCCGGCGCCTTGCGCGTGGGCCAGGATGCCGATGGGGTGGGCGCGGCGCTTGCGGCCCTGCTGGCCGACAGTGCCGAGCGTCAACGCATGGCCGACGCCGGGCGCCACCTCGTGGAGCGCGGCCGCGGCGCACTGGCGCAGACGCTGATCCTGCTGCAACCGGCATTGCCGCCGCTGCCAGCGGCATGAAACGCGAACGGCCCGCACGCGGCGGGCCGTTCGAGGGGTCTGGACGGCGGGCAGGCCGCGACGTGACGGTCAGGGCGCGACGGGCGCCTGCACGTCCACCGTGAGCAGGCGGTTGATGTCCTGCAGGTCCTCGGCGTCGAGGGTGCCCGCGGCCTGTTCCAGAGTCAGGCGGCTCTGCAGGAAATTGTACTTGGCCTGCGCGAAGGCGAGCTGCGCATTGAACAGGTTGCGCTGGTTGTTGAGCACGTCCAGCACGGTACGGGTACCCACTTCCAGGCCGACCTGCGACGCGTCATACGCGCTCTGTGCCGAGACCAGCGCGAGGCGGCGTGCCTCGACTTCACTGATGCCGGCGATGACGGTCTGGTAGGCATTGCGGGTGCTGCGTTCCAGCGAACGCTTCTGCTGCTCCAGACCATCCTGCGCGGCGTCGCGCTGGGCCAGCGCCTGGCGCACGCGCGACTGGGTCGCGCCGCCGGAGAAGATCGGCACCGACAAGGTCAGACCGATGGACGGGCCGCGGCTCTCGCTGTCGATGGGATTGGTGGAGGAGAACTGGTTGCCGCCGAAGCTGCCGCTGAAGGTGTTCTCGCCCCAGCTCTTGCTGTCGTTGTAACCGGCCCCGGCGTACAGCGTGGGCAGGTGGCCGGCGCGGGCCGTGTCAACGCTGGCATTGGCCGCATCGACGCGCGCTTGGGTGGCTGCCAACGCTGGGTTGTTCTCCAGTGCGGCCTGAACCCAGCCGTTGATGTCACGGCCTTCGGGGGCGCTGGGCTGGAAGTCGTTGGGCAGCGCCTTCAGCGTGCGGATCGGCTGGCCGGTGATCTCCGACAAGGCCTGGTACGCATCCTCGACCGCATTGCGGGCCAGGATGGTGTTGGCGCGCGCGCTGTCGAACTGGGCTCGCGCCTCGTGCACGTCGGTGATCGGGGCCAGGCCAACTTCCAGGCGCTTGGACGCGTAGTCGAACTGCTTCTTCAACGCGGTTTCCGCGGCCTCGGCGGCGGCCAGCGTTTCCAGCTGAACCAGCACGTTGAAGTACGCAGCCGAGGTGCGGGTGATCAGCGAGTGGCCCTCGGCCGTCAGCGTGAAGTCACCGGCTCGGCTGAGCGCCTTCTGCCCCTTGAGCGTGGTGAAGCGCGAATGGTCGTAGACCATCTGGTCGAGGTTGATGCCGAGCCGCCGCGACGTCGTTTCCGACTCGCTGTCACCGCTGAAGCGGATCTGGGTGCCGGTGTCGGGGTCGAACTGGGTCTGCGTCGCCGGTCCTTCGCTGCGCGAACGCTGCAGCGTGGCGCTGCCGTTGACCTGCGGCAGCATCGCCGCCCGCGCCTGCACCGCGCCTTCGCGGGTGGCCAGGCGGTTGGACTCGGCGGCGGCGAACTGCGGGTCGCCGGCGCGTGCCAGCTCGTAGGTCTGCATCAGGTCTTCCGCCGAGGCGGTGGCCGGAAGCAGGGTGGCGGTGCCTACGGCGGCAGCCATGGCGAGTACGAGCGGGCGACGGATCATGCGGGGGTCCTTTTAGAACTCGAAGGCAGGCGCGGGCGCGGCGCCGGCAAGGTAGGGGAGGTCCGTCTCGAACAACGATTGGATGCGCGGACCGTTGACGTCGTTGTGGAGCAACACGGCTTCCATGGCTGGCGAGCGGCCACGCACGACGAACATGCGTCCGCCCGGCTCCAGCCAGTGGATGAATTTCTGCGGGATGGTGTCGACCGCGCCGGTGATGCAGACCACGCTGAACTTGCGCGGGGTGTCCCACGCCAGCGCGTCGGCATTGACCACCTGCGCGTTGTTGATGCCCTGGGCCTTGAGCGCGGTCTCGGCGCTGGCGGCGCGCGCGGCATCGCGCTCGACGCTGACCACGTCGCGCGCCAGGCGGCCCAGGCAGGCAGTCAGGTAACCGTTGCCGGTGCCGATCTCAAGCACGTCCTCGCTGCCATCCAGCGCCAGCGCCTGCAGCACGCGGCCGACGATCACCGGCTTGAGCGCGAATTCGCCTTCGCCCAGCGGCAGCGGCACGTCGGCGTAGGCCAGCTGGCGCTGTGCGTCCGGCATGAAGTCCTCGCGCGGCAACGTCCCCAGCACCTCCAGCACCCGCGCATCCAGCACGTCCCACGGCCGAACCTGCTGTTCGACCATCAGTTCACGGGCGTGGGCGTAATCGATCGTCATGGTGCTGTCTCGCGGGGGTGGAACCGCGAATTGTACCGGGAGGTGGCTGGGGTGTCGGCCATGTCGGCCGGGGATGACAGGATCGCCGGCCGGACGGGGGCGCACTGAGTGCCGGAAGTCACCGGGACTGTCGGCACCACGCGGGCTGCAGTGGAGACGGTGGCCAGCGACCGGCCCCGAAACGTGCGGCGTGTGCGCAGGGAGGCCGTCATCCCGGGCGTCAGGCGGTCGTGCCGGGGAGCGGGCGCGCGTAGGCGCGCAGGAACATCTCCACCGAGGCCTGCAGGTGGGCTTCCACGTCCGGCGCGACGCTGCAACAGCCAAACACCAGCTGGTTGTATGGCTCGCCCTTGAGAAGGGTGAAGAACTGCGACGCGGCCACGCGGGTGTCGGGGATGTCCAACTCGCCGCTGGCCACGCGCCGGTCCAGCAACGCGGCGAATTCGCCCTGCACGCGCATTGGCCCGCCTTCCCAGAACACCTGCGGCAGCGGGCTGCCCGACATCTGCGGACTGCACAGGAAGCGGTGCCCGGCCACGGCCTCCGGGCTGCTGACCATGGCGTAGAAGGCCCGGGCGATGGCGAGCAGGCGCTCGCGCACCGGAGTCCCTGGCTCGGCGGTGAACAGCGAGGACGGCACCTGCTGCTCGCAGTAGGCGCGGGCCACGGCGACGAACAGGGTCTCCTTGTCGCCGAAGTGGCTGTACACGGTCAGCTTGGACACGCCGGCCGCGGCGGCGATCTGGTCCATGCTCACGCCGTCAAAGCCCTGTTCGATGAACAAGCGGGTGGCCGCGGTGAGGATGGCCGCGCGTTTGCCCAGGTCCTTGGGGCGGCCCGGTCCCGACGGTTTGGCGGTGGCGGGGATGCGTTCTGGGGACATGACTGAATACTAGACTATCGAGTTCGATATTTATACAGTACCGGCAAGTTCATTAATTCAGCCTGAGGCCCCGATGCGCAGTCGCCCCCCCCACGGCGCTTTCCTCCGAACCGCAGCGCCGGCCCTGGCCGCCGCGCTCCTGCTGGCGGCCTGTGGCAAGGAGGCCGCACCCGAGGAGGCGCCCCGTCCGGTGCTGGTGGCGCACCCCACCGAGAGTGACCACGCGGTGGCGGCCTTCGCCGGCGAGGTGCGTGCGCGTGAGGAAAGCCCGTTGTCGTTCCGGGTGGGCGGCAACCTGATCGAGCGTCACGTGGACGTGGGCGACCACGTGCGCCGCGGCCAGTTGCTGGCGGTGCTGGATGCGGGCGACCTGCAGGCACAGGCGCGCGCCGCGCAGGCGCAACTCGCGGCCGCGCAGGCCGAACTGGGCCGCACGCGTGCCGACCAGGCGCGCCTCGCGCAGTTGGCCGGACAGCAACTGGTCAGCCGCTCCGCGCTGGATGCCGCCAATGCCGCCGCCACCGCCGCCCAGGGGCAGGTCAACGCCGCGCGCGCCAACCTCGACGTGGCGCGCAACCAGGCCGGGTACACGCAGCTGCGTGCGCCGAGTGATGGCGTGATCGCCGCACGCAACGCCGAGGCCGGGCAGGTGGTCGGCGCGGGACAGGCCGTGTTCTCGTTGGCCGCCGATGGCGTGCGCGAAGTGGCGTTTGCCGTGCCCGAGGGCGCGGTGGCGCAAGTGAAGCCGGGCCTGCCGATGCTGGTGGAAGTGTGGTCCAAGCCGGGTGAGCGCTGGCCGGGCAAGCTCCGCGAGATTGCACCGGCCGCCGACCCCGCCTCACGCACCTATGCCGCGCGGGTGAGCGTGGAGGCGCCGGAGGGCGCGCTGGAACTGGGCCAGAGTGCGCGCGTGTACCTGCCCAAGAACGGCAACGGCACCTTGAGCGTGCCGCTGTCGGCGCTGCAGCGAACCGGCGGCGCGGCGGCGGTGTTCGTGGTGGACGCGAAGAGCGCGACGCTGAAGCTGCAGCCGGTGCAGGTCGGGCCGTATGGCGACGAGCGCGCGCCAGTGCGCAGCGGCCTGTCGGCCAACGACTGGGTGGTCACCGCCGGTGGCCACCTGTTGCGCGCGGGGCAGAAGGTGGTGCCGGTGGACCGCGACAACCGTCCGGTGCTGACGCCGGTTGCGGCCGACGGCGCGGCCTCCGCCGCGGCGAAGCGCTGAGGACGCGACCATGCGCTTCAATCTGTCCGAATGGGCGCTGCGCCATCGCAGCCTGGTCGTGTACCTGATGCTGGTGATGGCGATCGCCGGCACGCTGTCCTACCTCAAGCTGGGCCGCAGCGAGGACCCGGCCTTCACCTTCAAGGTGATGGTGGTGCGCACGCTGTGGCCGGGCGCGACCGCTGAGGAGGTGGCGCAGCAGGTCACCGAACGCATCGAGAAGAAGCTGATGGAAACCGGGCAGTACGAGTTCATCCGCTCGTATTCGCGGCCCGGTGAGTCGCAGGTGATCTTCATGGCGCGCGATTCGATGCGCAGCAAGGAGATCGGTCCGCTGTGGTACCAGGTGCGCAAGAAGGTCGGCGACCTCAAGCCGCTGCTGCCGGCCGATGCGGTGGGCCCGTTCTTCAATGACGAGTTTGGCGACACCTTCGGCAACATCTATGCGCTGACCGGCAAGGGCTTCGATTACGCGGTGATGAAGGACTACGCCGACCGCGTGCAGCTGGCGCTGCAGCGGGTGCCGGACGTGGGCAAGATCGAACTGTTCGGCGTGCAGGACGAGAAGGTGTGGATCGAGCTGTCCAACACCAAGCTGGCCACGCTGGGCGTACCGGTAAGCGCGGTCAAGGACGCGCTGGACCAGCAGAACGCAATGGTGCCGGCCGGGTTCTTCGAGACCGGCAGCACGCGCGTGGCGTTGCGCGTGGGCGGCAAGTTCCAGTCGGTGGATGCGATCCGTGCCTTCCCGGTGCGGGTGGGCGACCGCACGTTCCGCCTTGGCGACGTGGCCGAGGTGCGCCGCGGCTTCTCCGATCCGCCGGCGCCGCGCATGCGCTTCATGGGCGAGGACGCGATCGGCATCGGCGTGTCGATGAAGGAAGGCGGTGACATCCTCAAACTGGGCAAGACCCTCGAGACCGAATTCGCGGCGCTGCAGAAGACGCTGCCGGCGGGCATGGAGTTGCGCAAGGTCGCGGACCAGCCCGCGGCGGTGAAGGAGTCGGTGGGCGAGTTCGTGAAGGTGTTGAGCGAAGCGGTGGCCATCGTGCTGCTGGTCAGCTTCTTCTCGCTGGGCCTGCGCACCGGCCTGGTGGTGGCGCTGTCGATCCCGCTGGTGCTGGCCATGACTTTCGCGGTCATGGACTTCTTCGGCGTGGGCCTGCACAAGATCTCGCTGGGCGCGCTGGTGCTGGCGCTGGGCCTGCTGGTGGACGACGCGATCATTGCCGTGGAGATGATGGCGATCAAGATGGAGCAGGGCTTCAGCCGCTTGAAGGCGGCGGCGTTCGCATGGGAAAGCACCGCGTTCCCGATGCTGACCGGCACGTTGATCACCGCTGCGGGCTTCCTGCCGATTGCCACCGCGCAGTCGAGCACCGGCGAGTACACGCGTTCGCTGTTCGAAGTGGTGACCATCGCGCTGCTGGTGTCGTGGGTGGCGGCGGTGATGTTTATCCCGTACCTGGGCGACAAGCTGCTGCCGGATTTCCAGAAGGCGGCGCAGCCGCCGGCATCGGGCACGCTCGCCGGCTGGTGGCACCGCAAGCGGTTGGCGTGGGCCGACCGCCACCCGGCGTTCCACGACCTGATCGCGCCCAAGCCGGTGCACGACGGGCATGCGCACGACCCGTACGCTAGCCGTTTCTACCAGCGTTTCCGCGGCTGGGTGCTGTGGTGCGTGCGCTACCGCAAGACGGTGCTGGCGGTGACGGCCGGCGCGTTCGTGGCCTCGGTGCTGCTGTTCCGGTTCGTGCCGCAGCAGTTCTTCCCGGATTCGGTGCGGCCGGAGCTGATGCTGGACATGGAGCTGGCCGAGGGCAGTTCGCTGAAGGCGACCACCGCTCAGGCGCAGCGGCTGGAGGCGATCCTGAAGACGCGCAAGGACTTGACCAACTACGTGGCCTACGTGGGCACCGGTTCGCCGCGCTTCTACCTGCCGCTGGACCAGCAGTTGCCGGCGGCCAACTTCGCGCAGTTCGTGCTGATGCCGGAGAGCGTGGAGGCGCGCGAGGCGATCCGTAGCTGGGTGATCAACGAGGTGATTCCGCAGTTCCCCGAGTTGCAACTGCGCGTGACCCGCCTGGAGAACGGCCCGCCGGTGGGTTACCCGGTGCAGTTCCGCGTGTCCGGCGAGCATGTTGAGCGGGTGCGCGCGATCGCCTACCAGGTGCGCGAGAAGCTGCGCGAGAACCCGCACGTGGCCAACGTCAACCTGGACTGGGACGAGCCGAGCAAGGTGGTGCGCCTGCAGGTGGACCAGGAGCGCGCCCGGGCGATGGGCATCAGTTCGGCGGGATTGTCGCAGTTCCTGTCGAGTTCGCTGTCTGGCTCGCACGTGAGCACCTACCGCGAAGGCAATGAGCTGGTGGAGATGCTGTTGCGCGGTCCTGAGGAAGAGCGCCTGAGCCTGTCGATGCTGGGCAGCCTGGCGGTGCCGACGGCCAATGGGCGCGCCGTGCCATTGAGCCAGATTGCCACGCTTGAGTACGGCTTCGAGGAAGGCATCATCTGGCACCGTGACCGCGAGCCGACGATGACCGTGCGTGCGGACATCTACGACGGTACGCAGCCGGCGACGGTGGCGGCGCAGATCTCGCCGACGCTCGACCCGATCCGCGCGACGCTGCCGTACGGCTATTCAATTAAGGTGGGCGGCACGGTGGAGGATTCGGCGCGCGGGCAGAACTCGATCAACGCCGGCATGCCGCTGTTCCTGTTCGTGGTGTTCACCCTGCTGATGCTGCAGTTGCGCAGCTTCTCGCGCAGCGTGATGGTGCTGCTGACGGCGCCGCTGGGGTTGATCGGGGTGACGTTGTTCCTGCTGGTGTTCCGCGTGCCGTTCGGCTTCGTGGCGATGCTGGGCACGATCGCGCTGGCGGGCATGATCATGCGCAACTCGGTGATCCTGGTCGACCAGATCGAGCACGACCGCGCCGATGGGGCGGAGCCGTGGCAGGCGATCGTGGAGGCCACGGTGCGCCGCTTCCGTCCGATCGTGCTGACTGCGCTGGCGGCGATCCTGGCGATGATCCCGCTGTCGCGCAGCGCGTTCTTCGGGCCGATGGCGGTGGCGATCATGGGTGGCCTGCTGGTGGCCACCGCGCTGACGTTGTTGTTCCTGCCGGCGCTGTACGCGGCGTGGTTCCGGGTGAAGGTGCCGGCGGCCTGAACCTCGCGCTGGAGTCGGCGCGGCACTGCTTCCTTTGGGGGCGGGGCCATTGCGGACGTGGGTTAGCAGGGCGGCGCCGCCGCCCAGATGAAGAAGGCGCCCAGGAGGCGCCTTCTTCGTCCGCACTCAGTGCGCGCTGCCCCAGGGGGCGGGTGGCGGCGCAATCGGTCGGGTCAGGTCGAACTCGACGCGGAACAGCCGGCCCGGTCGTGCCAGTTCATAGACGAAGCTGTGGCCGGGGTGCACCTCCATCGCCCAGGTGTTGGTGTTGGACACGGCGCGGCCTTCGCGGGTGAACAGCGCCTGCGATTCGCTGTCGACCGGGAATTCCTGGCGCTCGGCGCTACCGGCGTTGGCGGTGTCACCGCCGTACATCGTGGTGGCATCCGCAGTGCCGTCGGCGTGGCGGTGGTCGTGCTTCAGACGCAGACCGGCGGCGGTGCGGGTCAGCACCCAGGTGCGCGAGCGATCCTCGCCGACGTGGAAGGGGATGCGGATCTCATCCGCGCCGCACTCGCGCACATGCATGACCAGCGGTTTGCCGACGAACGGGTCGGCACCGGTGGGTGCGGGCGTGTCGGCCACGATGCGTCCGGCAAAGGCCTTTCCGCACAACGGCCGCAGCTTCGACAGGAAGGCATCGGCTGGGGTGCTGGATGGCGCTGCGATCGATGCGCTGTGAGGGTGGGGCGGCGGCGGGGTGGCACAACCGGCCAGTGCAAGCGCCAGCGGCAGGGCAAAGTGGCGTAAGGAAGTTTTCATCGCGCCACCGTAGCCGCTGGTGCGGTTGACGCGCAAACCGCGGCCGGGTCAACACTGGTCGCGCCGACCACGAAGGTGCCCGGACCGAGGCCCGGGCACCTTACGCGCGGGCCCTCAATCGCGCATCACCACCGCGTGGCACTCAATCTGCAACTGCCGGATCACGGCCGCCGCCGCGGCATCGGTGCCGATCGCGGGCCTGCCGCCGGCGAGGTCGCCGGTGAACTGGCCGTCGTCCAGTGCCCGGGACACGGCCAGTTCCACGCACTTGGCCTCGTCCTCCAGGCCGAGCGAGTGGCGCAGCAGCATCGCGACGCTGAGGATGGTGGCGTACGGGTTGGCGATGCCGCGGCCGGCGATGTCCGGCGCGGAGCCGTGGATCGGCTCGTACAGGCCAACGCGACCTTCGCCCAGCGAGGCGGAGGGCAGCAGGCCCAGCGAGCCGGCGAGCATCGAGGCCTCGTCGGTGAGGATGTCGCCGAACATGTTCTCGGTGACGATCACGTCGTACTCGCGCGGCTTGGCCAGCAGGTGCATGGCCATCGAATCGACCAGCTGGTGCTCGAGGGTGATGTCGGGGAACTCGTCGCGGACGATGCGGGTGGCGGTTTCGCGCCACAACCGCGAGGTCTCCAGCACGTTGGCCTTGTCCACCGAGGTGACGTGGCTGCGGCGTTGGCGTGCCAGCTCGCAGGCGCGGCGCACCACGCGTTCGATCTCCGCGACGGTGTAGGTGCACAGGTCGCTGGCGGTGTCACCGCTGCGGGTCTTGTCGCCGAAGTAGATGCCTCCGGTGAGCTCGCGCACGACCAGCAGGTCGACGCCGTTGAGCAGGTGTGGCTTGATCGGCGAGGCGCCCAGCGCGGCCGGGTGCGGTTTCACCGGGCGCAGGTTGGCGTACAGGCCCAGTGCCTTGCGGATGGCGAGCAGGCCCTGTTCGGGCCGCACCTTGGCTTGCGGATCGGACCACTTGGGGCCACCGACGGCGCCGAGCAGTACGGCGTCCGCCTTGCGGCAGGCGTCCAGCGTCGCGGCGGGCAGGGGTTCGCCGGTGGCGTCGATGGCCGCGCCGCCGATCAGGTGTTGGCGGGTGATGAAGCGGTGGCCGTAGCGTTCGCCGACTTCGCGCAGCACGCGCACCGCCGCTTGGGTCACCTCGGGGCCGATGCCATCACCGGGCAGGACGACGATTTCAGCTTGCATGTTGTACCTCGGCGGCGGTTTGGGAAGCGCTGGAGGCGCTCGCGCGGGAAGCGACGCTGGAGTCGGCCAGGCCGCGCCAGGTGGCATCGACGTGATCCGCCAATGCGGTGTCGCCGTTACGCGCGGTGTCGTGCCGCGCAGCTTCAAAGCGGCTGATCGCCGGCGCCTGCTTGAGCAGGTAACCCAGCTGGTCCACACCTTCGATCAGGCAGGTCTGGGCGAAGGCGTCCAGCGGGAAGCGGAAAGTGCGGAAGTCCGGCAGCATCACTTCGCGCCGTGCGACGTCGATGTGCAGTTCCAGCCCGGGATTGGCCAGCAGTTCGTCGACGATCTTCTCTTCGAGCACCACGGGCAGCAGGCCGTTCTTCAGTGCGTTGCTACGGAAGATGTCGGCGATCTCGGCGCTGATCACCGCGCGCAACCCCAGGTCGCTCAGCGCCCACGGCGCGTGTTCGCGCGAAGACCCGCAGCCGAAGTTGCGGCCAGCCACCAGGATCGCCGCACCGGCGTTGGCCGGATCGTTGAACGGGAACTCGGGGTTGGGCGTGCCATCGGGCAACGTGCGCCAGTCGCTGAAGGCGTGCTGGCCCAAGCCTTGGCGCTCGGTGGTGGTGAGGAAGCGCGCGGGGATGATCTGGTCGGTATCGATGTTGCGCTCGCGCAGTACCACGGTGCGCGAGTGCAGTTGGGTGAAGGCGCTCATGGGCGGCGGTCCTCGGAATTCATGGGGGCAGGCGAGCGCTCAGGCGACATGGCGTTCGGCCTCGTGGCGGGTGAAGGTGCGCGGATCGGTGATCTCGCCAGTGACGGCGCACACGGCCGCGGTCAGTGGCGAGGCCAATACGGTGCGTGCGCCCTTGCCCTGGCGGCCCTCGAAATTGCGATTGCTGGTGGACACGGCCAGTTGGCCGGGTCCGACCAGGTCGCCGTTCATGGCGATGCACATCGAGCAGCCCGGTTCGCGCCACTCGGCACCGGCGGCGCGGACGACGGCGTCGATGCCTTCGGCTTCCGCGTCGCGCTTGACCTGCTCGGAGCCCGGCACTACCAGCAAGCGCACGCGTGGATGCACCTTGTGTCCGCGCAGCACCGAGGCCGCCACGCGCAGGTCGCTCAGTCGCGAGTTGGTGCAACTGCCAATGAAGACCACGTCGACCGGTTGCCCGGCGACCGGCGCATCCGCGGTGAAGCCCATGTACGCCAGCGCCTTGGCTTCGTCGCCACCGTTGGCCGCAGGCAGTGGCGCTTCGATGGTCGTGACCTGGCCCGGATGGGTGCCCCAGGTGACCGTCGGCGCGATGTCGCGCGCGTGGATGAACACCTCGCGGTCGAAGCGTGCGCCGGGATCGCTGTGCAACGTCCTCCACTGCGCAACGGCAGCGTCAAATGCTTCGCCGTGCGGCGCGCGCGGGGTGCGACGCAGGTAGTCGAAGGTGATGTCGTCCGGTGCGACCAACCCCGCGCGGGCGCCGGCCTCGATCGACATGTTGCACACCGTCATCCGCTCGTCCATCGACAAGGCACGGATGGCCGAGCCACGGTACTCGATGACGGAGCCGGTGCCACCGTTGACGCCGATGACGCCGATCACGTGCAGGATCATGTCCTTGGCCGTGACGCCGGGTGCCAGCTCGCCTTCGACGGTGATGGAGAGGGTTCTCGGCTTGCGCTGCAGCAGGCACTGGGTGGCCAGCACGTGGCCGACCTCGCTGGTGCCGATGCCGAATGCCAATGCACCAAACGCGCCATGCGTGGCAGTGTGGCTGTCACCGCAGACAATGGTCATGCCCGGTTGGGTCAGGCCCAGCTCGGGACCGATGACATGGACGATGCCACGGTATTCGCTGTCCAGGTCGAACAGTTCAATGCCATGGCGGGCACAATTGCGCGCCAGGGTTTCGACCTGTGCCTCGGCCTGCACGCTGTAGTACGGCAGCGTGCCGTCCGCGCGGCGCGGCAGCGTCGGGGTGGAGTGGTCCATCGTGGCCTTGGTGAGGTCCGGTCGCCGCACCGGCAGGCCGCGGGACTCGAGCTCGGTGAAGGCTTGCGGCGAAGTGACTTCGTGGATCAAGTGCAGGTCGATGTACAGCACCGCAGGCGCGGCGTCGCTTTCGGACTCGACCAGATGGGCGTCCCACAGCTTCTCGAACAGGGTCTTGGGGGTGGTGTCGGTCATGGGGGCGGGCGTCGGTAGGGGGGAGTTGGGCGATGTCATGCGAGGGCCACCTCGGGCAACGGGTGCTTGGCCCGATCGCCATGGCGCTGGCTTCGATGCACACGGTTGGCAACGTCCAGCCACGCCAGCGCACTGGCCTCGACGATGTCGGTGCTGGTGCCCGAGCCGATGTATTCGCGGTCGCCATGGTGCGCGGTGACGCGGGCCTGGCCTTGCGCGTCGTCGCCGGTGGTGACGCTGGAGACCTGGTAGTGGTCGACCTGCAACTGCAGCCCTGTCGCGCGCGACAGCGCGGCGAACAGTGCATGCACCGGACCATCCCCGACGGCCGCCTCGCTCAGCACCTGGCCATCGGGCTCGACCACCTGCACGCTGGCGGTGGGCAATGAGTCGCCGGTCGCGCCGGTGCTGACGTGCAGGCGTGCCAGCCGGTAGCCGCGAACGGGGGCGCCATCGCTGCCCAGCGCCAGTGCTTCCAGGTCGGCATCGAATACTTCGCGCTTCTTCTCCGCCAGCGCCTTGAACGCGCCGAACACTGCATTCAAGCGCGTTTCGTCCAACTCGAAACCCAGCGTCTGCAGCCGGTCTTTCAGCGCTGCGCGGCCGCTGTGTCGGCCCAGCACCATCTGCGACTGCGACCAGCCCACGGTCTCGGGGTGCATGATCTCGTAGGTGCCACGGTGCTTGAGCATGCCGTGCTGGTGGATGCCCGATTCGTGGGCGAACGCGTTCTGGCCGACGATGGCCTTGTTGCGCTGCACTGCCATGCCGGTGATGTGCGACAGCAGGCGCGAGGTGGGCACCAGCCGGCGGGTGTCGATGCCGGTGTGGGCGTTGTAGTAGCCACGACGCACGTTCAGCGCCATCACCAGCTCTTCCAGCGCACAGTTGCCGGCGCGCTCGCCGATGCCGTTGATCGTGCATTCCACCTGTCGCGCGCCGCCTTCGATCGCGGCCAGGCTGTTGGCCACGGCCAGGCCAAGGTCGTTGTGACAGTGCGTGCTGAACACCGCGCGCTCGGCACCGCGCACGTTGGCGCGCAGGTGCTCGAAGAGGGCGCGGATCTCGGCCGGAGTGGTGTAGCCGACGGTGTCGGGGATGTTGATGGTGCGAGCGCCGGCGGCGATCGCCGCGCTGCTGATCTCCACCAGGAAGTCGTGCTCGGTGCGCAGCGCGTCCTCGGCCGAGAACTCCACGTCATCCGCGTAACGGCGGGCGCGCTCCACGCCGAGGATCGCGCGCTCCAGCACCTGCTCGCGGCTCAGGCCCAGCTTGTGTTCGCGGTGCAGCGGGCTGGTGGAGATGAATACGTGGATGCGCGGCTTGTGTGCGTGCTCCAGCGCGCGGGCGCAGGCATCGATGTCGCCGT
The DNA here is from genome assembly GCF_000768355.1 of Lysobacter daejeonensis GH1-9. Taxonomy (GTDB): domain Bacteria; phylum Pseudomonadota; class Gammaproteobacteria; order Xanthomonadales; family Xanthomonadaceae; genus Aerolutibacter; species Aerolutibacter daejeonensis. The sequence continues at coordinate 60,448 of NZ_AVPU01000010.1, forward strand.
CGTGGCAGCGGGCGAGAGTGGCGATGGAGGCGTTGCGGACATCGCGGGCGATGGCCTGCACGCCTTCCAGGTCGGCACTGGAACTGGCCGGGAAGCCTGCCTCGATCACGTCCACGCCCAGCTCGTCCAGCGCGCGGGCGAAGCGCAGCTTCTGTGGCGCGGTCATGCTGCAGCCCGGCGACTGCTCGCCGTCACGCAGGCTGGTGTCGAATATGGTTACGCGGTCGTCGGCGTGCATACAGGGTGTCCGGGCGGTGGGGAACGGCGGTCGTGGGGTGCGGACAGCGGAAGCGGACGGAGTTGGAGTCGAAGCGCGTGCATGGTGGTTTCCTCAGGCGCAGGCCTGTGCTGTGAAAGGGGATGGCGAAGCGGCACGGAGGCAGGCGGTGGGATCGGGAACGGATTGGGCGCGACGGGCGGAGAGCGCCGCGATGGCGGGCTCCAGGATGTCGGCGCTGCGCACGCGCTGGCGCGGCTTGCGCGGCGCGCGCGGACGCACCTCGGACAGCAACTGCGCCAGCACGGCGGCGTCGATATTGCCGCCGGATACCACGGCGCACTTGCGCCTGCTGGCCACCCGACGGCCTGCGGCCAACGCCAGCGCACCTGCGCCTTCGGCGATGACGTGTTCTTCCAGCGCCAGCCGCACCAGCGTCTCGCGCAGTTCGGCTTCGCGCACCACCACGATGTCGTCGAGCAGGTCGTGCAGCACGCGCTGGGTCAGCTGGCCGGGTTCCTTGACCTTGACGCCGTCCGCCAGCGTTGCCGCCGATTCGCGCACGCTGTGGTCGCCGCGCAGCGCACGCGCCATCGAGTCCACGCCTTCAACCTGCGCGCCGATGATGCGTATGCCCTGCGATTTCAGCGCCAGTGCAACGCCGGCAGCCAGTCCGCCACCGCCGATCGGGACCAGCACGGTGTCGGGTGCGAGCGCGGCCATCTCCAGGCCAACGGTGCCCTGGCCGGCAATCACGTCCGGATCATCGAAGGCGGACAGCAGGCGGTAGTCGTTCTGCTGCGCCAGTGCCAGCGCGAAGGCCTTGGCCTCGTCGTAGTTGTCGCCGTGCAGGCGGACGGTGGCGCCCCAATGGGCGACACCGGCGATCTTGGTCTGCGGCGCGGTCCGCGGCATCACCGCGATCACCGGATGACGCAGGCGGTAGCCGGCCCAGGCAAGGCCCTGCGCGTGGTTGCCGGCGGAGGCGGCAACGATGGGGCGGTGGTCGCCGCGCTCGCGTGCGGCCAGCAGTGCGTTCATCGCGCCACGCACCTTGTAGGAGCCGGTGCGCTGCAGGTTCTCCAACTTCAGCCAACAGCCGAAGCGTTCGGCGAAGTGCAGCGGCGTGGCGGCCAGATGCGGGCGCAGCCGTGCCTGCGCGGCCAGCACGTCGGAGGCGGTAACACCCGCGGCCGAGCCCCGGGCGGCGGCGACGCGAGCGGCGTTCGTGGCATCACCCAACTCACGCGTGACGGTGCTGCCGCCAGCAGCGCCGGCATGATCCGCGCGTACATCGCCGACAGTGGCTGTGTCGTCAGACATGGGTCAACCACTCCGCGCGCCTGGCTTCCTCGCCATGGACCACGCGCTGGTACAGCGCGGCGACGTCGCGACCGACCCGGTCGGCTTCGAAACGCCGCTCCTCGATGCCGGCAATGCGCGCCACCTCGGCCGCGGTACCGACGATGAACACCTCGTCGGCCTGCTTCAGCTCGTCCAGCGTCACCGCGCGCGATTCGGCGCCGGTCAGCTTCAGCAGCGTGTCGCGGGTGACGCCCGGCAGCGCATCGCGGTGCTCGACGGCGGTGATCCGTCCATCTCGCACCATGAACACGTTGGCGCCGGTGCACTCGACCACGTAGCCGTCGGTGTCGGTGAACAGCGCTTCGTCGAAGCCCCGGCGCTTGGCCTCGTGCTTGGCCAGGATGGAGTTGATGTAGGCGCCGCCCAGCTTCAGTGGTGGCAGCGAGGTCGCCGGGTTGCGCCGCCAACTCGACACGGCCAGGCGCGCGCCTTCGCCGCCGATGTGCACCAGCGTGGGGAAGGTGGCGACCATCAGGTGCTGCGACTGCGGGCCCACATCCAGACCGATCGAGCCGGTGCCGCACCACGCCAGCGGACGGATGTAGGCGTCGCGATGGCCATTGCGGCGCAGCGTCGCCAGCGTGGCCTCGCTGGCCTGTTCGACGTCGAAGCGGATGCCCAGCAACTCGGCACCCTTGCGCATGCGCTCCAGGTGCTCGGGCAGGCGGAACACGGCCGCGCCGCCGTCGTCCAGTGCATAGCTGCGGATGCCCTCGAATACCGAGCTGCCGTAATGCATGGCATGCGTGGTCACCGGTGACTGCGGTGAATCGGCGTCGACGAAAGCACCATCCAACCATGCCTGTAGCGCGCGTGGCGCGGTGTCGTGGGCGGCCTGCTCCAGCGCAGCGGTTGCAGCGGTCTCGTTCAGCGACATGGCGAGACCTCGACGGCCAGGCAGTCATACAGCTTTTCCAGCTGCGACTGCAGCGAGTCGGCCGAGCGGTCGCCCTCCACCGCCAGGCGCAGGTGCCAGCGGTCGCCGTCGGATTGGGTTTCGCCGTCCACGCTGACGGGGCGGAAGCCGCGGCGCTCGGCGGTGCCCAGCACGCGGGTCAGGGCGCCTTCGGCGCGACGCAGGGTCAGGTCAAGTTGGTAGCGTTGCATGGCGCACCTCGCTGGCATGGGGACGGGGGTCGAACATCATCTGGGCGTTGTTGCGGTTGGGCGGGACCAGTGGCCACACGTTGGCCGCGGCGTCGATGGCGACGTGCAGCAGGGCCGGTCCGGGGGTGGCGAGCAACTGGCGCAGCGCGTCTTCCATCGACGCGGCCTGGTCCAGGTGGAAGCTCTTGATGCCGAAGGCCTCGGCCAGCGCGACGAAGTCGGGGTTGTCCGACAGGTCGGTCTCCGAGTAGCGCTCTTCGAAGAAGATCTCCTGCCACTGGCGGACCATGCCCAGGCGCTGGTTGTCGAGCAGCACGATCTTCACCGGCAGCTGATAACGGCCCAGCGTGGCCAGCTCCTGCACGTTCATCAGGAACGAGCCGTCGCCGCTGACGCACACCACCTGCGCGTCGCGGCACGCCATTTGCGCGCCGAACGCGGCCGGAAGGCCAAAGCCCATCGCACCCAGTGCGCCGCTGGTCAGGTGTTTGCGCGGGTCGTTGAAGCGCCAGTGCTGGGCCACCCACATCTGGTGCTGGCCAACGTCACAGGCGACCACGGCCGACGGCGCCAGCTCCGACAAACGCTTCAGCAGCGCCGGTGCGTACACGTCATCACCGGGTGCGTCATAACGCACGGCGTACTGGTGCTTGCGCTCCAGGCACTGCGCGCGCCATGCCGAGCACTCGGGCATCGCGGTGGCCAGCTGGTTCAGGCTGGTGCGCAGGTCGCCGCGCACGCCGACGTGGGCGTGGCGTAGCTTGCCGATCTCCGCCGCATCCACATCCAGATGGATGACCCTGGCGTTGGGCGCGAACTCGCTCAACTTGCCGGTGGCGCGGTCGTCGAAGCGCGCGCCGACCACCACCAGCAAGTCGGCCTCCTGCACGGCCAGATTGGCCTCGCGTGTGCCGTGCATGCCCAGCATGCCCAGGTTGAGCGCATGGTTGGCCGGCAGCGCACCGATACCGCGCAGGGTCAGCACGGTCGGCACCTGCGCGGCCTCGACAAAGGTGCGGAACTCGGCCACCGCATCGCCCAGCGCGATGCCGCCGCCACCGTAGACCACCGGCTTGCGCGCCTTCGACAGCAGATCCAGCGCAGCGACCAACGTCGCGCTGTCGGCATGCGGCACCGGGTCCACCGCGGCCGGCACGTGCGCAGCCAGATGCGCGGCATCCGCCACCTGCACGTTCTTCGGCAGGTCGATCAGCACCGGGCCGGGGCGGCCGGAACGCGCCAGGCGGAACGCCTCGCGGACCATCTCCGGCAGCTCATCGACGCTGCGCGGCAGGAAGCTGTGCTTGACGATCGGCAGGGTCATGCCGAACACGTCCACTTCCTGGAACGCATCGGTGCCCATCAGCGCGGTCGGCACCTGGCCCGTGATCACCACCATCGGCACCGAATCCAGCATCGCGTCGGCGATGCCGGTGATCAGGTTGGTGGCGCCCGGGCCGGACGTCGCCACGCACACCCCGACCCGTCCGCTGGCGCGGGCGTAACCGTTGGCGGCGAAGGCGGCGCCCTGCTCGTGGCGCACCAGGACGTGCTTCAGGCCGGAGCCGTACAGCGCGTCATAGAACGGCATGATCGCGCCGCCGGGGTACCCGAACAGCGTGTCAACGCCCTCCGCGGCCAGTGCGCGCACCAGCCACTGCGACCCGTTCATGCAGCGGCCTGCTCGGTTTTTGCGGCGGCGTTGGCCGCGGTGGATGACGCCGGCTGTGCGCTCGGTTGCGGGGCAGTCGACAGCCACGCCATCGCCGCGCGCAGCTTCTTGCCGGTGGCCTCGATCGGATGGTCGAGGTCGGCCTGCTTCATCGCCTTGTAGTTCGCGTTGCCGGCCTTGTATTCGGCGATCCACTGCCGCGCGAAGGTGCCGTCCTGGATCTCGGTGAGCACCTTCTTCATCTGCGCCTTGGTGTGTTCGTCGACGATGTACGGGCCGCGGGTGAGTGCGCCGTACTGCGCGGTCTCGCTGATGAACTCGTGCATGCGGGTGATGCCGCCTTCGTAGAACAGGTCGACGATCAACTTCAGCTCGTGCAGGCACTCGTAGTAGGCGACTTCGGGCTGGTAGCCGGCCTCGACCAGCGTCTCCCAGCCGGCCTGCACCAGCTTGGTCGCGCCACCGCACAGCACGGCCTGCTCGCCGAACAGGTCGGTCTCGGTTTCCTCCTTGAAGGTGGTCTTGATCGCGTTCTGGCGTGCGCCGCCGATGCCGCCGCAGTAGGTCAGCGCGAACTGCTCGGCCTTGCCGCTCTTGTCCTGGTACACCGCGTACACCGACGGCACGCCGCGGCCGATCTCGTACTCGCGGCGGACCAGCGCGCCCGGACCCTTCGGCGCGACGAGCACCACGTCGAGGTCGGCGCGCGGGGTGATCTGGCCGTAGTGCACGTTGAAGCCATGCGCGAACAGCAGGCAGGCGCCTTGCGCGATGTTCGGCTCGATGACGTCGGTGTAGAGCTGTGCCTGCACCATGTCCGGCGTCAACACCGCGACCAGCTCCGCGCCAGCGACGGCTTCGGCCGGCGTCTTGACGGTGAAGCCATCGGCCTTGGCCTTGATCTCGGTCGGGCCGCCGGGGCGCAGGCCGATCGTGACGTCGAAGCCGGAGTCGCGCAGGTTGAGCGCGTGCGCGCGGCCCTGGCTGCCGTAGCCGACGATGGCGATGCGGGGGCGGGAGGAGGGAGTGGTCATCGGAGTGTCCTGGTGAAAAGGGGAAGTGGAGCGGTGGAGGGAGTAGGGCGGTGCGTCAGGCGGATACCGCCTCACGGATCGGTGTTGCGGGCGCCGCATCGACCAGCGTTGCGGCGATGGCGCGGCCCTGCAGCGGGCCGGGCGCGGTAACCGCACCCTGCGAGGCCGAACTGACCAGCCGCGCGTACTTGGCCAGTGCGCCGGTGGTGACGCGCGGGGGGATCCGCTTGGGTTCACGTGCGGTCAGGTCGGCGTCCACGTCGATGCGACGCGTGGCCACATCGATCCGCACCGTGTCGCCTTCGCGCAGGCGCGCGATCGGGCCGCCGTGCGCGGCTTCCGGCGCGACGTGGCCCACCATGAAACCGTAGGTGGCGCCGCTGAAACGTCCATCGGTGATCAGCGCGACGTCATTGCCGAGGCCCTGGCCGACCAGCGCGGCGGTGACCGCCAGCATCTCGCGCATGCCCGGGCCGCCCGCGGGGCCTTCGAAGCGGATGACGATCACGTCACCGGCCTGGATCTGGCGCGCCTGCACCGCAGCGAAACAGGCGTCCTCGGAATCGAACACGCGCGCCGGCCCTTCGAAATGCGAACGCCCATGGCCGGCCAGCTTGACGATGCAGCCTTCCGGGGCCAGGTCGCCGTAGAGGATCGCGAAGCCACCGCTGGGCTTGAGCGGCTGCGCGACCGGGCGCACCACGTCCTGCGCGCCGAAGGCGGGCAGCGCGTCCAGTTCGGCGAAGAACGAGCGCCCGGTGACGGTGGGCACGTCCTCCAACATGTCGGCGGCGCGCAGTTCATGTGCGACCAGTGCGTTGCCGCCAAACGTGAACATCTCCGCCGCGGTGTAGCGGCCACCCGGCTTGAGGTCGGCGATCACCGGCGTGGCGGATGCGGACTGGAACTCCTCCAGCCCGAACTCGACGCCCGCCTCGTGGGCGATGGCCAGCAGGTGCATGGCGCAGTTGGTGGAGCCGGCGGTGGCCGACACCGCGCGCGCCGCGTTGCGCAGCGAGGCAGGGGTGACCAGTTGGCGCGGGGTGGCAGCGCCGTCGCGCAGGCGCTGCATCACCAGCTCGCCGCAGCGACGCGCGGCGGCGGGCTTGTCGGCGTGCACCGCCGGGATGTCGTTGGCCTGCAGCGGCGACAGGCCCAGGAACGTCAGCACCATCGCCATGGTGTTGGCGGTGAACTGGCCGCCGCATGCGCCCGCGCCGGGGCAGGCATGGGTCTCGACCTGGCGCAGGCCGGCGTCATCGATGCGCCCGGCGGCATGCGCGCCCACGGCCTCGAACACGTTCTGCACGGTCAGGTTCTGCGCAGTGCCGTCCTTCGCGTGGCACTGCCCCGGCATGATCGTGCCGCCGTAGAGGACGACGGTGGGGATGTCCAGGCGCGCCGCCGCCATCGCCGCGGCGGGGATGGTCTTGTCGCAGCCGACCAGCAGCACCATCGCGTCCAGGCAGTGGCCATTGACCGCGATCTCGATGGAGTCGGCGATCACCTCGCGCGAGGCCAGCGAATTGCGCATGCCTTCGCTGCCCATCGCGATGCCGTCGGTGACGGCGATGGTGTTGAACTCCACCGCGGTGCCGCCGCCGGCCTGGATGCCTTCGCGCACGTCGCGGGCCAAGTCGCGCAGGGTGATGTTGCACGGCGAGACGTCGGTCCAGGTGCTGACCACCGCGACCAGCGGCTTGGCGATCGCGGCGTCGTCCAGCCCGGTGGCGCGCAGCATGGCGCGTGCGGGGGCGTGGGCGGGACCGGCTTTGATGGCGTCACTTCTCACGAACTGGATTTCCTTGTTGGAAAGGTTCCAGGCCGCAGAAACGAAAAACCCCGCGCCTTTTTGGGGCGCGGGGTTCAGGTTCTGCTTCCTGGGCTGTTTGTCGGCTTGCTTTGCCTACACGTGCCCGAACCCCGCGCCTTTTAGGACGGTAATGAGGGTAATAAGTACGAGTACGAGGGCGGCGAGCATCAGGCCATCCGCGCCCGTCGCGCCGGTCGGCGCGATCGATAGGGTCTGCGGGTGGTTGCTGCGCTGCGTCATGGGACCGAGAAAACCATGCCGTCCGAAATGGTGTCAACAGTTGCTTTGGAAACTGGGCGCATTTGAGACCATCGTCTTATCCGACAACGCTCCGCGGCCAGGTGTGTGGCCGCTGGAGCCCATGAAATGCAGCGGAAAATACAGTTTCCGCGGCAACCGTCGCGGCCGGATGGTGGCGCGTATTCGTCGGGCGCCCTCAATCTGTGCGCATGCGGCGCAGCGCGCTGCACAACGCGGCATAGTCGTTAGGCAGCGGCTGACCTGACGCAGGCCAGCCGAGGGTTTCCGCCAGCGCCGGAGGTGGCTCGACCGGGTGTCCCACCAGCGGCTCGACGATGGCCTCGAACTTGGCCGGGTGCGCAGTGGCCACCACTGCCCACGGGCGCGTATCGCCGGCCGCACGCAACTGCTCCAGCACATGCAGGCCCGTGGCAGTGTGCGGACACGGCACCACGCCGTGCCGCGCGGGGGCCGTACGGACCGTCTCGCGGATGGTCGCGTCGTCCATCGCCGTGGCCGCGAAGCGCGAGCGCAGGTCGGCATCGTCCGGATGCCAATGGCGCAGGCGCTCGAAGTTGCTCGGTGCGCCCACGTCCATCGCGTTCGCCAGCGTGGCCCGCGTTGGCTGCGGGGCGTAGGCCTCGCCGTGGAAGTAGCGTGCCAACACGTCGTTGGCATTGGTCGCCAGGTGGATGGCACCCACCGGCAGGCCGATCAGCCGTGCCACGTGCGCGGCCGCGGCATTGCCGAGATTACCGCTGGGGATGATGAAGTTGAGCGGCCGGCCGTTCGCGGCAGAGAATCGGCATGCGGACTGCGCGTAATACGCCACCTGCGGCAGCAAGCGACCGAGGCTGATGCTGTTGGCCGAGCCCAGCGGCAGCTCGCGGCGGAACGCCTCGTCGGCCAATGCCTGCTTGGCCAGGCGTTGGCAGTCGTCGAAGGTGCCGGCCACGCGAAAGGCCTGCACGTTGTCGCCCCAGCATTGCAGGCCATGCGCCTGTCGCGGCGACACGCGCCCTTCCGGATACAGGATCGCCACCGAGAACCCCGGCCGGCGGTGGAAAGCGGAGGCCACGGCCGCGCCGGTGTCGCCGGAGGTGGCGACGACTATTGTCGTGGGCGGCGCATCTGGCGCGCGCAGGCGCGACAGCGCCTCGGCGAGGAAGCGTGCGGCGAAGTCCTTGAAGGCCGCCGTCGGGCCATGGAACAGCTCCAGCAGGTGATCACCGTCGCTGCGCAATGCGCGCAACGGGGCGGGCGGCGCGTATGCATGCGCGCAGATCGCACCAAGCGCGTCGCGCAGGCGCGACCCGCCGAAGAATGGCGCCAACACCTGCTCGCCCACGTCCGCCAGAGGCGCACCCGCGAGCGCCTCGATGTCCCAGCGTGGGGCGGGCAGCATGGCGGGCACGTACAGGCCGCCATCGGGTGCGAGTCCGGCGACCAATGCGGTATCGATCGATACCTCCGGTGCCTGGCCGCGCGTGCTGGCGAATGCCGGCGCGCCCTCGGGCGACATCACCGCGCTCATGTCAGTACTTCCGCACGCGGGCCGCGCACCGGCGAGACGTAGCTGCGCGCGGCGAAGCCAGCCTCGGCAAAACCGGCGCGCATCGCCGGGGCCGCAGCCTCCGCGGCCGCCTTCGACGCGAACCACGCGAACGTACTGGGCCCAGCGCCGGAAATGCTGGAACCCAATGCACCGTGGTCCAGCGCGGCCTGCTTCACCCGTGCGAAGCCGGGAATCAACGGCGCGCGGCGCGGCTCCACCAGCAGGTCCTTCAGTCCCTCGCCGATCATCGTGGCATCGCCGCGCTGCAAGCCGGTGAGGAACAGTGCCAGGCACGCACCATGCGCGACCACCTGCGACAGCGGGTAGGGATCGGCCAGCACCGCGCGCGCCCGGCGCGTCTCCAGCACCTGGTCCGGATGCACCACCACCGCGTGCAACCAGTCCGGTGCCTCCAGCGCCACCATGCGCGTCGCCGTGGCCAGCACCACGCCGCCGAGCAGCATCGGCGCGACGTTGTCGCCATGCCGACTGCCGCTGGCGACCGCCTCGCCGTCCAGCGAGTACCCATACAGCACCTCGCGCGACAACGGCGCATCCAACAGCGCGTTGGCGGCGACCAGCGCGGCCACGCAAGAGGCCGCGGAGCCGCCAAGGCCGGAGCCGAGCGGGATGCCCTTGTCCAGTTCCAGCTCAAGGCCGAAAGGCAGGGCCAACGCGTCGCGCAACGCGATCAGCGCCTGCCCCGCGGTATTGCGCGCCGCCTCCAGTGGAATGCCGTCCACGCCTTCCACCTCGCCGCGGATCGCGCGGATGCGCACGTCCGGCGCATCGATGCGGCGCACGGTGGCGACATCGCGCGGCCCTTCGATGGAATGGCCCAGCAGATCGAAGCCGACCCCGATGTTGCCCACGCTTGCCGGCGCGAACGCGCGGGCTTGGGTGATGCCAGAACTCATGCGCGTGCTCCCAGCGTCTGCGCTATGGACAGGATGTCGCCGAATACGCCGGCGGCGGTAACGTCGCGTCCCGCGCCCGGCCCCTGCACCACCAACGGGTTGGCGGCATAGCGGCGGGTGCGGAACTGGATCAGGTTGTCGGTCAGCTGGCTGTGCAGGCTCGCGTGCGAGGCCTCCGGCGTGACCAGACGGACACGCGCCTTGCCATCGCGGTCCAGTTGCGCAAGGTACCGCAGGCCAAGGCCTTGCTGTTGTGCGTGGGCGAAACGCGCCTGCATCGGCGCGTCCATCTCGCCCAGCCGGGCAAAGAACTCGTCGCGCGACACGCTACGCAGCGCCTCCGGCACCAGGCTCTCGACCTCCACGTCCTGCAGCGACAACGTGCGGCCGGCCTCGCGCGCGAGGATCACCAGTTTGCGCGCCACGTCGGTGCCCGACAGGTCGTCGCGCGGATCGGGCTCGGTGTAGCCCAACCGATGCGCCTCGCGCACCAACTCGGAGAAGGGCTGCGACCCGTCGAAGCGGTTGAACAGCCACGCCAGCGTACCCGACAGCACGCCCTCCACCTCGGTCAGCTCGTCGCCGGTGTCGATCAGGGAACGCAGCGTCTGGATCACCGGCAGGCCCGCGCCCACCGTCGCCTCGTAGCGGAACTGGCCACCGCTGCGGGCGGCCGCACGGATGGCCTGGTAGCGCGCCAGCGGCCCGCTGCCAGCCTGCTTGTTGGGCGTGACCACGTGGATGCCGGCGGCCAGCCATTCGGGATAGCGTTCGGCGATGGCGTTGCTGCCGCTGCAGTCCACGATCATCGCGTGCGGCAGGTGGTCGGCGCGCACATGCGCGACGAAGCGATCGAGGTCCAGTGCCTCGCCATCGGCCAGCGCGTCGGCGGCGGTGGCGGGGTCGAGTTGCCGCGCGGCCAGCAGCATGCGCTTGCTGTCGGCCACCGCACGCAGGCGCAGGTCGAGCTGGCGCTCGGGGCGCTGCTCGCAGGCAAACCGCGGCAACGCATCGGCGAACTGCTCCAGCAGTGCGCGGCCGACGTTGCCCGGCCCGATCAGCCCCACCGACAGCGTGGCCGGCGACAACCAGAACGCGGCGTGCACCGCCCGTAGCCCGCGTTGCGCATCCGCCCGCGCGATGGCCACCGAGATGTTGCGCTCGCTCGCCCCCTGCGCAATCGCGCGGATGTTGACGCGTGCCTGCGCCAGCCCCGCCAGCAGCCGTGCCGCCACGCCAGGTGTGCCCACCATGCCGTCGCCCACCGCGGCCAGCACCGCGATTTCGGGCGTGACGCGAACGCCCTCCACCAGCCCATCGGCCCTGGCGTCGGCGAAAGCGGCTTCGACCGCGGCACGCCCCGCGCCGGCCTGCGCCGCGCGCACCACGCAGCAGATCGAATGCTCGGACGAACCCTGCGAGATCATCGTCACGGACACACCTGCGCGGTGCAGCGCGGAGAACATGCGCTCCGCGGTGCCCGGCACGCCGATCAGGCCCGCGCCGCTCAGTTCCAGCACGGCCAGGTCGTCGACCAGGGTCAGGCCCTTGACCGGCGATGCGGCCGCCTGCGATTCGGCGGTGATCAGCGTGCCCGGCGCGGCGGGGTTGAGCGTGTTGCGGATGCGCAGCGGCAGGCCGCGCTGCATCGCCGGGGCCATGGTCTGCGGGTGTAGCACCTTGGCGCCGAAATACGCCAACTCGCAGGCTTCGGCGTACGACATCGAGGACAGGCACACCGCATCCGGCACCATCCGCGGATCGGCGGACAGCACGCCATCCACGTCGGTCCAGATGGTCAGTTCGCGGGCATCGAACAGCGCCGCGAAGATCGCGCCGGAGTAGTCGCTGCCGTTGCGTCCGAGTGTGGTGACACGGCCCTCGGCATCGCGCGCGACGTAGCCAGTGACCACCACGCGTGGCTGCGGATGTGCCTGCCGCCAGACCGCCAGGCGTTCTCGCGACTCCGCCCAGTCGACGCCGGCCCCGAGTTCACCGGGGTGCACGACGAGAACCTCGCGCGCGTCCAGGCAGGCCCAGCCTTGCGCCTCGCCACCGAGCGCGGTGTGCAGCAAGTGAGACGACCAGACCTCGCCGAGACCGGCAATGGTCGCGGCCTCTTCCGGTAGCAGGCGCCGGGCGTCGGCCGCTGCGTCGAGTTGGCGGCGCAGCGCGCCGAACGCATCCTCAAGCCAGGTCGCCGTGCCGGACGTGTCGGCCGGATCCAGTTCACGCGCTGCGGCGAGGTGGCGATCGGCCAGCGCGGCCCACGCATCCCGCCAGTCGTGGCCACCCGCAGCCGCGTGCGCCTGCCCGATCAGGCTGTCCGTGGTGCCGCGCATCGCCGATACGACCGCTATTTGCGCGGGGACGCCGTCCTCAGCCAGCAGGCGGGCGACATGGCGGTAATGCGCGGCGCTGGCCAGGCTGCTGCCGCCAAACTTGTGCGCGTGGCACACGGCTGCCGCCTGGACGGCCGCGGCGGCATCCTCGGCGTGGGGGGACGATTCGTTGAGGGACATGCGAAGGCTCCTGTTGAGCCCCGCCCCGGTCAGGTGCGTACTCCGCACCTGGTTCGGTGCGGAGCGGCGTGGTTCTGATTCAGCTGGACACGCCCGTCCGCACCATGGGAATGGTGGTACCGGTGGTGGTAATGGTGGTCGTCGACGCCGACACGCCCAGGTCCGCGGGGCCCTGGAGGCCGCGGAGGAGTAGCGTGGCGATGTTGCTGCGATGCGTCATGAGGGCAGGGGACCATGCCGCTTCTGGCAGTGTCAACAGTTACTTGAGCAACGGCGCCAGCGCTCTCCGAGGGCCAGATCCCGCCGAGCGGCGGGTTGCGGCCCCGGGCGGGCATGAGCAGTTCCTGCCGGCGTTCCGGAGGGCCCCCTGCCGACCGCCTTGGGCCCCGGACTGGCCCCCGCCGCCCACCCATGGTCAAATGCACCCCGAAGCGGGGGTACCGGCCGCCTGGGGCGCGCCGGTTGAGACACACCCTTCGAACCTGATGCGGTTGAGACCGCCGTAGGGAAGCTTCGCCGGACGCCCGCCGTCCCGCGCCGCCGCTTTGACGCGACCCCGTCGCCAACGCCGCATCCAGTGCGGCCTCCACCAGAAGCGGAACCATACGATGAACGCGGTGCCCTCCCAGCTGCAGCAGCAGGCCGAACAGCTTTCGGCCGACGTCACCCGCCCGATCCCGGGCTCGCGCAAGATCCACGTCGAAGGCTCGCGCCCCGACATCCGCGTGCCGATGCGCGAGATTGCGCTGGCGAAGACGCCGACCCTGTTCGGCGGCGAGGACAACGCGCCGCTGGCGGTGTACGACTGCTCCGGCCCCTACACCGACGCCAACGCCGACATCGACCTGGCCCGTGGCCTGGCCCCGCTGCGCGCCGCATGGATCGCAGAGCGCGGTGACACCGTGCAGCTCGATGGCCTGAGCTCCGAATTCGGCCGCCGCCGCGAGGCCGACCCCAAGCTGGATGCCGTGCGCTTCCGCCACCGTCCAGCGCCGCGCCGCGCCGTGGCCGGCGCCAACGTCACCCAGATGCACTACGCGCGCCGCGGGATCATCACGCCGGAGATGGAGTACATCGCCATCCGCGAGAACCAGCGCATCGAGGCCATCCGCGAGGCGCACCTGCTCCGCCAGCACGCCGGCGAGCCCTTCGGCGCCGCCATCCAGAAGCTGATCACCCCCGAGTTCGTGCGCGATGAAGTGGCGCGCGGCCGCGCCATCATCCCCAACAACATCAACCACCCGGAAAGCGAGCCGATGATCATCGGCCGCAACTTCCTGACCAAGGTCAATGCCAACATCGGCAACAGCGCCGTGTCCTCGGGCATCGCCGAGGAAGTGGAGAAACTGGTGTGGTCGATCCGCTGGGGCGCGGACACCGTGATGGACCTGTCCACCGGCAAGCACATCCATGAAACCCGCGAGTGGATCATCCGCAACTCGCCGGTGCCGATCGGCACGGTGCCGATCTACCAGGCACTGGAGAAGGTCGATGGCCGCGCCGAAGAGCTCAACTGGGAGATCTTCCGCGACACCCTGATCGAGCAGGCCGAGCAGGGCGTGGACTACTTCACCATCCATGCCGGCGTGTTGCTGCGTTACGTGCCGCTGACCGCCAGGCGCGTCACCGGCATCGTCAGCCGCGGCGGTTCGATCATGGCCAAGTGGTGCCTGGCGCACCACAAGGAAAACTTCCTCTACACGCATTTCGAAGAGATCTGCGAGATCATGAAGGCCTACGACGTGGCCTTCTCGCTGGGCGACGGCCTGCGCCCGGGCAGCATCGCCGACGCCAACGACGCCGCGCAGTTCGGCGAGCTGGAGACGCTGGGCGAGCTGACCCAGATCGCGTGGAAGCACGACGTCCAGACCATGATCGAAGGCCCCGGCCACGTGCCGATGCAGCTGATCAAGGAGAACATGGACAAGCAGCTGCGCGAGTGCGGCGAGGCGCCGTTCTACACGCTCGGCCCGCTGACCACCGACATCGCGCCGGGCTACGACCACATCACCAGCGCGATTGGCGCGGCGATGATCGGCTGGTTCGGCACCGCGATGCTCTGCTACGTCACGCCCAAGGAGCACCTCGGCCTGCCCAACAAGCACGACGTCCGCGAAGGCCTGATGGCGTACAAGATCGCCGCCCACGCGGCCGATCTGGCCAAGGGCCATCCCGGCGCGCAGGCGCGCGACAACGCGATGAGCAAGGCGCGCTTCGAGTTCCGCTGGGAGGACCAGTTCAACCTCGGCCTCGACCCCGAGCGCGCCCGCGAGTACCACGACGAGACCCTGCCCAAGGACGCGCACAAGTCCGCGCACTTCTGCTCGATGTGTGGCCCGCACTTCTGCAGCATGAAGATCACCCAGGACGTGCGCGACTTCGCCGCGGAACATGGGCTGGACGACGCCAAGGCGCTGGAGGCGGGCATGGAAGCGATGTCCGAGGAGTTCCGCGCGCAGGGTGCCGAGGTGTACCACAAGGCCTGAGTCTTGTCCGCCGGCCGTGCCCCGTGCGCGGCCGGTGATGCGTTTGGCGGGGTGATTGCCGCGCCGGCGGTATGGGTGGTGATGCGCAGCCCGGCGACGAAATGGATGGCATGGCTGATCGCCGTGCCCGCTGCACCGCTGACGGTGGTGGCGGTGCTGATGCCCGGTGGTCACGGCGCGACGTTGAGCCGTAACCTGAACGCGAGGCAACGCGCAGCGTCGTTTGGCACATGACGCAGTTCAGCTTCATCCGGAGAATTGGAACGTTTATATGTCCCAACCTCCCGGCCACCCCTTGAGCCTCTCTGACGGTATTCGCATCGGCGAATGCACCGTAGACGTGCCGCTGCGCGAGATCAACGCACCAGGTGCGCGACGATCCGTGCGCGTCACGCCCAAGGCGATGGCCGTGCTGCTGGTGCTGGTCGAGAACGCCGGCCGCGTGGTGCCTCGCGAGGCGCTTATCGCCCGGGTATGGCCGGACACCCTGCCCACCGACGACGTGCTGACCCAGGCCATCACGCAGTTACGCAAGGGGTTTGGCGAAAAGCGCGGCAGCACGCGTTACATCGAGACCATTGCCAAGTCCGGTTATCGGTTGTTGGCGAAGGTCGACGGGGCTTGGTCCGGCGCGACGCCAATTGCTGAAGCGTCTGGTGGTGAGGCATCGGCGGGATTGAAGCTGGACGAGGACGACGGGCACGAATCGACTCCATCGTCCGACGTGATCTCGATGGACCGCCCGGTGGCCATCGCCACCGCAACCGCGCAAACCCCTCCTGCCCGGTCACCACGCTTGCGCTGGCATGTACCGTGGCGCTCACCGCTGCCCTGGCTGGCCGCGATCATCCTGCTGCTGATTGGGGGGCTGACGGGCATCTGGTGGCTGCGCAGTGATCCCGTTGACCGCCATGAAGCGGCTGCGAGCTACGGTGCGCTTCCTGCGACGCCGGAACGGTCGTTGCTGTTGATCACCTCATCGCCGGGATACGAGTTGTCCCCCTCGCTGTCGCCGGATGGCGCGATGGTGGCCTACACCGCGACCCTGCCCAACCGGCTCGGCACGGTGGTGATGGTGCAGACCACCGCACAGGCCGTGCCCAAGCCCCTGAGCCTGCCGCCCTCCGGTGTTTCGGACCGGTTGCCGGCCTGGTCGCCCGATGGCCGTTCCATTGCGTTCTCGCGGCGCGACGGCGGCAATAATTGCCAGATCCTGATTGCCGCCGCGAACGGCGGCAGCGAGCGCCGCGTCGGGGCCTGCAACGGACTGGACGACCTGGGGTTCGACTGGACGCCGGACGGCCGGGGGCTGGTGTTCGGCAGCATGACGGAAAAAGGCCGCACCACCGGAATCCGCATCCTTGACCTCGCGACAGGGCATTGGCGCGCGCTCGAGTACGGATTCGACGGCCGCGACCTCGACACCGAACCGCGCTATTCCCCCGATGGCGAATGGATTGCCTTCGTGCGCAACCCACAGTTCGGAGACGTCTGGCGGGTGCCCGCCGGTGGGGGGCGCGCCGAGCGCCTGACGTTCCAGAGTGGGGAAATGCGCGGCTGGGATTGGCTGCCCGATGGCAGCGGACTGGTCTTTGGGCGGCGCATCAACGCCGAGACGCGCACCTATCGGCTGGACATCGCGTCTGGGCAGCTTCGAGACCTCGGCCTTGAGGACGCCCAATCACCGGACGTGGCCGCCAGCACCCCGGTCATGGCCTTTGTCCGCAGGCGCCCGGGTTTCGAGATCTATCGCGTCGACCCCACCAAGGCCGAAGGCCCGGAGGGTTTGGCCGGCAAGGCCCTTTTTGCCTCCACGGGCCGCGACACCCATCCCGCGATCGCGCCTGACGGGCATCAGCTGGTTTTCGCCTCCGACCGCTCGGGTCATTTCCACCTGTGGTGGGGCGATGTCGAGCACCCCGACAGCCTGCGGTTGATCGATGGGTTCCATCCCGAAGCACAGCGGATGCCCGAATGGTCACCGGACAGCCAGCACCTGCTTGCGGTGGGGACTGACCATGCCGGGAGGCGCGGGCTGTTTGAAGTAGCGGCCGCCAGTGGGCAGGTAAGCCTGCTGCCTGTGGCGTTGCCGGACCCTAACCAGGGGCTCTATCTGCCCGATCCAGGGCGACTTCTGGTGGGTGCCAGCGGCGAAGACGGCCGGATCGGGTTGTATCTGTTCGACCGGACCCGCACGCCTTGGCGTCAGCTTGCCTACTTGCCCGACGTGGCGCAGGCCAAGGTCGATTCCGCGCGGGGACGGGTGCTGTTTACCCGGTTCTCCGGTGACGGCTTGTGGTCGGCGGACCTGGCGCTGGCGCCGGGCTCCGTCCGCAAGGTGGTGGAGGGGGTGCCGCGTCGCTGGCTGTACCGCAACTGGAGTGTCGCCGCGGACGGCGCCATCGAATACCTCGATCAGGCGGTTGACTGCCGGAGCCGCCTGCGGCGGCTGGGGGAAAGCGCCACGGCCTTGTCGGAGTATTGCCTGCACTCAAGCCTCCCGTCATCGGTGGCCGGCTTCAGCGCCGACCCGCGCAGGAACGTGGTCTACGTCGCTTTGGCGGCATACGACGGCACGGACATCGCGCTGCAGCGATTGGATAGTTCACCAGTGCCCAATCAGCGCGTAGAAGGCAATTGATTGATTTTGAAGATGTTTATAGTTTCGTAAGTTCTTCGTGAAGGCCTTCGGCCAAATTTCGCACATTCCTACGCCTGATTTCCTGCATCCGCTTCCGGGATCAGGCAAATCCATCGACCAGTCTTGGCAAATGGTGGGGTGGTGGAATGGAGCACGTGCAGTGGGCGGACCGGGGACAGCAGGTCCAGCTCGGGCGTTCGGACAGCGAGGCGCCCGCGCTCTTTGCCGGAGCGTCGCGGTTGGGCTGCGCGCAGCTGACAAGCCCCAGCTTCTCGATCTGGGTACAGATCCGCGGCAGCGCCTGGGTCGAGGCGAAGGAAGGCAAGTTCCGCCTCCGTCGCGGTGACTGGGTGGCGCTGGACCGGGAGTCCCGGCCCACGGTGCAGACGGATCGGGATGGCCTCTGCGTGGGCCTGACCCTCGGTGCGGACGTATTGAAGGCCCTGGGCCAGTTCGCCGACCTTGGTCTGTATGCCGGCCGCGGCCAGCTCGATCTGCGCGAGTCCCGCGTCCTGCTGCACCTGTGGCACCAGGCCACCCGCCGGGCCGAAGCCGGGGAGGGCGTGGCGATCCAGGTGCTGCGCCCCGTCCTGCTGCACCTTGCTGCCCTGCAGCGGGACATCACGGCGCGCGTCGCGCACTGCCCGGGGCGTTCGCGCAGCCGCAAGCGCCAGGTGTTCAGCCGCCTGCAGCGGGCGCGCCTCTTCATGGAAGGCAACGCGGACCGGGTGGTCCGCATCGGCGAGCTGGCCGAGCTGACCAGTTTTTCCAGCTGGTACTTCTCCAAGACGTTCCAGGCGGTCTACGGCGAAAGCCCGCAGGCCGCCGCCGCGCGCATGCGCCTGGAGCGCGCCGCGGACCTGCTGGAAACCACCACGATGATGATCGGCGAGATCGCTGCCGCGAGTGGCTTTGACAACTGCTGCAGCTTCGCCCGCGCGTTCCGCGCCCGCTATGGAATGTCCGCCAGCGGGTATCGCACTGCGGCCTCCTCGACAGGATCGGCAAAGTCTCCCGGCGCTGCGGGCAAAGCGGCATTGCGCACCGGCACGTAATTTTGCAGAGCGCCTTAACGCGCCCGTAACGATCATTTGGAGAGAGATACATGAATTATCGCAATCCGCGTTCCGCCGTGCGGCTGGGCATGTTGCCCGCCGGCATCGCGATCGCGCTCGCCCCGGCGTTTGCTGGCGCGCAGGAGCAGGCCGACCAGAGTGCAACCACCCTTGACCGTATCGAGGTCACCGGTTCGCGCATCCGCGGCGCCGACATGGAAACCCAGCAGCCGATCATCACCATCGGCCGCGAGCAGCTGCAGCAGCAGGGCTTCGTTTCCGTGGCCGACGTGCTGCAGAACCTGACCTCGGCGGGTTCGCCGGCCATTGCGCGCGGCGAAGTGCTGGCCTCGGGCGAGAACGTGGGCGGCTACTACGTCGACCTGCGTAACCTGGGCGCCCAGCGCACCCTGGTGCTGGTCAACGGCAAGCGCCTGGGCGCCACCACCGGCGGCCTGCAGGACCTGAGCCAGATCCCGATGTCGGCCATCGACCGCATCGAAGTGCTGAAGGACGGCGCCTCGGCCATCTACGGCTCCGACGCCATCGCCGGCGTGGTCAACGTGATCACCCGCAAGCGCTTCGAAGGCGCAGAAGCCAATGCCTACTTCGGCCAGTACGGCGAAGGCGACGGCGACAAGCAGACCTACGACTTCACCATCGGCGCCGTGGGTGACCGTGGTGGCGTGACCGCCTCGGTCGAGTACTCGAAGGAAGATCCGGTGTGGGCCAAGGACCGCTGGTACAGCGCCTCGGGCAACGCCGGTCCGAAGTACCCGGGTTCGGGTTGGAGCGTGGTCAGCCAGAATGGTTCGTTCTGCAACCCGGCAGTTTATGACTGCACGAAGTCCTCTGCCGTGTGGATGACTTACGACGGCAGCGGTGACCCGACCGATCCGGCCAACTATCGTCCGCACGCTGCCGGCGACCGCGCGAACAGCAACGAGCAGATGATGGCGCAGACCGCCATCGAGCGTCGTTCGGTGTTCGTCAACGCCAACTACGACATCGTCGACAATGTCACGTTCAACGCTGACATGCTGTACAACCATCGCTCCACGCTGCAGCAGGTGGCGGGCTACCCGTACCAGTCGCAGGCGTTTGGTACCCCGCTGTCCGGTGAGAGTGCCTTCAACCCGTTCGGCCACGACATCGAGTTCCGCCGCCGCCTGTGGGAAGTGCCGCGCACCACCAACAGCGAGTTGGAAACCTACCGCTTCGCTGGTGGCTTCAACGGCTACTTCGAGATGGCCGGCCGCACGTTCGACTGGGACGTGGGCGCGATGATGAATCGCAACAACCTGACCAAGTTCGGTCACGGCGACATGAGCCTGCTGGCCAGCCCGCTGGCCCTGGGTCCGTCGTTCATCAATGCCGACGGCGTAGCGCAGTGCGGCACGGCAGCCAACCCGATCCCGCTGGGCACCAACCTGGGTAGCGGGGAATGCTTGCCGTGGAACCCGCTCCTGCCGTATGGCGTGGACGGCGCGGGCTCGCTGTCCGACCCGGCGCTGCAGGCGTTCCTGTTCCCGTACTACGCCGACACCGGCCGTACCACCACCACCAGCTACACCGCGAACCTGGCCGGTTCGCTGTTTGAACTGCCGGCCGGTGAACTCGGCTTCGCCGTTGGCGTGGAGCACCGCGAGGAAGACGGTCGTTTCGTGCCGGACGCCTTCAACCAGTCGGGCATGAGCACCGGGCTGCCGGCGACCACCACCCAGGGCGCCTACTCGCTCGACGAGGTGTACCTGGAGCTGAACATCCCGGTCCTGTCCGACCTGCCGTTCGCGAAGGAACTGACCTTCAACGTCGCCAGCCGCTACTCGGACTACAGCAACTTCGGCGACACCACCAACAGCAAGTTCGGCTTCACCTGGCGTCCGCTGGATGAGCTGCTGGTCCGCGGCACATACGCTGAGGGCTTCCGCGCTCCGACCATCGACAACCTGTACGGTGGCGTGGGCGGCAGCTTCGAGTCCTACACCGATCCGTGCGGCAGCACCTCCTCGGGCAACGTCGCCGGCAACGCGGCTTGCACCAGCGCCGGTGTGTCCCCGACCTACGTCCAGCTGGGCCAGGGTGGCGCGGTGTGCACCACGTTCCCGTGCCAGACCGGCTACCAGTTCCTGTCGGGCTCCAACCCGAACCTGACCCCGGAAACCGCCGAGAGCCAGACCATGGGCATCGTGTGGAGCCCGCGTTGGGTGCAGGGCCTGGACTTCAGCCTCGACTGGTACAAGGTCACCATCGAGAACGTGATCAGCTCCGACAGCGTTGATGACATCCTGGGCGATTGCTACCGTCTGGGCATCTCGGCACGTTGCGAAGGCATCGTCCGCGACCCGGCGAGCGGTGTCATCAAGTTCATGCAGTACGGCCTCACCAACAAGGGTGCGGTGGAAACCGAAGGCTACGACTTCGGCGTCAAGTACCGCCTGCCGGAAACCGCGTTCGGCAAGTTCAGCTTCGACTGGCAGAACAGCTACGTCAGCTACTACCGCATCAAGGCTGATGACGCGCCGGACACCGACTGGACCAACTACACCAGCCGTGGCCCGAACTTCCGCCTGCGGTCCAACCTGGGCGTCAACTGGGAAATGGGTGCGTTTGCCGCCAAGTGGACGACGCGCTACTACTCGGGCATGAGCGAAGCTTGCACCCGCGCCGCGGAATGCACCGATCCGCTGTACTCCTCGCCGGACACCAATGCCCCGGGCAAGGTGTACCCGCTGCGCGAAGTGGGCGGCAACGCGTTCCACGACCTGCAGGTCAGCTGGAAGGCTCCGTGGAACGCCACGGTTGCCATCGGCGCCAACAACGTGACCGACCACCAGGGTCCGATCATGTTCTCGGCTCCGAACAACCAGTTCCCGTACTACGGCGGCTTCGACATCGGTCGCTTCTACTACCTGAAGTACCAGCAGCGCTTCTGATCCCTCAGAGGTTCTGTGCGACACCCCGCCGCGGCCCCGAAAGGGGCCGCGGTTTTTCATGGGGCCTTGGGGCGGTCGGCCGGCGGTGTGTAGGATAGGAACCGGACCACGGGGATCGACCATGAAGTTGCAGGTGCCATTCATCCAACTCCCGCTGCGCTTTGACGCGGCGCGCCTCGCCGCGGAGGTCGACGCACTCGGCGAAGGTGTCTGGCGCCCGCACCCGCAGGGTTTTCCCGGTAATTCAATGCTGCCGTTGGTGGCCGCTGGCGGCGACGCGGCGAACGAGGCCTTCAGCGGTCCGATGCGCCCGACCCCCGAATTGGAGCGCTGCCCCTACCTGTGGCAGGTGTTCGCGTCCATTGGCGCCACGGTTGGCCGGAGCCGGCTGATGCGCCTCTCAGGCCACGCGGAGGTCACCCGCCACGTGGACCAGGGCTACTACTGGATCGAGCGGGTTCGGGTACACGTCCCGATCGTCACCCAGCCCACCGTCCGCTTCGAGTGCGGCGGTGCCGCGATCAACATGGCCGAAGGCGAATGCTGGATCTTCGATACCTGGCGCCAGCACCGGGTGATCAACGACGCGGAGCGTTCGCGCATCCATCTGGTGATCGACACCGTGGGTGGCGCCGATTTCTGGCGGATGGTGGCCCAAGGGCGGCCGCACAGCGCGCCAGTGCAAGGCTGGTCTCCCAGGATGGTGGCTCCCGCTGGCGACCTGCTATCGCCGTTTGCGCTGGAAACCATGAACATTCCCGCCATCATGAGCCCGTGGGAGATGCAGTCGCATTTCGCGCTGCTGTTCAGCGAGGCATTGCCGAATCCGCAGTTGGGACGTGTGCAGCAGCTGACCTCGGGCTTGCTGGATGCCTGGCGAGGTCTGTGGGCCCGGTTTGGCACCGACCCTGCGGGACGTTCGCACTACCAGGCGACGATGGATCGCTATATCGCCGACGTGCGCGGTCCGGCGCAGACCTTGGGGCTGCGCAATGAGATCCGCTGGTTCAGCGCAATGATGGCGATGGTCGGCAAGGCCTCGATCAACGTGGCCGGCCAGGCCCCGCCGCCCGAATACGGCGACGAACCGATCCGCTCGGGTGCTGCGGCGATGGGGGCGATGCCGCGATGAGTGCTTCCTTGGACCCTTTGTTCGATCGGCCGGTCTTCATCGTTTCCACCCCGCGTTCCGGATCCACCCTGCTGTTCGAGACCCTGTCGCGTGCCAAGGGCCTCTACACCATCGGCGGTGAAAGCCACCAGCTGATCGAGTCGATTCCCGCGCTGAACATCCGCAACCGCGGCTATTCCTCCAATCGATTGCTTGCCGAGGACGCCACGCCCGACGTCGTGGCTGAATTGCGCCAGCGCTTCCATTCGGCCATGCGCGACCGTGACGGCCAGCCCCTGCCTGCGGGGGCAACGCGTTTCCGCATGCTGGAGAAGACGCCGAAGAACTCGTTGCGCATTCCGTTCCTGCGCGAAGCGTTCCCCGAGGCCCGTTGGGTGTTCCTCTACCGGGATCCGCGCCAGGTCCTGGGCAGCATGATGGAGGCCTGGCGATCCGGTCGCTTCAAGACCTATGTCGGCCTGCCGGGCTGGCCGCTGCCCTACTGGGCGTTGCTGCTGACACCGGGTTGGCAGTCACTGGCGGGCAAACCGCTGATCGACATCGTGGCCCGGCAATGGCAGGTCGCCACGGATCTGTTGCTGGATGACCTGGCGGCCCTGCCGGCGGGTGCCGCCACGTCGATTCGCTATGACGCCTTCCTGGCCGATCCGCAGCACGAGATGCAGCGCTTGTGCGAATGGCTGGGGCTTGAATGGGACCGTCCGCTGAGTGGCCCGCTGCCGTATGCCCGGCACACGGTCAGCAAGCCCGACCCGGACAAGTGGCGGGCGAAGGCCGCGGAAATCGAGCCTGCATTGCAGCGCGTGGCCACTACCGTGGAGCGTGCGGAAACGATGGCGGACGCATTGGCGACCGCCATCGCCTGACACTCAGAAGTTCGGCTTGTCCGCACTATCCTCGTAGCGCTTCATCGCCTCGACCAGCACGGCCTTGGCCTCGGCGGCGTTGCCCCAGCCTTCGATCTTCACCCACTTGCCCTTCTCGAGATCCTTGTAGTGCTCGAAGAAGTGGCCGATGCGCTCCAGCCAGTGCTTGGAGACCTGTTCGATGTCGGTGATGTGCGCGTAGCCGCCGAAGATCTTCGGCACCGGCACGGCGATCAGCTTCTCGTCGCTGCCGGCCTCGTCGGACATCTTCAGCACGCCGACCGGCACGCAGCGGATCACCGAACCCGGCACCAGCGGCAGCGGCAGGATCACCAGCACGTCGGCCGGGTCGCCGTCACCGCATACGGTGTGCGGCACGTAGCCGTAGTTGCACGGATAGCGCATCGGGGTGGACAGGATGCGATCAACGAAGATCGCGCCCGAAGCCTTGTCGACCTCGTACTTGACCGGCTCGGCGTCCTTGGGGATTTCGATGATGACGTTGATCTCATCCGGCGGGTTCTTGCCGGTGGGGACGAGGTCCAGGCCCATTGCGTGCTCCAGCTGCTGGGGGCCGCCTGACGGAGGAGGCCCGAGGGGGAAAGAGGGCGCCATTTTACGCGGGTCGCTGCTGCGACGCAGCAATGGGCTTTTCCGCATGGTCGGCGCGAGGCCAAGGGCGCACGCGTTGGACCTCGGGCCTGGGGCTGGCCCACGCGGCGCGGGCAGGGGCGGTAGTCGCGGGCCCGGCGGACCGCCACCCAAAGAAAAACGGCGATCGGGGGATCGCCGTTGAAGGCCCGGAGGTTCCCGGGCTGTCTGAAGCCCCCCGGCCCTACCGCGCCGGGGGTGGAGAGATCCAATTACAGCAGCGGCACCAGCAGCAGCGCCACGATGTTGATGATCTTGATCAGCGGGTTGATGGCCGGGCCGGCGGTGTCCTTGTACGGGTCGCCGACGGTATCGCCCGTTACGGCCGCCTTGTGCGCCTCACTGCCCTTGCCGCCATGGTGACCGTCCTCGATGTACTTCTTCGCGTTGTCCCACGCACCGCCGCCGGTGGTCATCGAGATCGCCACGAACAGGCCGGTGACGATCGTGCCGATCAGCAAGCCGCCCAGCGCCTTCGGCCCCAACAGCAGGCCCACAAGCACCGGCACCACCACCGGCAGCAGCGACGGCACGACCATTTCCTTGATCGCCGACTTGGTCAGCATGTCGACGGCCTTGTCGTACTCCGGCTTGCCGCTGCCGTCCATGATCCCCGGGATGGTACGGAACTGGCGCCGCACTTCCTCGACCACCGCGCCGGCCGCGCGACCGACTGCCTCCATCGCCATCGCGCCGAACAGGTACGGGATCAGGCCGCCGATCAGCAGGCCGATGATCACCATGTGGTCGGACAGATCGAAGCGCAGTGCCTCGGCCACCACGCCGGTGGCGGCCGCCTTGGCCGCCGCGGCCGTCTCCAGGTTGTGGGTGTAGTCCGCAAACAGGACGAGTGCAGCAAGAGCGGCCGAACCGATCGCGTAGCCCTTGGTCACCGCCTTGGTGGTGTTGCCCACCGCGTCCAGCGGGTCGGTGATGCTGCGCACCTCCGGCGGCAGCTCCGCCATCTCGGCGATGCCACCGGCGTTGTCGGTGATCGGCCCGTAGGCGTCCAGCGCGACGATCATGCCGGCCATCGACAGCATGGCCGTGGCGGCGATGGCGATGCCGTACAGCCCTGCCAGCGCGTGGGCGAAGTAGATCGCCAGGCACACCGCGATCACCGGCAGCGCGGTCGACTTCATCGACACGCCCAACCCGGCGATGATGTTGGTGCCATGCCCCGTGGTCGAAGCGGCCGCCACGTGCTGTACCGGCTTGAACTGCGTGCCGGTGTAGTACTCGGTGATCCACACGATCGCGCCGGTCAGCGCCAGGCCGATCAACGCGCAGCCGAACAGGTTCATCGCACCCAGCGGCGAGCCGCCCATCAGCGCGGTGGTGATCGGGTAGAACGCGATCGCCGCCAGTACCGCCGACACGATCACGCCCTTGTACAGCGCACCCATGATCGAGCCGCCGTCCTTCACCTTGACGAAGTACGCACCGATGATCGACGCGATGATCGACACGCCGCCCAGCACCAGCGGGTAAAGCACCGCGTGCGGCCCGATCTGCGTGGCCATCAACCCGCCCAGCAGCATCGTCGCAATGATGGTGACCGCGTACGTTTCGAACAGGTCCGCCGCCATGCCGGCGCAGTCACCGACGTTGTCGCCCACGTTGTCGGCGATCACAGCCGGGTTGCGCGGGTCATCCTCGGGGATGCCGGCCTCGACCTTGCCCACCAGGTCCGCGCCCACGTCAGCGCCCTTGGTGAAGATGCCGCCGCCCAGTCGCGCGAAGATCGAGATCAGCGACGAACCGAACGCCAGGCCGACCAGCGCGTGCAGCGCGTCTGCCTCGGCGTAGCCCATGTGCAGGTGCAGTACGGCGAAATAGCCGACCACGCCCAGCAGGCCCAGGCCGACCACCAGCATGCCGGTGATCGCGCCGCCGCGGAACGCCACGTCCATTGCCGGTCCCATGCCCCGGCGTGCGGCCTCGGCGGTGCGCACGTTGGCGCGCACCGACACGTTCATGCCGATGTAGCCAGCCGCACCGGAGAGGACCGCACCGATCAGGAATCCGATCGCGGTGGCCCAGTTCAACGCGAAGCCGATCACCACGAACAGCACCGCACCCGCGATGCCGATGGTCGTGTATTGGCGGTTGAGGTAAGCGCGCGCGCCTTCCTGGATCGCGCCGGCGATCTGTTGCATACGTTCGTTGCCGGCGGGTTGTGCGCTGATCCATCGCGCCGAGATGATCCCGTACAGGATCGCAATGACGGCGCAAGTGAGCGCCAAGGTCAAACCGTACTGCTCCAGCATGAACCCCTCCCCTAGAGTGGACACCAGGACTACGGATACTGCATCTGCGATGTGGCCGCGCGGGCAGCGTGGGGGGCCCGGCAACGGTTTGACTATGGCACAGGCGTGCGTGGGCGCGCACCTTGTGAACTCCGGGTTCAGCCCGGGCGTGCCAGCCTGCGACTTGGTTCACGAATGCCAGGAACCTCCATGCCGAAGTTCCACCACGTTTTCGCCGCGCTTGCCGTGGCGGCGTCGATAGCCGCGCCCGCGCGGGCCGCCGAGCAGCGGCCCGAGATCGCCCGCGCCGTCGCCCGGCCACAGGCCACCGGTGTACAGCACACGGTGAGGACCATTCCCGAGGCCTGTGCTCGCCTTGAGGGCGCCTTTACCGGCCAGTTGGCCGCGCCCTACCGGTTCGCGGTGGTACGCACCAGCGCGACGTGCCACCCGCGGGCCCGGTTCGTGGACGCAGCGAAAGCCCAGCCGTGGTCGCAATCGGGCTGGCTGCTCAACGACCTCGTCCGCGTGCCCAGCGCGGCCTGCCCGTCGCAGCAGGCGGTGGTGCGGGTATGGCGCAAGCCGGGCAGCGCCAGCCCGCCGGCGCTGGACGCCCAGGGCCGCGCGAGGATCTACCTGCAGGATGCGCAGAAAGAACTCCCCGCCAAGGCAGGTGCCACGCCCTTGTTTGCCGCCACCATGACGGTCGAGGGGGCCGCTTGCCGGTGATCGGGACCACCGGTTGACCCGATCAGGTCAGGGGCGTTGATCCGCGGTGGCGGCGTCCGCGTCGGCTTCCTCACAATTGCCGGACTCGCGGTTGTACTTCTCGTACGCGGCTATTGCCGCATCGAAGGCCGCCTCTTCCTCGGGCGACATTTCGAGCATTTCGATCCTGGCCTCGCCGGGCTCCGCCATGCCCACCTCGATCCCGTCGTTGGACGCTTCCGTCGCAGGTCCGCCAGCAACGTCCTCCGCGTATTCCGAGTCGTCGGTGGGTTGGCACGAGCGCCGTGCGGGCAGCGCGACCTCGTTCGTGGAAACGTCCTTGGCTACCTTGGTGCCCTCATGCGACGCTGCGGCGGGCAGGGTTTGCGCCGGCCGAGCCAGTGTGGCCAAGGGCCATGCAAGCGCCATCGTAAGCGCGGCAGTGAGCGGGAGGGAGGCGAGGCGGCTGTGCTGGGTCTTCATGACGGCCAATTCTTCCGTGGGACGACGGACACTACCGTTTCAATGGATGACTGCCTAGTGCTGATCAGTCCGTCCACGCATCGAGCGCCTTGCGCACCGGCAGGTTCTTCAGCGTCACATACTTGGGAATGCCATCACGCCCATACGGCGGTGGTGCCTCGCCGCGGATCAACGGCTCCAGGTAGCGTCGCGCGCCGTCGGTGATGCCATAGCCATCCTTGCGGATGAAGCCCGCCGGCATCTTCTTCTCGTGGTTGGCGACCTTCGTCAGCGGGGCTGCCTCGATCTTCCAGCGATACGGCGCATCCGAGGTGCGCACGATCACCGGCATCACCGCGTTCATGCCCTTGAGTGCGAATTCCACCGCGGCCTTGCCCACCGCTTCGGCCTGCGCCAGGTCGGTCTTCGACGCCAGGTGCCGTGCCGAGCGCTGCAGGTAGTCGGGCAGGGTCCAGTGCACCTTGTAGCCCAGCACGTCCTTCACCCGCCCGGCCAGGTGCGAGGCCACGCCACCCAGTTGGGTATGGCCGAAGGAGTCCTTGCCACCGCCCGCATCGGCCACGAAGCGCCCATCCGGGGTCTGGATGCCTTCGCTGGCCACCACCACGCAGTAGCCCACGCGCTCCACCGTGGCCTTCACCTTGGCGAAGAAGTCCGCCTCGTCATACGGCCGCTCGGGGAACAGGATCAGGTGCGGGGCGTCGTCCGGGCCTTGGCCCGCCAATCCCGCGGCCGCGGCCAGCCAGCCGGCGTGCCGGCCCATCGCCTCGTACACGAAGACCTTGGTCGAAGTGTCGGCCATCGCTGCCACGTCCAGCGCACACTCGCGCACCGACACGGCGGTGTACTTGGCCGCCGAACCGAAGCCGGGGCAGCAGTCCGTCACCGCCAGGTCGTTGTCCACGGTCTTGGGAACGCCGACACAGGTCAGCGGGTAGCCGAACTCCCTGGCCAGCTGCGACACCTTCAGTGCCGTGTCAGCCGAATCGTTGCCGCCGTTGTAGAGGAAGTACCGCACGTCGTGCGCACGGAACACCTCCAGCAACCGCTCGTATTTCGGCCGGTCCTGCTCCAGCGACTTCAGCTTGACCCGGCACGAGCCGAACGCGCCGCCAGGCGTGTGGGCGAGGGCACGAATGGCCGCCAGCGACTCCTTCGAGGTGTCGATCAGGTCCTCGCGCAGGGCGCCCAGGATGCCGTTGCGAGCCGCCAGCACCTTGATCTTGCGGCCCCGCGCGGTCTGGATGACGGCGGAGGCCGTGGCGTTGATGACGGCGGTGACCCCGCCGGACTGCGCATAAAGTAGGGTTCCGGAGGCCATTGTGGTTTCAGTGGTACAGGCCGGGATGCGGTAAAGTGACCAACGTTGACGCCCGGCAGGTGGGCCGCACTCCCCGAGTGTAGCGCCGCACTTGCCGATGGCGACCCCGGTCCGGCCGGGGTGGGGCCCCCCGCGCCCATACCGAATTTTCCGTTTCAGGAGTCACGTTGATGCGATTGGTTCTTCTCGGTGCGCCCGGTTCCGGCAAGGGCACCCAGGCCGCCCGCCTGAAGGAGCACCTGCAGGTGCCGCACATTTCCACCGGTGACCTGCTGCGCGCCGAAGTAGCCGCTGGCAGCAAGCTCGGGCTGGAGGCCAAGGAGGTCATGGCCCGCGGCGAGCTGGTCAGCGACGCCATCCTGCTGGGCATGCTCGAGGATCGCCTCTCGCGTCCCGACACCGCCAACGGCTTCATCCTCGATGGCTACCCGCGCAACCTGGCCCAGGCCGACGCGCTGGACGCGCTGCTCAAGCGCATTGGCCAGCCGATGGAATACGCCGTGCAGCTGGAAGTGCCGACCGAGCTGCTGGTCGAGCGCATCGCTGGCCGCGCCGCCGCCGAGGGTCGCGCCGACGACAACCCCGAATCCGTGCGCAAGCGCCTGGAGGTCTACGACAGCCAGACCGCGCCGGTGATCGAGTTCTACCGCCAGCACGGCCAGCTGACCGTGGTCGACGGCGTGGGCGCGCTGGACGAGGTGTTCCATCGTCTGGTCGAGGCGCTGTCGCCAACCGCCGACGTGGGGTAATCCTCGCTTGAAACTGCACATCCTCGGCATCGCCGGCACCTTCATGGGCGGCGTCGCCGCCCTCGCGCGCGAACTCGGGCACGATGTCGAAGGCAGTGACCAGGCGGTGTATCCGCCGATGTCCACCCAGTTGGAGCAGCTGGGCATCACCCTGAGCCAGGGCTACCAGCCCGAACACATCTCGGCCGATTGCGCCGAGGTGGTGGTCGGCAACGCCCTCTCGCGCGGCAACGCCGCTGTCGAACAGGTGCTGGACGACGGCCGCAAGTACACCTCCGGCGCGCAGTGGCTCAGCGAGCACGTGCTGCCCGGCCGCGACACGCTGGCGGTCGCCGGTACCCACGGCAAGACCACCACCACCACCATCCTGACGTGGTTGCTGGAGGCGGCCGGCCGCAACCCGGGTTTCCTGATCGGCGGCGTCGCCGAGGACTTCGGCGTGTCCGCGCGCGTGGGCGGTGGCCGCGAGTTCGTGGTCGAAGCCGACGAATACGACACCGCGTTCTTCGACAAGCGCAGCAAGTTTGTCCACTACCGTCCGCTGGTCGCGATCCTCAACAACCTTGAGTACGACCACGCCGACATCTTCCCCGACGTGGCCGCGATCCAGCGCCAGTTCCACCACCTGGTGCGCACCGTGCCGCGCCGCGGCCGCCTCATCGTCAACGGCGAGGACAAGTATCTGGCCGAAGTGCTGGCGATGGGCTGCTGGACGCCGGTGGAAACCTTCGGCCTCGACGCCAGCCTGATCCCGCAGGCCTCGGGCCACGAAGCCCATGGCGACCGCGCCGACATCGTCAGCGCCGCGCGCGGAAGCTTCAACTGGACCGCACGCCTGCTCAGTGCCGATGGCAGTGCGTTCGTGGTCGTGCACGATGGCGTCGACGTGGGCGAAGTGCATTGGCCGCTGGTGGGTCGTCACAACGTGATGAACGCGCTGGCCTCCCTGGCCGCCGCGCATGCCGTGGGCGTCGAGGTTGCCAGCGTGCTGCCGGCGCTCGCCCAGTTCCGCAGCGTCAAGCGTCGCCTCGAGGTCATAGGTGAGGCCGATGGCGTCACCGTCTACGACGACTTCGCCCACCACCCCACGGCCATCGCCACCACGCTGGCCGGCCTGCGGGCACGCGTGGGTGATGCGCGCATCGTCGTGGCCATGGAGCCGCGCAGCAATTCGATGCGCTTGGGCGCGCATGCCGACGCACTGGCGCCATCGCTGGATGGTGCCGATGTGGTCGTGTTCCTGCACCGTCCCGAACTGGCGTGGGACGCCGGCAAGGTCGTCGCCGCGGTGCGTGGCGAAGCCGTGACCGCGCCCGATTCCGACGCATTGATCGCCGCGTTGCGTGAGCGCGTGCGGACCGGCGACCACGTGGTGTTCATGTCCAACGGCGGCTTCGACGGCGCGCCGCGCCGCTTCCTCGCCACGCTCAAGGGCTGAGCGCGACTCCGTTGTCGGTGCGCAGTCGCAGCACCGGCATGCCGCCGATGGGGTGCAATTGCTCCAACGGCGCGAAGCCACGCAGGTCTTCGCGTATCAACGCATAGGTGGCGTGGCTGTCGGAAGCGGGGCGCCACAGCGACACCACATTCAGCGGCCGCCCCAGTTGCAGGGTCTGCGCCGTGCCGATCCACAGGGGTGTGCCATCGGCCAGCGCTGTCGGCGCATGCCACAACCGCAGCGCATGCAGGTCGCCGGCGGCCGCTCCGTCGCGCACCATCAGCAGGGCTTCGGCCTGCGCGTCCAGCGTGGCAGGCAGTACCGGGTACCCTGACGGCGGCCGCCCGCTGTCCAACAGCCCGATCGTGCGCACCCAGTCCGCCTGCGCCTGCACGCGCCAGCCTCGCGCTTCCAGCGCCTGCTGCAGCGGCGCCAACGGCCCGGCCACCTGCACGTCCAGCGGCCAGCGGCGGCGCACGTCCGTTTCGCTGCGGCGCTCCGGCAGGTTGCCCCAGTCGCGTTGCCACCAGTCGTCAAGCGCCACGACGCGCGTGGGTAGTGGCGCGGCGAATTTGGCCAACAGCGGGTCGGCCGCATGGGGTGCGTGCCATGCCGCCGCCAGCACGAAGCTGCCGTAGAACACCCACGCCAACGGCCGCATCCAGAACGAGCGCGCCACGTGCCGGCGGTAGGCGATGCCGAGCACCAGCAGCCACAGGATGCCCAGCAGCGTGCCACCCACCAGGTCCGACAGCCAATGCGCGCCCAGGTACAGGCGCGCGAATCCGATCACTGTGGTCACCACGCCCGCCAGCAGGTACGGCCACACCCGCTTGCGCCCCGGCAACTCGCGCGCGATCAGCACCGCGAAGAAGCCGAACACGATGGTGGACATCGTCACCGCCACCGACGGGAAGCCGAACCCCGCCGGTGCCGTCGGTGGCCGCGGCATGGTGATCGCCGCTTCCATCAGCGTGGTCAGCACCAGCCCGAACACGATTGCAGCCAGCCAGTGTGCGGCCGCCATCCAGCGCCGCCGCCACAGCAGGTAGCCCATGGTCAACGATGCTGCCGCGCCCAGCGTCGCGGGGTCGCCCAGGCTGGCCAGTGCGGCCATCAGCCGGTCTGCCAGCGGATTGCGCAGCGTCCACATGAAGCTGTTGAGCTGGTGGTCGATCGC
Organism: Lysobacter daejeonensis GH1-9; assembly: GCF_000768355.1. Classification (GTDB taxonomy): domain Bacteria; phylum Pseudomonadota; class Gammaproteobacteria; order Xanthomonadales; family Xanthomonadaceae; genus Aerolutibacter; species Aerolutibacter daejeonensis. The sequence goes on from NZ_AVPU01000010.1 coordinate 92,785, forward strand.
CAGCGGCCCGCCGTTGGCGAGCAGCATCGCCGCGAGCGTGAACCAGGCCCAGCCGATGCCCAGCAGGCATACGCCCAGGATCACCAGAGAGGGCGATTCAGGTCGGTTGGGGTCCATCACCGCCGCCGCGTAGCGCCCCAGCCGTGGGTGCGCGCGGGTCCAGGCCAGGGCCTTCGCCAGCAGCGCGTCGGCGTGCTCGGCGAACCAGCGCCAGGTGTAGAGCACGCAGGCCCATACCAGCGCCACCGCCACCACGAGCGAGGCCAGCACCAGCGCCAGCCGGTCGGCCACCGCCGCCACTGCGTCGTACGAAGCGCCCAGCACCCAGCCCGGCGCCAGGAACAGCGCGGCCCACAGGAACGACGCGGCCAGGCTTGGCGGCACGTAGCGCCGCGCCGGCATGTGCAGCATGCCCGCGATGGCCGGCACGAACGGCCGCACCGCACCCACGAAGCGGGCGATGAAGATGCTCTTGATCCCGTGGCGCCGGAACATCGCCTCTGACCGGGTCAGCCATTGCGGATAGCGCGAGAATGGCCACGCCTGACGCAACCCGGGTCCCCAGCGGCGGCCCACCCAGTAGCTCAGCAGGTCGCCGGCGAACGCGCCCAGTGCGGCACAGGTCACCGCATACGGCCCGTTGATGTGCCCAAGTCCGACCAGCGCCCCCACCGCGAACAGCAGCGGCAGCGCCGGCACCACGATCCCCAGGATCACCAGCGCATCACAGAAGGCAATCAGGAACGCGATGGCCCCGGCGGCGACCGGGTGTGCGCTGATCCATGCGGTCGCGGTTTCGAGCCAGGCAGGTTCCATCGCCGGATTATAGGCAGCCGATCACGCAATGCCCGTGTCAGCGGGTTTGACGGGCCGATTCCGTACACTGATGCCATGTCCGTAACTCCAAGCGAAGTCGCCGCGCTCAAGGCCGACAGTTTTGGTCGCATCGCCCTCATGCGGGGCGCGGACGGCCTGTTCGTCCGTCGCGACCTCGGTTTCGTACCCCTCTGGCTGCGCCTGCCGGCATGGTGGCTGGCCCGGCGCGAAGCCCTGGCTCTGCGTTGCGTAGAGGGCCTTCCCGCCATGCCGCGCCTGTTGGCCTGGGACGGGCGCCGGCTCGACCGCAGCTACATGGAGGGCCACGCGATGTACCAGCGCCCGCCGCGCGGCGACGTCGCCTATTTCCACCGTGCCCGGCGCCTGCTGCAGCAGTTGCACCGTCGCGGGCTGGCGCACAACGACCTGGCCAAGGAAGCCAACTGGCTGGTGCTGCCCGACGGCGCGCCCGCCATCATCGATTTCCAGCTCGCCACGCGCGGCCACCCGCGCGCGCGCTGGATGCGCCTGCTGGCGCGCGAGGACCTGCGCCACCTGCTCAAGCACAAGCGCACCTACTGCCCCGAGGCGCTCACCCCGGTGGAGCGCCGCGTGCTCAAGCGCCACTCGTGGGTGCGCGAAGTCTGGTTCGCCACCGGCAAGCCGCTGTACCGCTTCGTAACCCGCCGCCTCCTGAAATGGGAGGACAATGAAGGCCAGGGCCCCAAGCCCTGAGCCTGGCCGCTCCTGCACCGAGAACTCCCCATGACCACCCTGTCCGGCAAGACCCTGTTCATTACCGGCGCTTCGCGCGGCATCGGTCGCGCCATCGCCCTGCGCGCCGCGCGTGACGGCGCCAACATCGCCATCGCCGCCAAATCATCGGTGCCCAACCCCAAGCTGCCCGGCACGATCCACAGCGTCGCTGCCGAAGTCGAAGCCGCGGGCGGGCAGGCCATCGCCCTGCGCTGCGACATCCGCGAGGAAGACGAAGTACGCGCGGCGGTTGCCGCCACCGTCGACGCCTTCGGGGGCGTCGACATCCTGGTCAACAACGCCAGTGCGATCTGGTTGCGTGGCACGCTCGACACGCCGATGAAGCGCTTCGACCTGATGCAGCAGGTCAATTCGCGCGGCAGCTTCCTGTGCGCGCAGGCCTGCCTGCCGTACCTGTTGCAGTCGCCCAGTCCGCACATCCTCACCCTGGCGCCGCCGCCCAACCTCGATCCCAAGTGGTGGGGGCCGCACACCGGTTACACCCTGGCCAAGATGGGGATGAGCTTCGTGACGCTCGGGCTGGCGGCGGAGTTCGGCCCGCAAGGCGTGGCGGTCAATGCCCTGTGGCCACGCACCGTCATCGCCACCGACGCGCTCAACATGATCCCCGGCATGGACCTCCAGGGCTGCCGCAAGCCGGAGATCATGGCCGACGCCGCGCATGCCGTGCTGGTGCGCCCGGCCGCCGGCTTCCATGGTCAGTTCCTCATCGATGACGAGGTACTGCGCGAGGCCGGGGTCACGGACTTCGCCGGTTATGCCGTCGACCCGTCGCGGCCGCTGCTGCCGGACCTGTTCCTGTAAGCGCCTCTTCAAGGCGGCGACGCCAGACAGGCGCGACCAAAGGACCATGTCCACGGCGTTGCACTCCGTCGCCCGCCCGCTAGGCTTTCCCGTTTCCTCCCCCAGGAGTTCCACGTGAAATACCTCCACGCCATGGTCCGCGTCCGCGACCTCGACGCCTCGCTGCGTTTTTTCTGCGAAGGCCTCGGCCTGCACGAAACCCGTCGCAAGGATTACCCCGAAGGCCGCTTCACCCTCGTGTACCTCGGTGCACCGGCCAATCCCGAATCAGAGGTTGAACTCACCTACAACTACGACGACGAGGACTACGGCAGCGCCCGCAACTTCGGCCACCTTGCCTTTGAAGTGGATGACATCTACGCCGCTTGCGCGCACTTGCAGGCGATGGGCATCACCATCAATCGCCCGCCGCGCGACGGCCACATGGCGTTCGTCCGCTCACCCGACCTGATTTCGGTCGAACTGCTGCAGAAGGGTGGGCGCCTGCCGCCGCAGGAGCCTTGGGCGTCGATGCCCAATACCGGCGTCTGGTGACTTTTCCCCGGGCTGGCGGCCGCTCCGGCCGCCGGCGCCGCGTCAGCCCATCGGCGCGGGCAACGGGTGGCCGCAGCAGCGGCAGTAATGCGCGGTCGGGTCATGTCCCTCCAGCCCGCATTCGGGGCAGCCGCGCCGGTCCAGGTGGCCCGTCTCGTGCGACGCCTCGCGCAGGCTGCTGGCCAACTCGGCGGTGTAGATCCCCGTCGGCACGGCGATCACGCTGTAGCCGATCAGGATCAGCACCGAGGCGATGAACCGTCCCAGCCCCGTCTGCGGCGCGATGTCGCCGTAGCCGACGGTGGCCATCGTCACCACCGCCCAGTACATGCTGCTTGGGATGCTGGTGAAGCCATGCGCCGGACCCTCCACCACGTACATCAGGGCCGCGAAGATCACCACCACGGTGATGATTGCGCTCAGGAACACGAAGATCTTGCGCCGGCTGCGCCACAGCGCGCCGGCCAGCACACCGCCTTCCTCCACGTACTGAGTCAGCTTCAGGATGCGGAACAGCCGCAGCATGCGCAGTACGCGCACCACCAGGAGGCTCTGGCTGCCGGGCAGCAGCACCGACAGGTAGCTGGGCAGGATCGACAGCAGGTCGATGATGCCCCACAAGCTCAGCGCATAGCGCAACGGGCGGCGCACCACCATCAACCGCACCGCGTATTCCACGGTGAAAAGCAGGGTGAACACCCATTCCAACGGATACAGCCAGTTGGCATGGCGTGCATGGAACGTGGGCGTGCTGTCGGCGATCACCACCAGCACGCTGGCCACGATCGCACCGATCAGCACCAGGTCGAAGTTGCGCGATGGCGGCGTATCGTGGCGATAGATGATGTCGAACCACGTGCGACGCCACCCCGATTCGGTGGCCGGATTGAGCTGGGGATCGAACAACAGGCGCATGGGGTCCTCCTCCGCGCATTCTCGCCTACCGCCGCGGCCGCCGCGACCTGCCCGGCTCCGACAGGCAGAGGTGGCCACAATGCGCGAAAATGCCGCGGCACCCCTTGGCCCCATGTCCATGACCTCCCAGACTTCCGACCTTTACGCCCTCGCCGAACGCTACTACCTGCCGGTCTACCGCCCGCGTCGCATCGTGCTCGATCGCGGCCAGGGCTCCCGCGTATGGGATCGCGACGGCCGCGAGTACGTCGATTTCGGCGCCGGCATCGCGGTCAACGCCCTGGGGCACGCCCATCCGGCCCTGCTCGCGGCCCTGACCGAGCAGGCCGGCAAGCTCTGGCACACCAGCAACGTCTTCGTCAGCGAGCCGCCGTTGCGCTTGGCCGAGGCCCTTGTTGCCGCTTCGGGCTTCGCCGAGCGTGTGTTCTTCTGCAACTCCGGCGCAGAGGCCAACGAGGCCGCGATCAAGCTGGCGCGCAAGTGGGCCAGCGCGCAGGGTCGCCCGCCCGAGCGTCGTGTCATCCTCAGCTTCCGCGGCAGCTTCCACGGCCGCACCCTGGCCGCCGTCACTGCCACCGCCCAGCCTAAGTACCAGGAAGGTTACGAACCGCTGCCGCCGGGTTTCCGCTATAGCGATTTCAATGATCTGGCTGCGGCCGAAGCGGCGATGGCCGCCGGCGACGTCTGCGCCGTGCTGGTCGAGCCGGTACAGGGCGAAGGCGGCGTAACCCCCGCGACGGACGCCTTCCTGAGTGGTCTGCGCGCCCTGTGCGATCGCCATGGCGCACTGCTGGTGCTCGACGAGATCCAGTGCGGCATGGGTCGCACCGGCCAACTGTTCGCCTGCCACGGTTATGGCGTCACCCCGGATGTCGTCACCCTGGCCAAGGCCTTGGGCAGCGGCTTCCCCATCGGCGCGATGCTGGTAGGTGCCAAGGCTGCAGAAACCATGCAGTTCGGCGCGCACGGCACAACCTTTGGCGGCAATCCGCTGGCCACCGCGGTGGCCGGCGCCGCGTTGCGCGAGCTGTCGTCGCCGGCGTTGCTGGCCAACGTCGCGCGCCAGTCGCAGGCGCTCCGTGATGGCCTCGCCGCGCTCGACGCCGAGTTCCACCTCTTCAGCGAGATCCGCGGCCGCGGCCTGATGCTGGGGGCGCAATTGCGCCCGGAGCATGCCGGCAAGGCGGGCGAGATCCTCGACCGCTGCGTCGAGCACGGCCTGCTGACCCTGCAGGCTGGCCCCGACGTGCTGCGCTTCGTGCCGGCGCTGAACATTGGCGACGAGGACGTGGCGGAGGGACTCAAGCGGCTGCGCGCAGCGTTGGCCCACGTCGTCGCCGGCTGAGCGCCACGCCTCGCCCCACATCGCGAAGGAATGCGGCCATGCAGCGGATCGTCATCATCGGAAACTCGGGCTCGGGCAAGTCAACGCACGCGAAGGCGCTGGCCGCCCGTCATGGCCTCGCGCACCTCGACCTGGACTCCATCGCCTGGGCGTCATCCACCCCGCCTGCCCGGCGGGCGTTGGCGGAAAGCGCCGTGGCCATCGCGGATTTCCAGGCCCAGCACCCGGGCTGGGTCATGGAGGGCTGTTACGCCGACCTGGCCGCACTCGCACTGGCGCGCGCCACCCGGCTGGTGTTCCTCAACCCTGGCATTGAGGCGTGCGTCGCCAACTGTCGCGCGCGGCCATGGGAGCCGCACAAGTATTCGAGCCCCGCAGCGCAAGACCGCAACCTGGCGATGTTGATCGCGTGGGTGCGCGGTTACGCCACGCGCGACGATGAATTCTCGCTGCGGCGCCATCGCGAGCTGTTCGATGGCTTCAGCGGCGATAAAGACGAACTCGTCCGGTTACCGCCGCTGGCCTAGGGACGCGAGCCCTGCTGGACCGCGCTCAGCCGGCCTTGGCCACCGCGAACGCCTCGCGCGCCGCCGCCACGGTATGGGCAATCTCGGCCTCGCCGTGCGCGCTGGACACGAAGCCAGCCTCGAACGCCGACGGCGCCAGGTACACGCCGCGCTCCAGCATCGCGTGGAAGAAGCGGTTGAAACGGGCGGTGTCAGACGCCTTCGCATCCTCGAATGTTTCCACCGGCCCTTCGCGGAAGTACAGGCCGAACATGCCCGGCGCGCGCGTGGTCGTGAACGCCACGCCCGCTTCGTGCGCAGCAGCTTCCAGGCCATCGCACAACGCGTGCGTGCTGCGCTCCAGCGCGTCGTGGAAGCCCGGCGCCTGGATCAGCTCCAGCGTGGCCAGACCCGCCGCCATCGCCACGGGATTGCCGCTCAGCGTGCCGGCCTGGTAGATCGGGCCCGCCGGCGCGATCTGCGACATGAGGTCGCGACGGCCGCCGTAGGCGCCCACCGGCATGCCGCCGCCGATGATCTTGCCGAAGGTGCTCAAGTCCGGGGTGATGCCATAGCGCTGCTGTGCGCCGCCCAGCGCCACGCGGAAGCCGGTCATCACCTCGTCGAAGATCAGCAGTGCACCGTGCTGCGTGCACAGCGCGCGCAGGTGCTGCAGGTAGCCGTCGCGGGGCAGGATGCAATTGGCGTTGCCGACGATCGGTTCGATGATCAGGCACGCGATCTCGCTGCCGACCTCGTCGAACAGCTTGGTCGCCGCCTCGAAATCGTTGTACGGCAGGGTCAGCGTCAGGTCGGCCAGCGCCGACGGCACGCCCGGCGAATTTGGCAGGCCCAGCGTCATCACCCCGCTGCCGGCCTTCACCAGGAAACTGTCGCCGTGGCCGTGGTAGCAGCCTTCGAACTTGACGATGCGCGAACGCCCTGTCGCGCCGCGTGCCAGTCGGATCGCCGACAGCGTGGCCTCGGTGCCGGAGTTGACCATGCGGACCATCTCGCAACTCGGCACGATGCGGGTGATCGCCTCGGCCATCGTCACTTCCAGTGCGTTGGGCACGCCGAAGCTCAGGCCATCGCGCATGGTCTTCGCCACCGCGTCCAGCACCTGCGGGTGCGCGTGGCCGGCAATCATCGGTCCCCAAGAGCCGACGTAGTCGACATAGCGGTTGCCATCCACGTCATACAGGTACGCCGCCTCGGCGCGCTGCGCGAAGAACGGCTCGCCGCCCACCGAACGGAAGGCGCGCACCGGGGAATTGACGCCACCAGGCAGCAGTTCCTGGGCGCGGGTGAAAAGGGCGTGGGAGCGTTCGGTGTTCATGGTCAGCCTTGGTGGGGAAGGGCCGGCTTGGGCCGGTGTCCGTCGAGAAAGTGGCGCCTGCGCAACGCGTCAAGGCTCAGGCAGGCGGCGTATGGGGTCGAAGCAGCGTTGGTAGGCACGCACCGCTGCAGAAGGATCCGGCGCGTCAAACACCCCAGAGATCACCGCCAGCAGCTCGCAGCCGGCCTCTGCCAGCGCGCGCCCATTGTCCGGCGTGATGCCACCGATGGCCACCCGCGGCACGCCCAACGCGTCGCTGTCGTGCAACAGGCCAAGCGATGCGCGGCGCGCTTGGGGTTTGGTCGGCGACGGAAAAAACGCCCCGAACGCGACATAGCTGGCGCCCGCGTCGACGGCGTCGCGCGCGAGGTCCAGTGAGTCGTAACAGGACGCGCCCAAGATTGCGGCCGGGCCCAAGGCCGCTCGTGCAGCCCGCAGTTCACCATCGTGCTCGCCCAGGTGGGCGCCAGCTGCGCCGACATCCCCAGCCAGCCGCCAATCATCATTGATGATCAGCGGCACGCCATGTCGTGCGCATAGCGCCAGCAAGCCCTCTGCTTGCGAGCGGCGTGCGGTCCCGTCGATGCACTTGTTCCGGTACTGCAGCATCGCCACGCCCTCCGTCAGCACGGCATCCACCCGCGCCAGTAGGCGTGAGGTGTCAGTTTCGTCGGGGGTGATGGCATACAGGCCGTGGCGGGGCCAGCGGGGCGACATGGGCAGCTTCCGTGGTCGCGGGGCCAATGGGACAATGCCCGCCCGCAATCAGCCCATTATCCGCCCATGACCAACCCGTCCGCGACCGCCCCCTTCCGCACCTGGATGTGCGTTGTCTGCGGTTTCATCTACGACGAGGCCGCCGGTCTGCCGGAAGAGGGGATTCCCGCGGGCACCCGCTGGGTTGATGTTCCCGACACGTGGACGTGTCCGGATTGCGGCGTTGGCAAGGACGATTTCGAGATGACCGAGGTCTGAGCGGGTGCCGCACTCTGCCCTGCGTTACCGGCAGTTGCTCGCCCGCGGGCGAGCCCCCCGTCGCCCTCAGGGCACGTGGATGCCCGGCCCGAACGTCAGCTCCGCGCCATCCTGGAGTCCCAGTTTCTTGGCCTCGCCGGCATTCAATTCCAGTACGAACCGGGCGGGCGCCGAACTGGGGTAGGGCGGGCAAGCGTTTCCGAGCGTGCACGGCGGCACGTCCCGTTGCTGGGACACCAGCCGCCGCGCGTCGTCGAAATACAGGATGTCCAGCGGAATCCGGGTGTTTTTCATCCAGTACGCCTGCATCTCCTCGCGCTCGTGGATGAACAGCATCCCCTGTTCGCCGCCCAGCGAGTCCCGGAACATCAGGCCGCGCGCGCGCTCGGCGTCGTCATCGGCAATCTCCACCGCGTATCGCGCGCCGCCCAGTTCCACCCAGGCGCCCCGTGGCGCTGTGGCGCAGCCACTCATGGCAGCGGAAAGCGCGGCGCAGGCGGCAAGCAAGTGGAAGCGCATGGCAGACCTCGGGACGGAAGGAACTGCATTGTTCGCAGCCGCCCGCGTGATGCGTCAAGCATGGAACGCGTACTGCTGGTTCGATGCGCGAGTCGCCGGCCGGCAACAATCCCGCGATTACCCCTTCCCAAACGCGATGTGCATGT
>NZ_AVPU01000054.1 GCF_000768355.1 Lysobacter daejeonensis GH1-9
CCGGCTACGGCGCACCGCCGCCGGTGTCGCCAACCGCCGCGGCTACACCCGCGTGGTGGACCGAGCCGGCCGCGCCGCCCACGATCGACGCGCCCAACAACGTGCCGCCGCCGAACCCCGGCAACGCGGCCCCAGACGGGAGCCACGGCCATGGCTGAGCAGCCCTTCACCGCCATCGTCGCCGAGGACGAAGCGCTGCTGCGCAATGCCCTGGTCGAGCTGCTGCACGTCACCTGGCCGCAACTGCGCATCGTGGCCGAGTGCGAAGACGGCGCCAGCGCGCTGGAGGCCCTTGCCGAACACAAGCCCGACGTGGCCTTCCTCGACATCCGCATGCCCGGCCTCACCGGCCTGGACGTGGCCGCCGCCGCGGCCGAGACCAGTCCGCGCACGCAGATCGTGTTCGCAACGGCCTACGACCAGTACGCCATCGACGCGTTCGAGCGCGGCGCGGTGGATTACCTGCTCAAGCCCATCAATGCCGAGCGCCTGGCCCACACCGTGCGCCGCCTGCAGACCCGGACCGGCAACAACGAAGCCGCCACGCTGGCCGCGCTGCTGGCCCGCCTCAACGCCGCGCCTGTACCCGCGCAGGCGCCCACGGCGCCGACGCTGACCTGGCTCACCGCCAGCAACGGCCGCGAGACGCAGCTGATCCTGGTGGACGACGTGGCTTACTTCCGCGCCGACAACAAGTACACCACCGTGGTCACCGCCGACGGCGAAGCGCTGCTGCGCACGCCAATCAAGGACCTGCTGGGCATGCTCGAACCCACCCGCTTCAAGCAGATCCACCGCTCCACCATCGTCAACCTCAAGGCCATCGCCGGCATCACCCGCGACGAGAGCGGCCGCGGCACCGTGCGTCTGAAGGCGCGGCCGGAGACGTTGACCGTCAGCGTGCCGTACATGGCGCTGTTCAAGCACATGTGATGAGGTGACCCGTGAGCAAGCTCCTTGCTGTGTTGTACCTGGTGCTTTCGCTGTTCGGCATCGACGTCGCCGGCAGTGCCGACGCGTTGTGCCGGCATACGCTGCTGCCCGGCGTATGCGCGGTGAAGCCCGCCGTGCGCAGGCACCTGCCGACGTCCGTACCGCACCACTGCACCCGCGCGCAGACCGGCACGCCGGCGAGTGATGCGCCCTGCACGCCACCGCGGCCACGGGCCGCGGAGTGAGCCGCCAAGGAGACCACCCATGACCACCCTTCTCGCCGTGCTCGCCTGGTGCGTGCTGTGGGTGCTGTGCTGGCCGATCGCGCTGCTGGCGCTGGTGCTGTGGCCGTTCGCGTGGCTGCTGTCGCTGCCGTTCCGCCTGGTCGGCATCACGTTTGGCGCACTGTTCGCCTTCCTGCATGCGCTGCTGATGCTGCCCGCGCGGCTGCTGGGCGGGTCGCGGCCGCGTCCAGCGTAACGTCCAAAAACACAAAGCCCCGGCACCAGGCCAGGGCTTTGTGGGTCACGCGCAAAGAACCGCTTACAGCGAGTTGAGGATCACCGCCGCGATCACGCCGGAGGCCACCGAGACCAACACGTAGCGGTCGTCCATGCGGCGCCACTCGTGGTTGCGCGGCGGCGCGTACAGGCCGTAGCGGTAGTAGTCACGGACCGCGTAACCGCGGTACTCCGGATGGATGTGGTAGCCGCGGCGGTAGGCCACGTAATGCGGGTGGCGATGCTTGTGGTGGCCCAGGTGGCGGCCACGGTCATGGCGGTAATGGTGATGGTCGCGGTCATAGCGGCCGCGGTCATGGCGGTCGTCATCGCGGTCGCGGTCATAGCGACCGTAACGGTCATAGCGGTCATCGCCGCGACGGCCGTCATCATGGGCGCCGGCAACGGCCACCCCGGACAGCAGGATCGACAGCGCCAAGATAGAGCCAAGGGTGCGCTTCATGGTGTAGCTCCTCGTGGGCGGCCACCCCTGCGGTGGCCCATGGACTCCACGCTATGTGGACGAGGCTGAACAGGTGATTGCTCCGACCGTGTCGTGAAAAAAGCGTTCAGCCGGCAGTCGACATCCCCCGAACGGGTGAAAGACAGCCTCGCCGCGGGGGGCGGCAATAGCTCCGTGCGCCCGCGTATCCGCCGAGCGCCCGGCCCTGCCCCCGGAGGCCTGCAATGCACCTGATCTATTCACACAACTACGCCACCGCGCGCACGTTCGCGTTGCGCAACGAATTCATGCCCGGCGACTGGAAGTGGATCCAGGACGCCGACATCGTCCGCCAGTACCCGCGCGCGGATGTGTACAAGGTCACCCACTGGGAAGCCAACCCGCACCGCGACACGATCGATGAGGCGATCGAACGCGCACGCGCGTCGCGCCGGCTGGGCACGGTGAGCGAAGTGGATGCTGGTGGCAGCACGCTGGGCGTGTCCGGGGCGTAGCCGCCGCCGCAACGCAGGAGGCGCGCCCAGTGGCAGATTCCCAGCATCCCTATGAATTCGACGGCTTCCGGCTGGACCCGGTCGGCCATGAGCTGCGCCGCGCCGGCGTGCCGATCGCACTGGAGCCCAAGGCCTTTGACGTGCTGGGCGAACTGGTCGCGCATGCAGGCGTGCTGCGCAGCCGCGACGAACTGCTGGATGCGGTCTGGGGCCATCGCCACGTCACCCCCGGCGTGCTCAACCGCAGCATCGCGCAACTGCGCCGCGCGCTGGGCGACGATGCCAACCACCCGCGCTACATCCAGACCGTGCATGCGGTGGGTTACCGCTTCATCGCCCCGGTCGCCGACACCGCGCATGGCCTGGTGGACAGCGCGAGCGCGAAGGCCGCGCCGGTCGACACCACCGAAGCGGCCTGCTGCCCGCCCGAATCCAAGCCCGTCGCGGCGCCGCCCGCCTCGGTGGCCATCCTGCCGTTCGCCGACCTCAGCGAGGCCAAGGACCAGGACTACTTCTGCGACGGCCTGGCCGAGGAGATCCTCAGCGGACTGACCCGCGTGCACGGCCTGCAGGTAGCCTCACGCACCTCGTCGTTCCGCTTCCGCGACAGCGACATCGACGCGCGCGAGATCGGTCGCCAGCTCAACGTGGCCGCGATCATGGAGGGCAGCGTGCGCAAGGCCGGCGACCGCGTGCGCGTGACCGCACAGCTGATCGACGCGCGCAACGGCTACCACCTGTGGTCGGAAAACTTCGACCGGAAACTGGAGGACATCTTCACCATCCAGGAAGAGATCGCGCGCAGCGTGGTCGCCGCATTGCGGGTGTCGCTCACCTCCCCGGCGGAGATCAATTTCACCCGCCACGCGCCGCGTGACATGCGCGCCTACGACTACTACCTGCGCGGCCGCCAGCTTGAGGGCCACACCACCAACGTGGCCTGGCACCTCGCGCCGCAGATGTTCCGCCGAGCGATCGAGCTCGACCCCGATTACGCACAGGCACACGCCGGGCTGGCCGATGCGCTGACCGAGCTGCTGCTGTGGCGCCTGGCCAAGCGCGAGGAGGTACTGGACGAAGCGCTGGCCGCCAGCCGGCGCGCGCTGGCACTGGCGCCGGACCTGGCCGAATGCCAGGTCGCCCACGCCCACGTGCTGTCGCTGGCCGGCGATCACGACGCCGCCGTCGCCGCGTTCGAGCGCGCGATCGCGCTCGACCCGAAGTTGTACGAGGCCTACTACTACTTCGGCCGGCACTGCTTCGCCAACGGCCGCACCGAGCGCGCCATCGACCTGTTGGAATCCGCGCACCGCGTTCGCCCCGACGAGTTCCAGGCGCTGGCGATCGCGGTCGGGGCAGCGTTCGGCGCGGGGCAGCCCGAGCGAGCGCGGCGGCTGGCCCGCACGGTACTCGACGTCGCGCTGCACCAGATCGAACTGCAACCCGAGAACGTGCGCGCCTACTACTTCGCCGCGATCATGCAGTTGCACCTCGGCGACCCCGAGGCCGGCCGCCGCAGCATCGAAACCGCGCTGGCGATGCGCCCCGACGACTACGGCACGCTGTACAACGCCGCCTGCTTCTATGCGCTGCTCGGCGAGCCTGACACCGCGCTCGACCTGCTGGATCGCTCGATCAGCACCGGCGAAGGTTTCCCCGAGTGGATCGAGCATGACGATGACCTCGCCGCCCTGCGCCACCTGCCGCGTTTCCGCGCGCTGATCGCACGGCTGGATCCGCCGCCGCTGCACTGATGACAGGAACCCCGTCATGGGCACCACCAACACGCAGTCGGGCACCAACATCCACGAGATCGCCGCGGGCATCTACCGCATCAACACCCCGGTGGCGCTGCCCGGTGACATCGGTGCGTTCTCGTTCAACCAATACCTGATCGACGACGACGAACCGCTGTTGTTCCACGCCGGCCTGCGCCAACTGTTCCCGCTGGTGCAGGAGGCCGTCTCCAGCGTGTTGCCGCCCGCGCGGCTGCGGCATATCGCGTTCTCGCACGTCGAGGCCGACGAGTGCGGCGCGCTGAATGCGTGGCTGGCCGCCGCCCCGCAGTCGGCGCCGGTGTGCGGCGCGGTGGCGGCGATGGTGTCGGTCAACGACCTCGCTGACCGTGCACCGCGTGCCATGGCCGACGGCGAAACGCTCAGCCTGGGCCGCCACCACGTACGCTGGCTCGACGCCCCGCACCTGCCGCACGGCTGGGACTGCGGCTTCCTGATGGAAGAGACCACCGGCACCCTGCTGTGCGGCGACCTGTTCACCCAGCCCGGCCGCGGCGAACCGGCACTTACGGGGGCCGACGTCCTCGGCCCAAGCGAGGCGTTCCGCCAACCGATGGACTACTTCGCCCACTGCCCGCAAACGGGCGCGCTGCTGGAAAAGCTGGCGCAGGCCCAGCCGACCACGTTGGCCTGCATGCACGGCAGCGCATGGCGCGGCGATGGGGCCGGGTTGTTGCGGGCGTTGGCGGTGGCGTTGGGGCATGGCCCATCGCGGAGGGGTGGCGTTATCGTATCGTGAGGCTCCCCACGGAAGACCCCATGAGCGGACCATCCATGCGCGCGATCGTCATAGCCCTGCTGCTGGTCTCGTCCAGCGCGTTGGCCAAGCACGTGTACCCGCAACACCTGACACCGGTCGCCGATGGCGCGCGCTATACGCTGGCCGAACCGTACGTGTTCAAGGAAAAGGCCGCCACCTTCACCCTGCGCCCCGGCGAGTACGTGCAGCACTTCGAGGATCGCAAGGCCATCTACCTGCTCGGTGGCGAAGGCTGCGCCGACATGAACGTGGTGCCGCCCAAGCAGCCCGAACACGCCTACACCATGACCTTCAACTGCGGCATCTTGGTGCCCAAGGACGACAGCAAGGGCGCGGCGTTCTTCTTCATCCGCGGCAAGTCGCAGCAGACCCAGTCCCTTGGGCTGATCATCAACGCCATCATCAAGGCCGGCGAAGGCAGCTTCGACTTCCCCACCTCGCGCCATGACGATGCCGCACTGCGTGCACGGCTGATTCGCGTGCAACCCTGACCCGAGGCCAGCCATGCCCCACCGCAAGAACGGCAAGCACCGCCTGCACGCACTGCTCCTGATCCTGGCTGCGCTGGTGCTGGCCACCGGCATGACCCGGAGCCCCAAGTCGTACCTGCCGCTGACCGCGCCAAGCCACTTCGACTTTGTCGACGACGTGCTGGTGGCCAACAAGGTGTCGGCCGGGCTGGCCAAGGGCCGCTACCAGGCCGTGTTCGAAGGCCCAGAGCACGTGTACTACCTCGGCGAGCCCAAGGCGCTGATCATGCCCAACGGCGTGCGCGTCAACGGCGGCATCGCCCTGCCCAAGCCGGGCGCCACGGTGGGCTGCCACCTCTTCATCCAGATCGGCGATGACTCGCAGACGGTGCGCGATGCGGGCATGGGGGCGGTGATCAGCGCGCTGGCCCGGATGGAGGCCGGCCGCATCCGCGAGTTCAAGAAGGACCCAGCCTGCGCCGGGTTCATTCCGCACATTGGGGTGGTGGCGGACTGAGCATGAAGCGCCTCCTCCCGCTCCTGCTGCTCTTCGTGCCCTCCTTGGCCGTCGCCACACCCTGACCGCCCCACCCAGGAGCCCGCCATGAACGCCCCCAGCAAGCGCGCCATCGCCACCGAATTCCTGCAGATGTGCGCCCGCGGCGACGTGCGCGAAGCCTACGACCGCCACGTATCGCCGGACTTCACCCACCACAACGCGTGGTTCCCTGGCGACCGCGAATCGCTGCTGCTGGCCATGGAGCAGAGCGCGCAGATCGAACCCAACAAGGCGTTCGACATCAAGCAGGTGATCGAAGGCGAGGACCGCGTGGCTGTGCTCTCGCAGCTGCGTCGCGCGCAGGGGCAGGAGTACGCCGTCGTGCACATCGCGCGCTTTGCCGGCGACAAGATCGTGGAACTGTGGGACCTGGGGCAGGAAGTGCCGGAGGACTCGCCCAACGCGCTGGGGATGTTCTAGGCAGCCGCCGCTTTCTTGCCCTTGGGCCGCACGTACACGTGCACGTTGGTTGCGCCGGGCGCGATGGGCTCGTCCTTCACCTGCAGCCAGCGCTGGTTGCGCACCAGCTCGCTGAGCTTGGAGAAGCCGTAGTTGCGCGGGTCGAACGAGGGGCTCTGCTTGACCAGCATGGAGCCCACCGCCGACAGCGGTGACCAGCCGTTTTCGCGTGCGGTCGCGTCCACCGCCGCCTGCAGCAAGGGTTTCAGCGGCTCCACTTCCTGCACGGCTTCGCCCGTGGCCATGGCCTCGGGGCGCAGGATTTCGGTGTAGACGAACTTGTCGCAGGCTGCCACGAACGCCTGTGGCGTCTTCTTCTCGCCAAAGCCATACACCAGCAACCCGGCCTCGCGGATGCGCGTGGCCAGGCGGGTGAAATCGCTGTCCGACGACACCAGACAGAACCCATCCACGCGTCCGGCGTGCAACAGGTCCATCGCATCGATGATCAGCGCCGAGTCGGTGGCGTTCTTGCCCGAGGTGTAGGCGAACTGCTGGATGGGCTGGATCGCCAACGGGTTGAGGATGTCCTTCCACGAGCCCATGCCGACATGGGTCCAGTCACCGTAGGCACGCTTTACCGTGGCGGTGCCATAGCGCGAGATCTCGTTCATCAGTTCATGCGCGATCTTGGGCTGCGCGTTGTCCGCGTCGATCAACACAGCCAGCTTGTCGGAACCATGGGTTGCCATTGCCAATCCTTGTCCTTGCCGGGGCGCTCCCACCGTTATACCCGTCTTGCGTACTGGCTGAACTTCCGCGTGGGCGCATGTTCTGGCGCGGCGCGAGGCCGACGTACGATCCGTCCACCCCTCGAGGAGGAGCCAGCCGTGCGAACGACCGTCTTTGCATCCACGTCCATCGTGATCCCGCTGTGCCTGCTGCTGGGCGCCTGCCGGGCAGACCAGGCCCCGCCCAATGAAGCCGCGCCGGCGATGGAGGAAGCGCCCGTCGCTGCCGCACCCGCCGCTACGGCGGCCCCAGCCAGCTTCCCTGCCAACCTGCGCGTGGTCGGCGACGGCTACCCCAACCGCGGCGATCCGTGCCGCCGCGTGGGCGAAAGCGAGGCCACGGTGAACTGGCTGGACGACAGCGCCGACCTGGTCG
>NZ_AVPU01000013.1 GCF_000768355.1 Lysobacter daejeonensis GH1-9
TGAACGAGGCCGACGCCAAGGCATTGGGCGGCACCGTCGTCGGCAACGTCGAGGGCGTCACCCTGGTGTCCGTGCCCAGAGCGCAGGCTGGCGCGCGCAGCGAATCACCTGTTGCAGGCAACGCCTCGTCCCCTGCGCCGTCCAGGGACATGATCCGCGGCAAGGGCGGGCTGGAGGAGAAGTGCCTGGCCCAGGTGGGCGCGCAGGGCACGCGCGTGATCGGCACCAACCGCATCGAAGAGTCGGAAGCGGCGATCGTGATTTACGTGAACGTCGAAGGCGGCAACGCGCCATGGCGCTGCGTGGCCAACCGCAACGGCACCATCGGCGAGGTGTCCTTCACGGGTGACGAAGGGGCGCTGTAGTGCCCCTCGCCCCAGCGTGTTCCGACCGCTGGGGCCTGCAATTTCCGTAATGGGTACCTGCTGATCACACGTTACCAACTACCCCAGGGAACCGACCATGCACATCCGCATCAAACCCCTTACTGCCCTGCTCGCTGCTGCCTTGACCCTGTCGGCAGGCGGCCTTGCCGTGGCCCAGGTCACCAGCACCAACGTCGCCTTCCCGCGCGGCGCGACTTCCACCGTGGTGTCGGCAACCCTGAAGGGCGACCAGATCCGCGACTACGTGGTGCGCGCCAGCGCCGGTCAAACCATGAAGGTGACGATGTCGGGCTCGTCGATCCTATTCTTCAACGTCCTGCCGCCCGGCAGTAATGACGAGGCCATCTTCACCGGCTCCGTCGAGGGCAATTCATTTGCCGGGACGTTGTCGCAGTCCGGTCCGTACAAGATTCGCGTGTACCAGATGCGGGCCAGTGCGCGGCGCGGCGAGACGGGCAGCTTCAAGATGAACATCGCGGTGACCGGCAAGATGGCGGCCAGCGCCCACCCGTCCGTTGCCGGTGGCGGATTGGCCGGCATTGGTGGCATGAACTCCATCAAGGCCATCGACACCATGACGAGCCGCGGCTTTGCCAACGTGGATTCGTTCGATTCCGGCAACACCCAGTACGGGATCTTCTACAACCGCGCCACGCACGTATGCGCCCAGTTGACCATGGCCGACGGCAAGGTCTTGGACGCCCGCGACATCAAGACGCATCCGAAGTGCCGTTGATGGTGGCATGGAACCGGAACTGGCACACTCGTGCTCGAACCGGCACCTTGCCCCCCGATACGCCACGACACGACACGAACCGCATGAGCCGATCGCGTTCCACCCTGCCCGCCTTCGTTGCCATGGTCATTGCGACCGGACTGCTCGCCAGCGCCCACGCCGGCGAACCGTCGCCGCTGCTGGCCGTCGACGCCAACTGGAACGCACTGCGGCTGAAGGGTGACGCCGTCGCGCTCGAAGCCCTGCTCAGCGACGACTGGCTGCTCACCCACTCCGACGGCCGCACCCAGACCAAGGCCGAGTACCTCACCGAGTTGGGCACGCGCACGCGCACCAACCAGGCCATCACCAACGAGGACGTCGCGCTGCGCACCTATGGCGACACCGCGGTGGTCACCGGTGTGAGCGTGCAATCCGGCATCACCAACGGCCAACCATGGAATGGGCGCTTCCGTTTTACCCGCGTGTGGGTGATGCACGGCGGCCAGTGGCGGATGGTGGCGTCGCACTCATCGCGGGTGGCGGCCGCGCCCTGAGCGCGCGACCCGCCACGTCCCTGACCCCCGTCGCGACCCCATGAAACGCCTGGCCCTGGTTGTGCTGTGGTTCGCCGCCTCGGCCTTGGCCGGCCCGGCGCCGCCGCCCGTCGTGGCACGCGAAGTCGCGCAGCTGTTCACCGCGCTGGAGCAGTCCGGCTGCGACTTCCAGCGCAACGGCAGCTGGCACACCGCAGCCGAGGCCAGTGCCCACCTGCGGCGCAAGTACGACTACCTGCTGAAGAAGGGGCTGGTGACGTCCAGCGAGCGCTTCATCCAGCTGGCCGCCTCCAGGAGCAGCCTGTCCGGCCAGCCCTACCACGTGCGCTGCGGCGACGCCGCACCGGTGGAGAGCAGCACGTGGTTTGGGCGGAGGTTGGTGGAGATTCGCGCACGCGCTGGCGCGCTAGCCCACTGACGCCGGTACCCAGCGGGCTGCGCTGGCCATCCGCCCCGCTCCACCGAGCCCTCGCCGCAAGTTCTGGCCGCGAGAAGCCGCGCGTGACCAGCCCCGCTTGATCGCGACGGGCTCCCTATGCAATGGCCGCGCCGGACCGTGCGATCGGAAATCGTTGATCAGTGCTTGACCCTGCCCGCCGAACGCACCCTGCCATCCAGCAGTCGCGACAGCAGCGCGCAACCCGCCACGGCGATGAGCCAAGGGGCGTTTCGTGAGTTCAGCCATTCCGCACCAGATACCGCTGACCACCATTCCCCACCGTAGATTGCCAAAGCGATGCATCCGCCGGTGCCGCATACGGCGATCAACCATGCAAACGCGGCGCGCTCGAATCGTTTCCGTTCGAGCCGCTGTTGCCTTGCGTCCGCTTCAATGCGAGCCGAAATGGCGTAGGCGAAGTTACTGGGCAGCGGAGCATCGGGATCCCGGGCCAGCTCGCGAGCGACAACGCGATAACGCAGGACGCTGGAATTGCTATCCGCTGCAGCGCCGTCCGCGCGCTCTTCCAGCCTCGCCCGTTCTTGCCGCTGCCACTCCAGCTCGTCGACATGGGTCATTGCAGTTCTCCCGAAATCGGTTCCAGCAGTTCGCGCAGCCGCAGCCTCGCCCGGTACAGGTGGCTCTTGATCGTGCCGACCGGCAAGCCGGTGATCTGGGCAATCTCCGGAATGGGAATGTCATCCAGATGGTAGAGCGTCAGCAGCATTCTCGGTAACGGGGGCAAATCCTCGATCGCGGTTCGCAAACGGGCTGCGATCGCCAGGTCGTCGCAGGCAGCGGAAAAGTCAAAGTCATCCGCCACGTCGTCAGGCAGTGGCGTGGCCTCGCCGTGGGCCAGCGCTTCGCCGATGGGCGTCTTCTGCCGCTGCAGGTGGCGCAGGGCGATCGAATAGGCGATGCGCCCGATCCAGTGTTTGAGCGGGCTTTCATGACGGTACTGGTGCAGGTTTACGTACACGCGCATGAACGTCTCCTGGCACAGGTCGCGGGCATCCTCAGGGTGGCGGACCATGCGGTGGATGATGTGCCAGCACAACCCCTGGTACTCGGCCATCAGCCGCTCGAAGGCGCCCGGCGTTGCTGCCATGACGGCCTCCACCAAACTGCGGTCCGAGTTCATGTGGGCGGTGCTTCCATGACATATGGGAGACCGGACGGGGCCGAGCGGTTGCAGGCGACCCGGCTCCGGACGTTGCAACCGCCGGTTGCCCTCGCGTCTCTTGGGTTATGAACGAGCCACCATCCTGGCCCCCGGCGGAGCACTTCCATGGATCTGCAACACATTCTGGTCCCCATCGCGCTGTTCGCATTGATCGCGTATCTGTTCAAGGCGGTCCTCGACGCCGTGATGCGGCATCGCATGCTACGCGAACCGGGAACCCAGGATCTGCTGCATGCGATCTTCAAGGAAGAGCAGCAGCAGCGTCGGCTGTCGTCCCTGCGGTGGGGGATCCTGATGCTGGCGCTTTCGGCAGGGTTCGCCGTCATCAAGGCCATCGGCTGGGTCGAGCTCAGCACCGGTGGATTGGCCATCCTGCTGGCCTGCACCGGCATTGCCCACCTTGTCTTTTACGCGCTGACCCACCGCAACCCCTGATTCCACCTGGTAGAGCACCCCTGCCCCGCCGGATCGAACTGCGCGCGGGCGGCATACACGCTCGGGCCAACCCGCCCCTATTGGAGCTTCCGTGAACCTTTATGCCTCATTGCTCGGGCTTGCGCTCGCCCTTGCCGCACCCGCACACGCGGCCGAAGGCGGCCTGGCCGACGACCCACTGACCACCACGATCGCCGCGCTGGACACCGCGAGTTTCGATGCCTTCAACCACTGCGACCGGCCCGGCGAGCTGGAGCGCTACGCCAGCTATTTTGCCGACGATCTCGAGTTCTACCACGACCAGGGTGGCGTGACCTGGACGCGCGAAGACATGATCGCGAACACGCGGAAGTACGTGTGCGGGCATTTCCGGCGCGAGTTGGTACCGGGCAGCCTGCGCGTGTATCCGGTCAAGGACTTCGGCGCTATCGAGCAGGGCGCGCACACGTTCTGCCAGTTCGACAGCGGCAAGTGCGAAGGCATCGCCGACTTCATCATTGTCTGGCGCCAGCGCGACAAGCGCTGGGAAGCCACTCGTGTGTTGAGCTACGGCCACCGGGAGAACCCGGCGGCGTCGGGCGCGGTAGCGCGCCCCCAGCAATCACGGGCGGCGGCACTCAGGTCCGAGCTCGATGCGTCCGTGCCGCTGATGCTCAAGGAGAAGCAGGTGGCCAGCGTCTCGATCGCGCGCATCGAGGCGGGCCAAGTGCTCCTTACCGCGGCCTACGGCAACCAAGCCACCGACGTCCCGGCGACCCCGGCCACGCTGTACAACATCGCTTCCATGGCAAAGCCCGTTTCGGCTGAGGTTGCATTGCGGCTGGCGGCTGCCCATCGCCTGTCGCTGGACGAACCCATGGCTTCGACCTGGACCGATCCGGACATTGCAAACGATGGACGCCGCACGCTGCTTACGCCGCGCCTTGCACTCAGCCACAGAAGCGGCTTCCCGAACTGGCGTTACGAGACTGACGGCAAGCTGCGCTTCCTGCGCCGCCCCGGCACCGGTTTTGGCTACTCTGGCGAAGGATTTGAGTACCTGGCGCGATTCATCGAGAAGAAGACCGGCGAGTCATTCGAGGCGCTTGCGCAGAGCTTGGTGTTCGACCCGACTGCAATGCACGATGCCGCCTATACGCGTCGCCGCTGGTTCGACGGGCGAATCGCATTGCCGACCGGCAAGGATGGCGCCGAGCTAGAGCCGCAGATAGCGGACAAACCCATCGCTTCGGACGATCTGTACACGACACCGGCGGATTACGCCAAGTTCATCGTCAGCCTGATCAGGCATGAAGGCGTCGACGAGGCCATTGCCAATGAGCGCAAGAGAATCCACACCGATCGCACTGCCGAGCTATGCCCGCCGGCACGAAAAGCCGTGTGTCCGGAGGCCGCTGGATTCGGTCTTGGCTGGGAGGTGTTCCGTTTCGACGACGCCACTTACCTGATGCACACCGGCATGGACAACGGCGTGTTCACCCTGGGCTACTTCGATCCCGAATCCGGGAGCGGCACGGTGATCTTCACCAACAGCGCCAACGGCCCGCAGGTTGTACTCCCGATCCTCGACGTGATTGGGCGCGACGAAAAGCTCGTGGCCTTTCTGCGTGAGATCGCGAAGTAGGCGCAGCAGGTTTCACGTGCTGCGAGTATCCACCGCTGGCTGGAACCGGACTTGGTGTCTGATGGCTGGCGACCCGAAGCGGACATCCATCGGATGTCCGCTGTAGTTCCCTCCATGCCCATTCAAGGCGCTACAGCGCCGGCATAAGATCCCGGGTGAGCAACCGGAACGTCAGCATATGTGGCTGCCGTTCGTTGTAGTTGGTGGTTGTGATCACGACCACCGCGCGTTTTTCTGGCAGCAGGAATACCGCATTGCCTCCCGTGCCGGCCATCACGGGGCTGGTGATGGTCGCGTCGCCGGACGGAATCTTCATCAGCCACCACAGGTACCCGTAGTCGGCGTCCTCGCGCGCCATCGCCTGTGCAGTGATCGAACGGCGGGCCCACTCGGCTGGAATGAGCTGCTTGCCACCGTAACGGCCACCGTCCAGGTA
This sequence comes from Lysobacter daejeonensis GH1-9, assembly GCF_000768355.1. GTDB lineage: Bacteria > Pseudomonadota > Gammaproteobacteria > Xanthomonadales > Xanthomonadaceae > Aerolutibacter > Aerolutibacter daejeonensis. Next base: position 5,776 of record NZ_AVPU01000013.1, read on the forward strand.
CAACTGGCCGAGCTTCCACAGGTCGCGGGTGCGCAGGCCCAGACCGCCTCCGGCCTGGGCGAGCCCCAGCGGGGAAAACTGCCACTCAGGCGCCTGGATACCCAGCGGAGCGAACAACCGGCGTTGCGCATAAGCCTGCAGGGGTTCGTGCACAGCGCTCTGGATGACCTCGCCCAGCGCGGTCACACCTGCGGTGCAGTAGCGAAAGCTCCGCCCGTGCGGCGAGTCGGCGGGCTTGGGCATCCACGCGGGGAAGCCCTGCACGGGCAGGTCCGCGTAGAACTGCACCCAGTCCTCGATGAGGTACATGCGCTCCTCGTTGCCGCGCGAGAACTCGTTGTCGTCGTTGCATTCGACCTGCGACGACATCGTCAGCAAGTCCTCGACGCTGATCGCCTCCTTGCGCGGATCCGGATTGAGCATGCGCGCACGGCGTTGCGGCGGCAGCAGGTCGAAGATCCGGGAGTCGCGCGACATGTGGCCGTCGGCCACGGCCAGTCCCGCCAGCATGCCGGCCACCGTCTTCGTTGCCGAGCGGGTGTTGCGGCGCGCCTCCGGGCCGCCGGCATCGAAGTAGTGCTCGTACACCACCTTGCCGTCCTGGGCGACCAGGATGCTGGTGATGGCCTTGTAGTCCCCTTGTTCGACGGCTTTCTGGGCCGGTGCGAACCGGTCGGTCTGCGCCGTCGCGACGAACGACGCGGTGGCGAGCGTGAAGCAGAGTAATGCGCGGCGCATGGCAATTCCTTGTGGGTGATCTTGTATCCGATGACATTAGCGGCCGCGCAAGCGGGCATCTTGTATCCGGGAAACCTCGGCGCGGCTCAGTGCCAGTCGCCGGAACGCGCCGGGCGTCATGCCGAACTCCGCGACAAAGGCGCGGTGCAGGTGGCTTTCATCGACGAAGCCCAGCTCTGATGCGGCGCACGCCAGTGCGCGTCGCCTGGCGATCAGCGAGACCGCTTTGTGCAGGCGCTGCTTGCGCAGGTACTCGCTGGGTGCGATGCCATGGCGCTTCCGGAACGCCCGCGCCAGATAGACCGGGTGCAGGCCGGCAATCGACGCGAGTTCCTCGAGCGACGGCGCCGGCGCGTGATCGGCTTCGAGGCGATCCAGCACGCGCTGGAGCTGGTCGCCAGCCGCGGGCACCGGCTGAGGTAACGCATCCGCCACCAGTTCCGTGAAGATTGATTCGATCGCGAGCGGGGAGGTGTGCTCCCAATGCCGGACTTCGGACAGCAAACGCATGGCCCGCGCCAGCGATGGTCGCGGGAGCCGGCGAGGCTGCTCGCCGATCGGGTGGCCATCGCACAAACGCGCGAGCGCCGTCGAGGGCATCGTCAGGGTCAGGAACAGGCCATCGCGCGAACGGAACCGGTCCCGGTGCTCGGTGCCCGGCGGGTTGAGGATGACGGCGGGCTCGGCGCAAACGGCGGGCATGCCGGCGGCGTCGCTGACGTAATGGCCTGCCAGCAGCAGCACCAGGTGCATGTCGGCATGTTGGTGCCGATGAATGTCGTGCTCCGGAACCGTCGGCCGCAGATAGGCGATGGCCAGGTCGCGGGTTGCCTGCTGGTGCAGCGTGAATCCCATCACCCCGATCTCGGTCAAGGGCGAATTTGCGGGCGCCGTCATGGTGATCGGTGGGCGCGGTCAGGGCGGTTGGGCACGGTTCCTTCCTGCGATTGATCAAGTGCCACGGAGCTTAGCGTCGCGTCTTTTGTGCCGCATCGGGCTGGTGACGAAGCGGCTGGAACCGCCGACGAAACCGCGGAAATGGCGACCGAAGGAGACTTCGCGTACTACTGACCATCGGCACTTGTCCGCCTGGCTACGTGCGCTACCGTCGGCGAACGCAATTTCATGGACAGACACATGCGGCCCCGAAAGGTACTGGTAGCTTCCCTGATCGCCGTCGTGGGCGTTGCTGCATTCACCGCCTGGTGGCTGCGCGCCGACAAAGAAGACCCCGTCGATCCGCGCATGGCGTGCCATGTCGCCGTCTACCGGCTCGACGACGGCCGCCTGATCGACATCGCCCCGATCACCGGCAACGGCCTGCGCTGGCGCGGCGTGGACGGCCGTACCGGCAAGCTGCAGCAGGGAGAAACGGGCAGGTGGAGCGGCTCCATTGGCTGGAGCGACCGCCCCGACCCCACCGATGTGCAACTGGGCACGTGCAGCCAACCGGTCATGACGTTTGAAGGCCACCGCGGCCAGCGCCTGTCGTTTGCGACCACCGAAACACGCTTCCAGGGCCATGGCGAAACCCTCGCCGGCAGACTGGTGATGCCGCCGGGCGACGGCCCCGTGCCGATCGCGGTGATGGTGCACGGCTCCGAAGCGACCTCCGCGCGCACCTACAACTACTTCCAGCGCCTGTTCCCGGCCAACGGCATCGGCGTGTTCGTCTACGACAAGCGCGGCACCGGTGACAGCACCGGCAAGTACAGCCAGGACTTCCACCTGCTCGCCGACGACGCCGTCGCCGCATTGAAGGAGGCGCGGCGGCTGGCCGGTGCGCGCGCCAGCCGCGTGGGCTTCAGCGGCGGCAGCCAGGCCGGCTGGATTGAACCCCTGGCCGCGACGAAGAGTGACGCCGACTTCGTCGCCGTCGCCTACGGCCTGGCCGACACCCCCCTGGCCGAAGACCGCGACCAGGTGCGGCTTGACCTGATCGCCGCCGGCCACGGCCCCGACGTGCTGGCGAAGGCGCGTGAAGTCACCGACGCGACGGGGGCGGTGATGGTCGCGCGCTTCAAGGGTGGCTACGACCGTCTCGACGCGGTCAAGGCCAAGTACGCCAGCGAGCCCTGGTGGAAGGACATGAAGGGCGAATACACCGGCCTCGTCCTGCGCTACCCGCCGATCGCCCTGCGCATGTTCGGGCCCGACGAGGGCACGTCATGGGAGTACGAGCCGATGCCCGTGCTGCAGTCGGTGAAGCAGCCGTTGCTGTGGATCATCGCCGGCGCGGACCGCGAGGCGCCGCCGGAGGAGACGCGGCGGCGGTTGCTCGCCGTGGCCAAGGGGAAGCCCAACGCCACCGTGGTGGAGTTTCCGGGGACCGATCACGGCATCATCCAATTCGTCGTCACCCCCGATGGGGAGCGCGAAGGAACGCGAGTGGCGGACGGCTATTTCCGGATGCTGGTCGATTGGATCCGTGACGGGCACCTGGGGGATTCGGCGTACGGTGATGCGGCGGTGCTGGCGCGGGCGAATCAGGGTCTATCTGGCAGCGCGCGGTAGGTTTGGGTGCCGCGATCCACATGCTCCCAGCGGAGTGATTCTCTCCAGATAAGTTGTGTACTGCATGATCGCCCGCACCTGCTGGCCATCCGCCCCGCACCTCTGCCAAACTCCCGCCGCTCCCTCGCCGACCCTGTCGGCACGGCGACACCCACCGACCGCACGGAACGCGGCGGAGCATGGACCGTCCGGCCAATCCCGGACTTGCTAATGGACGTAAGGAATAGCAATGCAGAACGTCGTATCGATTGCATACACCTCCGAAGAACTGGCGCAGATGGACAGCGCCTTGGCGACCCTGCGCGGGCTGTTTGACCGCATGGTGAAGCTGACCACCGAGGAGCGGCGCGAGCTGTTCAAGATGGGCGACAAATCCGAGCCCTTCTGCCGCCAGACGCTGGCGGTGCTGGCGGCCAACCCGCAGATCGTGCCGCCCAACCTGGGCCTGGCCGAGGCGCAGGCCGACCTGGCCGCGTTGGACGCCCTTCGCCCCCGCCTGCTGCAGTTGCAGCAGTTGCTGGAGACGGCCGAGGACACCGAGACCGCCCTGGGCAGCGACATCCTGAGCGTGGCCCTGGAGGGCTACGGCCTACTGAAGGTGTCGGGCAAGAGCGAGGCGCTAAAGGGGGCCCGCAAGGCGCTGTCGGCCCGCTGGAGCAAGGGTGGGCGTACAGCGGCACTGTCGCCGGCCGCGTGAGGCGTTCATAAGTGACTGATGCGGCGAGATTATTGCCGCATTGAGTGACGGAGCCTGATGGATGAGCCGGGGAGGCTTGTCCGTCAGGCTTTTTTGCTTGACGGTGAGGCTTTTTGGCTCAGTGATGAGTGTTTTTGGGTCACGAGCGAGGCGATTTGGCTCATGCGTGAGTACTTTTGGTCTGGCGATGAGGTGACTTGCCTCATGCGCGAGGCGGCTTGGGTGGCGAGTAAGCGGTTTTGGCTCATGGGAGAGCCATTTCGGGTCACGGGTGAGTACTTCTGCCTTCCCCGCTGGGCAGTTTCACTCGGCGCTGACATCTTTTCGCTCAAGCCAAGGGCACACGCCCATAGGCCCAGGCGTCTTTCCTCGCACGCAGTAACCCGCGATCCGAGGTGAGAATTTTGCGCACCACCGTCCTCTATGCGTTCAGGACCCGGCAGGCGCAGATATCCTGGGCCCGGCTTAGAGCGAGCGCAGGCTGCATGGCGATCTACAACACCCCGTCCGATGCCGCGAACACCGCCGTTCGCTCGTTCCTCACGTCGGTGGGCGAGTTCTACCTGGGGCGTTCTTTCAATACTGGCAATGGTCCGGGCAAAGCCGTCTGGACGCAGATTTGCGCTGACTTCGGTAATCGCTGTGCCTATTGCGAATCAGATGGGAAGCTGCAGATCGAACATCTGCTGATGTTCAACCGGACGGAGTATGGCCTGCACCACCCCGGCAATCTCGTGCCGGTATGCACGGGTTGCAACAAGCGGCATCGCAATGACCAACGGCGCTATGTCTCTTGGCAAGAACATCTAGAGCACATCTGCAGCGAGCAGCCCCATCTTGCAGCCAAAAGGCGGGAGCGCATCACCGCGCACACGAAGAAGTACAAGTACCCGGACTTGAGCGACCAAGAGAGGCACGCGATTCGGGTCATAGCTGAGGCTTTGTACGACAACATCAAAGGCGAGTCGGAGAAAGCGCTAAACATGTACCGCAAGCTCGATCAAGCGTTCCTGAAGAAGGACTGATCGCGGACGAGGCAAATGCGGGCATTCGACCAAAAGCGGACAGTCCGCCTTCGTGGCAGCGACTGACACGGCGAGGCGATAATTGATAGACGGTTCGAAACATTCTGGCCAACTTGAGGTGCACGTGACCGCTGAGTTTCAAGAGATCGGACACTCTGGGGGAAAGATTGAAATTCGGGTTATGACGGACCTCGCGTCTGGAAGAAAGTCTTACCAGCTTCGTTACACCCATTGTCGACCGACTCCTTCGACGTTGATTGAACTGTATGCCCTGCCTCAGGGTATGGCTCTTGAGCCGGTCAATGCCGTCGGAATAGGAGGTGCAATCCCTCCTCCGTCAGTACCCGGGGCTTGGCTGGTGATGATTACCTCGGATAGCACAGGTCAATTCGGGCATCTTTGCCCTCGCTGCGAAGGATATTGGCGCAGCGGGCCGTGGCCGGCAATTTGTCCCTATTGCCGATTTGAGGCCCCACCAATCAAATTCCTGTCGGACGCGCAAAATGCATTCATCCGACAGTACTGCGCCCGCATGTGCGCAGCTCTCGATTCCGATGAGGACGGCGTCATTGAGATAGATATGGATGCAGTGGCGGACGCGGTAGGAGCGGGCACTCCAAAACCAGCATTTTACGTATCTGAGCAAAGTCAGCAGCACAAATTTAATTGCACTGCATGTGGGGCGTTCAATGACGTTCTTGGACGCTACGCATATTGCTCTACCTGCGGCACACGTAATGACCTCGCGATCTTTAGAGATGAATCCATACCCGCAATCCGCGAGACTCTCAATGCCAGCAATCGCGCCGAAGATGCCGTGCGAAGTGCGGTGTCAGCCTTTGACTCGCTTGCGGGCCAGTATGCCAAGCAACTCGGGACGCTCATCCCCATGACGAGGCGGAGGCTCGATAGATTGCGAAAGAGGTTTCATGACTTTGACGAGGCAAAGGAGACGTTCAAGGCATTCTTCGACATCGATATTGGTCGAGACGTAAAGTCAGAGGATCTCAAGTTCATTGCGCTTGAGTTCCATAGACGCCATGTCTTTGAGCACAATGGCGGCGAAGCAGATGAAGTGTACGTTCGTGAAAGTGGCGATACGTCAGTAAGACTAAAACAGGTTATCCGTGAGACGCCGGCTAGCGCCCATCGCCTCTTGGACTTGTTGGGCCGAGTAGCGAAAAACCTTCACGATGGATTCCACTCGATAATCCCCGTCAGGTCAGAGCCCATTGAACTGACTGGAAAACGAGGCGAATTGGGTCGGGAATAACTGCATTTGGCCGCGAGCGTTGTGGCGGTTCAAGAGGGCTCCTTATGAATGGCGACGACCGACGCAAGCGGGAAGAGCAACTCGCGCAGTACGCAGCGGATAACCCTCGGCCGCTGTATCAGACGATCTACGATCTCGCCGCCGCCTTTCGGGAGGTCGGGGCTGGTTCTGTGCAATCGATTCAGAAAAGCCAGAACGCAGATTTCTTTGTCCCCGCCGTGGTCAACACGGCGTTCGCTGTCGAACTGCTGCTGAAGTTCTTTATAGTTGCCACCAATCCAGACCTGACGTACGCCGAACTTAAGGCTCGAGGATTGCATCCTCACGGGCATAAGTACTCCGAGCTGTGGGACAGGCTGCATCCAAAATTTCGGGGAGCCGTCCTAGCGGAATATTCGATGCTCACGCAGGCGGGCTCGCTGCTCCCGGACATTCCGCTCGTGCTCGCGGAGCTTGGCGACGTGCCATTCGTGGACTGGCGGTATCCATTTGAGGACCCCGCTTACCGGGAGCTTGATTACGGCAAGCTGGAGAAAATTGCGGTTGCGATGCTACGGGTGGGGAGAGGCGCCTGCGGCAGACTGGCCAAAGGTGAGCGGCGGCATGTTGTTTAAAGGCTTGGTGGCCGTCACTACATGTTGCCTACCCTGACCGAGAAATGCCTGATCTGCGCGAAATGGGGTGTCCGCTCCTGGTCGAGAGCAGCCATCACCAATGAAAGAAGGGCGGCCAATGGCCGCCCTTCATCCGTTCGGTCAACGCGGAAGCCTCACGCCCCCAACGGATTGATCTTCTCCACATCAATCTTGTACTGCTTGATCGCCCGCGCCACATCCTTCCCGGTCATCTTCCCCTCCGCCGCCAGCGCGGCAATCGCCGCGTGCGCGATGTGGAAGCGATCCACCTCGAAGTGGCGGCGCAGGTTGGCACGCGTGTCGCTGCGGCCAAAGCCATCCGTGCCCAGCACGCTGTAGCGCATCGGCACGAACTCGCGCACCTGGTCGGCGTAGTTGCGGATGTAGTCGGTGGCGGCAATCGCCGGGCCCTGCTGGCCTTCCAGCAGCGTGGTGATGTACGGCTTGCGCTGCGTTGCCTCGGGGTGCAGGCGGTTCCAGCGGATGGCGTCCACGCCGTCGCGCGCCAGCTCGTTGAAGCTGGGGCACGACCAGATGTCGGCGGTCACGCCAAAGTCCTTGTCCAGCAGCTCGGCCGCGGCCATCACTTCGCGCAGGATGGTGCCGCTGCCCAGCAGCTGCACGCGCAGCTCGCCCTTCTTCGGCTTGCCGTTGCCCTGCAGCAGGTACATGCCCTTGATGATCCCCTCGGCGCTGCCCTCGGGCATGTCCGGGTGGGTGTAGTTCTCGTTCATCAGGGTGACGTAGTAGTACTCGTCCTGCTGCTCGGCCAGCATGCGCTGCATGCCGTGCTGCATGATCGTGACCACTTCAAAGCTGAAGGTGGGGTCGTAGCTGCGGCAGTTGGGGATCAGCCCGGCCTGCACCATGCCGTGGCCGTCCTCGTGCTGCAGGCCTTCGCCGTTGAGCGTGGTACGGCCGGCGGTGGCGCCCAGCAGGAAGCCGCGCGCGCGCATGTCCGCCGCCTGCCACGCGCTGTCGCCAATGCGCTGGAAGCCGAACATCGAGTAGTAGATGTAGAACGGCAGCATCTGCAGGTCGTTGGTGCTGTAGCTGGTGGCCGCGGCCATCCAGCTGGCGAACGCACCGGCCTCGGTGATGCCTTCTTCCAGCACCTGCCCCGCGGAGTCCTCGCGGTAGTACATCAGCTGGTCGCGGTCCACCGGCTTGTACTTCTGCCCGTGCGGCGCGTAGATGCCGATCTGGCGGAACAGGCCTTCCATGCCGAAGGTGCGCGCTTCGTCGGCCACGATGGGCACGCAGCGCGGGCCCACCTGCTTGTCGCGCAGGGTCATGTTGAGGAACTGCACGAACGCCATGGTGGTGCTGATCTCACGGTCGCCGGTGCTCTTGAGCAGGCGGTCGTAGGTTTCCAGCTTGGGCACTTCCAGCGAGGTGCTGGCCTTGCGGCGGCGCTGCGGCAGGAAGCCGCCCAGCGCGTTGCGGCGCTCGCGCATGTACTCCACTTCCGGCGACTTCTCGCCCGGGTGGAAGAACGGGATGGCGCCGTCGGCCAGCTGCGCGTCGGTCACCGGGATGCTGAAACGGTCACGGAAGTAGCGGACGTCGTCGTCGCCCATCTTCTTGGTGCCGTGGGTGGGGTTCAGCGCCTCGCCGGCCTTGCCCATGCCGTAGCCCTTGACCGTCTTGGCCAGGATCACGGTCGGCATGCCCTTGGTGGTGGTGGCCTGGTGGTAGGCCGCGTACACCTTGTGCGGGTCGTGGCCACCGCGGTTCAGGCGCCAGATGTCGTCGTCGGACAGGTTGGCCACCAGCGCGGCGGTCTCCGGGTACTTGCCGAAGAAGTTGTCGCGGGTGTACTTGCCGCCAAACGCCTTGCAGTTCTGGTACTCGCCGTCGACGGTTTCCATCATCAGCTGGCGCAGCTTGCCGCTGGTGTCGCGGGCCAGCAGCGGATCCCAGTAGCTGCCCCAGATGGTCTTGATGACATTCCAACCGGCGCCGCGGAACTGGCCTTCCAGCTCCTGGATGATCTTGCCGTTGCCGCGCACCGGGCCGTCCAGGCGCTGCAGGTTGCAGTTGATGACAAACACCAGGTTGTCCAGGCCTTCGCGGCCGGCCACGCTGATGGCGCCCAGGCTCTCGGGCTCGTCGCACTCGCCATCGCCCATGAAGCACCACACCTTGCGGTCGGTCTTGGGCAGCAGGCCGCGGCCTTCCAGGTACTTCCAGTTGCGCGCCTGGTAGATGGCGGCGATCGGGCCCAGGCCCATCGACACGGTGGGCACCTGCCAGAAGTCCGGCATCAGCCACGGGTGCGGGTACGACGACACGCCGCGGCCGTCGACTTCCATGCGGAAGTGGTCCAGCTGCGACTCGTTGATGCGGCCTTCCAGGAAGGCGCGGGCGTACACGCCCGGCGAGCTGTGGCCCTGCACGCAGATCAGGTCGCCCGGGTGCTCGCCCTCGGGGCCGCGCCAGAAGTGGTTGAAGCCCACGTCGTACAGGGTGGCCGCCGAGGCGAAGCTGGCGATGTGGCCGCCCAGGTCGCCGGGCTTGCGGTTGGCGCGCACCACCATGGCCATCGCGTTCCAGCGGATGATCGAGCGGATGCGCTGCTCCATCGCGTGGTCGCCGGGGCTCTTGGCCTCCAGGTGCGGCGGGATGGTGTTGATGTACTCGGTGGTGGGCGCGAACGGCAGGTGGGCGCCGGCACGGCGGGTGACTTCGACCACGCTTTCCAGCAGCTGGTGGGCGCGCTCGGCGCCGTCACGGGCAATGACGGCCTGGACCGACTCGACCCATTCGTGGGTTTCGATGGGGTCCAGGTCGCGGGCGAGGTCGGTGGGGGGGGTCTGGCTCATGTCCGCTCCGTACGGGCGGCCCCTGCCGGCCCGCTTATTCAGGTAATTAGAGTCCGGATTCTAGCCCAGCACCGGGGCGGTGGCTTGACCGACATCAGTCGCAAGCGGCGCTCTGGCCGTACGAATACGTATGCAGCACAAACGGACACGCCGCCCGGAGGCGGCGTGTCGCGGACGCTCGGGCGGGGCGGATCAGCCGCCGCGGGCGTGGTTGCGGATCTGCGCGTCCACCGCGGCGATGGCGGTCATGTTGACCACGCGGCGCGCCGTGGAGGCCGGGGTCAGGATGTGCGCCGGCTTGTCCAGGCCCATCAGGATCGGGCCGATGGCCACGCCGTCGGTCATCACCCGGGTCATGTTGTAGGTGATGTTGGCTGCGTCCAGGTTGGGCATCACGAACAGGTTGGGCCGGCCCTTGAGCGTGGTGTTGGGGAACACGCGGTGGCGCAGCTCCTCGTCCCACGCGGTGTCGGCCATCATCTCGCCGTCGATCTCCAGCTTGGGCACGCGCGCCTTGATCAGCTGGTAGGCCTTGCGCATCTTGGCCGCCGAGGCGTTGTCGTGGCTGCCGAAGTTGCTGTGCGACAGCAGCGCCACCTTGGGCTCGATGCCGAACAGCTTGAGGCGGTAGCTGGCCTGCAGCGTGGCTTCGGCGATCTGCTCGGCGCTGGGGTCGACCTGCACGTGGGTGTCGAGGAAGAACCACACGCCCTTGTCGTTGATCACGCCGGTCATCGCCGCCGTGCCCTGCACGCCGCGGTCGAAGTCGAACACGCTGCGCAGGTAGCCCAGCTTCTTGTGGAAACGCCCGACCAGGCCGCAGATCATCGCGTCGGCTTCGCCACGTTCGACCATCAGCGCGGCAATCAGCGTGGGCCGCGAGCGCAGCAGGTTCTTCGCCGCCGCCGGGGTCACGCCGCGGCGCTCGGTCAGCGCGTGGTACGACTGCCAGTAGTCGTTGAAGCGCGGGTCGTCGTTGATGTTGGTCAGCTCGAAATCCACGCCCGGGCGCATGCGCAGGGCCAGGCGCTCGATGCGGCTTTCGATCACCTCCGGGCGGCCGATCAGGATCGGGTGCGCCAGGCCTTCGTCGATCACCGTCTGCACCGCGCGCAGCACGGTCTCTTCCTCGCCCTCGGCGTAGACCACGCGCTGCTTGTCGGCGCGAGCGCGGTCGTACACCGGCTTCATGATCAGGCCGGTGCGGTGGATGAACGTGCCCAGCTTCTCCTCGTACGCCGCCATGTCGGTGATCGGTCGCGTGGCCACGCCGGACTCCATCGCCGCCTTGGCCACGGCCGGCGCCAGCACCACCAGCAGGCGCGGGTCGAACGGGCGCGGAATCAGGTAGTCGGCGCCGAACTTCGGCACTTCCTCGCCGTAGGCGGCGCCCAGGTCGGAGGCCTCCATCCGTGCCAGCTGCGCGATGGCGCGCACGCAGGCCAGCTTCATCGCCTCGTTGATGCCGGTGGCGCCCACGTCCAGCGCGCCGCGGAAGATGTAGGGGAAGCACAGCGCGTTGTTGACCTGGTTCGGGTAGTCCGAACGGCCGGTGGCGATGATGCAGTCCGGGCGCACGCGCTTGGCGTCTTCCGGCAGGATCTCCGGGTGCGGGTTGGCCAGCGCCAGGATGACCGGCTTGTCGGCCATCGCAGCGACCATCTCCGGCTTGAGGATGCCGCCGGCCGACAGGCCGAGGAACACATCGGCGCCTTCGACGATTTCGGCCAGCGTGCGCGCGGCGGTGTCGCGGGCGTAGCGCGCCTTGTCCGGGTCCAGGTTGGGACGGCCGGCGTAGATGACGCCGTCGCGGTCGAAGGCAGTGATGTTCTCCTTCTTCACGCCCAGCGCGACCAGCATGTCCAGGCAGGCGATGCCGGCCGCGCCGGCGCCGGTGGTGGCGACCTTGACGCTGCCGATGTCCTTGCCCACCACTTCCAGCGCGTTGAGCACGGCGCTGCCGACGATGATCGCGGTGCCGTGCTGGTCGTCGTGGAAGACGGGGATGTTCATCCGCTCGCGCAGCTTGCGCTCCACGATGAAGCACTCCGGCGCCTTGATGTCCTCGAGGTTGATGCCGCCGAAGGTGGGCTCGAGGCTGGCGATGATGTCGACCAGCTTGTCGGGGTCCTTTTCATCGACTTCGATGTCGAACACGTCGATGCCGGCGAACTTCTGGAACAGCACGCCCTTGCCTTCCATGACCGGCTTGCCGGCCAGCGGGCCGATATCGCCCAGGCCCAGCACGGCGGTGCCGTTGCTGATCACCGCCACCAGGTTGCCGCGCGCGGTGTAGTCGCTGGCGGTGGTGGGGTCGGCGGCGATCTCCTCGCAGGCGTAGGCGACCCCGGGCGAGTAGGCGAGCGCAAGGTCGCGCTGGGTCACCATCGGCTTGGTGGCGGTGACCTTGATCTTGCCGGGGGGAGACAGGCGGTGGTATTCGAGTGCCGCCTGTTTCAGATCGTCGTGGTTGGACATGGTTCCATGAGGGGGACGGGTGGACGGTCGATTCTAGCCCCACCGGGCGACCACTACCCGCAAGGAATCCACAATACGGTCATGGATCGTGGAAAGCCGCCTCCTCGGGCACGCTTTCCAGGCGGATGCGGTTGGCGAACAGCGAGAACGCCAGCATCCCCGCCAGGCCGTTGGCGCGTTCCACCCAGCGAGGCAGCCAGCGCGCCGGCAGCAGCACGCCGGCCTCGAACAGCGGCGCGAAACGCTGCACGTCCACCAGCGTCATCTTGCCGGCGAACAGCCAGCGCCCCAGGTGCAGTTTCTGTTGGCGCAGCGCCCAGCGGAAGAAAGTGTGCACGTCCACCAGCCCGCGCAGGTACACGGTGTCCTTGGTGAAGGCATGGCCACCGTGGGTGGGCACGCCGCGGAACACGCGCTGTGCCGAGGCGAAGCTGTCCTCCGGCGTCTGCCCGGCCGCGAGGAAGTAGTGGAACACCTGCACGAAGTCGGCGCCGTCCAATGCCATCGCCACCGCTTCGATACGCAGGCTGATGCGTTTCATGCGGCCGATGTCGATGTTGCCGGTGATCTGCTCGGCAAACGTCGCCAGCCCTTCCTGCGTGGCGGTGATGCGCGGCGACGACAGCGACAGGCTGGGCAGCACGGTCTGGTGGCGGCCGTTGAGCGCGGTGAGCGAATGCACGAAGGCCTCGTGCTGCAGCAACTGCTGGCGGTCGTAGTCGCGGAAGGCGGCGCCATGGCGCAGGCGGATGCGGGTGGCGCCGGCGGCAGCCTTGGCGATCAGGTCGGGGTCGAGCACCACCTCAATCATGCGGCCATCGAAGAACTCGTCCAGATCGCGTTGCAGTTGCAGCTGCAGCGCGGTGGCGGAGATTTCGACGTGTTCGCTCGGCGCCATCAACTCACGGTCGAGCTCGTTGGCGATCTCGATGAAGTGGTGCGCCGCCTCGCGGGTGGTGGGGCCATTGCCGGGCAAGGCCTCGGCCGGGCCGCCGTACAGCTCCAGCGAGTGGCCGGTGACTTCGTCAGTGCCCAGCGCCTCCATCATCGCCGCGGCGGTGCACCAACTGCGCGCCGACTCGGCGACGTACTGGCCCAGCGGGTGGGTCTCGTCGGCCTCCTCGGCGATCAGGTCGAGTTCGTGCCGGGTTTCGGTGAAGTCGCGGCGCGGGTAGTCGATCTGCGGCAGGTAGTGCTGGCCGCGCGCATGCGCATCGAGGAAACGCATTTCCTCGCCGGCCGGCCAACTGGCCATGGCGAGGATGCGGATGCCCTTGGCGGCCTTGACCAGCCGCGCGTCGAGGGCGGCGTGGTGGTGCACCTCGGGCGGAAAGTGCGTGGTGTCCACGGTGTGGTTTTCGACCTTTACCGCGCCAGCGTCAAGCACTCAGTGACGCCCGTATTTGTCGTCCAGACGCTTGTTGAGCGCTTTGCCCAGCACCTTTTCCTCGGCCTTCTGCGCGCGGCGGTTGGCCAGGCGGTTGGCGGCGCCGGCCACTTCGCCGCTGAGCTTGAGGTAGTTGGCGAAGCGCTGGGCATCCAGCGTGCCGGCGGCAATCGCGGCCTGCACCGCGCAGCCCGGCTCCTTGCCGTGGCGGCAGTCGCGGAACTTGCACTGCTCGGCCAACGCCTCGACGTCGGCGAAGTTCTCCGCCACGTCCTCTTCGCCGGTGGGCTTGAGCTCGCGCATGCCCGGCGTGTCGATCATGCAGGCGCCCGACGGCAGCGGCAGCAGCGCGCGGTAGGTGGTGGTGTGGCGGCCACGCGAATCGTGCGCGCGCACCGCACTGGTCTTCATCCGTTCCTCGCCCAGCAGGGTGTTGGTGAGGGTGGACTTGCCGGCGCCGGACGAGCCGACCAGCACCGCCGTGCGCCCCGGCTGCAACCACGGGGCCAGCTGGGCCACGCTGGCAGGATCCTTGGCGTTGACCGTGCACACGGCCACGCCCTGCTCGGCCAGCATGGCGCGGGTCGCATCGGCTTCCGGCGCGGTGGACGGGTCGGCCGCGGCCAGGTCGGCCTTGGTCAGCACCACCACCGGCTCGGCGCCGCCGCGCACCAGCAGCAGGTAGCGCTCGATGCGTCGCGGGTTGAAGTCCAGGTCCAGGCCGCAGACCACGAACACGGTGTCGACGTTGGCCGCGATCAGCTGTTGGCGGTAGTGCTCGCCGGCGGCGCCGCGCTTGATGCTGGTGCGGCGCGGCAGCAGCGCCACGATCTGCGGCTTGTGGTTGGCCAGGTCCTGGATCAGCACCCAGTCGCCGACGCCGGCCCGCTGCTCGGGCGGAAAGCGCGGGCGCTGCCATTCGGGCAGGGATTCCACGCCGAAGGTGCACTCGGGGCCGTCGGCGACCACGTAACCGCTGCGGTGTTGCTCCACCACCCGGGCCGGGCGGGCCTGGGAATGCTGCGCCATCGCCTCGCGCCAGGCCACGGGTTCCGGCTGGCCGTCGGCGGCCAGGGGCCAGCCGATTGCCTGCAGGGCGGTGGTCTCAGGGCTCAAGCGGTGCGGGCGTGGGTGGTCATGGCGCGATTCTAGACCAGCGGCGGGGTCGCCGCCGTGGCCGAGGGCGCCCTGCCTCCCCCTGAACCATCACGAACAATGCGCCCTTCACGGCAAATTCTGCCGTAAAGGTCCGCAAATTCGAAAAATTTTCGGCTAATCTGCACCTCCCACCTCACGCGCCCACCCTGCAATGTCCCCGCCCAGCCTGAAGACCCGCGACCGCCTCTCCGAAGTCCGTTACGAAATCCGCGGAGAGCTGGCCCGGCGAGCCCGGGAGCTGGAGGGCCAGGGACGCAAGCAGATCAAGCTCAACATCGGCAACCCGGGTGCATTCGGGTTCCGCGCGCCGGAACACCTGCAGCGCGCCATCGCCGACCAGATCGCCCGCACCGACCCGTACACGCACCAGCAGGGCCTGCCGGCCGCGCGCGAGGCCGTGGCCCGCTTCTACAAGGAGCGCGGCACGCCCAATGCCTCGCCGGAGCGCGTGTTCGTCGGCAACGGCGTCAGCGAGCTGATCGACCTGTCGCTGCGCGCGCTGCTCAACCCCGGCGACGAGGTGCTGCTGCCTTCGCCCGACTACCCGCTGTGGAGCGCCGCGACCATCCTCAACGACGGCCGCCCGGTGTACTACAGCTGCCTGCCGGAGAACGGCTTCCTGCCCGACCCGGAGGAGATCGAGTCGCTGGTGTCCTCGCGCACCCGCGCGATCGTGCTGATCAACCCCAACAACCCCACCGGCGCGGTGTACCCGCGCGAGCTGCTGCAGAAGATCGTCGCCGTCGCGGCCCGGCACGGCCTGCTGATCATGGCCGACGAGATCTACGACTCCATCACCTACGACGGGGCGAAGTTCGAGCCGATCGCGCCACTCGCGGGCGAGATTCCGTGCCTGTCGTTCGGCGGCCTGTCGAAGGTGCACCGCGCCTGCGGCTGGCGCGTGGGTTGGGCGGTGCTGTCCGGCGACCCGCTGGCCAGCGGCGACTACCACCACGCCATGGACCTGCTGGGCGCGCTGCGCCTGTGCGCCAACGTGCCCGGCCAGTTCGCCATCGAGGCGGCGCTGCACGGCGAGGACACCATAACCCCGCTGTGCGAGCCGGGTGGCCGCCTGTACGAGGCGCGCCGCGCGGTGGTCGAGGCGGTGGCCGCCAGCAAGCACCTCACCCTGGTCGAACCGGCGGGCGCGCTGTACGCGTTCCCGGGCGTGGTCGGCCCGGCGGCACAGGGCTTTGACGACCACCAGTTCGCGCTGGAACTGCTGGAAACCGAGGACGTGCTGGTGGTGCCGGGCTCCAGCTTCAACGTGCCCTACCGCAACCATTTCCGCGTGACCCTGCTGCCGGAACCGGCCGACGTGCGCGAGGTGTTCACCCGCATCGAGCGCGTGCTTGACCGCCACGCCGAGCGGGCCCAGACCGGGGAGTTGCGCGCGATCGCGTGAGGCGCACCGGCGGCTGAGCCGTGCGGGTGCGCGTCGCCTCGTTCCCGCGCGGCACACCCACGCCGCGGGCGGCTACCATCACCCCATCGCCCTCGCCCGAGCCCCGCATGGCCACCGACCCGAATGCCCTGACCTACCTCGCCCTGGGCGACAGCTACACCATCGGCGAGGGCGTGGCCCCCGGCGACCGTTGGCCGGTGCGCCTGACCCTGGCCCTGCGTGAGGAAGGCGTGCCGCTGGAGTTCCCGCGCACCATCGCCGCCACCGGCTGGACCACCGACGAGCTGATGACCGCGATGGACCTGGCGCAACCGCCGCTGGGCGAATACGACTTCGTCAGCCTGCTGATCGGCGTCAACAACCAGTACCGCGACCGCAGTTGCGCCGACTACGCCGGCGAATTCGCCGAGGTGCTGGAGCGCGCGGTGCGGCATGCGCGCGGCCGCGCCGATCGCGTGCTGGTGCTGTCGATCCCGGACTGGGGCGTGACCCCGTTCGCCGCCGACCAGGGCCGCGACTGCGCCCGTGTCGCCTGCGAACTGGACGACTACAACGCCGCCGCGCGCGCGGCCTGCGAAGCGCGGGGCGTGGCCTTCGTCGACATCACCGACATCAACCGCCAGCGCGGCGCCGAAGCGGGCATGCTGGCCGACGATGGCCTGCATCCGTCGGCGGCGATGTACGCCGAATGGGCGGCGCTGGCGCTACCGGCTGCCAGGAGCCTGCTGGCCAAGCGCTGAGCGGGGCGCGCCCCGTTTCGCGGCATCCCGCAATCCGCGTGAGTTACGCGGGCAACACCGTGCGATAGCCCTGGGCGTCCAGCCGCTGCAACAACAGCGCCAGCATGGCGACGTTGTGGCCGTGCGGCGCACCCTCGTGCATCAACACGATCGCACCGGGGGCGAGGTCGCGCTCGATCCGCGCCACCACCCGTTCGGGGTCGGCGGCCACGCCGTCGTAGCCACGCGCGCTCCATGCCACGCGGGTCAGCCCGTGCGGCTTCAACGCCGCGGAGACGAACGGGTTGGCCATGCCCACCACCGCGCGGAACCAGCGCGGCGGCCGTCCGGTGAGGTCGGTGAGGGCACGTTGGCAGCGATCCACCTCGTGGCGCATTCGCACCGGGCCCAACGCCCAGAACCACGCGGCCGGGTGGCCCATGCTGTGGTTGCCGATGCCGTGGCCGCGGCGGACGATCTCGCGCACCAGCGCCGGCTGCTTCACCGCGCGCGCGCCGACCAGGAAGAACGTGGCCTTGGCCCCGTGGGCATCCAACAGGTCCAGCATCGCCGGGGTGTCGGCCGAAGGGCCGTCGTCGATGGTCAGCCAGACCTCGCGCTCGCGCGTGGGCAGGCGCGTCAGCACCGGGCCCAGCACGCGCGAGCCGGGCCGGAAGGTGCCCCACAGCAGCAGGCCGTGGCTGAGCAGCCACACCGGCAGCATCGCCAGCCAGCCGGCGGACCACCACACCGCCAACAGCAACACCTGCGAGCCCCCGAACCACAACAGCCACAGGTGCGGGAATACGGGCGGACGGCGGACGGAGGCGGCTGACATGGGTCAAATGATCGCATGCGGGTTCAGCGTCCCTGTAGCGACGTGGGGCGTAAAATGAAGCATTCCCCCGCCTGATGGATCCCGCCATGTCGCTCGACCCCGCCCTGCGCGCCCGCATCGAATCGCTGCTGGCCGCCAACAACATCGTCCTGTTCATGAAGGGCGAGCCCAGCGCTCCGCAGTGTGGGTTCTCCGCCAAGGCGGTGGGCGCGCTCTCGGCCGTCGGCGTGGACTACGCGCACGTCAACGTGCTGGCCGACGCGGAGATCCGCGAGGGCATCAAGGTCTTTGGTGAGTGGCCGACGATCCCGCAGCTGTACATCGGCGGCGAGCTGGTGGGCGGCAGCGACATCATCGAGCAGATGGTCAACTCCGGCGAGCTGTACACCGTGCTGGGCCTGTCCCAGCCCGACCGCACCCCGCCCAGCATCACCATCACCCCGGCCGCTGCGCAGATGCTGCGCGAGGCGGTGGCCAACGCCGGCGAAGGCTATGCCCTGCAGGTGGAGGTTGACCCGCGCTTCAACGCCCGCCTGCAGCTGGCCCCGAAGGACACCAACGCCATCGCGGTGGAGCAGGACGGCGTCCGCGCCCAGTTCGACCTGGCCAGCGCGCGCCGCGCCGAAGGCCTGACCATCGACTGGGTGGATGACGCGCGTGGCCGCGGCCTGGTGATCGAGAACCCCAACGCGCCGGCCAAGGTGCGCGAGCTGTCGCCCGCCGAGACAGCGGCGCAGGTCGCCGACGGCACGCTGACCCTGGTGGACGTGCGTCCGTTCGACGAGCGGATGATGGCTTCGGTGCGCGAGCCGTTCTCATCGTTCGACGATGGCGGCATGGCCGCGCTGGAAGCGCTGCCGAAGGACACGCCGTTGGCGTTCCTGTGCCACCACGGCGGTCGCAGCCAGCAGGCGGCGGAGCACTTCCGTGGCCTGGGCTTCACCCGCCTGTTCAACGTCACCGGCGGCATCGACGCCTGGGCGACCGAGGTCGACCCGAGCATCGGCCGTTACTGATGGCTGCGCGGGCCGGCTAGGCCGTGCCCGCTTCCGCTTCCAGCTCCTCCGGCTCGGCCTCGCCGAGCTGGGTTTCCAGTTCGGCAGCCCACTGCAGGGTCAGGCTCTCCAGCGTGACCGCGTGGATCAGCGGGCGGATCGCCCCACCGCCGTAGGACTGTGCGATGAAGCGCGCGTGCCGCTCGCGGAAGGCGAGCCACGCGCGGTGCGCCTCGTCGAAGGCGGCCAGGTCGCCGCCGCCCAACTGCGGGCGCAACTGTGCAATTGCCACCGCCAATCGTGATTCGGCTGCAGCCACGCCCGATTCCGCCTGGCGGTTGATCGCCGCCACTTCCTCGCCATGGCGGGCCACCACCTCGGCCTGGGTGAAATAACGGTCGGCGATGCGCGCGGCCGTCTCGGCCTGGCCCAACAGGTGCTGCTCGAAGCGGCGCAGGGCCTCCAGGTCGAGGTTGGCGTTCTCCAGCCCCAGCTTGAGCGACAGCAGCTTCTGGTGGCGATCGATGGCCTCGGCGGCGCCGCGCCGTTCCACGCGCCGCTGCACGAAATAGAACACCCAGGTCAGCGCCGCGCCCAGCAGCAGGTAGATGGCCTTGTCCATGGTCTTCTCCTCCCCAATCAACGGCACCCAGTGTGCCGCGAGAGCGTCGCAGGCACTGCGATGGCGGCCGCTACTCGTCGAAGCGCAGGTGCCGCACCGACTTGCCGTTGCGGCGGATCAGCTTCAGCGCCTCGATCCCCACCTGGATGTGGTTCTCCACGTACTCCGCGCTGACCTTGGCATCGCTGGCCTCGGTCTTCACCCCTTCCGGGATCATCGGCTGGTCGGACACCAGCAGCAGCGCGCCGCAGGGGATCCGGTTGGCGAAGCCGGCGGCGAACACGGTGGCGGTCTCCATGTCGATGGCCATGCAGCGCATCGCCCGCAGCCGCTCCTTGAACGCCTCGTCGTGCTCCCACACGCGGCGGTTGGTGGTGTACACCGTGCCGGTCCAGTAGTCGTGACCCAGGTCGCGGATCATGGTGGACACGGCGCGCTGCAGCGCGAACGCGGGCAGCGCGGGCACCTGCGCGGGCAGGTAGTCGTCGCTGGTGCCCTCGCCGCGGATCGCCGCGATCGGCAGCACCAGGTCGCCCAGCTGGTTCTTGCGCTTGAGCCCGCCGCACTTGCCCAGGAACAGCACCGCCTTGGGGCTGATCGCCGACAGCAAGTCCATCATCGTGGCCGCGTTGGGGCTGCCCATGCCGAAGTTGATCATGGTGATGCCGTCGGCGGTGGCGCTGGGCATCGGGCGGTCCAGGCCCACCACCTCGGCACCGGTGAGCCGGGCGAAGTGGTGCAGATAGCCGCCGAAATTGGTGAGCAGGACGTGCTCGCCAAAGCCGTCGAGGGGCACGCCGGTGTAGCGCGGCAGCCAGTTGTCGACGATCTCGTTCTTGCTCTTCATTCTTTCCTCGTCTCGTCTCGTCTCGTCGTGCTTTGCGCATTCTGTCACCGGCCATGACGATCGTCATGGTTGGCAGGGCGCCACCCGCCCGCTAGGGTGCGGAACGGGTCCGCGGTTCGCGTGGGCCCGCGTCTGATCCAGGGGGATTCCGCACCATGTCCACACCCAGCACCGCCGTGCTTGCCGCGGCGCTTGCCGCCACCTTGGCCTGCGGCAACGCACTGGCCGCCTCCGCGCCCAAGTCGCGCTTCGTCGCCGACCCCTACCCCAGCACCTACCAGGTGGTCGCCGCGCCGCCAGTGCTGATCAGCAACGCCACCGTGCTCACCGGCACCGGCACGCGCCTGGACGGCACCGACGTGCTGCTGCAGGACGGCCGGATCGTCGCGGTGGGCACTGGCCTGCAGGCGCCCGCCAACGCGGTGCGCGTGGACGGCAGCGGCAAGTGGGTCACCCCGGGCATCATCGACGTGCACTCGCACCTGGGCGTGTACCCCAGTCCGGGCGTGGCCGCGCACAGCGACGGCAACGAGATGACCGCGCCGGTCACCGCCGCGGTGTGGGCCGAGCATTCGGTGTGGCCGCAGGACCCGGGCTTCGCCACCGCGCTGGCCGGCGGCGTGACCAGCCTGCAGGTGCTGCCGGGCTCGGCCAACCTGATCGGCGGCCGCGGCGTCACCTTGAAGAACGTACCCGCCACCAGCTACCAGGGGATGAAGTTCCCCGGCGCGCCGTGGGGCCTGAAGATGGCCTGCGGCGAGAACCCCAAGCGCGTGTACGGGGGCAAGGCCGGCCCCGCCACGCGCATGGGCAACGTGGCCGGCTACCGCGCGGCATTCATCGATGCCAGCGAGTACCTGCGCAAGAACGCCCCCAAGCCACCGAAGAAGAAGCACTGGTGGGAGTCGTCCAACGGCGACAAGGCCGACAGCGACAAGGACACCGGCGGCAAGCGCGACCTCAAGCTGGACACGCTGGCCGGCGCCATCAACGGCGACATCATGGTGCACATCCACTGCTACCGCGCCGACGAGATGACCACCATGCTCGACCTGGCCAAGGAATTCGGCTTCAAGGTGGCCGCGTTCCACCACGGCGTGGAGGCGTACAAGATCGCTGACCGCCTGGCACAGGAAGGCACCTGCGGTGCGCTCTGGGCTGACTGGTGGGGCTTCAAGATGGAGGCCTTCGACGGCATCCAGGAGAACATCGCGCTGGTCGATCGGCCGGCGGACAGCTGCGCCATCGTCCATTCCGACTCCAGCGAAGGCATCCAGCGCCTCAACCAGGAGGCGGCCAAGGTGATGGCGCACGCGCGCCTGGCCGGCATGGACATCGCGCCCGAGCGCGCGATCCGCTGGCTGACGCAGAACGCGGCCAAGTCGCTGGGCATCCTCGACCAGACCGGCACGCTGGAGCCGGGCAAGATGGCCGACGTGGTGCTGTGGAACGGCAATCCCTTCAGCGTGTATGCCAAGGCCGAGCAGGTCTACATCGACGGCGCGCGCATGTATGACCGCAATGACCCGGCGCGACAGCCGCACTCCGATTTCATGCTGGGCCAGGGTGCAACCGATGGAGGTGCCCGATGAACCGCCGCGTCTTGAACCGCTCGTTGCTTGCAGTGGGCCTGTTCGTGGCAACGTTCGGCGCGTCCGCACGCGACGTGCTGATCCGCAATGCCACGGTCCACACGGCCGGTGCGCAGGGCACGCTGCATCACGCCGACGTGCTGGTCGGTGGCGGCAAGGTGCGGGCCGTGGGCACCGGGCTCACCGCGCCGGCGGGCGCCGAAGTGATCGACGCACAGGGCCGCCCGCTGACCCCGACGCTGTTCGGCGGGATCACCGAGATCGGCCTGGAGGAGGTTTCCGGCGAACGCGCCACCGTCGACCAGGCGCTGGCGCTGGGCAAGGGCGGCGAGATGTCGGTACGTCCCGAGTTCGACGTGACGCTGGCCTTCAACCCCGAGTCGGTGGTGATTCCGGTGAGCCGCGTCGAGGGCATCGGCTGGACCCTGCTGGGTGCCAACGCCACGCAGGGCGGCTCGCTGATCGGTGGCCAGGGTGCGGTGGTGCGACTCGACGGCGGCCCCGACCCGGTGGGGCCGAAGGTGTTGTTCGTGAAACTGGGCAGCGAGGCGTCCGGGCTGACCGGCAATTCGCGCGCGGGCCAGTGGATGATCCTCGACCAGCTGATCGACGAGGTGCGCGGCCGTATCGCCCCGGGCTCGCACGCGGCGTTGCTGACCCCGGCCGGCCGTGCGGCGCTGGCGCGCTACCTCGATGGTGGCGGCCGCGTGGTGGTGCAGGTGCACCGTGCCGCCGACATCCGCCAGTTGCTGCGTTGGGCGGGCCGGCACAAGGTGCGCGTCGCGGTCGCAGGCGGCGCGGAAGCATGGAAGCTGGCGCCGCAACTGGCGGCCGCCAAGGTGCCGGTGTTCGTGGACCCGCTGGCCAACCTGCCGTCGGACTTCGACAGCATCGGCGCCAGCCTGGAGAACGCCGCCCGGCTGCGTGCGGCGGGCGTAGCCGTCGGCTTCACCCAGGCTGGCGACGCCTCGCACCACGCGCGCAAGATGCGCCAGCTGGCCGGCAACGCGGTGGCTGCGGGCCTGCCCTGGGAGGATGGACTGGCGGGACTGACCCGGATCCCGGCCGAGGCCTTTGGCGTGGCCGATGAGCTGGGCCGCATCGCCCCGGGCCAGCGCGCCGATCTGGTGCTGTGGAGCGGCGACCCGCTGGAGGTCAACAGCGTCGCGCTGCAGGTGTGGATGGACGGCCAGTCCATCCCGATGCGCAGCCGCCAGACCGAACTGCGTGACCGCTACCTGCGTGCGGTGCCGTCCGCCGAACAGGGCGGTCTGCCGCGCGCCTACCCGTCGGCCGCCGGCATCCGCTGACGATCGGCGTGCCCGTCCCGCCCCTTGCAGGCGGGACGGGACGGCGGGTGGGCGAACGGATCGTCGTTGGCCGACTGCGGCCCGTTGCGGCCGACGTCAGACCTGCTAGCGTGGCCTGCCTTTTCACCGGAGCCCACCATGCCCCCGATGCCCACCGACCTCAATTGGCTGGCGATCCTGGCCGCCACCGCCTCCAGCTTCGTGCTGGGCGGGCTGTGGTACGGACCGCTGTTCAAGAAGGCCTGGTGCCGCGAGGCCGGCATCGATCCGGATGCTGCGCCGCAACACCAAGGCCGGGTCTTTGCCACCGCCATCGTCTGTGCCCTGCTCTCGGCCACGGTGTTCTCCACCCTGTTGCCGACTACGGCGACGGCGGTGGATGGCTTCGGCGTGGGCTTCGTGGTCGGCCTGTTCTTCGTGGCGATGAGCTTCGGCATCAATTACGCCTTCGCCCAGCGCAGCCTGAAGCTGTGGATGATCGACGGCGGCTACCACATCGTGCAGTTCGTCCTGTTCGGGGTGATCCTCGGCGCCTGGGGCTGAGCCCGCGGCCCGCCCCCCGGATTGTTGCGTCCGGACGCGCCCTGCGCCCCCGTTTTTCCGGCTATGCTTGGCGCAAAATCCGCCAAAGAGCGGTTATCCAGCAAGTGGGGAGGGTGTGATGCGTATTGGACTTGTGGTCGATTCGGCCTGCGATCTGCCGAAGGCGTTCCTGGATCAACACAACTTCACCATCCTGCCAATCACCGTCCGCATCGGCGAGGCGGTGCTGGCCGATCACCGCGATGAGCAGGCGACGCTGGAGTTCCTGCACTCGCACGTGGCCACGCGCGGCCACGAAGCCGAGACGATGCCATTCACGGTGCAACAGATCCACGATCTGTTCCTGGGCCGGTTGGTGATCGATTACGACTACGTGTTCTGCATGACGATCACGAAGACGCGCAGCCCGATCTTCGACAACGCCAGCCAGGCGAGTTTCTCGATCCTCAACGACTACCGCCCGATCCGCGCGGCGGCCGGGCATGACACGCCGTTCGCGCTGCGCGTGATCGACACGCAGAACCTGTTCGCCGCACAGGGCGTGCTGGCAGTGGAGGCCGCGCGACTGGTCGCCGCTGGCGAAGGTGCGCCGAAGATCCGCGCACGGCTGGAACACCTGGCACTGCACACACAGGGCTACCTGATCCCGCCGGACCTGTACTACCTGCGTAATCGCGCGCGCACCAAGGGCGACCGCAGCGTGGGCCTGCTCAGCGCCGCGCTGGGCACGGCGCTGGACATCAAGCCGGTGCTGCACTGCAACCGTGGCGAAACCGGGCCGGCCGCGAAGATCAAGGGCTTCGAGCCGGCGGTGCAGAAGACGCTGGAGCATGTGGCACGGCGGGTGGAAGCCGGTGACCTGCTGACGCCGACGGTGTGCATGAGTTACGGCGGCGAACTGGAAGAGCTGCACCGCCTGCCGGGCTACGAAAACCTGCGCGCGGCGTGCCGGGCGAACAACGTCGAGTTCTTCGAGAGCGTCATGAGCCTGACCGGCATGGTCAACGTGGGCAAGGGCGCGGTGGTGGTCGGTTTCGCCGCCGAAGGGCAGAAGTTCAGCGGCTGACCCTCCGGTGATGGCCCGGCACTGCGCGCGGGCCATCGCATCACATAGGACTCGTGGGTTGGCATGCCCGCGCTCCCGTGACCGGGACTTTCTACCTACAGCCACGCGCCGCCACGCCGGGTAGGCTGGGGGCTTTGCCCGCCTGCGTGGTTCTTCGATGACCTCCAACCGTTGCCTGCTCGCCGTCGCGCTCGCCAGCGCGATCTCCCTCCACGTGGCCGCGCCCGCCCGCGCGCAGCAGCCGCAACCCGAGGCCAAGGAGCAGGCCGACAAGGATAAGGACAAGGTCCAGCTTGAGCAGGACGCGCTCGACCCAGCAGGCAACGACCCGGCCAAGGCCCCTGCGCAGAGCGCCAAGGGCCGCGCCAAGCCCGGCGAGGACGCTGACAAGAAGAAGTGGGATGTCACCGCCGCGCACGGCCAGACCAAGCCGGTGCGTTTCGAGACCGACGAAGGCACGTGGATGGACGTGGACGTGTCGCCCGACGGCCGCCAGATCGCGTTCTCGCTGCTCGGCGATCTGTATCGCATGCCGATCACCGGCGGCGCCGCCACGCGCGTGACCAGCGGCCCGGCCTGGGACGTGCAGCCGCGCTTCTCGCCCGACGGCAAGGAGCTGGCGTTCACCTCCGACCGCGGCGGCGGCAACAACCTGTGGCGCGTGCCGGCATCGGGGATGGCCGCCGACGGCAGCAACGCCACGCAGGTGACCAAGGAAGATTTCCGCCTGCTCAACAACCCGGCGTGGACGCCGGACGGGCAGTTCCTGATCGGCCGCAAGCACTTCACCGGCGAGCGTTCGCTGGGCGCGGGCGAGCTGTGGCTGTACCACGTCAGTGGCGGCGGCGGCGTGCAGCTGACCAAGCAGAAGAACGACCAGCAGGACCTGGGCGAACCGGCGGTGTCGCCGGATGGGCGCTACGTGTATTTCTCCGAGGACGTCAGCCCCGGCCCGACCTTCCAGTACAACAAGAACCCGCATGCGGTGATCTACGCACTCAAGCGCCTGGACCGCGAGAGCGGCAAGATCGACACGCTGGTCGCCACCCCGGGCGGCGCGGTGCGCCCGCAACCGTCGCCGGATGGCAAGTCGCTGGCGTTCGTGAAGCGCATCCGCGACAAGTCGGTGCTGCACGTGCTCGACCTGTCCAGCGGTGAGGCGCGCCCGGTGTGGGACGGCCTCTCGCACGACCAGCAGGAAGCGTGGGCGATCTTCGGCCCGTACAGCAATTTCGACTGGACGCCGGACTCCAAGGCCGTGGTGGTATGGGCGCAAGGCAAGCTATGGCGCGTGGACATGGCCAGCGGAAAGCCCTCCAACATCCCGTTCACCGCGCAGGTGGAGCAGACCGTCACCGCGCCGCTGCGCTTCGAGCAGAAGATCGACGAAGGCATGTTCGCGCCGAAGATGATCCGCGACGTGGCGACCAGCGCCGACGGCAAGACGCTGGTCTTCCACGCGGTCGGCCAGCTGTGGCGCAAGCGCCTGCCCGACGGCAAGCCAGAGCGCCTGACCGCCAACGACGGCGTGTACGAGTACCAGCCCAGCTTCAGCGCCGACGGACGCAAACTGCTGTACACCACGTGGTCGGACGCGGGCATGGGCGCGATCTACGTGCGCGATGCCGGCGGCAGCGGGCTGGGCAAGCGCCTGACGCAGGAGAAGGGCTTCTACTACGGCCCGCGCTTCTCGCCGGACGGCTCGCGCATCGTGTACAGCAAGACCGGCGGCGGCGGCCTGACCGGCTCGATGTGGTCGGGCGACAAGGGCATCTACGTGATGCCGGCCGGCGGCGGCAAGGCGGTGCGCCTGGCCGACAGCGGTGAGTCGCCGCAGTTCAGCGCAGACGGCAAGCGCGTGTATTTCCTCACCGGCGGCGGGCTGAAGAAGAAGCTGATGTCGGTCGGCCTCAACGGCGAGGAGCCGCGCGAGGTATACGACCTCAAGTACGTCGATGGCGTCAGCATCAGCCCGGACGGCAAGTGGGTCGCTTTCACCGAGCTGTTCAACGCCTACGTGGCGCCGCTGGTGACCACCGGCAAGGCGGTGGAGCTCGGCAAGGACAGCAAGGCGGTGCCGGTGACCGCGGTCAGCGCGGACGTCGGCAGCTACCTGCACTGGTCAGCCGACTCGAAGTCGCTGCACTGGATGGTGGGCGACCGCTACTACTCGCGACCGCTCAACCAGGCGTTCGCGTTCCTGCCGGGCGCGCCGAAGGAGCTGCCCAAGCCGACCACCGACGGCGGCATTGCGGTGGGCCTGAGCGTTGCGGTGGATAAGCCGCGCGATGTGGTCGCGTTCACCAACGCACGCATCGTCACCATGCGCGATGCCGAGCGCAGCCAGGAAGTGATCGAGAACGGCACGCTGGTGGTGCGCGGCGACGTGATCGAAGCGGTTGGCGCAGGCGTGGCCGTGCCGGCCGGCGCACGCGTGATCGACGCGCGCGGCAAGACCATCGTGCCGGGCTACGTGGACGCGCACGCGCACGCGGCGCATTTCGGCCAGGGCGTGGTGCCGCAGCAGAACTGGGCGTACTACACCAACCTCGCGTTTGGCGTGACCACCATGCACGACCCGTCGGCCACCACCGAGTTCGTGTTCTCCGAGAGCGAGCTGCAGAAGGCCGGCAAGATGGTCGGCCCGCGCGTGTTCTCCACCGGCACGATCCTGTATGGCGCCGATGGCGACTTCAAGGCGGTGGTCAATTCGCTGGACGACGCGCGCAGCCACCTGCGCCGGATGAAGGCGCACGGCGCGTTCAGCGTGAAGAGCTACAACCAACCGCGCCGTGACCAGCGCCAGCAGATCAACACCGCCGCGCGCGAGCTGGGCATGCTGGTGGTGGAGGAAGGCGGCAGCACCTTCCACCACAACATGACCATGGTGCTGGATGGCGTGACCGGCATCGAGCACAACATCCCGGTGGCGCCGCTGTACAAGGACGTGGTGGGCCTGTGGTCGCAGACCGACGTGCGCAACACGCCGACGCTGGTGGTGAGCTACGGTGGCCTGTCGGGCGAGTACTGGTGGTATGCGCGCGACAACGTGTGGGAGGACAAGAAGCTCAACCGCTTTTTCCCGCGCGAGACGCTGGACGCGCGCAGCATTCGCCGTGAGACCGCGCCGGACTGGGATTACTGGCACATCGAGGTGGCCAAGTCGGCGAAGAAACTGCGCGACGCAGGCGTCAAGATCCAGGTCGGTGGCCACGGCCAGCTGCAGGGTCTGTCGCCCAACTGGGAGACGTGGATGCTGACCCAGGGCGGCTTCAGCAACTTCGAGGCGCTGCGCGCGGCGACCTTCGACGGTGCCGACTACCTCGGGCTGGGCAAGCAGATCGGTTCGCTGGAAGTGGGCAAGCAGGCCGACCTGGTGGTGCTCAACAGCAACCCGCTGGAGAACATCCGCGCCACCATCGACACCCGCTACGTGATGGTCGATGGCCGCCTGTTCGACGTGGACGCGGACATGGCCGAAGTCGGCAACCGTGGCGAGAAGGCGCCGAACTTCTACTGGCAGCGCCACCGCGACGGGCAGACCTTCGGGCTGGAGTACGGGCCAACGGCGGTGTGCCATTGCCCGAAGGGTCATGGCGCGCACGTGCACCTGGACTGATCATCGGCGACGTTACTGACGCCACAAGCAATCCCCGGGCCTGCCGGCCCGGGGGAAACCGCGCGGGAGTATCCGACGATCCCATCAGGCACCTGCCTGCATCGGGCCCGCATTCACATTGTCGCCATCATTGCCGTCTTACGCTGCCCCCATCGACGCCAGGGACTGCTGCCATGACCACCCGCTACTACCTCACCCTGCCCGACTCGTCCCGCGCGCGCGGCGGTGACCCGGCGCTGGCGTTCACCGCCCACAGTGCCGAGGGGTTTGCGGAGCAACTACAGGACGCGCTCCGCGAACGCACGCTGTTCGACCGCTGGCGGCTGATGCAGCCGGAACCCGACGAGGTCGACCCGGCCTTGGGCGCCACGGACCCCACCGCGCAGGTGCACGGCCAGCAGCAGGACCTTCACATCAACCTGGTGGTGACCTCGGTCATCCCCGGCACGGTGCTCAAGCACCGCCTGCGCCTGCTGGCAGGCAGCCACTGGGAACTGCGGGACGTCACCGCGGCTTGAGCCGCCGTCGGGGGCCGCGGGATTTCGGCCGCAGCGTCGTGGCATGCGGCCGTTGGAGCGCTCCGCCCGCGCCTTGGTGCCGTGCCAGGTCAGCGCGCGCCCAGATCCTGCGGCGCCGCCGCCTCACCCCCATGGTTGGCCCATTGCGCCGCCGATAGCGCCACCCGCCCACTAACCCCGGCCCGCTCGAAGGCGTGGTGCAGGTGGGTCTTCACCGTCTCCGGACTGATGCCCAGGTTGCGCGCGATCTGCTTGTTGCTCAGCCCCTGGGCGGCCCATTGCACGATTTCGCGCTGGCGCTGGGTCAGCTGCGCCAGGCTGGGGTGCGGCGGTTCGTGGGCGAAGGCCGCGGCATCCACCGGCGGCAGCTCGTTCCAGGACGACAGCACCGCCCGCAGCATCAATGCCGGCTCCACCGCGAACAGGCCCGCACCGACCGCGCGCAAGGCCCGCAGCACGGTTTCCGGTGACGCATCCTTTTCCAGGCAGCCACTGGCGCCACTGCGCACGCAGTCCTGCAGTGCCGTGACCGTCGGCGAGCGGTAGAAGTACAGCCGGTGTGGCAGCGCCACCCGCCATGAGCGGATCTCGTGCTCGACTCGGGGATCATCGCCGTCCACCAGCAGCAGGGACGGCTGCTCCCCGCGCACAGCCCGCTCGCCCGGGCTTCGGGTACCCATCCACGACAGATCCCCCCGGGTTGCGAGGATCCGCTCCAGCCGCGCGCACCAGAGGCGGTCACTGCCAATAGCCATCACCGGCAAGCTTGTCATGTGCTCCACCCATCAGGTTAGGCACGGGCGCCCCTGCAACGCCGGCATTGCAGGTAACGCAGGAGCCCAGGGGGGCCGGCCAATTTGGGGTAACCCGCGTGAGCGATTCCGATGCCCCGGGGAGAAGCGGACGCTAACCCTGTGCAGTCAGTCAGGGGCTCCTTGGCTACACATCCCCACAGAATTCCGGAGCACAATCATGGTTACCAGAAAGGAGAAATCCACGAGGAAACGGTGGCCCATTGCAGCCCTTGGCGTGGCGCTGGGCGCCGTCATCGGTGGCGTGGCCGTACTGTCGAATGCCCTGGCCGTGCACCAGGCATCGGCCCCCTTCGAGCTGGATGGCAACCCGACCCGCGATGGGGCCATGGATGACTGGAACAACGTGTTCAACCTGCCGCTTCCCTACCCGACCCCCCGCGGCGTGCCCACCGCCGGCGACGGCGAATCGTTCGTGGTCGACAACGCCACGTTGCCCGGTGGCAAGGAACTCTCGGCCTGGTCCGGAAGCAACAAGGACATCGACCTGATCGGCACTTGGGAATACAAGGCGGCCAAGGTGGTGCCCGACAAGGACAACATCACCAACGCCTATGCCAAGGCCTACAAGGTGGGCGGGTTTGCGGGAGGCGACTTCCCGGGGCACCCAGCGGGTGTCCATGAGCACCTGATCATCTATTTCGGCGCCGACCGGTTCGCGAACAACGGCGATGCCGCCCTGGGCTTCTGGTTCTTCCAGGACGACGTCGGCCTTGGGCCCAACGGCAGCTTCATCGGCGAACACGAGATCGGTGACGTCCTCGTCCAGGTCGATTTCGTCCAAGGCGGCTCAAGCAGCGAGGTCCAGATCTTCAAGTGGGTGGGCAGCGGCGGCAACTTCGGCGCCTTGCAGGAGATCAAGTTCGGGGCGTCCAACGGTGCGGAAGTCTGCACCACCGACGACACCGCCTGCGCGATCACCAACGAGAGTCCGACCGCCTCGCCGTGGGCGTTCACGCCCAAGTTCGGGGTGGACAACATCTTCCCCAACGAGAGCTTCTTCGAAGCGGGCATCGACATCACCGCACTGGTGGGTGAAGTGTGCTTCTCCAGCTTCATGGCCGAGACCCGCAGTTCGCACTCGGAAACCGCGGAACTGAAGGACTTCGCCCTGGGCGACTTCGACCTGTGTTCGGTCGACGTGGAAAAGACATGCCTGGCGGATGCGCAAAGCCCGGTCGTCGACCCGGTCAACGAGACGTTCCAGACCAAGCACCAGGTGACGATCAACAATGACGGGTTCGGCGCCATCTACGACATCGAACTGCGTGACAATGCCGTGGCGGCAGCCAGCGGCAACACCAAGGCCAAGGTCTGTGCGATTGCCAGCATCACCGGCGACGGCGTCGGGATGGAGACCGTGCCCACGGGCGGGACGGTGTTCCCGAACAACACCACTTTCCTGCCGATCGCGGATGCGTTGCCGGCCGGTGGCTCCGTGACCGTCACGATGATGTGCATCACCGGTGAGAACCCGTTCACCAACGGCGTTTCCGTGCGGGCGGCTGCAACCACCGGCGGTGCGCAGACGGTGACCGATTCCGACACCGAAAGCGACCAGGTCCCGGGTGATGGGTTGGCCCAGTGCACCAAGACCTTGGACACGGGCCTGAAACTGCTGAAGTTCTGCCAGGGCGATCCGGGCGAATCCCCCGACGTCAACCCGCTGTACCAGGCGGGCGACCTGTCGGTGTTCCTGAACCCGGCCACCGGCTACAAGCCGGAGGTGTGCGTGGACATCGTGCTATCCAGCACCACCTCGAACCAGCGCATGGTCCTGGATCCGAACAACGGTGGCGTCTTCACCGACTCCGACCTGGGCAACCTGCTGCAGGACGCCAGCGGCCAGCCGATAGTGATTACCCTGGAGCCGATGGGCAGCACGGGCGACACCTACACCGTGTCGCGCTGCTACACGCCCACCGCGCCCGATGGCAACCAGACCGACCCGGGTCTGGCGACCTACAGCGATACGGTCAACGCCACCGGCCGGGGCAAGATCAACAATGCAACGGCCGTCGCGACCCCGAAGACGGCAACCTGCAAGCTGTGTCCGACCTGTCCGGACTGCCCGTCGGATTGACCTGATTCGCCAACGATAGGGCGATGCGTCGAGGGCGGTGGAGTGATCCACCGCCCTCTTTTCGCACGCCGTCGCGCGCTGCGATCAGCGCACCACGAAGCCACCCGTCGCCGCGGCGGTGGCACCGGACAGGGTCGCCTCGCTTTGCAGCGCATAGCCGCCCACCGCGCTCTTGCCCTTGCCAAGCTTGAGGCTATGGCGGGCGTAGCCGTCGCTGCCCGACGTCGCGCTCAGGCCGGTGCGGCTGCCGTTGGGCAGGGTTACCGTGGTGCGGACGGTGGCACCGGCCACCGGCGTTCCGTCGCGCAACACGCGAACGCTGATGTACGCGACTTCGCCCTTGGCGTAGGTCGACTTGTCGGTGCCCACAGCACTGGTCAGCGGCAACACCGAGCTGGACGGGGTCACGGTGTACGTGCTGCCTGCACCGGCGGTATGCACACCGCCAGCGCTGCTGGCGACCCCCAGCCCCACCCCATAGGTCCCTGCCGCAGCCCCGGCCGCGGAAGTCACGCCCAAGCCGACGCCGGCGCTGGCCCCCGGGCTGAGGGTGACGCTGGCGGCCGGCACCGAGCCGTTCCAGCCGGCGGGCACGTTGGCCGCCAGCATGAAGGTCGTTGCCCCGCACCCCGCGCTGTCCAGGTTGCGCAGGGTGCCCGCGTAGTCGATGCGGCTCCCCGCGGTGGCGCTCGCGCCTGCGCCCAGGGTAACGGCAGGCGCGGCACGGGTGCAGGTCGCCGCTTGGCCGGCCACGGTCACGTCCACCAGCGCACCGCCGGCGTCGGCCGACTTCACGGTGAAGCTGATGCCGGCGGCGGCGTCGCTGTAGCTGCGTCCCGGCGCCAACGCCGCGTCACTCATGTCGGCGAAGGTCGAACTCGCGAGACTGCCCGGCGTCATGTCCAGCAGCACGTTGGTCTGGTTGACGCCACCGACGTGGACCAGCACGCCCTTGGTCAGGTTGCCGGTCGTGGCCAGGGTCGCGTCGAACCCGGTGGGCTGGCGATATTCCAGGTAGTAGTACGACATTTCACCCGATGCCGGATCGGTGCCGCGCGGAATGCGCAGCGCCCGTACACCGCCGGTCGCGGCGCTCATCGGCGCGATGGCATAGCTGCCGCTGGCGGTGACGGTGGTGATGGCCGGCGCGCCATTCGCGTTGAGCCAGCCGATCTTCTCCTTGAACGCGGCGTTGAAATGCGTGACATAACCGCTGCCCATGGTGTCAGCCGGGTCACCGTAATTCTGCACCGCGCAGTCGCTGCCATAGGACGCGCTGCCGCACTCCAGGGCCTGCGCATGGAGCAGCCCGAAGTTGTGCCCCAACTCGTGGGCGATCATCTGCGGCGTGTGGTTGTTGGACGTCACCCACAGGCGCGACGGCGTGCTCGGCCCCGAGTTCGAGCCGGCACCGGAACAGGCGTTTTGCGGCAACAGGTAAACCAGACGCTGGTAGTCCGCCAACCGGACCCCCGCCGCGATGGCCAGCTTGTCGGCCTCAACGGCGAACAGGTTGACGTCACAGACGGCGCGACTGACCGGGATGGTGAACCAGCCGAACACGTCGCCGGACAAGAAGGTCTTCTGGTACGAGGCCTCCCACATCAGGTCGCTGACCGTGCCGAACACCATGGCATGTGCATCGGCAACACTCAACGGCTGCGAAACATCGTCCTGAAAATTGACGAGAATGACCGCCGTGCGTTGTTCGCCGATCGTGGCGGCGTTGGTCGTGGCCCAAGTGAGCGGCAGCAAGCCTGCGAGAAAAAGGAGCGCAAGCGCGCCCATGCGCCGCAGACTGCGGCGAGCCGAGGTGTTGAGCATGAAGTCAGATGCCCTGATTTAGATGGATCGGAAGGCATCCAGCCGGACAGCGCGCATCCGGCGCGCGAACGGGGCAAAAACGCTCCGTCGGGCACGTCCTTGTACTGTGTCGGGCACTGCGGCCCTGACATCGTTCCATGATCCGCATTGGCGTCGACCAGCTCTGGGAGACACGTCACAGAAAAGAACCGCGCCACCACTTGCAACCCGTTCATGAACCTGAAACGGGGTAATGATTCAGCATTTCCGCACTCGTTACGTGGAACGGAACGCCGGAGCGCGCGGCAAGAAAAAGGCAGGAAATGGGTTCGCCACTTCCTGCCTTTTGCAGTTCGCTGCTACGAAGCTCAGGCGATCACTTCACCGCGAACCCAGTGGTCGCGCTGCTCGCACTCTTTCCGCTCGAAACAACCGTGGCCCGCAGTGCGTACTGGCCAACGTAGGCACTGGTCTTGCCGGTTCGGTACGAGGCACGCGCGTAGCCGTCGCGGCCGCTCTTGGCCTTGATGGAGGTCGTACGGCCGTTGGGCAGAGTGATCACGAAGGTCACTGCGGCACCCGACACGGGGGTCGTGCCAATCATCACCCGCGAGCTCATGTAGACCGTCTGGCCACGCAGGTACAACGACTTGTCGGTGCCGATGCTGCTATTCAACGTCGGTGCCAGCACGGTGTACGTGTTACCCGCATTGACGGTATGCACGCTGCCAGCCGCACTGCCGGCGCCAGCTCCCACGCCGTAGGTCCCGGCGGTGGCACTCGTGGTCGAGGTGACATCCAGCGTGGTGTTGGCGCTGGTGCCCGGGCTCAACGTCACGCTGGCGCTGCCCAGCACGCCCGCCCACCCTGCCGGCACGCTCGCCGCCAGGTTGAATGTGGTCGGCGCACACGTGCTGCTGTCAGCGTTGGAAAGCGTAATCGCGTAGCGCAAGGCGCTCCCCGCGGCAGCGGACGTCGTGGTCGCGGTCAGGCTCATTGCAGGAGCGGCGCGGGTGCAGACCGGCGCCGGCTCCGGCGCAGGCGGCGTCACTACCGCCGAGCCTGACAGGCTGACGTCCACCACGGCGCCCGTGGCCGACACCGACGCCACCGAGATCGTCGACCCCGTCAGCGGATCGACATAACTGCGGCCCACTGTCAGCGCACCGTCGGCCAGGTCGGCCGTGCCGCCAATGGCGCTGTTGGGTGTCATGTCGATCTGGTGGATCGAGTCGCCGTCGCCCTGGGTGACGGTGCGCACCATCACGCCCTGCGCCAGGTTGCCGACGCCATCCAGCACGGCGTCCACGCCCAACGGCAGGCGGTAATCGAGATAGAACCACAGCGGCGTACCGTTCGCATCGGTGCCGCGTGGCACCTTGATGGCCTTCGCACCCACGCTGCCAGACGCATACGGCTCGATGGTGTAGCGCCCGCTGCGGTCGGCCACGAGGATCGGCGGAGAAACGCCGTCATTCAACCAGCCCATGCGCTCCTTGGCGTAGGGGCTGAAGTCACCGGTACGGACGTTGCCCATCAGGTCCGCGGCGTCTCCGTACGGCAGGCGGGTGCAGGTGTCACCGGTCGGCGAGATGTCGCAATCCAACGCATGCGCATGGCGCAGGCCCAGGTTGTGGCCCAGTTCGTGGCCAACGGCCTTCAGGTTGAACGAGCCGTTGATCCAGGCCATCGAGGGGTTTTCGTTCACCAGCGCGAGCCCCGACCACGAGCAGGCATTGCGTGGGAACATGTAGACCTTGCGGTTATAGCCGGACAGATCGCCGCCCGCTGCAGCCACGGCCTTGTCTGCCTCGGCGGCAATCAACATGCCATCCACGCAGGTGCTCTTGTTGTAGGGCACGGTGACCCAGTCAAACGTACGGCCGTTCAACCAGGTCTGGCCGAACGAGCTCTGGCGATAAAAAATGTTGGTGGTCTCGAACACCAGCGTGTTCGCCGCCTCGCGGGTCATCGGCTGCGAGGTGTCGTCCTGGAAGTTGACCAGGATGACTGCGACCCGCTGCTCGCCCAGGGCAGCCGGCAGCGCGGCCGCCGAGGTGACCTGGACGCTGCTGGTGGTGCCATCGAGCGTCAGCGCTTCGCCTGTCACGCGGCCACGCAACCGCACGCGACTGCCGGCCTCTGCCTTCATCGCGCGCCCTTCAGTCAACAGCTCCACACGACCCCGCGCGGTCTGCAGATAGTGGCGCGTCTGGACGCGCCCACCCGGGTAGTCCTCAATCAACACCTGCAGACGGCCGTCGAGGGAGACGGACGCGCCTTCCGCCATGCCACGCACAGGATTGGCTTGCAGGGAACGCGGCTGGGCGAGAGCCGAGGTGGCGACCAAGGCGGTCAGCAGGAGGACGGGCGCAACAACCCGACCTGCGCGCTTGGAAATGCGGGCAGCGAACATGGCAAGACTCGATAGGTGGTAGGAGGTCGACCATCCGGTCGTTTGAAGCCACTCCCTCCCCGGGAGGACCCGCCGGGCCGGACAGCCCGTCACCCGCGTCTATGCAGGGAGCCCCGCCCGGTCAACCCGGGTGGGACGGTTTGGATTCTCCCCACGCACCCCTTGTTAAACCGCGATTAACCGCACGCTTTGCGCGAGCGCGCGGTCGCGGTTTCGGAATCGTGACGCACTTGGCTAAAAGACGGCCGTGCAGGCGCTGCGAGGGCTCGCAGCGCGGTATGCATCAATCGCGCAGGGCGTGCGCGTGCCACGCGATGTGCGTGCCGATGAGGCTGGCGATGAAGTAATAGCTGTGGTCACTGCCCGCGTGCAGCGCCAGTTGCAGCGGATGGTCCGCTGCGCTGCAGGCCTCCTGCAATCGCCACGGTTGCAGCTGTTCCCGCAGGAAGTCGTCCGCCTCGCCCTGGTCCACGCGCAGCGGCAGGCGTTCGGTGGCGTTGGCCACCAGTGCGCAGGCGTCCCATTCCCGCCATGCGGACTCGTCAGGCCCCAGGTAAGCCGTGAACGCCTTGCGCCCCCACGGTACCTGTGACGGGGCGACGATCGGCGCGAACGCAGACACGCTGCGATAGCGCCCGGGATTGCGCAGTGCCAACACCAGCGCCCCGTGCCCGCCCATCGAGTGGCCACTGATGGCGCGCGCGGCATTCGCGGGGAAGTGCGCCTCCACCAGCGTCGGCAACTCATCCACCACATAGTCATGCATGCGATAGTGCGTCGCCCAAGGCGCCCGCGTGGCGTTGACGTAGAAGCCGGCGCCGAGCCCCAGGTCATAGCCCTCGCCATCGGGCACGCCATCGCCGCGCGGGCTGGTGTCGGGGGCGACCAGGATCAGCCCATGCTCGGCGGCATAGCGCTGCGCGCCGGCCTTGGTGATGAAGTTCTGCTCGGTGCAGGTCAGTCCGGAGAGCCAGTACAGCACCGGGCACGGCCCGTCGGCTGCCTGCGGCGGCAGGTACACGCCCACGTTCATGGCGCAACCCAGCGTGGCGGACTCGTGTCGCCATACTTCCTGCCAGCCGCCAAAGCAGGCGTGTCGCTCGATTCGTTGCATGTCTACTGCGCCTCGGTGTTGGCTGCGTCCGGGAACGACAGCGGAATGTGGATGCGACTATCGGTGTGCCATTGCACCTGCATCGGCGGGCCCGCGTCGCGAACGTCCTCATCGCTTACATCTTTGCCACTGCCATGGTTCACCTGGGCAAACCGATTCTTGTTGACGCTCACGGCTACAACCAGGCGGCTACCCGGCTGGAGTCGGCGGCTGGTCATCCGCGCCCGATCGAACCGGACCGCCGTTTTTCTACCCGGCGTCAGCAGCTGGCGAACCCGCATGTCATCGGCATGGCTGGCTCGGCCAAGGAAGTACGACAGGTGGAACAACTCGCCGGTAGGCATGCGCTCGTACAGCGTGACACTGAAGTCGAGGTCGCGACGGTCGGCGGTGAAGTGCAGTTCACCGGAGAAGATGCCCGAAACCTCCACCGCTGTGTCGAACGGGGCACTTTCGAACAGCAGGCCACTGGAGGCATCCAGCGTCTTGCCGACCACCGGGTCGGGATAGTGATCGCCCAGGCTTGTTTCCCGGTCCGCGAAATCCACCACCTGGCCCAGTGACGTGGTCGGCACATCGGGGCGCTCGGACAACGTATAGGTACCGCCCGCCTTCGCGGCGCTCAGGTACAGCGTGCGCCGCTCCTGGCTCATCGCG
The DNA here is from genome assembly GCF_000768355.1 of Lysobacter daejeonensis GH1-9. Taxonomy (GTDB): domain Bacteria; phylum Pseudomonadota; class Gammaproteobacteria; order Xanthomonadales; family Xanthomonadaceae; genus Aerolutibacter; species Aerolutibacter daejeonensis. The sequence goes on from NZ_AVPU01000013.1 coordinate 43,465, forward strand.
GCCACGGAGGGCGCATGCCTCCAGACGTTCGCGCCCATCACCTGGTAATTGATCCGGTCCCGCAGCAACGCGGGCCTGGGCGCGCCATGGAACACGTGGTCCATCCATTCAAACGTGACCTGCTGCGTGTCCATCGTCGCCGCCGGGTCGATTGCGTAACCGCCGACGGTCGCCGGCTTGCGCGCGGCCTGTGCACCGCCGTGGTCGTAGGGACCGATCAGCAGGTAATGCTCGGCGTCGGGCCGGTGCGCGTAGTGCTGCCGCAGGTAGTGCAGCGCCGATTGCTGGCCGTCGTCGAAGTACCCGGTGATGGTCAGCACCGGGATGTCGATCTTCGCGAATTCCCGACCGAAGGGGGTCATCCGCTGCCAATAGCGGTCATAGCCCGGGTGTTGGAGCCAGCGCTGGAGCCATGGATTCGGCGTGCCGTCGACGCGGTCGATGGCGCGGTAGGACGCGCCGCTGCGGTACCAGCGTTCGTTCAGCGCATCCCAGCGTTCGCCATCGAAGTAGGTGTCGTTGTCCAGCGCCTTGTTGTTCGTGACGTAGAACGGCCATGCGTAGTTGACGAACAGAAAGACATTGTTCTCCATCGGCAGGCCATTGCCGGGGTTGTTGGCGACGTAAGGCACGATGGTCTTGAGGGCGGCGGGAGGCCGCTTGGCCACCGCCCACTGCGTGAACCCGTCGTAGCTGCCGCCGTACATGCCAACGCGGCCGTCGCTCCACGGCTGGCGCGTAACCCACGCGATGACGGCCCGCGCATCATCGCCATCGCGTTCGTATGGCACCGGGGCCTGCGGGCTTCGGCCCTTGCCCCGGGTATAGGCAACCACGCCAACATAGCCACGCGCCGCCGCGCTCCTGGCATCCACGATCGCCTGGGCATCGTCGGCATAGATCGTGAAGCGCAACAGGGTCGGCAGTCCGGCACGCGCGCCGCGCGGCCTGATGGCAATCGCGGAGATCTCCGCACCGTCCGGCGTCCGCACGCGGGCGCGCAGATCCATCGCGTAGCGGCGCTCGTCATCCTCGTCGACGAGCGCGTCGACGAACGGATCGGTGGTCTCGAACGTGGAAAGCAGATGGCGCAAGCGGATCAGACCAATCGCGTCCGCAAGCGGGATGCGCGCACGTCCAACCGCCTTGTCCGCCGCCGCGTGCAAATCGCTGCGCAGGCGGCGCGCGTCGCCCTTGAGCCATGGCAATGACCGACTGGCATCAAGGTCCGACAGAGGCCGGAAAACTTCCTGGAAGGCGTCACGCACGCGGACCGCCTGCGCGCGCCCTTCGCCGGAGTCCGCGATCCGCGCACGCTCCGCGACCTGGAACACCCGCAGCGGCGCGACGCTGCCGGGATCGGACGCCATGCGCAGTCGCACCAGGGCGTCCAGTGTCTCTGCGGCGCCGCGATGATCCCCGGCAACGCCCTGCAGTCGGAACAGCGTGTTGAGGTAACGGGCGCGGTCCTCCTCCCGGTAGGCCGGGATCGCCTGCCGGGCCAAGTCCGGCAGGCTGTCGAGGATCGCGTCCGCATCCCGACTGGCCGCCGGAACCAGTTCCGTCACCTGCGCGAGCGCCGTCGAAAAGGACAGCGCCAGTAGAAAACCCGTGAGCAGTCTCAGCATTGCGTCCGATCCGGTTGCGTCCTGCGTTCGAATTTGGTGTCGATGCGCCCTGAGGCTAGCACCCGGTCACCGCTCAGTAGTGGATCACGCTCCGGATCGACTTGCCTTCATGCATCAGCTCGAAGGCGTGGTTGATGTCCTCCAGGCCCATCGTGTGGGTGACGAAGGGCGCGAGTTCGATCTCGCCGTGCATCGCATCCTCCACCATGCCGGGCAGCTGGCTGCGGCCCTTGACCCCGCCGAAGGCGGTGCCCATCCACTTGCGGCCTGTAACCAGCTGGAACGGGCGAGTGCTGATCTCCTGCCCCGCGCCGGCCACGCCGATGATCACGCTCTGGCCCCAGCCGCGGTGCGCGCATTCCAGCGCCGCGCGCATCACCTGCACGTTGCCGATGCACTCGAAGCTGTGGTCCACGCCCCAGCCGGTCATCTCCACGATCACCTGCTGGATCGGCTTGTCGTGGTCCTTGGGATTGACGCAGTCGGTAGCGCCCATCTGTCGCGCCAACTCGAACTTGGCCGGATTGGTGTCGACGGCGATGATGCGGCCGGCCTTCGCCTGCCGCGCGCCCTGGAGGACCGCCAGGCCGATACCGCCCAGGCCGAACACCGCCACCGAATCACCCGGCTGCACCTTCGCCGTGTTGTGCACCGCGCCGATGCCGGTGGTCACGCCACAGCCCAACAGGCAAACCTGCTCGTGGTTGGCCTCCGGGTTGATCTTCGCCAGCGACACCTCGGCGACCACGGTGTACTCGCTGAAGGTGGAGCAGCCCATGTAGTGGTACACCGGCTGGCCGTTGTACGAGAACCGCGTGGTGCCATCGGGCATCACGCCCTTGCCCTGCGTGGCACGCACGGCCACGCACAGGTTGGTCTTGCCGCTCTTGCAGAACAGGCACTCGCCGCACTCGGCGGTATACAGCGGGATCACGTGGTCGCCCGGCTTGACGCTGGTGACGCCCTCGCCCACCTCCACCACCACGCCCGCACCCTCGTGGCCCAGCACGCAGGGGAACAGGCCCTCCGGGTCATCGCCGCTGAGGGTGAACGCGTCGGTGTGGCACACGCCGGTGTGGGTGATCTTCACCAGCACCTCGCCCTTGCGCGGCGGCTCGACGTCGATCTCGACGATCTGCAAGGGCTGGCCTGCGGCGAAGGCGACGGCGGCACGGCTTTTCATGGGGATGTCTCCGGTGGGGGCGCCCACGGGGCGCACTGGATCGGTGGAATGTCAGGCTTGGATCGGCACGGGCTGGTCGGTGCGGATGGTCGGTGCGCGTGCTGCACCGGGACGAACCGGCGCGACGCGCACCTACTTGAGGTAGGAGCGCACCAGGCCGGCGAGCTCGGTAACGCGCTCGGCGCGCTCGCGGTCGGAACCGGCAGGCTCGCTGAAGCCTTCGCGGATATGCGCTTCCATCACCTCCGACATCAGGCCGTTGACCGCACCGCGCACCGCGGCGATCTGCTGCAGCACGGGCGCGCAGTCGGCCCCCGCCTCCAGCGCACGCTCCAGCGCCTCCAGTTGGCCTTTGATGCGGCGCACACGGGTCAACACCCGTTTTTTCTCTTGGGGGGAATGGGGCATGGCAACTCCCGCTTACGTATTCAATACTGGGGTATAGTATCAAAACGACGCAACGACGCCATCGCCGCCAGCGGACTCAACCCGTGTTCTGCACGCCCGCCGCAATGCCGTTGACGGTGGCCACCAGTGCGTTGAGCAGGTCGTCATCCGACCGCCCCGCCGCGCGCCAGCGCGCCAACAGCTCCACCTGCAGCAGGCTGATCGGGTCCACGTAGGGATTGCGCAACCGGATCGACTGCTGCAGTCGCTGGTCGCCATTGAGCAACTCGGTTTCGTCCTTGATGGCCAGGACCGCCGCGCGCGCGCGCTCGAATTCCGCCGCGATACCGGGGTGGAAACGCGCGTGCAGGTCGCCCTCGGGCAGCCCCTGCGCCAGCAGCGAATAGCGCTCGAAAATGCCGGGGTCGGACTTGGCCAGCACCATCTCCATGTCGTCCACCAGCGTGCCGAAGAACGGCCAGTCGCGCGCCATCTCCGCCAGCGCCTCCCGCCCGTGGCGGGCCAGCGCCCGTTCCAGCGCGGTGCCGACGCCGTACCACGCGGTCAACCCCGCGCGGTTCTGCGACCAGGCGAACACCCACGGGATTGCCCGCAACGAACCGATGTCGCCCGTGCCCGCGCGCTTGCTGGGGCGCGAGCCGATGCGCAGCCGCTCGATCACGTCGATGGGCGTCGCGGCACGGAAGTAAGCCGGGAACAGCGCGTCCTCGTGCACCAGCGCGCGATAGTGCGCGCGCGAGTCGCCGGCCAACTCGGCCGCGATCGCACGCCAGGCACTTTCGCGCGGCTCCGGCGGTCGCGGCCGCAACGTCGCGCGCAACACGCCACCGGTGGCCTGCTCAAGATTGCGCAGTGCCAGCGCCCGAATGCCGTACTTGCGATGGATCACCTCGCCCTGCTCGGTCAGGCGCAGGTAGCCATCCACCGAACCGCGCGGCGCGGCGATCACCGCGCGCTCGGTCTTGCCGCCGCCGCGACTGACCGAACCGCCACGCCCGTGGAAGAAGGCAATCTGGACGCCGCTGTCGCGGGCCAACTGGGTGAGGGCGATCTGCGTCTGCTGCAGCGCCCAGCGCGAGGCCACAGCCCCGCCGTCCTTGGCGCTGTCGGAATACCCCAGCATTACCAGCTGGCGGTTACCACGCGCGGCCATGTGCGACCGGTACACCGGATCGGCAAACAACGCACGCAACGTCGCGGACGACGCATTGAGGTCGTCCACGGTCTCGAACAGCGGCGCCACGTCCAGCGGCACCTGGCCGTCCGCATCCACGCAGCCGGCCACACGGGCCAGCGCCAGCACCGCCAACGCGTCGGCGGCGGTGCGGCTCATGCTGATGATGTACGGGCCGAAGGCGCGCGCGCCGTACCGCGGGCGCAGCGCGGCCACGGTGCGGAACACCGCCAGCGTCTTGGCTGCCGGCGCGGCATCAAGGTGGGGGACGGACGGCCGCGGCGATTCCAGCAGCGCATGCAGGCGCTGGGCACGCTCATCCGGCGTGCGCGCGTCCCAGCCAGCATCGTCGAACAACGCCGCCAACGCGGCATCGTGGGTGCCAGAGTCCTGGCGCAGGTCCAGCGTGGCCAGGTGGAAGCCGAAGCACTGCACGCGCCTGCGCACGCGCTGCACCGCATGCGCGCCGGCATGGGCGCCGCCATGCGCGGCCAGGCTGTCGGCAATCAGGTCCAGGTCGGCGAGAAACGCCGCGGCATCCGGATAGCCTTCGCGATCCTCGTGCGTGTTGGCCCACAGCCGTTCGATCATCAGGGTGAGCAGGTTGCGGTACGGCATGTCCGCATGGCGCGGGTGCAGCTTGGCCGCTGCCGTGGGCATCAGCGCGCGGTACGCGGCCACCTGAGCGAGGACCGCATCGGACGCCGCCACGCGCGACAACGACTGGCTAAGTGTTTCAGCCAGCGCCGTCAGGTCACGGCGGTACGCGGCCAGCACCAGCGCGCGCTGGCCGGCGAGTGTCGCGGCAATCGTGCCCGCGCCCACATTCGGGTTGCCGTCCATGTCGCCGCCCACCCAGGTACCGAAGCCGAGCACAGGAGGCAGCGATGCGGCGCCGGGAAAGTGCTCGCGCAACGCCTCCTCGAACACCTCGCAGTACACGGGCACCACGCGGTACAGCACTTCGGCCAGGTAGTAACTGACATGCTCGAACTCATCGGTCACGCTGGGCTTCACCGGCGGCGCCTCGGCGGTCTGCCAGCTCGCGGTCAATGCCATGCGGATGCGCTCGCGATCCACGCGACGCTCCACCGGCGTGCGGCCGCGGTCGATGTCGTCCATCAGGCAACGCACGATCAGGCGCTCCTTTTCCAGCAGTGCGCGACGCACGGCCTCGGTCGGATGCGCGGTGAACACCGGCTCGATCCGCAGGCGCGGCAGCAGCGCCGCCACTTCCTCCACGCTGACCCCCTCGCGCGCCAGATCGCCCAGTACCGCGCGCAGGCCACCGGGTTGCGCGCCATCACCACTGCGCTCGTGGTCGCGGCGGCGGCGGATGCGGTGCACGCGCTCGGCCAGGTTCACGGCCTGGAAATACGTCGCAAAGGCACGGACGAGGTCGGCGGCGCGGAGCGTTTCGATGCCGGCCAAGGCATCGGCCAACTCCGCCACGGGCGCCTGCTGCTCGCGGCGGTGGATGGCGCTGCGGCGCAACGCTTCCACGTCGTCAAGGAAGCGCTGCCCGCACTGCTCGGCCAGGATCTCGCCGACCAGGCCGCCGAGCGATTTCACGTCCTCGCGCAGCAAGGCATCGGTGGCGGCAAACGCCACGGTGCGCAACGGTTCTTCGGCAAGGAAGGCAGCGGGGGATTGGGACACGGGCGGGTGGGCGCTGGGGGGGTGACCGCATTGTGGGCCCAGCCGCGTGGCCGTGGCGCAACGGTAACGCGCGCAACTTCCGGCCTCGCCGAGCTGTCCGCCGATGCCGGCCGGCCGCGTTGGCTTCAAATGTGAACGATTGAGGCTGCCGTCATGTCGGATGCATTGCTTCGGGCTGCGGGCCCGCTCGTCACCGCCGGGCTGTTCCTGACGCTGGCCGGCGGCTGCAGCTCGGCGCCGCCGCCGTCGATGGGATCGGCGGACAGCGCGCCCGTCCTGCTGGACAACATGGGCGCCGCCCACCGCGACACCGGCAGCCGGGTGGCCGCTGCGCAGCGCTACTTCGACCAAGGTCTAAGCCTGACCTACGGCTTCAACCACGAAGCGGCGGGGCGCGCGTTCGCCGAAGCCGCACGGCTCGACCCGACCTGTGCCATCTGCGTGTGGGGGCAGGCGCTGGTGTTGGGACCCAACATCAACCTGCCGATGGACCCCGCGCATGCCGCCGAGGCCACACGGCTCGCCGGCCGTGCGCAGGCGCTGGCCGCCGGGGCGAAACCCGTCGATCGCGCCCTGATCAAGGCGCTGGCGCAGCGCTATGTCCACCCCGCCCCAGCCGACCGCAAGCCGCTCGACGCGGCGTACGCCAAGGCCATGGCCGACGTGGTGCAGCGCTTTCCCGACGACGACGATGCCGCCACGCTCTACGCCGAAGCGCTGATGGACCTGTCGCCGTGGGCGTACTGGAACCCCGACGGCAGCCCCGCCGCGCACACCCCGACACTGTTGGCGGCGTTGGAACGCGTGCTGGCGCGCAGCCCAGACCACATCGGCGCAATCCACTACTACATCCATGCGGTGGAAGCTTCGCCCAACCCCGGGCGCGCCGAGCGCCATGCCAACCGGCTCGCGGATCTGGCTCCGGGTTCGGGTCATCTGGTGCACATGCCCGCACATACCTACATCCGCGTGGGGCGTTACCACGACGCCACGCTCACCAACCTGCGCGCCAGCAAGGCCGACCAGGCGTTCCTGGCCTTCTGCCGTGGCAGCAATGGCGTCTACCCGTTGGGTTACGTGCCGCATAACTGGCATTTCGCAGCGATGACCGCGGGCCTGCACGGCTCCAGCACCCTGGCCCTGGAGGCGGCCGACCAGACGGCCCGGCGTGCCGATCCCAAGCAACTGGAGCAACTGAGCTTCATGCAGCAGTTCATCGCCACGCCGCTGTACACGCAGGTGCGGTTCGGCCGCTGGGACGACGTGTTGGCCACCGCGCATGCGCCGGCCAACCTGCCGTATCCACGGGGCGTGTGGCACTTCGCACGTGGGATGGCCTACGTGCGCACGCAGCGCCTGGCCGAAGCCGAGCGGGAACTGGCGGCACTGGAAGCCGTGACCCGCGAGCCGACCCTGGCCAGCACCCCGCTGTGGGGCATCAATCCCGGCGACCGCGTGCTGGCGGTGGCGGTGCCGCTGCTGCGGGGCGAACTGGCGCTCGCGCGCCACGACCAGGCCGCCGGTTTGGCCGCGCTGCGCGACGCCGTCGCCGCCGAGGACCGCCTGGCCTACAACGAGCCGGCGGACTGGCCGCTGCCGGTTCGCCCCTACCTGGGCGCGGCACTGCTCGCCGCGGGCCGTGCCGACGAAGCCAGCGCGGTGTACCGCGCCGACCTCACGAAATATCCCGAGAACGGCTGGTCACTGCGCGGCTTGGCGCAGGCGCAGCGCCGCATGGGCGACGTGGCCGCCGCCACCAACAGCGAGCGGCGGCTGGCCCAAGCGTGGCAGTGGGCGGATACCCCTCTGCCCGCGTCGCGCTTCTAGTCCGCGATGTGGCTCAGCGGCACGCGTTCGCGTCGCGCACGCATTGCCGGTTGGTGGCGCAGTAGATGTAGCCGGCCGCGCAATCGGCCGAGCTGTTGGCCACCGTGCGGCACAGGCCACTGACCGGCTCGCAGCCGAAGCCCGCCACCGCGCAGTCGTTGCTGGCGCCGGCACTGCTGCGGCTCAGCGTCGGCGTCTCGCAATAGGCGTGGACCTGACTGCCGCCACGGCGGGTCCATTCCGCCAGTTGCTGTCCAAGGCGCGCGTTTTCGTCACGCAGCGCCTGGTTCTTCGCCCGTTCCTTCTCCCACTGCTGGCGGTAGTCGATCACGATGGTGTCGATCTTTGGCGCCGCCACCATCGGTCGGACGGGCGCCACGGTCTGTGCAACCGACGACGCGGACAGCACCAGCAACAACAGCACCCCAAGACGCTTGACCATCTGCCTGCTCCCCATGGCCGCGGTGCGGCCGTGGATGCAGGATAACGGGAATCGTTGCGCGCGGACTCAGTAGGCGAACGCGCGGAAGACGCGGTCGATGTCGCCCTGCCACTCGCCATGGAACAGCGCGAGCTTGCGCTCGGCCGGGGTGATGCCGGCGTCGACGAACTCCATCAGCGGCTCGAGGTAGATCGACTCGTCGGCGCCATTGCCGTTCAGGCGAGCGCGTCGGGCCAGGCCGTGCGCGGAAATCTCCAGCGCGCGGCGCGCCAGGTCCAGCACCGTGCCGCCACGGAACGGCAGCTTCAGCGCATGTTTGGGCACGCCGTCGCGCAACGCATGCAGTTCGGCCAGGCTGAAATCCTTGATCAGGTCCCAGGCTGCGTCCAGCGCGGTGTCGTCGTACAGCAGCCCCACCCAGAACGCCGGCAGGGCGCAGATGCGGTTCCATGGTCCGGAATCGGCACCGCGCATTTCAAGGTACTTCTTCAGCCGCACCTCGGGGAAGGCGGTGGTGCTGTGGTCGGCCCAGTCCTTCAGCGTCGGCAGCTGGCCCGGATAGGCCGGGAGCTTGCCGTCCATGTAGTCGCGGAACGACTGGCCGCTGGCGTCGATGTAGGTGCCGTCGCGGTAGACGAAGTACATCGGCACGTCGAGCAGGTAGTCGACGTAACGTTCGTAGCCAAAGCCGTCCTCGAACACGAAGTCGAGCAGGCCGGTACGGTCGGCATCGGTGTCGGTCCAGATGTGGGAGCGGTAGCTGAGGTAGCCGTTGGGCCGGCCCTCGGTGAACGGCGAGTCGGCGAACAGCGCGGTAGCGATGGACTGCAACGCCAGCGACACGCGGAACTTCTTCACCATGTCGGCTTCGCTGCCGACATCGAGGTTGACCTGCACGGTGCTGGTGCGGGTCATCATGTCCAGGCCCAGCGAGCCGACCTTGGGCATGTACTCACGCATGATCTTGTAGCGGCCCTTGGGCATCCACGGCATCTCGTCGCGGCGCCACTTGGGCTGGAAGCCCATGCCGAGGAACCCAAGCCCCATCGGCTCGGCCACCGCGCGCACTTCCTGCAGGTGGCGACTGGTCTCGCAGCAGGTCTCGTGCAGGTTGGCCAACGGCGCGCCGGACAGCTCCAGTTGTCCGGCTGGCTCCAGCGACACCGATGCGGCGTCTCGGGTCAGGGCAATGACGCGGCCGTGCTCTTCCACCGGCGCCCAGCCAAACCGGGTCAACCCCTTGAGCAGCGCCTCGATGCCACGTTCGCCGTCGAAGGCGGGTGGACGCAGGTCGTCGGTGCGGAACCCGAACTTCTCGTGTTCGGTGCCGATCTTCCAGTCCTCGCGCGGCCGCACGCCGCTGGCGAGGAAGTCGATGAGCTGGGCCCGGCCTTCAGCGCCGGTGCCGATGGGGACATCCTTGACCTGACTCGGACCGGACACGGGCACCTCACTGGGGGACGGGTCAGGCGATATGCGGCCATCGCCGGCGATCGCAAGACCCCAGCAGTTTAGCGGCGCGCGCGGCCCGGACAACCGCAGCCGTGAAACGCTCTGGTGCGCCGCCGCGTGGATTGGTCGCCTGGCGTGCCCCGCGACCGACCTGCGTCGTTGGCGTTACTCCGCGCGTCCGGAGTATGCGTGGTACGTCGGACCTGCGAAGTGTTTCGTGCGGTTGAGATACACCCGGCGCAGGCACGCGACATCGTCCTCGCAGGCATTGCGCAACGGGTTGGCCGCGCGATGGCCCGCGGCAGGCTTGGCTACAACCAATGGCGTGACGGCGACGATTACGGGCAAACGACTTCGCCGGTCAGCGCACGACCAGGCGCATTACTCGGCGTACTCCGAGTAGGCGTGCGCGCCCTCGAATATCTTGAACCGGTCGTCGTACGCCTTGCGCAGACAACTCACCTTGGCGCAACGGCGGCTCATCTCCGTCAACCAGCGCTGGTGGATGGCGCGTTCCGCCGCCGGCTGCTTGGAAAACGCCAGCAGGTTGTGGAGCGTGCCGGCCATGCGGCGGTCCATCTCAGTCAGCTCCGGCGTGGAACAGACCAGTTGCTCCGCGGTGTTCTGCGGATGGTCGCAGTCGAAGCGGGGCACCAGCATCAGGCCTTCGCGCGTTTTCACCGGCCAGTCATAGGCCGGAGCATTGTTGCCGGTCATGGCGCGGTCAGCCGCGGCTGCGGCTGCGATCTCATCCTCCGTGGCTTCGGTCGCGTCAACCTCGCCGTCCGGCGCCTCGCCCAATTCCGAATCCGCGTCCGCGCCGCCATCCCCCTTGTCGATGGCGGGTAGCGATCCCGGCACGCCGGCGTTAAGGGGTGCAGACGCCAGCTGCGCAAGATGGCGCCGGTCGTCGTCGGAGACCTCGCGGATGAACCGCAGCGTGTCCTCGCTCCCGCCGTGGTCCGTAAGCACCAGGTGGAAGTCGCCCCGAGCATGGTCGGCGCGCTTGCGCAGGGTCCACACCACGTCGCGCCCGTCAACCGGCATCCGCAGGTTCACGGTCTGCTGCTGGAGATCGACGGAACCGACGCGGACGGGTACTCCCTCGTCACCGACAAACATGTCGAACCTGTCGCCATCACGCAGCAGGTAAAGCAGCGCACCCAGGCGCTCGCTGCGCCAGACCCCGCTGACGTCGTCCAGCAATGCCTCGTCTGGCGTGGCCGTGCCTGCAACGGGGGCTGCGGCATCCGTCCCGATCGGACCCGACTGCTTGCACCCCACGCACAACAACAGGGCAAGCGACAGCCAGAACATTCGCGGCATGCATCCTCCTTGATCGCATTGGGAATCCGTCCACTGGCGTGGGCCAATGGCGGTGCGGCAGCCCGTGCCGCCGGTCGTCGATCCTACACGGCATCCTGTTGCAGGATCACATCTCCAGCCAACCGCCGATCACCGCGCGCGCATCGTCCACGCCCAGCTTGGACTCACCGGAAAACACCTGCAGGCTGACGCTGTCGGCGAACTGCGACGACAACTCCTTGCGCACGGCGGCCAGCGATTGCATCTGCTGGTTGCGGCTGAGCTTGTCCGCCTTGGTCAGCAGCGCGTGCGCCGGCAGGCCGCGACGCACCGCATAGCCCAGCATCTGCAGGTCGTAGTCCTTGAGCGGGTGGCGGATGTCCATCACCACCACCAGGCCGCGAAGCGCCTGGCGCGTCTCGAAGTACTGCTGGATGAACGCCTGCCAGTGGGCCTGCAAGTCCTTGGGCACCTTGGCGTAGCCATAACCGGGCAGGTCGACGAGGTAGCGGTCGGTGGTCGGCGGGATGTCGAAGAACACCAGTTGCTGGGTGCGTCCCGGTGTCTTGGACACGCGGGCCAGCGCGTTCTGGTTGCAGATCGCGTTGAGCGCAGTGGATTTGCCCGCGTTGGAGCGGCCCGCAAAGGCCACCTCGAAGCCGCCATCGGGCGGCAACTGGCGCGGGTTATGGGCGGCCAACAAGTATTTGGCGCGGGCAAGGGGATTCGACATCCGCGTAGGATCGCACGGCCCGCGGGGTTCCGGTCGAAACCCCGCGCTTGCGTATGGTTTGGCCCCACTCCCCTCTTCCCGCAGCCCCGGGGACACCCCTCGCATGGTGGTGACCGCCGGCCGTCGCACCTCGGCGGCTGCCGGACCGCGGGGCGACACCTTGGGTGCAAACGCAACCGAAACGAGCCGCGGTTCCCGGCTTCGGCGGACGGCGCGTTGACCCCATCGCACCCGCCGACGATAATTCCGCGGTTCCGGCGCCGCTTGCGGTGCTGCCCGTTTGCCTGCCTACACATCAGATTTTCCGGAGCCCAGCCAATGAGCCAAGCCCGCGTCCTCGGCATTGTCGGCCTCGCCGCCCTCGCGGTTGCCGCCGTCGCCTATGCCCAGACCACGGTCACCCCGGTCGCACCGACCGCGCAGGTGCAGACCGCCCCGCTGGACGCCAAGCCGGAGAAGACGGTGTGGGGCGATGCCAAGGCCGGTGCCGCCAAGGCTGGCACCTGCGCCGCCTGCCATGGCCTGGACGGCAACCCGACCGACCCGCAGTACCCGCGCCTGGCCGGCCAGAGCGAGCGCTACATCGCCCAGCAGCTGGCCCTGTTCAAGAGCGGCGAGCGCACCGGCGGCATGGCCGCGGTGATGAAGCCGTTCGCCGACATGCTGACCGCGCAGGACGCCCGTGACGTCGGCGCGCACTTCGCCGCGCAGAAGTCCGGCGCCGGCATTGCCGACGACACCGTCATCGCCACCGGCCCGAATGCCGGCAAGAAGTTCTTCGAGGTGGGGCAGCAGTTGTTCCTGTCGGGCGACAACACCCGCGGCATCCCGGCATGCATGGCGTGCCACGGTCCGACCGGCTCCGGCAACCCGGGCCCGGCCTACCCGCGCATCGCCGGCCAGCAGGCCGACTACAGCAAGCGCCGCCTGGAGGAGTACCGCGCCGGTACCACCACCCAGCGCGACCCGCACCTGTTCAACGTGATGGCCACCGTGGCCAAGCAACTGACCGACGAGGAAATCACCTCGCTGTCCAGCTACCTGCAGGGCCTGCACCCGCGCCGTGACGACGTGGCCAGCGCCGCGCCGGCCCCGGTCGCGCTCCCCGCCGCTCCAGCCGCGACGAAGGCCCCGGCCGCCGAAGCGACCAAGGACGCCACCGAGCAGACCGACAGCAGCTCGCGCCCGCTCGGCGGCTGAACTTCGCACAGCGACCGCGGTCACATCCGCCAACGCTGCATTCAGGACGCCGACCGCTATCCTAGCGGTCGGCGTTTCTGTTTCTGGCCGACGCACTTCATCCCCTGCCCGCGACCGCTGTGCGGGCCCAGCCATTCATACTGACCGATGACGACCGCACGCCGCCTGCCGCTCCTTCCCTTCCTCGCCCTGTCCGCCGCGCTGGCGGTGCTTTCGCCGTCCGCTGCCTTGGCCGCCACTCCCGCCGCCAAGGCGAGCAGCGCCCCCGTGGCCGGCGTGGACTACGAGTTGATCGAAGGCGGCGCCGCCTACCAGCCGGTGCCGGGCAAGGTCGAGGTGGTCGAGGTGTTCGGCTACACCTGCCCGCACTGCGCGCATTTCGAACCGGCGTTCTCGGCGTGGAAGGCCCGACAGGCCAAGGACGTGAGCGTGGTGATGGTCGCCGCGCCGTTTGGTGGCCGCTGGATGCCCTATGCCCGCGCCTTCTACACCGCCCAGCGCCTCGGCGTGGCCACGCAGACCCACGCCGCGATGTTCCGCGCGCTGCACGAGGACGGCAGCCTGCCGCTCGGCAATGCCACCGCGGAGGAAATCGCCACGTTCTATGCCGCCCGGGGCGTGGACACCGCGCGCTTCCTGGCCACCTTCAACGGCGCCGACGTCGCGGCCGACCTGCAGCGCGCCCATGAATTCATCGCGCGCAGCGGGGTGGATGGCACGCCCCAACTGGTAGTCAACGGCAAGTACCGCGTGATTGGCGGTGAGTCCAACGCCGACCGCTTGCGCATCGTCGACCGGCTGGTCGCGCAGGAGCGCGCGGCGCGACGACCGGCCACCCAGACCAAGCGCTGACCCGATCAATGACCGCGCACGCCCTCACCTGCGCGGGCTGCCCGCATAATGCGGACGACGCTCCGCTCCCTTTTTCTCCAGTGGAATCGATGCAATGACTTCACGCCTGACCCTGCTCCTGTTCACCGCCCTGACCCTGGCCGCTTGCGGCAAGCAGGAAGCACCTGCACCGGCCGCCCCGGTGGCGGAAACGGCCCCGGCTGCAACGGCCACCGCTCCCGCAGCGGCTGAGACGACCGCAGCCGCCCCTACGGCCGAGGCGGCTCCCAACAACAATCCGATCGTGCCGCCGCAAGGCCCGGCGCCGGTACTGGGCACCGATTACGTGGAAATCGCCGGTGGCCAGCCGTACCAGCCGGGCACCGGCAAGATCGAGGTGGCCGAAGCCTTTGGCTACACCTGCCCGCACTGCGCGGCCTTCGAGCCCGTGGTCTCGGCATGGAAGGCCAAGTTGCCCGCCGACGTGAACTTCGTCCCCGTGGCCGCCCCCTTTGGCGGCTACTGGATCCCGTACGCCAAGGCCTATTACACCGCCGAAGGCATGGGGTTGGTCGACAAGACCCATGAGGCGATGTTCCGCGCCCTCCACCTGGAGCGCACGCTGCCGGTCCAGGGCGTGACCGACGAGCAGATCGGCGCGTTCTACGCCAAGTACGGCGCCGACGCGAAGGCCTTCGCCAGCACCATGTCCAGCTTCGCCGTCGCCGGCAAGCTCAAGCGCGCCGAACAGTTCCTGGTGCGCAGCGGCGTGGAAGGCACGCCGAGCATCGTGGTCAACGGCAAGTACCGCATCACTGGCGGCGCGGGCTTTGAGGACCAGTTGCGCATCGCCGACCACCTGATCGCCAAGGAGCGCGCCGCTATGGCCACCCCGGCGACGGCACCGGCCACCACCCCGGGCGGCTGATCGGCACGGGCCGCAACGACATGGGCACGCCTGGCAAGAAGACGCGGCGGTTGCGACTGCTCAGCGCCAACATCCAGGCGGGCTCCAGCACGCGCGGCTACCACGACTATGTCGCCCGCAGCTGGTCGCACGTGCTGCCCGCAGGCAACAAGCGTGGCAGCCTGGACGCCATTGCGCAGCTCGCGGGCCAGTACGACATCGTCGGGTTGAACGAGAGTGACCCGGGCAGCCTGCGCTCGGGATTCACCAACCAGACGCATTACCTGGCCGAACGCGGTGGCTTCGATTACTGGAGCCACCAGCCCAACCGCCGCGTGGGCGGCGTGGCCTCCAGCGCCAACGGCCTGCTGGCCAAGCTGGAACCGCGCGAAGTACTGGATCACAGCCTGCCGGGACGCCTGGGCGGGCGTGGCGTGCTGGTGGCGCGCTTCGGCAATGAACCGGACGCGCTGCTGGTGGCCGTCGCACACCTGTCACTGGGGGCCAGCTCGCGCGCGTCGCAGCTGTCCTTCATCGCCGAACTGTTGCACGGGCACTCCAACGCAGTGCTGATGGGCGACTTCAACTGCCCCATCGATCGGCCGGAAATGCTGCAGTTGTTCAAGCGCACGCGCCTGCAACCGCCCGACCACGACACGCCGACTTTCCCCAGCTGGAGCCCGCAGCGCGCCATCGACCACATCCTGGTCGGCGATGGCCTGCGCTGCAGCGAACCGCAAGCCTTGGCGGCGGCGTTTTCCGACCACTTGGCGCTGTCCGTCAACCTCGACGTTCCCGAACAGGCACTGGCCTGACCAGCGCGGCGCCGCCGCGGCCAGCGGTCGAGGCACGCCATCGAGGCGCCCATAAAGCAGAACGGCCGGGGTTTCCCCCGGCCGCTCCGCATTCACTCGCTGCGACGATCAGAAGCGCAGGTCGGCACGCAGGTAGAAGTAACGGCCACCCGGGATGTCGTAGGTGGACGCGTCGTAGCCGTTGAGCGAGCACGACAGGCAGATCGGCGGATCCTTGTCGAACACGTTCTTGGCGCCCACGGCCAGCTGCAGGCCCTTCATCCAGTCGAAGCGGTAACCCACCTGCACGTCGTGGTAGGTGATCGCCTCCAGCGTGTTGGTGCCCTCGGCCGGGTTGCTGCACACCGGGAACGACACCGCGTCACCGCACTCCTCTTCCAGCTCGTCGATGTGGCGCATGGTCCACGAGGCGGTCCAGGCGTTCTTGCTCCACTCAAGCGAGGTGTTGGAAGTCCATTCGGGGATCGCGCTGTCAGTGACTTCCACGCCCACCCCGCGCGGCTGCACCTGGCCCGCGGCACCGACGGCTTCATAGCGACCGACGAAGGTGTTCTGCCAGGCCAGCTTGAAGTTGCCCAGCGCCGATTCCGGCAGGGTCCAGAACACGTCGAAGTCCCAACCGTCGGTCTTGATCGAGCCGAGGTTGGTCAGGCGGTTGTTGAAGCTGTTGATGCTGCCCACGTTGGGTGCGCGGGTAATGCCGTCGCAGTACAGCGGATCCAACGTCTCCACGCACAGATTGAGCTGGGTCTGCGCATCGATGGCCTGCACCGCGCCGTCCAGCGCGTGGCGGTAGAAGGTCAACTCGATGTCCAGGCGCTCCGACCACGACGCGTCGCTGGCGAAGGCCGGGCTGAACACCATGCCGGCGGTGAAGCTGCGCGCCGTTTCCGGCTGCAGGTCCGGGTTGCCGCCGGTGGTGACCGAGATCTGGCTGTTGGACTGGCTGGCACCGGCCGGCACTCCCAGCGCGCGGCAGTTGGCGGTGTTGCCGGTCGGGGCCGAGCCGTCCAGGCCGATCAGGCACGGGTCGTCCAACTGCAGGTCGGCGCGGCTGGCCGAGCCGTACAGCTCGCCGATCGACGGCGCGCGGAATCCCTCGGCGTAGGTCGCACGCAGCAGCAGCTCATCGGCCACCTGCCAGCGCAGGCCGAACTTCGGCGTGAACTGGCCGCCGAAGGTCGAGTAGTCCGAGTAGCGGCCGGCCAGGCTCAGGTCCAGGCTCTTGCCGAACACGCCGTCGCGCATCAGCGGCACGTTGAACTCGACATAGGCTTCGTTGACGTCGTAATCGCCCGAGGTCGGCAACGACGGTACGCCGTTGTAGTGGCTCTCCACCACGGTGCTGCCGTCCGGACGGGTCATGGTGACGTAGTTGATCGGGTCGGGGGTGTACTCGCCCTCGTAGCGGCGATGCTCCAGGCCCGCGGCGAACGACAGCGGGCCGGCCCACATCTCGAACAGGTCACCGGAGATGTTGGCCGTGGCCAGCTGCAGGGTCTGCTCGCTGCGGTCGCGCACAACCGGCTGGATCCACGCCAGCATTTCCGGGGTGATCGTGCCCGGGCCGCCGAAGATGTTCAGCGGCACGCAGCCCGGCGTCGTCGCGCAGGTCGCACCGGAGGTGTCGGTGTCGCCCAGTGCCAGCGCGATGTTGCGGATGTTGTACGAGCCGTAGTTGGTCTGTTCGGCTTCGTTCTTGCTGGCGGCGACGTTGACGTCCCAGAACCAGGTCTTCTCGCCGGCGTCGAAGCTGCCTTCCATGCCCGCGGCGAAGTACTGGGTGTCCACCTGCTGCTCGAAGCGGCGCGGACCGCCCTCGACCGGGCGACGGCCGATCAGGATCAGGTTGGAGCTGGAGTCCAGGTCGATGCCAAACGGGTTGTACATCTGCGTGGCGGGAATGAAGATGCCGTCCGCATACGGATTGCCGGTACCGGCGTCGCCGCCGAGGAAGATCGGTTCCGGCGCTGCCTGGTTGGTCGACTCGCGACGGTTGAACAGCGCCTTGGCATAGGCGTGCACGTTGTCGTTGAAGTAGTAGCGGAACTGGCCGAACACGCCGGTGCGCTCGGACGGCGTCAACAGCATGTTGTATTCGGCGAAGTTGAAGCGGTTGGCCGTGCGGAAGCCGATGAAGTCGTTCGGGTACGACGGCGTCGGGTTGAAGCTGCTGCCGTTGGGCGTGGTGATGTTGCAGAACGGCACGTCCGGGGTGGACGGATCATCATCGAGGTCGACCGCCGGGCAGGCGCTGCTCGGCGTACCTGGCAGGAACACGAAACGGCCGTTCGGCGTGGCCGAGCTGCCGAAGGTCAGGCCGGTGCCCGGCGTCGGGTAGCGCGACTGCTCGCGGGTCTTGGAAAAGATCGGATCCTGATTGACGTAGCTGGCGCCGACGAAGAAGTTGGCGCGCTCGGTGCTGGTGCCCCACGCCACGTCGACGCTGCCCAGGTCGCCATCGCCCTCGCCGTACTGGCCGGCGTTGACGGTGACCTGGCCGCCTTCGAAGTTGCGGCGGGTGATGATGTTGACCACGCCGGCGATCGCGTCGGAGCCGTACAGCGAGGACGCGCCGTCTTCCAGCACCTCGATGCGCTCGACCAGTGCCAGCGGGATGGTGTTGAGGTCGGTTGCCGCGCCCACGCCGGAGGCGGAGGACTCGTTGACCCAACGCACGCCGTCCACCAGCACGAGCACGCGCTTGGGACCGAGGTGACGCAGGTCGACCTGCGCCGAACCGGCGCCGACGCCATCACCGTTGGGCGAGAAGCCGAAGTTGCCGGAGGAGTTGAACTTGGTGTTCAGTGCCGAGCCGGCACCGGTCAGGCTCTGCACGATGTCGCCCAGCGACGTCAGGCCGGTGCGGTCGATGTCCTCGCGCGAGAGGGTCTGCACCGGGACCTGGCTTTCGATCTCGGCCTTCTTGATGCGGGTACCGGTCACGCGGACCGAATCCAGCGTGGTCGCCTGCGACGACTCGGCTTCCTGCGCGGCGACGACGCCAGGCAGGGCAATCAGCATGGACAACTGGATGGCTTTCGCCAATGTCTTGCGGCGCAACGCTTGCATCGACCTCTCTCCCTAAAAGTGATGAAACAGCACAAAGCCGCCCGGCCCCTGCTCCGTGGCGTAATCGGGTTGTAAACAATTTGTGAACCCGCCACAAGCGGCAAAGGGCATCCGCCGGACGCGCACAGAGCCTGAATACCCCCCGGCAGGCGTGCAGAGAGCCCCGCAGGCCGGGCGGGAAACGGGCCTCGCCACGACAGCCGTACGACTAGCCGCCCAACAGCAGGCTGCTCCCCACCAGCACCAGGAACCCTGCGAACACGCGCTTGAGCGCCTCCCCCGACAGCCGATGCGCCAGGTGCGTGCCATACGGCGCGGCAAACACCGAGGCAATGGCGACCCCTACGGCCGCCGGCAGGTACACATAGCCGACGGCATGCGCAGGCAGCGCGCCAACGGGCGCCTGCAGCGCATAGCCAGCGGCACTGGCCAGCCCGATGGCCACGCCACATGCCGAGGACGTGCCCACGGCGCGCACCGGTGCCACGCCGCGCCACACCAGCAACGGCACGGTCATGCTGCCGCCGCCGATGCCGACCACGGCGGACACCGCGCCGATGCCAAGGCCTGCGGCGCTCATCCCCGGCCCACGCGGCGCTGGACGGGTGTGGCCATCCGCGGGCGTACGCCGCCCCAGCAGCAGCTGCGCCGCCGCCAGGAAGCAATAGCCGGCGACGAGCCAGCGCAGCCAATCCCCAGGCAGCCGCACGGCGAAACCACTGCCGATCCAGCCGCCCAGCAACAGACCGGGCACCATCCAGCGCACGGTGGGCCACATCACGCTGCCGCGCTTGGCATGGGCGCGCGCGGACGCCGCCGCGGTGAGGACGATGCTGGCCAGCGAACTGGCCAATGCCGCGTGCATCGCGGCCTCGTGCGGCACACCCAGCAGCGGCAGCATCCATGCCAACGCGGCGACCAGCACCAGCCCGCCCCCAACGCCCAGCAATCCGGCCAGTACGCCCGCAATCGCTCCCAATCCCAGAAACGCAAACCACGCCATCGACACGCCGGTTTTCTCCTGCCTGGTCCTGCTTGGCACACGCAATCAAACTGCGTTGCGCTGCCATCAGGATGTTCATTTTGACTCGGCTATAGTCCGGGTCATGCGACATAAAACGACCCCCATCGTAATCGCGTCGCTGCTGACGGCGTTCGCCACCACCGGTTGCGCACAGCCGGTTCCGGTTGATTCCGCGCCTACCGGCAGCCGCACGACCCTCCCCGGGACCGCGACGCAAGCGACCACCAACCCCGTCAACGTGGCTGGCGCTCCCGCGGCCGGGGCAAGCAACCCGCTCGCCCCGGCTCAGGCGCGGCTGGCCCGGGTGCGCGCGGCGTTGGAAGTTGCCGAGCGCGGCAGCTTCGACGCCACCGCCTACGCCGACCTGGCCAGCGATCCGCTGTGGGGCTGGATCGAGTACGCGGCGCTGCGTCGCGAGATCGACACCCTCGACCCGTCGCGCGCACAGGCCTTCCTGGAGCGCCACCGTGGCCAACCGGTGGCCGCGGCCTTCCGCGAGCTCTGGTTGGCGGCCACCGCGCGACGCGAGGACTGGCTGGCGTTCACCTCGGCGTGGGTGCCGGGGCTCAAGGGCGGGGCACTGCGCTGCGCCGATCTCAAGGCGCGCCAGGCGCTGGGCCGCGCCGACGCCGCGTGGACGGCGGAAAGCCAAACGATGTGGCGCCAGGCGGGCAACGCGTTGCCCACTGCCTGTGATGCGCCAATGGCGGTACTCGCCGCGCAGGGCAACCTGACGCCGGCCCTGCGTTGGGAACGCATCGAACGCGCCATCGCCGAGGGCGAACCGGGCGTGGTGCGCGCCGCCGCGCGCGGCCTGCCTGCGGACGAGCAGGCACTGGCCGAGGACTACGCCGCGTTCCTGGAGGCACCGCACGAACGCGCGCTCACATGGCCCAAGAACGCGCGCAGTCGCCTGGTCGCGTCATACGGCCTGGCGCGGTTGGCCAAGGACAACCCCACGGCGGCGGAAACGCAACTGGCGGCGTATGCGCCCGCGCTGGAGTTCGAAGCAGCCGACCGCACGCGCGTGCTGTACGCGATCGCGCTGTGGTCGGTCGCATCGTACGAACCGGACTCGGCACGCCGACTCGCCGCGGTGCCGGTCGAGGCGTATGACGACCGCCTGCACGAATGGCGCGTGCGCGAAGCGATGGCGCGCTCGGACTGGGCGGCGGCGCTGGCGGCATTGCGCCTGATGCCACCGGCGCAACGCGGCGATTCGCGCTGGCAGTACTTCGAAGCGCGCCTGAGCGAACTCACCGGCGACCGCAAGACCGCACGCCACCTGTTCGCCGAAGCGGCGCGAAAGCCTGAGTTCCATGGCTTCCTCGCCGCCGACCGCATCAAACGGCCGTACGCGCTGTGTCCGTTGGCGCCCGACGACGATCCCGCGGTACGCGCCGCGGTGGCGCGCGACCCGGCGTTGACGCGCGCGCTGGCGCTGTATCGGCTCGACCGCCAGGGCTGGGCGCAACGCGAATGGGACGACGCACTCACCCGTTTCAATGACACCGAGCGACGCATCGCGGTGGCCGAGGCGCAGGCCAGCGGCTGGTTCGACCGCGCGGTGTTCAACCTCGGCAAGCAGCGCGACGAACTGCGCCTGTACCACCTGCGCTTCCCGCTGCACCACGATGCCACCATCCGTCGCGAGGCCACGCGCCAGAAGATCGACCCGGCGTGGGTGGCCGCGGAAATCCGCGCCGAGAGCGTCTTCAACCCGACCGCGCGCTCGTCGGCGAATGCGATGGGCCTGATGCAGGTGATCCCGGCCACCGGCGCGGCCGTCGCCACCCGCATCGGCCTGCCGTGGACCGGACCGGCGATGCTCTACGACCCCGACACCAACATCGCCATCGGCACCGCGTACCTGCGCCAGCTGATGGACCAGTACGGTGGCCAGCCCTACTTCACCATCGCCGGCTACAACGCCGGCCCCTCGCCGCTCGCGCGCTGGCAGGAGCAGCGCCCCGGCATGGATCCGGATTTCTGGATTGAGACGATCAGCTACAAAGAGACGCGCGAGTACGTGGCCCGCGTGCTCGCATTCAGCGTAATCTACGACTGGCGGCTCAATGGCGATGCGGCCACCCTCAGCGACCGCCTGCGCGGCGTCACCGACGGCAAGCGCAAACGCTTCGCCTGCCCCGAACCGGTCACTGCGCCGACGCCCGCCGCCCCACCCGGAAAGAGAACGAGAACGCGAAGATGAGCAGACAGCACGTCGTGGTCCTGGGCGGCACCGGATTCGTAGGGCGCCACCTGGTGCCGCGCGTGCTGCGCGATGGCCATCGCGTCACCGTGGTCAGCCGCGGACTCACGACCGACACGCGTGCGGCGCTGTCGCGCCAGGCCAGCGTGCGCGAGGGCGACGTGCATGACACCGACTTCCTCGCCAACGTGTTCGGCGACGCCGATGCGGTGGTCAACCTCACCGGCATCCTCAACGAGAAAGGCGATCGCGGCGACGGCTTCGAACGCGTGTTCGTCGGCATCACCGAGTCGGTGATCGCGGCGATGAAGGCCAGCGGCACGCCACGCCTGCTGCACATGAGCGCGCTCAACGCCGGCCACGGCGATAGCCATTACCTGCAATCGCGCGGCCGCGCCGAGGCCAAGGTGCGCGGGTCCGGACTGCAGTGGACGATCTTCCGGCCGTCGGTGATCGCCGGGCCCGGCGACGGACTGTTCTGCCGCTTCGACAAGCTGCTGGGCATGGCGCCGGTGCTGCCGATTGCGCGCGGCCACGCGCGGTTCCAGCCGGTGTGGGTGGGGGATGTGGCCGAAGCCTATGCGCGCGCCATCAACGACCCCAAGAGCATCGGACAGGTGTACGAGCTCGTCGGCCCCGACGAACTGTCGCTGGCCCAGATCGTGCGCCTGACGGCGCAGGCCCGCGGCCGCTCGCGGATGGTGCTCTCATTGTCGGAGCGGCTGGGGCGTTGGCAGGCCAACATCGGCGAGCTGCTGCCGGGCAAGCCAATCAGCCGCGACAACTGGCGCTCGCTGGCGCTGGACTCCACCAGCCGCGACAATGGCCTGCCCAAGCTCGGTATCACGCCCACCCGCGTCACCGACCGCCTGCGCGAGATCCTGCGGCTGGACACCGCTCCTGCGACATGAGTGCCGGTGCGCCGGGCAAGGTCTACCTGGTGGGCGGCGCGGTACGCGACCGGCTGCTCGACCTGCCCGCCGGCGACCGCGACCACGTGGTGGTCGGCAGCACTCAGGCCGCGATGGAGGCGGCGGGGTTCCGTGCGGTCGGCCGCGATTTCCCGGTGTTCCTGCACCCGGACACCGGCGAGGAGTACGCACTGGCACGCACCGAGCGCAAATCCGGGCGCGGCTACCGCGGCTTCGTGGTCGATGCCGACCCGTCGGTGACGCTGGAGCAGGACCTCGGCCGCCGCGACTTCACCATCAACGCCATCGCCCAGTCGCTGGACGACGGTGCGCTGGTGGATCCGTACGGCGGGACGCGTGACATCGAGGCACGCGTGCTGCGCCACGTCGGCCCGGCCTTCGCCGAGGACCCGTTGCGCGTGCTGCGTGCGGCGCGGTTCATGGCGCGTTTCGCGCCGCTGGGCTTCCAGTTGGCGCCGGAGACGTTGGCGCTGATGCGCGGGATGGTGGCGGCCGGCGAGCTGGAGCACCTGGTCCCGGAGCGCGTATGGCAGGAGTTGCGCCGCGGACTCGCCAGCCCGCGCCCGGCTGCGTTCCTGGCCACCCTGCGTGCCAGCGGTGCCCTCGCGGTGGTGCTGCCGGAGGTCGACGCGCTGTACGGCGTGCCGCAGCGCGCGGAGTTCCATCCCGAAGTCGACACCGGCGTGCACACCGAACTGGTGTGCGACATGGCCGCGCGCATCGCGCCGGGCGACGACCTGATCGGCTTTGCCGCGCTGACCCACGACCTGGGCAAGGCGCTGACGCCCGCCCATGTGCTACCGCGCCACCTGGGCCACGAGAGCGCGGGCCTGGCGCCGCTGCGCGCGCTGTGCGAGCGCCTGCGCGTCCCCGCCGAGCACCGCCTGCTCGCCGAAGCGACCTGCCGCGAGCACCTGAACGTGCACCGCCTTGGCGAAATGCGCGCGGGAACCGTGCACGACCTGATCGCACGTTGCGACGGCTTCCGCAGGCCCGACCGCATCCGGCAACTGGCCATCGCCTGCGAGGCCGACAAGCGCGGGCGTGCAGGTTCCGCCGAGAGCGAATATCCGCAGGCTGCCAGGTTGTGTCGCGCGCTGGACGTCGCGCTTGCGGTGCGCGCCAGCGATGTCGCCGAAGGCCTCAGCGGCCCCGCCGTGGGCGAGGCGTTGCGCCGCGCCCGCGTTGCCGCGATTGCCCGGGCGCTCGACGCACGCCCCTGAGTGGCGGTTGGCCAAAGAAGACGCGGAGCGGGTTTCCCCGCTCCGCGCCTGTGCATCCAGCGACGCTATCCCCGGGTCAGAACTTGTAACCCACTCGACCGTAGTAGAAGCCGCCGTTGAAGCCATACGGCGCATGCACCGGGTACTTCGCACCCGCCACCGGCGCGCCCCACGGATTCTCGTCGGGCACCTTGTCGAACAGGTTCTGCGCGCCGATGCTGAAGTACAGCCCCGAGGCGAACTTCCAGCCGGCCTCTGCATCCACCGTGACCGCGCTCCCGCCATTGATCGGCAGGCCGCCGTCGTCCAGATGGTCCTCGAAGAACGAACCGTAGTAGTTCACGCGGACGCTTGCATTGAAGACCTGGCGCTGGTGGTTGACACCGAAATAACCCTTGGTCCGCGGCAGCGACTCTTCCAGCTTCTTGATGCGGATCGGCGTGATGATGCCCGGCGTGAAGTCATCGACCTCGGTCTTGTTCCAGTTGGCCGCCAACGAGTACGAGGTCTTGCCACCGAAGTGGTTGCTGTCGTAGCTGGTGACCAGGTCGATGCCGGTGGTGGTGGTGTCGAAGTCGTTGACGAAGAACTGCACTTCGCTGATTGATGCCGCTTCCGGGTTGCCGCCAGCCACCAGCGCGGCGCGATCGGCGTCGGTCACGGTGAAGAAGTTGCTGAGCGCGATGCGATCCTCGGTCTTGATGCGGTACCAGTCGGCGGTGACCAGCCAGCCGCCGTTGTTCCAGACCAGGCCGAGCGAGGCGTTCTTCGACTCTTCCGGCGTCAGCGGTTCGGCGCCGTAGAACTGGGCAATCGGGTTGTTGGGCGACAGCACGGCGGTGTCGCGCAACAGGCCATTGATGAACGAGGTGGTCACCTGTTCGGCGTTGGCCTGCCCCGGGGTCGGCGCGCGGAAGCCGGTGCTGATCGCGCCGCGCACCGCGAAGCGGTCGCTGAAGTCGTAACGGCCGGTCAGCTTCCAGTTGGTCGTTCCGCCGAAGTCGCTGAAGTCCTCGTGGCGCACCGCGGCCGCCATGCGGAACTGCTCGGTGAACGGCGCCTCCACGTCGGCGTACACCGCCCAGTTGTCGCGGTCATGCGTGCCGGCGGTGCGGGGGTTGAAGCCGTTGAAGCCGTTGGAGCCCAGCGAGAAACCCTGGGAAACCAGCGGCCCGATCGCATACGAGGACAAGTCACCGGCGATGACCTCAAACTCCTCCCTGCGCCATTCCGCACCCGTGGCCAGGGTCATCGCGCCACCGGCCAGACCCACGTCGAAATCGTGGGCCAGGTCGAAGTTGAACGCAGTGTCGGTCTGCACGTTGCCGCCCGGGGCAAACTCGTTGCTCCCCGGTTGGTCGGGACCCATCGAGGCGTTGACCGTGTTGAGCATGTAGAACGCGATCTCGTTGCGTCCGTGGCTGCCGCTCACGTCCCAGTGCCAGCCTTCGCCCCAGACGCCCTTGAAGCCCAGCACCAGGGACTGGTCTTCCATCCTGCCGCCGAACTGCGGGGTGAAGCCGCCGGGGAACTGCGAGAGGAAGGTGAAGCATTCGGCCGGCAACGCCGCCACCGCCGCGGCGACGCCCGCATAGGGCAGGAGATTGCCGTTGGCATCGCGCAGCGCGATGGTCGGGCAGGTGACCGCGTTGGCGGTGTTCAGGTCGCCGATCAGCAGGGTGTTGCCGCCGTCGTTGGAGAACACGCCGTTGCGGGTGGTGGGGTTGCGGTAATAGAAGCCACCCTCGACATCGCGCTTGGCGTAATTGCCAAAGCCGTAGAAGCTGACGTTCTCGCCATCCACACCGAAGTTGGCCACGAACTTCATGTCCTCGTGGACCTCGGGCGAACCCCAGATCTGGGCCGGGTCGCGCACGCCCGGATAACCGGCCGCGGCGACGGCGGCCGCGTCGTCACGCTGCACGCTGCGCGAGGTGGGGTCGGCGCTGCGCCATTCGGCCGTCAGCGTGGCAAAGCCGTTGGCGGTCAGCGGGAACCCGGCCTGCGCCGCGTACTGCTGGGTGAAGCCGTCACCTTCGTAGTACTGACCCCCGAAGGCCTCGACCGTGCCGCCGTGGTCCAGCCGCTTCAGGCCGAAGTTGATGACGCCAGCGATGGCGTCGGAGCCGTACTGTGCGGCGGCGCCGTCGCGCAGCACTTCCACCTGCTCCAGTGCCAGCGACGGCAGCACGGAGATGTCGGGGCCTTGCGCGCCGTCCGACAGGCCGTGGCCGAGGAAGGTGATGACCGCCGCGCGGTGGCGGCGCTTGCCGTTGATCAGGACCAGCGTGTTGTCCGGCGGCAGCCCGCGCAGGTTGGCCGGGCGCACCAGCGAGGCGGCGTCGTCGATCGGGATGGTGCTGACGTTGAACGACGGCACCAGCGTGCGCATCTTGTCCATCACGTCGACGGACGGCTGGTTGTGGAACTCCTCGCCACCCAGGATGTCGATCGGCACCGCCGAACTGGCCTCGGTGCGGGGCTTCACGCGGGAACCGGTGACCGAGACGCGCTCCACGGTGACGGCCTCTTCCTGGGTGGAAGGCGCCGCTTCGGGGTCCTGGGCACGGGCGTTCGAAGCGAGACTTGCGGAAAGCGTGGCAATGATGGCCAACGCTAGGGCATTCCTGTTCGCAGCAAGCATGGTTGGGCTCCTGGGTCGGGTGGGCGGCCCGTGGAAGCGGCCGTGACCCTGACTTTCACCATTAATTAACCTTTGCGCAAGATGTCGCGTCGCTTTGCTGACTTTGGCGTGATGATGGTCACGCATCCTCCGACAGGCGCGTATCGATGCGTCGCAGCATGTCGGTCACGGGGGTCCATCGCAGGCCAAGTCCCAGCAGCACGCCAACCAGGTTGGCCACCATGTCACCCGGATCGGCCAGCCGTGAGACCGTCAACGCCGCCTGCGCGCCCTCCAACGAGATGCCCAGGGCCACCAGGCCCAACGCGGCGAGGGCCTGGGCGCGCGCCGACGCGAACAACAGCACCGCATAGGCCGACAGCAGCGCATAGGCGCCCAGGTGCTCGATCTTGTCGATGCCGGTGAAGGACGGTGCGGGCAGCGCCGAGGACGGCAGCAGCGAGCCCACGATCACGCCCGCGATCAGCAGCAACCAGCCGGCCAGCAACCACCCGGGGCGCGACCATGGCCGCAGGACGGAACCCTTGCTCACAGCCGGAAGCTCAGGTCACCGGCCATGAACGCGGTGCCGAATTCGACGCCCTTCTCGAAGCCCATCACCTGGAAACGCTCGCCCATCTCGGTGGGCAGGGTCAGGCGTTTGACCTCCTGGTGGCGACGCAGGCGCTCGACCGGGTCGTCGATGGCCTCGATCCGCTCCAGCACGCCCGCCAGCCCGTTGCCCAGCAGGAAACTGGACTGCGAGCAGTAGCCCGCCAGGTCGAAGCCCGCCGCCACGCCGGCCTCGGCCAGTGCGGTGAAATCCACCGACGCGGTCAGGTCCTGCAGGCCCGGCCACAGCAGCGGGTCGCCGTGCATGCGGTGGCGGTAGAACGCGCGCAGGGTGCCGTCGCTGCGTTCGGGCAGGTAGTACTCGCTGCGCACGTAACCGTAATCCACGAACAGCATCGCGCCGGCCTTCATCCCGCCGGACACCGCCTGGATCCAGTACGGCAACTGCGGCAGCAGCTCGGAGCGATAACCCTCGGGCAGCGACGTCGCCAGGCGGCGTTCCAGATGGCGCACCGCACCGCTGAGGAAACTGTCGGCGGGCCGCAGCACGCGCACCAGCCGCCCGCCTTCCAGCGTGACGTGCTCCTCATACACCTCGCCCGCCTCGATGGCGAAGCGCGGCGTCGGCAGCGCGTCGATCACCTCATTGGCGAACAGCACACCCACCCAGTCCTCCGGCACCGGCCCGTCCAGCCACTCCACCAGTTCGAACAACGGCGGTACCAGCCGTTCGCGCAAACGTTCACGCTGGCGCACGCGCAGCTGCGCGCTGGGCTCGAGGATCAGGTAGCGGCTGGGCAGCGCGTCCAGCTCCATCAGCCGCTTCAGCGCGACCTCGGCGAAGGCGCCGGTACCGCCGCCCAGCTCCAGGAACAATGCCTCGGGCCCCAGTTGCTGCAGCACGGGTGCCACCGCATCGGCCACGCATGCGGCAAACACCGGGCCCAGCTCGGGCGCGGTGACAAAATCGCCGGCATCGCCGAACTTGGTCGCGCCAGCGCTGTAATAGCCCAATCCCGGCGCGTACAACGCCAGTTCCATGAAGCGCGAGAACGGGATCGTGCCGGTCTCGCTGGCGGCGATGTCGCCCTGGATGGCGGCGGTCAGCTTGGCGCTGTGCACCAGCGCATCGGCGCCGGGTTCGGGGAGCTGGGTGTTCACGATGGCTTCCGGGTTCACGTGCGCGCAGGATAGCCTGTAGCGTGCAACCGGAGCCTGACCGATGACCGCCGCCGCCCGTCCCGTCGCCCTGATCACCGGCTGCGCCAAGCGCATCGGCGCGGCGATCGCCCGCCACCTGCACGCCGCCGGCTTTGATGTCGCGCTGCATTACCGCAGCTCGCGCGAGGCGATCGAAGCATTGGCCGCCGAACTGGACCATGCACGTCCCGGCAGCGCCCACACCCTGCAGGCGGACCTCGCCGACTTCGACCGCATCCCCGAGCTGGTGGCACACACCATCGGCCGTTTCGGCCGGCTGGATGCGCTGGTCAACAATGCGTCCTCTTTCCATCCGACGCCGATCGGCCTCACCACGCCCGACGACTGGGATGTGCTGATGACCAGCAACGCGCGTGCGCCGTTCTTCCTGTCGCAGGCCGCCGCGCCGCACCTGCGCGCCAGTGGCGGCGCCATCGTCAACCTCACCGACATCTACGGCGAGCGTCCGCTGCGCCAGCACACCGTGTACTGCATGGCCAAGGCCGCGCTGCTGATGATGACGAGATCGCTGGCGGTGGAACTGGGGCCGGAGGTCCGGGTCAACGCCGTCTCGCCCGGTGCCGTGCTGTGGCCCGAGGACGGCAGCAACACCGCCGCGCAGGAGGCGATGCTGGCGCGCACCCCGCTCGGGCGCACCGGCACGCCGGAGGAAGTGGCCGAGGCGGTGCGCTGGCTGTTGCAGGACGCGCGCTACAGCACCGGGCAGGTGCTGCACCTCGACGGCGGACGGATGCTGGCCGGCTGAGGCAGGCGTCGCGCGCCGCTTACGTCGTGGCGGGCTCCGTGCCTGGCGCCTGTGCCATCGGCAGGCCCTGGAACGCGGGTGGCGTCTCGCCGTGGCTGATGTAGCGGAACAGCGCGGCGGCATACACGCCATTCAGCGCCGACTTCAGCAGGCCCAGCAGTACCAGGGCCAACGCGGCCAGCACCGCGATTGCCACCGCCAGCGCCACCGATACCTTCGCTGCCAACCAGACCAGCGCCACACCGGCCACGCCCAGCCCCAGCATCAGCGCGCCGAAGGCCAGGCCAATGCCCACCGCACCGGCCGCGGCCTCGCCCCACGTGCGTTGCAGCAGGCGCCCGCTCTTGCGCAGCGCTTCAAACGGGCCGATCTGCTCGCTCACCAGCACCGGCGCCATCAGGAACGTCGCCATCGTCCACGCCACGCCCAAGCCGCCGCCGAGCAACTGCACCAGCGGGTTGCGCTCGTTGTCGCGCATCGCGCGCAGCAACATGCCCACGGTGGCGGCGATCGCCGCATAGCCGAGGATCGCGCCGATGCGCTGCAGCGCCGCCTGGAAGCCGTCCTTCAGGGTCGGGTCGCCGCCTTCCAATCGGATCATCGCGGCCGCCACCAGTGCGCAATTGCAGAACACGATCACCGCGTACTGGCAGAAGTAGAACAGGAACATCCACACGAGCCCGGCCGCGCCAAAGCCGTTCTCGAACACGCGCCAGCCGAACATCGGCACGGCGAACGTCAGCATCACCAGCAGCGTGGCCGCCATCGACACCAGCGGAAACAGCATCAGCTCGCGGTCCGAGCGCAGCACCGCCGCACTGGCCTTGACCAGCTCCCAACTGCGCAGCAACCGTTCCTTCATGACGACCTCCCCGACCCGATGATCCAGCGATTATCGGCGCGCCGCCGCCTATTGGAATGTGCGCGGCTGCCGCACTGGAGCGCGCCATGCCGCGACCACCATCACAGCTCACGCACCCGGGGCGTTGTGCCGGCCAAACCGCCGCACGACGCCGGCGCCGGGAATGCCTGCACGGGTGGATGCGTCGCGATGGCTCCTGCGGCGGGGTGCGTCTGCCCCAGCGCGCCATTGCTGCAACTCAGGAAACGGGTGGCTCGTCCTCGCGCGCAGCCGCCTCGCTCTCGCGGATCTTGCGCCGCAGGAACAGGTGGATCGCCACGGTCAGCGCGACCGAGACCGCGGTCACCACGATCGCCAGCCAGCCCATCGGCGTGGTCAACAGCTGGGTGAGCAGCGGCGACATGTCACAGCACCACGGTATCGAAGGCGCGTTCGCGGTCCGGATGCACGGCCCACAGCTCGGCCAGCGTGCGGCCATCGCCCGGCACGCGCACGTCGGGCGCGATGTCGGCCAGCGGCTTGAGCACGAAGGCATGTTTCAACTCCGGGCGCGGAATGCGCAGGTTGCCGTCGCCCTCGCACACGCGGTCGTCGAACAACACGATGTCGATATCCAGCGTGCGGTCGCCGAAACGCGGCCCGCTGCGGTCGCGGCCATGCGCATCCTCCAGCGCGTGCAGCCAGTCGTTGAGCGCCTGCGGCTGCAGGTCGGTCTCGATCATCGCGGCCGAGTTGAGGAAGTCGTCGCCCGCGAAACCCACCGCGGCGGTGCGGTACACCGGCGAATGCAGCACCGCGCCGAAGCGCGCCTGCAACGCAGCCAGACCGCTGCGCAGGTTGGCCTCGGCGTCGCGGTTGCTGCCCAGGCTGAGGTAAGCCTTGTGCATCACAGCAGCCCGCTGATGCCTTCGGGTGCGCGACCGGCGCTGCGCTCGATGATGACGCCCACCGCGCGCGCGCCGCGCACCGCGCCCGGTTTGCTCAGCTTGAGCCGCACCTGGCTGACGCCGAATTCGTCAAGGATGATCTCGGCCACGCGCTCGGCCAGCGTTTCCACCAGGCCGAAGCCCGACTGTGACACGTAGTCCACCACGCGCCGGCTCACATCCTTGTAGTTCAGCGTGTCCTCGATGGCGTCGCTGGCCGCCGGCACGCGGTTGTCGAAGGCCATCTCGATGTCGAACACCAGCGTCTGCCGGATCCGCCGCTCCCAGTCGTAGATGCCGATCAGCGCATCGACTTCGAGCGCCTCGATGAAGACCTTGTCCACGTGGTATCCCTGCTCTGCACGCGCCCTGCGTGCGCCTTCGCACCATTTTGTCATGCCCGACGCCGGCTCGGCCCGCGGACCGGGCCGGCTTAAACGGCTTCCAGCGTCGCCATGTCCCAGCGCGGGGTGACGCGCACCGACTCGTCCACGTGCTGGCCGGCCTGCAGTCGCAGCGCGCCGGCGTAGGCGATCATCGCGCCGTTGTCGGTGCAGAACGCCGGCCGCGGGAAGCTCACGCGCCCGCCGCGCCGCGCCGCCATGTCCTGCAGCTTGGCGCGCAGTCGCCTGTTGGCGCCCACGCCGCCGGCCACCACCAGCGTGTCGCAGCCGGCCTCGTCCAGCGCGCGCTGGCATTTGATCGCCAGCGTGTCCACCACCGCATCCTCAAAGCCACGGGCGATGTCGGCGCGGGTGGTGTCCGACTGGTCGCTGCCCTGCCACGCCAGCAGCACCTGGGTCTTGAGCCCGCTGAAGCTGAAATCCAGCCCCGGCCGGTCGGTCATCGGGCGGGCGAACTTGAAGGCGCCGGGCCGGCCCTGCTCCGCCAGCGCCGCCAACTGGGGCCCCCCCGGGTACGGCAGGCCCATCAGCTTGGCGGTCTTGTCGAAGGCCTCGCCCGCTGCGTCGTCCAGCGTCTCGCCGAGCAGGCGGTAGCGACCGATGGCCTCGACGTGGATCAGCTGGGTGTGGCCGCCGGAGACCAGCAGCGCAACGAACGGCGGCTCGGGCCGCCCCAGCGGGTCGTCTTCCATCAGCGGGGCCAGCAGGTGGCCTTCCATGTGATGCACCGCCACGGCCGGCAGGTCCAACGCCCAGGCCACGGCCCGGGCCACGCCGGCGCCGACCAGCAGCGCGCCGACCAGACCGGGACCGGCGGTGTAGGCCACGCCGTCCAGTTCGTCGATGCCCAGGCCGGCATCGGCCAGGGTCTGGCGGATCAGCGGCAGCAGCTTGCGCACGTGGTCGCGGCTGGCCAGCTCGGGCACCACGCCGCCGTATTCGGCGTGCAGGGCGATCTGGCTGTACAGGGCGTGGGCGCGCAGGCCGGTGTCCGTGTCGTACACGGCCACGCCGGTCTCGTCGCAGCTGGTTTCGATGCCGAGGACTTTCATTTTCGGGATATGGGGGCGCTTCTGGGGAAAGCGTAGCGCTTTTGGCGGGTTTGGGCCGGGAGGGGCAACAGCCCGCAAGCTATCTGCCAATGAGTAAACGAAGGTGGCGATCTGCCCGGGTACTGCGAAGAGCCGGCCAAGGATGGCCGGCGCCCCCGACGGAGGGGCGTAGCAATGCCCGGGGAGAGCGTTGCCCTCAACCGGAGTGAACGACTCGACTTGCACTTCCAAATAGAGCCCCGCTAAAATGCACGGCTCACCCGGTCCTCCCGGGATCGGTCCCTGAACAGAGATTACGTATGCCCAGCGTCAAAGTCCGCGAAAACGAGCCTTTCGAGTTTGCCCTGCGTCGCTTCAAGCGCACCTGCGAGAAGGCCGGCGTCCTCGCCGAGACCCGCAAGCGCGAGTTCTACGAGAAGCCGACCCAGGAGCGCAAGCGCAAGGCCGCCGCTGCGGTGAAGCGCCAGTCGCGTCGCGCCTCGCGCGATGTGACCAAGCGTCAGCGCCTGTACTGAGTACAGCGGGTTCTTCCCCTGTGGCCGGCCTCCGGGCGGGTCACGGTGGAAGCCGAAAGCCGGCAGCGCCCATGCGCCGCCGGCTTTTTGTGTTTTTTGGCGCGCCGCAGGCATTGACCTGCGCACAGCGCCCCAGCGCCTGATCACCCCCGCTCGTCGGATGCCCCGGCGCAGCCCTCACCCATTGGAGTGACCCCATGAGCCTCAAGCTTCGCCTGACCGATGACATGAAGGCCGCCATGAAGGGCGGTGACAAGGAAACGCTGGGCGTCATTCGCCTGATCAACGCCGCCATCAAGCAGCGCGAAGTCGACGAGCGCATCGAGCTCGACGACACCGCCGTGATCGCCGTGCTGGAGAAGATGGTCAAGCAGCGCAAGGACTCGGTCAGCCAGTACGAAGGCGCCGGTCGCGAGGACCTGGCCGCCGTCGAGCGCGCCGAACTGGTCATCATCGACCGCTACCTGCCGGCCAAGATGGGCGAGGCCGAGATCGCCGCCGCCGTCGATGCCGCCATCGCCGAAACCGGCGCCAGCAGTGCGGCCGACATGGGCAAGCTGATGGGCGTACTCAAGCCGCGTCTGGCCGGGCAAGCCGACATGGGTCTGGTATCCAAGCTGGTGAAGCAGAAGCTGGGCTGAGGCCTCGCGCCGCGCCAACCGCTCGACGCCGCCTGCGGGCGGCGTCGCCGTTTGCAGATCAGCGCGCGCACCGCCTGGGCCAGTCCGGCCAGCGAGCGCATGGCATCATCGTCCCATTGCTCCACGGAAACGAACGCGCCCTCGATGGCCCGCATCCCCGACGCCTTCATCGACGACCTGCTCGCCCGATCCGACCTGGTCGAGATCATCGGCGCGCGCGTGCCGCTGAAGAAGCAGGGCCGCGAGTACAGCGCACGCTGCCCGTTCCACGACGAGCGCTCGCCATCGTTCACCGTGTCCCCGACGAAGCAGTTCTACCACTGCTTCGGCTGCGGCGCGCACGGCACCGCGATCAGCTTCCTGATGAACTACGACCGCCTCGAATTCCTCGACGCGGTGGAAGAGCTGGCCAAGCGCGCCGGCATGGAAGTGCCGCGCGACACGCAACAGCGCAACACCAACCCCGACGGGCAGGACCTGTACGCGGCGCTCGATGCGTCGGCCAGGTTCTTCCAGAAGCAGTTGGCTACCAGCGCCAAGGCACAGGCGTACCTCGACGGCCGGGGCGTCGACGCGGTTACGCGCGAGCGTTTCGGCATCGGCTACGCCCCCGACGGCTTCAATGCGCTGCGCGACGCGCTGGGCAGCGACGAGCGCCGGCTGAAGCTGCTCGAACGCGCCGGCATGATGTCACGCAACGACACCGGTCGCGTCTACGACAAGTTCCGCGACCGGGTGATGTTCCCGATCCACGACCGGCGCGGGCGCACCATCGCCTTCGGCGGCCGCGTGCTGGACAAGGACGACGGCCCCAAGTACCTCAATTCACCCGAGACCGAGCTGTTCCACAAGGGTCGCGAACTGTACGGCCTGTGGCAGGTGCGGCAAGCGCACAACAAGATCCCGCGGCTGATCGTGGTCGAGGGCTACATGGATGTGGTTGCACTGTTCCAGCACGGTGTGGACACCGCGGTGGCCACGCTCGGCACCGCGACCACGCCGGACCATGCCGAGCTGCTGTTCCGCAACGCGCCCGACGTGTACTTCTGTTTCGACGGCGACCGCGCCGGCCGCGGCGCCGCGTGGAAAGCGGTCGAGTCCGTGCTGCCGCGCATGAAGGATGGCCGGCAGGCGTTCTTTCTGTTCCTGCCCGAAGGCGAGGACCCGGATTCGCTGGTCCGCCAGGAAGGCCAAGCCGGCTTTGATGCACGCCTGCAACAGGCCACGCCGCTGTCGCAATTCTTCTTCGACTCGCTCGCCGCCGACGTCAACCTGTCCACGCTGGAAGGCAAGGGCCGGCTGGCCGAGCGCGCCAAGCCGTTCCTTGCACAGATCCCCGATGGCGCGTTCGGCGACCTGATGAAGCAGCGCCTCACCGAACTCACCGGCGTGGGCGCGCGCGCCAGCTCGCCCGACACCCACGTGCCGGCACAGCGCGCCCGCAGCGCCGCCGCCCCATCGACCGGCAAGCGCAGCATCGTGCGCAGCGTGATCGCACTGCTGCTGCAACATCCGCCCCTCGGCGTGGAGTTGCAGCCGCCGTACCGGTTTGCTTCGCTGCGCCAGCCCGGCGTGCCGTTGCTCGTGGAACTGCTGCAACTGGTGGACCAGCGCCCCGACATCGCCACCGGCATGCTGCTCGCGCATTTCGAAGGACGCGAGGAGCACGGCGCGCTGCAGAAGCTCGCGACGCAGACCCTGCCCGGCGACGAGGCCAGCTGGCTGCGCGAGTTCATGGACGCGACCGCCCAGTTGGAACGGCAGACGCTGGTGCAGCGGCTGGACGAACTCCAGGCCAAGCAGCGCGAGCAGCGGTTGGACGAGGGCGACAAGCAGGAGCTGCGAGCGCTGTTGCAGGCCCGGCTGGCCTGAGGCGGGGCCCGCCACTCCCGCCACTCCCGCCACGCACGGCGCACCCCGTCGCCCACCGGAACCGCTAAGCTCGGGGCTCATCCGCTCTTCGCCCGGAGCCATACGATGCGCCTGCGCCACCTCGCCCCGATCGCCGCCCTCGCTCTGGCCTGCAGCAGTGTGCTGGCCGCCACGCCCGCGGTGCAACGCGAGGAAGTCGGCACCCGCATCAGCGAGAACATCCCGGCGATCCCGCCCGCGTTGGTCGAACAGCTCAATCGCTACCAGAACACCCGCGGCGCCGGTTTCGTCGGCTGGACGGAGGGCGACTGCATGCTGGTCAGCACGCGCTTCGCCGAGACCATCCAAGTGCACCGCGTGTGCCAGCCACTGGGCATGCGCGAACAGCTGACCTTCTACCCCGAGCCCATCAGCACCGGCCGCGTGGCGCCCACCGGGTCCGGCCTGGATGGCTTCGTGTTCGGCAAGGACGTGGGCGGCAACGAGTTCTGGCAGTTGCACTGGTTCGATCTGGCCACGCGCAACGCCACCCTGCTCACCGACGGAAAATCGCGCAACCAGTCGCCCACGTTCTCACTGGACGGCAAGCAACTCGCGTACAGCAGCACCGTGCGCAACGGCAAGGACGTGGACGTGTGGGTACTGGACATGGCCACGCGCCAGCCACGGGTGGTGGTCAGCGAAGGCGGCCAATGGTCGGCCGAGGACTTTTCGCCGGACGGCAAGCGCCTGCTGGTCACCCGTTACGTGTCGGCCACCGAGTCGTACCCGGGTGAAGTGGATCTCGCCAGCGGCAAGCTCACCCTGTTCCCGGTGGACGGCGGCAAGGCGGCCTTCAGCGGATTCCGCTATGCCCCGGATGGCCGATCCGTGTACTTCGTTTCGGACGAGCCGGTCCATGGCAAGCCCAGCGAGTTCAAGACGCTGCGCCACCACGACCCGGCCCGCGGCACGCTCACCGAGCTGTCCGCCGGCATCCCGTGGGACGTGGAGGACTTCACCCTGGCCAAGGACGGTCGCCACCTCGCCTTCGTGACCAACGAGGACGGCATCAGCAAGCTGCACGTGCGCTCGTTGCCCGACCACCGCCCGGTCGCGGCGCCCACGCTGCCGGTTGGCGTGATCGGCGGCCTCGACTTCTCGCCCGATGGCCAGCACCTGGCGGTCACGCTCAACACCGCCACCTCGCCCAGCGACGTGCACGTACTCGACCTCGGCACCGGCGCGGTCACGCGCTGGACGCGCAGCGAAGTCGGTGGACTGGATGCGTCGAAGTTCGTCACCCCCGCGCTGGTGCGTTATCCCACCTTCGACAAGGTGGACGGCAGGCGCCGCACCATCCCCGCGTTCTACTACCGCCCGGCCAACATCCCCAAGGGCACCAAGGTGCCGGTGGTGATCAGCATCCACGGCGGTCCGGAAGGCCAGTCGCTGCCCACCTTCAATCCCACCGCGCAATTCCTGGCCAACGAGCTGGGCGTGGCCCTGCTGGTGCCCAACGTGCGCGGCTCGTCGGGCTACGGCAAGACGTGGCTGGGCCTGGACAATGGCGCCAAGCGCGAGGACTCCGTCAAGGACATCGGCGCCCTGCTGGACTGGATCGCCAAGCAGCCCGAGCTGGATCCCTCACGCGTGGGCGTGCAGGGCGGCAGCTACGGCGGCTACATGGTGTTGTCGTCGTTGATGCACTACAGCGACCGCATCCGCGCCGGCGTGGATATCGTGGGCATCTCGCACTTCGGCACCTTCCTCAGGAACACCGAGAGCTACCGCCGTGACCTGCGCCGCGCCGAGTACGGCGACGAACGCGACCCGGAGATGGCCAAAGTGTTCGAGCGCATTTCGCCGCTCAATCATGCCGATCGCATCACCTCACGGTTGTTCGTCGCACAGGGCAAGAACGACCCGCGCGTGCCGTACACGGAAGCCGAGCAGATCGTGAAGGCGGTCCGCGGCAACGGCCAGCCGGTGTGGTACCTGCTGTTCGCCGACGAAGGCCACGGCTTCCGCAAGAAGACCAACGTGGACTACTACAGTGCGGCCACCATGCTGTTCTGGCAGCAGCACCTGCTGGGCGACGACGCGGAGAAGTGAGCCGCGCCTGATCCACGACGTCTCGGCAGGGCTTCGGTTCAATCGCTGGCGGGGGCGCTGGTGATTGCGGGCGGGGACGCGGTGAACTGAGGCAACAGCAATCGCGCATCCCAAGGCTCGTCGTTGCCGAGGAGCGTTAACGTCGGCCGTGGTTGCGGGCCTCCCCCCCGCACGGGCCGCACGCCGCAATCGCGCGCGCCGAAGCACACCCACATGCTGCCCTCCGCGCCGTCGATGCGCAGCGACCACGGGTTCAGGTCGGCCAGGTAGTCGCCAGCGGTCCCCGGGAGCTGGACGGGCTTGTCGTCCGCGCTCACCATCTGCGACTTCGACGACCGCACCATTGCGTGGATGTTGCCGGTCAGCACCAGCACTCGCGCTTGCGGGTTGGCAGCCACAGTCGCACGCAGGTGTTCGGCCATGAGCGCATCCCGGCGGCCGCGAACAGAGAACGCGTCGAGGTCATCGAACAGCACCACCTGCACCGTCCGCCCCCCTTGCCGAAGTCGACGCACATGCTCGATCAGCGCCAGCATCGAAGCGCTGTCGCGACCGTCATGGATCGCCTGCCAATGCGACCCTGCCAACAGCCGGGAGCGGGCCACTGCGTCGCCGTTTGATGCCAGGAAATCGTCCACTGCCGACTGCTCTTGGCGCGCAATCTCAAGCGCCAGAACGAGCGTTTCATCCCGCGCGCCAAGCCTGGAGAGAAGTGCGGCAACCAGCGCGGGCGTCTCGTGGGTGCCGTGCAGTTCGCCCAGCAGTACCAAGCGATGTTCACCCATCGCGTCGAGCACCAACTCCTCTGCAATCGTGCGCGGACTTTCAGCGGCCGGACGCGAAGCATCGAGATCTTGCGTCTGCGGCACGGCCAACGGTGGCGACGAAGTGTGCGCAGCACCTGCCACGGGCCAGGCAGTCATCAACGCCAGCATCGGCCACTCGATTCTTCGCCCCACCGCCATGCACTACTCCTTGTCAGTGCCACTCACCCCGTCGCAGCGTCACTCCGCCGCGTGGCGTCCACTCAAGCCGCCTGCAACTCCATCACCGGCGCCGGCGCCAACACCGGCATCAGCCAATGGTCGACCAGCAGGAACGCGAACAGCACCATCAGGTACACGATGGAGTAGTTGAACACCTTCATCGCGAACATTTCGTCCGGCGGGTCCATCAGCTTCCACGCGTACCAGACGAACACGATGCCGAGCACCAACGCGCCGCCAAAGTAGAACAGCCCGCTCATCCCGGTCGCCCACGGCAGCATGGTCACTGCCACCAGCAACACGGTGTAGAACAGGATCTGCCAGCGGGTGTACTCCACGCCGTGGGTCACCGGCAGCATCGGCACCATCGCGCGCGCGTAGTCGGCGCGGCGGAAGATCGCCAGCGCCCAGAAATGCGGCGGCGTCCACACGAAGATGATCAGCACCAGCAGCAGTGCGTGCGCCCAGTCCCACTCGCCCCGCATGCCAGTCATGGTCGACCAGCCCAGCAGCGGCGGCGCCGCACCGGCCAGGCCACCGATCACGATGTTCTGCGGCGTCGCCCGCTTGAGGTACACGGTGTAGATCACCGCGTAGCCGATCAGCGACGCGAACGTCAGCAACGCGGTGATCGCGTTGACGAACACCAGCAGCACCACCATCGACAGCGCCGCCAGCACCAGTGCGAACACCAAGGCCTGCTTTGTGGATACGCCGCCCACCACCAGTGGTCGCCACGACGTGCGCGCCATCTTCGCGTCGATGCGTTGGTCGAGGATCTGGTTGATCGCGGCCGCCGACGAGGCCGCCAGCCAGATGCCGAGGAAGCCCAGACCGCCGCGCATTGCTTCCTCGCCGGTGGGCAGACCCTCGATGGCCAGCAGCATCCCGACCAGCGCGGTGAACACGATCAATGCCACCACCCGCGGCTTGGTGAGGTCCCAGTACTGGCGCATGGACGTGGCCATCAGTGCTCCGGTTCGCGCAGGCGCGCGAGCAGCGAAACCAGCACGAACAACAGCAACAGCGCGCTGGCGTTATGCGCCACGGCCACGTGCAGCGGAAGCGCCAGTTTGACATTGGCGATGCCCAGGCCGACCTGCAACAGGGTCAACAGGCCCAGCAGGGTGCCCCAGCCGCGCATGCCCGGCGTGCGCAGCAGGCGCACCGCAAGCAGCAGCAGGTACACGAACACCACCACCGCCATCATGCGATGCGCCAACTGGATCGAGATGCGCGCCGCGCCGTCCAGCACGCCGCCTTCGTAATCCACGCCGATGCCCCGCCACAGCACGAAGCCTTCGCCGAAGTCATGCGGCGGCCACCATTGGCCCACGCACTTGGGGAAGTCGGTGCCGCACGACAGCGCGGCGTAGTTGGCGCTGGTCCAGCCACCCAGCGCGATCTGCACGCCCAGCACCATCAGCCCTGCGATGACCCATTTGCGCAACGCCAACGCATCCGCCAGACGGATCGGCAGGTCGGTGGCGCGCCATGCAAGCCACAACAGCAACGAGAACGTCAACAGCCCGCCCAGCAGGTGGCCCATCACCACGATCGGCTTGAGCAGCCACGTCACCGTCCACATGCCAAGCAGGGCCTGGAAGATGATCACCGCCAGGGTGAGCACCGCCACGCGCGCGTGGTCGAGGTTGCTCCAGCGGAACGCGGCGAACAACAGGATCGCCTCTGCCGCGATCGCCAGCACCGAGGCCGCCACGTGCTGCCCGTGCATGTACAGCGGAATGGCGATGGCCACCAATCCCGTGGCCGCCAGGATCTGCGCGATGCCGAGACGGCGACGCCGCGCCGCCAGCAATGCCAGCACCAGCACCAGCAACCCCAGGGTCGCGGCGATGTGGCGGTGCACCTGTTCGCGCCACGCCTTGGTGGTGTCGAACGGGCGGATCGCCGTGGCGGCATGTTCGGCCGCCTCGTGGGTGGCGCCGGGCCATGTCGCCCGGCCGTAGCAGGTCGGCCAGTCCGGACAGCTCAGCCCGGCGTTGGACAGGCGCACGAATGCGCCGAACACGATCACGCACATCGCCAACGCCACCGCCAGCCAGGCGATGCGGTGAAGGTGCTTGTACGGGACGGACTTCACGGGCTCGGTCATGCGCGGACTCATTTCAGTTTCAGCAGCTTGGCCATGTCGGCGCGCAGGCCGCCCGGATCGAAACCCGGAGCGTAGCGCAGAATCACGAAGCCATTGGGATCGATCACGTACACCGGCACGCCCTGCGGGTCGTTGACGCGCGGCAGGCCTTCGCTCAGGGCGGGCGATGGCTGCAGCTCATGCAGGCTGGCGGGGCGCGCCGCACCGGCGGGCACGTCGCCGATCCACAGCACGTGCACCTTGTCCGCATCCTTGCCGAACAACTGCCACACCAGCTCGATCTCGCGCGCGAGTTCCACGCATTCGCTGGTGCACGACCGCGGCGGCGCCAACGCGATGCGCCAGGTGCGTTCCACCGGGTTCCAGACGTACGGCTTGCCGTCCTTGGCCAACGGCACGACCTTGCGCAGGTCGCCCGGCGGCTGCAGCATTTCGCCGTGGTTCTTGCTGCCGGCCGGACGCCAGCCGGAAAAACGCAGCACGCCGGCAAACAGCAGGCTGCCGAAGAAGATCGCGAAGATCGCCAGCAGCATCAGGCGATTGCGGCGGACGGTAGCGGCATCGAGGTTCATCGGGTCTTCCTGCGGAACGTCAGTATCAAGGCGGTGGCGAGCACGGTCAGCGCCAGCGCGAACCATTGCACCGCATAACCACGGTGTTTCTCTGGCGGCAGCGTGTTCGACAGCAGCACCAGGTCACGTGCGTAGCCGAACGGCACATCCGGATCGAGGCGCAGTACGCGCGGCGCCAACGGAACCGACAGGCCGGTCTGGCGCGCGACGTCGGCCACGTCCACGCGCGCCATCAGCCAGCCCTCGCCCTGCGCGGCCAGCGCCGGCCCGATGGCCAGGCCGGCCGAGGGCGGCGGCGACAGCAAGCCACGCACCGCGACCACGCCATCGGGTCGCTCGATGGCGGGTAGCGCACGGTCGCCCGGCAACGGCAGCCAGCCCAGTTCCACCAGCAGCGACGTGCCATCGGTGGAAATGAAGATGCGGTACGCGCGCACGCCCACGCGCCCATCGCGCTGCTGGTTGTCCAGCCACAGCGGGCCGCGTGCATCGAAGCGGCCCTCGCCCGCAGCCCATTCCACGGCACGTGCGCGTGCCGGGTCGGCGGCGGCTGACAGTGGCCCTGGCATGCGGTGGGCCAGTACGTGCGCGGCCTCGTCCAGCATGGCCTGCTTCTCCACTGCGCGCCGCGACTGCCAAGCGCCCAGGCCGGCGAAGCCAGCCGCCAGCAGCAGCGCCAGCAGCCACCAAACGGTGAGTTTCAGCCGAGGGTGCATACCGTCCTCCCCGCCTGCTGCGATAATGAAGCCGATGCCGCGCTTGCACGGCCCACGACCACCCCACGCGCACGCGCGCGCCGGAGCACAGCCATGAAAACCTTGATCATCGTCGGCGTCCTGATCCTCATTCTCTGGAACCTCGGGGCCGGCCTCTATTACATGCTGGTGGACAAGGGGGAGAGCAAGCGTACGGTCAACGCCCTCACCAAGCGTGTCGCGCTGTCCGTCGCGCTGATCCTCGGCATCGTCATTGCCGCCAAGATGGGCTGGATCGAGTTCCACGGCGTCGGTCGCTGAGCGACGGCGCCTGCCGGCATCACCACCGGGTGTCCGTCCGCGCCATCAGGCGCGCATCACCCGGATTCCAAACGACCAACGGGCCGGCAATCGCCGGCCCGTCGTGTTTCCAGCCTGCCGCTCGCTTACAGGACGTAGACGAACAGGAACAGGCCCAGCCACACCACGTCGACGAAGTGCCAGTACCAGGCCACCGCTTCGAACGCGAAATGGTCGTCCTTGGTGAAGTGACCCTTCAGGCAACGCAGCCAGATGATCGCCAACATCAGCGTGCCGAGGGTCACGTGCGCGCCGTGGAAGCCGGTCAGCATGAAGAAGGTGGAGCCGTAGATGCCCGAACCCAGGGTCAGGTTCAGCTCCTTGTAGGCGTGGATGTACTCCTCCGCCTGGAAGAACAGGAACGTGGCGCCCAGCAGTACGGTCAGGCCCAGGAACACCAGCAGCTGCTTGCGGTGGCCCGCCTTCAGCGCGTGGTGCGCGATGGTGACGGTCACGCCCGAGGTCAGCAGGATCAGGGTGTTGAGCAGCGGCAGGCCCCAGGCCGGGATGGTCTGGTAGGTGCCACCGATGTTGCCCGGGCCGTTGCTCGGCCAGGCGGCGCTGAAGCCTTCCCACAACAGGCTGTTGGTCATCACGCCGTCGCCTTCGCCACCCAGCCACGGCATCACGAACTGGCGGGCGTAGAACAGCGCGCCGAAGAACGCGGCGAAGAACATCACCTCGGAGAAGATGAACCACATCATTCCCATGCGGAACGACACGTCCACCTGCTTGTTGTAGTTGCCGCCGACCGACTCGCGGATCACGTCGCCGAACCAGCCGAACAGCACGCCGCACAGCAGTGCGATGCCGACGAAGAAGACCTTGTTGCCCCAGCTGACTTCGTTGAACCAGCTGGCCAGGCCAACCATGGTCACGAACAGCGCGATGGAACCGAGGAACGGCCAGCGGCTGCTGTGCGGTACGAAGTAGTGGTTGGCGTCTGGCGAATGGGCTTGGGCCATGGCGGCAGGTTCCGTTTCAGTAACAGTTACAGGAGGATCACGGCGCGGCGTGCGGCGAGGAGGAACCCGCGCCGGGCAGCTGCGTGGTGAGCGCATCATTCTTGAAGAAGGTGTACGACAGGGTGATCGTCTTCACGTCGGCCGGCAGGTTCGGGTCGACGATGAAGCGCACCGGCATGTCCCGCGACTCGCCGGCCTTGAGCGTCTGCGCGGTGAAGCAGAAGCATTCGGTCTTGTTGAAGTAGCCCGAGGCGCGCGCCGGGGCCACCGACGGCACCGCGCTTCCCACGATGTCGCGGTCGCTGGTGTTGCGCGCGTAGTACGTGGTCTCGTACTGCTCGCCCGGCACCACTTCCATCGTCAGCTGGTGCGGCTGGAACTCCCACGGCAGCTTGGAGTTCACGCCGCCGTCGAACTCCACCTTGACCGTGCGCGTGACCTTGGCCGCGCCAGCCTTGCCGGCCTCGACCGCGCCGCGCTCCAGACGGATGCCCAGCACCTTCTCGCAGGCGAGCCGGTACAACGGCACCAGGCTGAAGGTGAAGCCAAACGCCAGCAGGGCGACCACCACCATCTTGCCCAGGCCCGCGCTGCGGCGTGCCTCGGCCTTCGGGGTGGCGCCCGGCACCTGCGACGGGTCGTGCGCGCTCATCGGCCCAGCACTCCCATCAGCAGGAACACCACGTAGACCAGCGCCGCCAGCCCGCCGAC
The DNA here is from genome assembly GCF_000768355.1 of Lysobacter daejeonensis GH1-9. GTDB lineage: Bacteria > Pseudomonadota > Gammaproteobacteria > Xanthomonadales > Xanthomonadaceae > Aerolutibacter > Aerolutibacter daejeonensis. Next base: position 87,425 of record NZ_AVPU01000013.1, read on the forward strand.
GATCCACGCGGTCCGGCGCGCGCGCTTGCGGCGCGCGTCCAGATCGTCACGGTTGGCGGGGTTCGGGCTCATGCCGGTCTCTGCTCAGCGGTCCGGATCAGTGGCTGATGTCGCCGTGGGCGAGATCGCCGTCCTTGATCACCGGCGGGGTCGAGAAGGTGTGGTGCGGCGCCGGCGACGGCACGGTCCACTCCAGGCCCTTGGCGCCTTCCCACGAACGGGCTTCGGCCTTGGCGCCATGCTTCTTCGAGTGCCACAGCACGTAGGCCATGAAGAACGGCGTGACGAACATGCCGAACGCGCCGATCGAGCTGATCAGGTTCCAGTCCGCGAACACCACGTTGTAGTCCGGGATGCGGCGCGGCATGCCGGCCAGGCCCAGGAAGTGCTGCGGGAAGAACAGCAGGTTGACGAACACGATCGTCCACCAGAAATGGATCTTGCCCAGCGTCTCGCTGTACATGCGGCCGGTCCACTTCGGCCACCAGTAGTACACCGCGGCGATGATCGAGAACAGCGCGCCGGTCACCAGCACGTAGTGGAAGTGGGCCACCACGAAGTAGGTGTCGTGGTACTGGAAGTCCGCCGGCACGATGGCCAGCATCAGGCCGGAGAAGCCGCCGATGGTGAACAGGATGACGAAGCCGATCGCCCACAGCATCGGGGTCTCGAAGGTCAGCGAACCGCGCCACATGGTGGTGACCCAGTTGAACACCTTCACGCCGGTCGGCACCGAGATCAGCATGGTGGCGAACATGAAGTAGATCTCGCCGCCCAGCGGCATACCCACCGTGAACATGTGGTGCGCCCACACGATGAACGACAGGAACGCGATCGCGGCGGTGGCGTACACCATGGCCTGGTAGCCAAACAGCGGCTTGCGGCTGAAGGTCGGGATGATCTCCGACACCACGCCGAACGCCGGCAGGATCATGATGTAGACCTCGGGGTGGCCGAAGAACCAGAAGATGTGCTGGTACATCACCGGGTCGCCGCCGCCGGCCGCGTTGAAGAACGAGGTGGCGAAGAACTTGTCGGTCAGCAGCATCGTCACGGCGCCGGCGAGCACCGGCATCACGGCGATCAGCAGGAACGCGGTGATCAGCCAGGCCCAGCAGAAGATCGGCATCTTCAGCAGGTCCACGCCCGGGGCACGCATGTTCAGCACGGTGGCGATGACGTTGATCGCGCCCATGATCGAGCTGATGCCCATCATGTGGATGGCGAAGATCGAGAACGCCACGTTGCTGCCGCCCTGCAGCGACAGCGGCGGGTACAGGGTCCAGCCACCGGCCGGGGCGCCGCCCGGCAGGAACAGGGTGAGCAGCAGCATCGAGAAGGCGAACGGCAGGATCCAGAAGGACCAGTTGTTCATGCGCGGCAGCGCCATGTCCGGCGCGCCGATCTGCAGCGGGATCATCCAGTTGGCCAGGCCGACGAAGGCCGGCATGACGCCACCGAAGATCATCACCAGCGCGTGCATGGTGGTCATCTGGTTGAAGAACTCGGGGCTGACATGCTGCAGGCCCGGTTGCGCCAGTTCGGTGCGGATCACCACCGACATGCCGGCGCCGATGATGAACATGATGAAACTGAACACCAGGTACAGCGTGCCGATGTCCTTGTGGTTGGTCGAGAAGAACCAACGCTCGATGAAGCCCTGCTTGTGGGCATGGTCATCGTGGTGGTGGTCAGCGGCGGGGTGCGTGGCAGCCATGGCCTACCTCTATCTGTAATGCGTGACGATCAGCCGGCAACCGCGGCGTGCTGGGTAGCAGCTGCGGCCGTGGCGTCGGTGTTCGGGGTCTCGCCTTCCGCCGGAGCGGTCTCGGCGGGCGCGGCTTCGGCCGGGGCGGCGGCAGGCGCGGCAACCGGGGCGGCCGGCGCGTTCTTCGCCTTCTCGGCGGCCAGCCACTGCTGGTACTCGGCCTTCGGCACGGCCTTGACCACGATCGGCATGAAGCCGTGGTCCTTGCCGCACAGTTCGGCGCACTGGCCACGGTACAGGCCAGGCTCACGGATCTCGGCCCACGCCTCGTTGACGATGCCCGGGATGGCGTCCTGCTTCCAGCCCAGCGCCGGCACCCACCAGGCGTGGATGACGTCGTCGGCGGTCAGCACGAAGCGGATCTTGGTGTCGGTCGGCAGGACCAGCACGTTGTCGACGTCAAGCAGGTAGTTGTCGTGGTCGCCTTCGGCGATGACCTTGCCGCTCTGGCGCAGTTCGTCGCTCTTGCGGTCCAGACGGCTGGTGAAGGACACGCCCTCGCCCAGGTAGTCGTACTTCCACATCCACTGGAAGCCGGTGACCTTCACGGTCATGGCCGACTCGCGGGTGTCGTACATCTGGATCAGCTTGCTGGTGGCCGGGAACACCATGGCCAGCAGCAGCACCACCGGGACCACGGTCCACAGGATTTCCAGCTTGGTGCTGTGGGTCAGGCTCTGGTCGGCGACCGCGCCCTTGGACTTGCGGAACTTGAACATGGCCACGGCCATGGCGCCAAAGACCAGCACGCCGATCACCACGCAGATCCACAGTGCCAGCATGTGCGCCTCGTAGGCGTTCTGCGACAGGTGGGTCACGCCGCGGCCCATGTTCAGCTGCCACGGCTTGGGATCGGCGGCCTGCGCATTCGCGAGGACCGGCAGGGCCATGGCGGCTGCGCCGACTGCCCACTGCTTGATACGACCGGCTTTCATCAGTTCGAGCCCCGATAAATCTGAAGGTATTGTTGGATGCAGCTCCGCGGGCTACCTGTTCCGGTCGACCGTGCCGTCTGGCAGCAGGGGACCGTCCGGAAGGAGGTGGCTGGCAGGCCCCTCGGGGCCCATCACGCCGGGACCGGCGCTACGGATAACCGCGAAATGGTAGCCCCCTGCATTGACTTGCGGCAAGCGAGGAAAATTTTGTTGTGGTTGCGGGCAGCCTCCAGCCCCCCTCCGGTGCCGCGCAAAAGCCCCCTGGATGTGATCCGCGTCACACCCAGCGCGACTGGAGCCATACGCCGGGGAATTGCCAGTGCAAGCAGGCGGAAGCCTTAGAATAGCGGGCTTCCCACGGCAGTCCCCCGGACCCGATGACCACCCACGCTTCTGCTGGCGGCCTGTCCGCCGCCCAGGCCGGCGCCGCCCGGCTGATCAGCCCCGAACTTCCGCCGCCTCCCGGCGGCCCACGCGCGGCCCTGACCGCCGGCTGGGTCCGCGACGAGGCAGC